>JAHBUQ010000002.1:0-722771 GCA_019637995.1 Ignavibacteriota bacterium
ACTACTGAACTTCAAGCAATATGCGGCTTTTGGTGGGACAACTCTCGATACTTTGGGAGTTACAAGGCAGGGCTATATCGGTAAGGAGAAAGATGTAGAGAATAATCTCGGTGACCATGGTGTCCGCAAGTATGACTACGAGACAGGGCGGTTTAATTCGATAGACCCACTGTGGGAGAAGTATTATGGATGGACGCCGTATCAGTATTGTATGAATAATCCGATTTGGGCGAAGGATTGGGATGGAAGGGATGCGGTTAAAATTGTTGATGATGTCAGTAAAACTGTTACAGTTACAGCGGTGTATGTTTACAATACAATGTATACAGATGCCACAGATATCCAAAATGCAAATTCCTTCTTAAACACTCAAAATTACAAAGTTTCTGATGGTGAGTATAAAGACTATGATGTTAAATTTGATTTAACTGCTGTACCAAATATTTCATCATCAGGTGCATTTAATTTTAAAGAAGATTTTAGCTTTATGGGTACTAGTATAGGCAATACATATTCTGTACAAGATGAATTTAATTGGACTGATCATAATAATAACAAAAGAAATTTTAATCCAAATAATGGACAAACTACTGTGGGCGTTACTTTAGATCAGTCAGATATTATAATGAACAAACCTTTTAATAATAATAGAAGAACAATTCACGAAATGTTTCATACATTCTTTTTTAACAAAGATAATGCACCAAGTGGTATTGGAAATTATGTCCCAGGTACAGATATGCCAAATCAGGACGATATTAATCAGTTAATTAATAATCAAAATTTAGAGAAAAAATAACTTATGAAAGTCATGATTATATTTATCCTTATCATATTTTCTTATAAATGTGAATCATCTGAAAGGATTATTAAAGTTGACAATTTGGATGTCAAAATTCAAAAAAGCCTTAATATTCTAAAAACTGATTCGTTGTACATTCATTATTTGGGAGCAAATTATGGTTTTACAGAATCATTTTTTGTAAAAGATAGCACATATATTCCTTTTGTTTCATTATATATGTATAAATATTTTTATTCTGATTACAGTAATGAAAAACTTTTTGATATGTATAAGAATTATCAGTTGATTTATACTTATAAATCTCAGTACCTTAATATAAGTAAAAGTCTTCCAGAAAAACAGTCGAAAAATAAAAGTCTGTATATTATTGATATTGGAATTATTGAAAGCAATTTAATTAGTCTATTAGTCTCTCCCAACCTTAATAATGAAATTAAAATGAATATGATTGAATTATATATTTTGTTTGATGATAAAAATAATATAGTTAAATATTATAGTAAGCAATATAATGTAACAAGTTCAACTTATAATATTTCAGATTAAACGATTTACTATGAAAGCAGACGGAACACTCTTGAACTACAAACAATATGCAGCATTTGGCGAAACTACTCTCGATACTTTGGGAGTTACAAGGCAGGGCATTCAAAAATTGACAATTGATAATTGACAATTGAAAATGAAAACAGATAAAAATACAGTGCTTATTATATCAAATAATTGTCAATTTTCAATTGTAAATTGTCAATTAGCGATAGATCCGCTGTGGGAGAAATATTTTGGATGGAGTCCATATCAGTATTGTATGAATAATCCGATTTCAAATTACGATGATAACGGAAAATGGGTGAAGGAGATTTCTGAGGAGAAACATAGACATACCGGAACGATAGAAAGAAATTCAAATGGTTATTTAGCTCAAAAAATCAACCACGAATTTTACGAAAAATGGAAAACAAATGCACCTGCTATTGCGGAATTTGTAGAAAAGAATAATTTATTCGCATTGCAGAAAGAACTACCAACCGATATTTATGGTAAGGGTGAAGTAGGTGGAAATTTAACTGAATATGATTTAAAAAAGGAAGGCGCATTTAATAAATTAGAAGGTACTGCACTTCATGAGATAGTTCATAATATGGGATTAAAAGAATTCGGAGCATGGAGTGCAGGGTTAACTGCTGGTTATATAAGTAAAGAAAAAATGATTGAAAATTTGAAAACTGGCGATTTTTTCTATTATTTACATGGCAATGATAATCTAATTATTGGATTGAAAGACAAAAAAATCACAGCCGAAGAAGTCGTTAATATAATGCAAAAAGAAGGAGAAAGAATAATTGGAGTTTCAAAATGAATTATAAACTAAAGTTGATATTAAAATTGATAATTATTATAGTTCTAATTATATCTTGTGACAGTAAACAAATTATAAAAATTCAAGAAAAACCTATATTACCAAAGGAAGAGTTCAAAATTCCGATAAAGATAATTAACAAGTTTGAGGGATCACATTCTTACACACTGAATTTTAAATCCAAGGTGCTAAGACCTTACTGGAGTAGTTATTGCAATTTTATGTATACTCATGATAAATCAGACCACTATTTTAGAAATTCAGAATTGGAGATAGAATTTCAAAGCTATGTTTTTGATGAAGAAATTGAGTTTTATAAGCCTGGATTTAGTATTATTGGATGTAAAGTAATCAATCAAGAACTAATGGGATTTGCTATACTTTGGGTTAACAAAAAGCAAAATACAAATGACTTTCTAAAGAAATCAAATTCTGTTTTACAAATTTCTAATAAGATAGATGTCACTACTGATACTGTTTTTACTACACTAAGCAAAAATAATTTGTTGAAATTGTATTCTAATTTCAAAGGTATATACTATGAGCTTAAACTTGATAGTATCTCTTGGGAAAAAATTGATCAAGATAGATACGAATTTTATAATTCAATATCATTTCATGACTTCAAATTTGGAATAGGTGTTAAAACTAATTAATTGATAAAGTTTTTAATGAATAATATTATTAATCAAATTCTAAACTTCAAACAATATGCGGCATTTGGTGAGACTACTCTCGATACTTTGGGAGTTACACGGCAGGGCTATATCGGTAAAGAGATAGATGTAGAGAATGGTCTGGGTGATCACACTTCGACTACGCTCAGTGCAGGTTATGTAAGAAAGTATGATTACGAGACGGGTAGGTTTAATTCGACATAAATTCAATAAAATAAATATATTTGGTTTTTGTCTTTATAATTATGTTTTTTAGTATTTGGAATATCTGAAATGCCAATAGTATCTACTTTTTATGGAATTATAATCAAAATGTTCTTTCGAGACCACAATCCTCCCCATATTCATGCTATTTATGGTGAGTTTAACGCATTAGTTGATATTACTACTTTAGAATTGATTGAAGGTGATTTGCCTCCAAGAGCTTTTAAATTAGTTCAGGAATGGGGGCAGAAGTATCAGGTTGAATTACTTGAGATGTGGAATAAGCAGAATTTTCAAAAACTTCCCGGACTCAAATAACGATGAAAAATTACCCAAAAATATTAGAAGTTACTGTAAAAAGGCCATATATAATTGAGATTGTTTTTGAAAGCAATCAAATAAAGCAATATGATTTTAAGAATTTATTAAATGATTCTAATTTCACCAAACTTAAGAATTTTAGTTATTTCAAGAATTTAAAAGTATCTGTGGGAGGCTATGGTATTGAATGGGATGATGAATTAGACTTAAGTGAATCAGAGTTGTGGTTAAATGGTCAAATCGTAAGTTGAAACTTCCTTAAGTATTCTTAAATATACGGCTTTTGGTGAGACAACTCTTGATACTTTGGGAGTTACAAGGCAGGGCTATATCGGCAAAGAAAAGGATGTAGAGAATAATCTTGGTGACCACACTTCGACTACGCTCAGTGCAGGCGGAGTTGGATGTATGATTATGAGACGGGTAGATTTAATTCGCCGAATATTTAATAATATTTTATTTACTTAAACTTCATTATATTTTTTAGTTGTTGGAACAGAGTTATGGAAACGATCGCAATACCGGTAAAGGAATATAATTCTTTGATAACAGAGAATAAAATTCTTAAAAATCAAGAGTTGCTTAGAAAGTTGAATGATGTAATTGATTTGATGTATGAAAGCAGGTACGGATTATATCTTGGTAATTATACTGAAGATTTGTCTGAATTTTCTATTAATGAACTGAAGGAATGGCAAGTTTCCGGAGATTTTTGGAATGATTTATAATCAACGTGAAATAGTTTTAGTACCTTTTCCATATTCAGATTTAACTGCAATCAAAAAGCGTCCGGTTCTTGTTATTAGCAACAATAAATTCAATAACGAAAGCGAAGATGTTGTCGTTGCGGCAATAACAAGTAAAACTTTTTCAGATGAATATTCAGTTGCATTTAATGACCAAGACCTCGAATTTGGCATATTACCGGAAGATTCTGTAATCAAAACGGCTAAATTATTTACTGTAAGCAAAAGTAGAATTGTTAAAAAATTTAGTATTATTAACAATATTACATTTCATAAAGTTACATCAAAAATTGAAAAACTAATTGCCTCCGAAAATTTGTAATTCTACCCTGCGGAATACAATGTCTATGGCAATGAGATGGCGCCAAGGATTACTTACAGATACGTGGACGGGAATTGGCAGAAGCAGTTTAAATTTTATGATTATCTTGGTTCTTTACGATTTACTATGAAAGCAGACGGAACACTACTGAATTTCAATCAATACGCAACTTATGGTGAAACGCTCTTAGACACCTTAGGTTTTGCAAGACAAGGTTACATCGGCAAAGAAAAAGATGTAGAGAATGGTTTGGGTGACCATGGAGTAAGAAAGTATGATTACGAAACAGGGCGGTTTAATTCGATAGACCCTCTATGGGAGAAATATTTTGGGTGGACGCCATATCAGTATTGTATGAATAATCCTATCTGGGCGAAGGACTGGGATGGGCGAGTTGTCATTGCTGCCGATGCCGCTTCTAGAACGAATATATTAAATAGTGTTGAAAGTAAATATAGAGGTCATATTAGTTTTTCAGATAACGGGACAGTTGTACTTAATTTAAAAGTAGCCCCTTTAATAACAGGTGAAAAAATGTCCAACTATGCTGCTTTACAATATTTGGTAAATAATAAGAATACTATAGAAGTACATGAACAGCAAAGTTTTAAATCGAAGGATGAGAATAATCAAACACAAGACAAGACCTTTGGTGTAAATTCTTGGACTAATGGAATAACACTTTTGCCAAATGCTCCAAATGACCCAAAAGTCAAAGAATTTTCTACAAATAATAATGTTCAGGTAATTTTACCTAATAAATTAATCAATGAGAATAATAATAAAAAGGGAGCTATAACAGCACATGAGTTATTTGGTCACGCTTTGTTCTATTATTTAAACAAACCTGCTGCTCATAATTATGATGAAAATGGTAAAGATCATAATACACCTTTGAAACAACAAATTGAAAGGGCAGAAGAAAATGCAACTAAATAAGAAGATTCAACCAATCCTATTATTTTTAATCTTAATATCCTGTAATAAGGAACCGATTAAAGAAAAAAATACTTATGTATCTTTTAGTATTGATAATATCATTATTTCTTCAAAAGCATCATCCACGGATAGTTTGATATTTATGGAAATATTAATAAAGAATCAAAGTCCAATTGATACTTTTTGGATACCTATTTCTCAATGGGAAATGGATGGTGTATTCGAAAAAGATGGTTCTTTAACAAGTGGATTTCCTCTTTCTAATTATATTGTTAATTACTTTATAATTTCACCCTTAGATTCATCCTTAAATACTATGATAGATAAAGCACCAGGTCCAATTTATGATTTTTTCCCAAAACTATGGCAAATTGAACCTAATACCCAAAAAAGAATAAGGGCTAAGTTTAAAATGCCTACTCATTTAAATGATGATATTGATTTTGAATTACTGTCTTTTATCCCAATAACAAACAGTTTTAATTTGAATAACTTATTTTTACAAATCCCTTTTGCTAAAGATAGTTCAAGTTTATTTATATCAAACGATATTGAGTTAAGTTTTGAAATGATGAAAGGATTAAGTCGCCCATGGTTAAATTCTCTCTCTTCAAATATAAAAATTGATAGTATCTATGTTATTGAACTTATTGAAATAATAAAGAATGAATCATTTGAAAGAGCACAAGCTATTAACAAAATAATGAGAGATTATGATATATGGGATTATAATAATGAGATTCAGGAAGATATCTATTTAGCTAATTTAAAGGTAGTGAGTAAATATTTTCAAACATATTATGGTCTTAAAATTATCAGTACCTTTCAACAAAAATTAAAATCTAGTTGTGAAATTGAGACAAAATAATGCAATTTCATCAATACGTGGACGGAAATTGGCAGAAGCAGTATAAATTTTATGATTATCTTGGTTCTTTACGATTTACTATGAAAGAAAACGGAACGCTACTAAACTTCAAACAATACGAAGCTTTTGGTGAGACAACTCTCGATACTTTGGGAGTTACAAGGCAGGGCATTCAAAAATTGACAATTGATAATGAAAAACTGACAATGAATAGGCAGGAAAATATTGAGAACTATACCATCGGTAATTGTCAATTATCAATTCTTAATTGTCAATTATTAAAGTATGCGGCATTTGGTGAGACAACTCTCGATACTTTGGGAGTTACAAGGCAGGGCTATATCGGTAAAGAGAAAGATGTAGAGAATAATCTTGGTGACCACGGGGTAAGAAAATACGACTACGAAACAGGGCGGTTTAATTCTATAGACCCTCTATGGGAGAAATATTTTGGGTGGACGCCGTATCAGTATTGTATGAATAATCCTATATGGGCGAAGGATTGGGATGGGATGAAGATATTCGAAAATGCTTCTGGTGATGTTCTTTATAACGACAATGACGAGAGTACTAAGAATGATAGATATTATGTAAATGAAAAAGTATTAAAGCTTGCAACAGATAAATCTGGGAAAACTGATTGGAATATTCTTGCAAACAGAAGTAATTTGTTACCTGATGGAAAAAACTGGTCGGATATGAATGGAAGCGGAATTGCAGCACTATGGACAATTGGAAATATTCAATTTGCTGAAACTAGCGAGGGAGAAGAATTTAAATTTAATATAAGCAATATTACGGGGAAAATTGATGATAATACTTTTGAAATGGCTTCTTATGCTTCTGTAAGTGGTGGCATAGGTAAATCATTAGTATCAAAATTATTTAATTTAAATAAAGGCAATTGGTTAAGAATTGGCTCAGGTTACCATCAAGGCGAAGAATATCTTAGAATAGCTTGGGGTGCTCATAAAAAACATTTGAAAAATGTTCCGGAATGGCTAAAACCTTTTAACCAGTGGCTTAGAAAACAAGGAGGAGGGCATTGGGATTTATGGAAAAAATAATTATGGATTTCAAACAGCTGTTGATTGAATTAGAAACGTTGTTAAGTTCTAAACAATTTGAATTATTAAAATTATTAACACTTATAAATGATGATGATTTAAATCTAAGTTTATCAACATATTTAATCAAGATGAATAAAAATGGTTTTCGTATTCACATAAAATTAATTTCAAAAAAAAATATACACTGCCCTTTATCAATCTATTTCGGGCAAAAAAAATCAAAGCAAAAATCCTTTGAAATGTATAATATTTTATTTGGGAACAGTTGGGAAGAGGATATTGAAATAAAAGATAATGAAGTAGCCGATGATAAAGTATATTTCTTAAACTTCTTATCTACAGAAGTATCTGAAAAAAAAATATATCAAAATAATAAACTATGTAGAATAGAATATGAACATTTAATTGACAATAATTTAAAAGTTACTAGCCAAGATAGATTATCTTTTGTTTGGCCCTTTTTAAAAAAGAATGTTATAACTAACCATTATAAACCTTGGATTGACTGATTTGGTAAATACAATGATTAGATATACAAAATATAAATCATTTGGTGAAACGTTGCTCGATACTTTGGGAGTTACAAGGCAGGGCATTTACAAATTGAAAATTGATAATGGAAAATTGACAATGAATAGGCAAGATAATATAGCGAATTATACCATCGGTAATTGTCAATTGTCAATTCTTAATTTTCAATTAGCGATAGACCCGCTATGGGAGAAGTATTATGGGTGGACGCCGTATCAGGTTTACAAGGAGGTAAATGTAGCTTTATTTCTAAATTAATTTTGGAACATAATTTTTTAATTCCACTCAAATGATATAAGAATTATAAAATGAAAAGGTATAAGCGAAACTAACATGATACAATTATTAAATGCCGGTGGGTACATCATTTCTTTCTTCCAAAAAAGTTTATTACTATAGCTTTACCAACGTGATATTTACCTTCATTGAGATTTTTCTCTCTTTCAGCAAGGTCTATTATTTCAAAATCAGGAAATAATTGTAAAATATCTCCTGTTGTAAAAAGCATTTCAATATCCCTTGGTCCGCCGGATATATCAGAATATTCTATTTGTTTGATTGAGAAACATTCAAAAATCAGATGACCACCAAATTTAACCATATTAGCAAGTTTTGGATAAATTTTATTATTCTGTACTTTTCCGAAATGAGAAAATACAAAGCCAATTGCATCATACTTATTATCAGTTGAAAACTCTGATGCATCGCTAATTAAATATTCAATTTCAACAGCCGATTCTGAAGCAAGCTGAAGGGCTTTTTGTCTTCCGGTTTTACTCATGTCGAATGCAGTAGCTTCCCAACCTTTTAAAGCGGCATAAACGGCATTTCTTCCTTCACCTTCAGCTGGAAGTAAAACTTTTCCCTGCTCAAGAGAGTCAATTTTTGATTTAAAATATTCATTCGGCTCCTTGCCGTAAGCAAAATCTGATTCCGAATACCTGTTATTCCAAAAATTATCCATTTTCATACAAAATTATTATAAAATTTACTTGACGAATTTTGCTGATAATATTGATTTAATTTTTTATGAATTTATAGAAAAAAATTTTCTTAATATATTGATTACCATTTATGAATCCAACAATTATTCAGTCAAAATACTTTTAGAAATCATCAACTTGCACTTAAGAAACAATAAATGAAAAAATAAGTAGTTAAATAATTTTCAGTTGATTTTATAACTAATTTAAGGAATATATATGTCATCAGCAATTGCTACTTCTGAACGCAGTCAGCTAAGTCTGTGGATTCAAGCGGCTCGTACATTTTCATTTCCTGCATCAGTTGTCCCGATGCTTGTTGGTATTATGTGGACTCTTGCGGCAAGTACGGGAACTGTTTACTGGGAATTGGTACCTGTAATATTGATAGCAGGTGTACTTTTTCATGCCGGTTCGAATATGGTAAATGATTATTTTGATTACAAAAAAGGTGTTGATATAGATGAAAGCTATGGTTCGAGCAGAATCATAGTCGAAGGGCTTCTAAGTCCTAAAGCGGTTCTAAATGGCGGTCTTTTAATGTTTGCTATTGGTTTTGCCCTTGGTATGATACTTGTTTATTATCATGGCTTGCCAATATTCGTAATTGGTATAATTGGTCTTCTCGGAGGTTTACTATATACAGGTTTCAATGTGGCGTATAAGTATTATGCTTTAGGCGATATATTCGTATTTCTGATGTTTGGTCCGATGATGGTATTAGGTACAAACACTGCACTTACAGGCAATCTTGATTATAATACATTCTTTGTCAGCATTCCGATTGGTCTTCTGACAGTAGCAATACTAACTGCAAATAATATCAGAGATATTAAACATGACAGACAAGCTAAAGTTTCAACAATGGCTACACTTTTGGGTGTAAAAGCATCAGTCGGAGAATATTATTTTCTTATTTTTGGAGCTTTTGCAAGTGTTGTAATCATGGTAGCTCTCGGATTTCTGACTCCTTGGACGCTGATTGTTCTTATCTCAATCAAGCCAGCAATTGATAATGTTAAATTTATTTCCAAAGCTGACGAAAATAAACCAGAAGAAATTATGATTGGCGATGTGCGCACCGCTCAGCATAATTTGATGTTTGGTGTTCTTTATTCAATCGGTATTCTAATCGGAGTATTGGTTTAAAAATGACAGATCAGTTTGAGGGTAATTACGATTGTATGGTCATAGGGGCACACCCCGATGATGCTGAATTATGTTGTGGCGGCACAATTGCGAAGTTGACAAAGGAAGGTAAAAAAGTCGTCCTTGTTGACTTAACACGCGGCGAAATGGGAACACGTGGTAATCCCGAATTACGAGAAGAAGAAGCTCAGGCAGCAGCAAAAATTCTCGGAGTCAGTGATAGAATTAATCTTGAAATGCGTGACGGCTTCATCAGAAATGATGAAGAAAGTATATATAAAATCGTAAGCGTTGTAAGAAAGTACCGCCCGAGAATGATATTGATGCACCCTTGGTTTGAGAGGCATCCCGACCATGAAAACACTCATTATTTGGTTCGGGATGCTCTTTTCAAATGTGGACTTAGGAAATTTGAGACGAAAGATAATGGAATCCTGCAGGAAACATATCGAACACGCAGAATATTTTCATATATGCAGGCATACCAGTTTCCAAAGCCGCCGGATTTCTTTGTTGACATTAGCGATGTTCATCATATAAAAATTCAGGCTATTGAAGCATTCTCTTCTCAGGTATTTGTACCCGGTAAATATGAAAACGAACCCCGCACAAGACTTGCTTCACCCGAATTTATGGAAGAACTTGTTGCTAGAGCACGCTATTTAGGAGGTCTCAATGGTGTTAAATATGCTGAAGCATATCTAAGTGTTGAACCTGTAATTCTTGATAGTCTGTCAAAATTGCTTTAATATTTTTTTTATGTCAGTTGTTACAAGAATATCATTTACAAAATTGTAACAACTGACAATATATAACTATTCGAAATTGAAACCAAGCCTATCTCTTTCAAAATCAATTCAAATCATAAATTACTTTGAAAATGGCTGATAACTATCTATAAGTTTTTTTGAAGATATGCTATCTATCTGATAAATTGGTGTTTTGCTCTGCTTATCCGGAAAATCTTCAACATGAACTGTTTGTGTAGGAAAGGAAAATCTGATATTGAGATAAGCTGCAAGCTTAATAACCTCTGAAATTACTTCATGTCTGGCTTTTAGTTCGGCGGACCAATCCGGTACATCAAAAAAGATATAAAATAGTACCTGAATAGAAGAATCAGCAAAATCATTAAGATGAATCTGATGGAAATCTTTGCGTGTGTCTGGATGTTCGGCTACAATCTTTCTCAAGCCAAGAACAAAAGCGTCAATAAGCTCCGGAGGTGTATCATAAGTTACTGATAGTTTGCTGACATATCTGCGATATTGCCGACGCCCCATATTGTCAATTTTAGCATCTGCAAGCTTGCCATTTGGTATAGAAATTAATGAGTTGTAGAATGTTCGGATGCGTGTTGAGCGTATCCCTACTTCCTCAACAGTACCTTCAGCACCATCTGAAACAATCCAGTCACCAATTGCAAAAGGCTGGTCAGTAAATATTGTAAGAGAGCCAAACAAGTTTTTGACTGTATCCTGAGCTGCAAGTGCAAAAGCCAAACCACCAATTGATACACCTGCAATAAGCGGAGTAATATCCAAGCCAATACTATTGAAAAAATAAAGCACACCCAATATAACAATTACAACCCTCAATCCTTTTCTTAAAAATGGTACAAGTTGGTTATCAATTGTAGATTCGGTTTTGTCTGCAAATGAACTGAATAAGTCAACTACAAACTCACTGAGCCTGAAGATCATTATAGTTATCAGAATCGGCTGAATCGCTCTGATGATTAATCCTATAGAGTAAGATATTTTAACAGGTAAACCTAATAGAGAGACAGACTCGCCAAATACCCAGAACATAAGAAAAATACTGAAAGGTTTGGACACAGGATAAATATATCGGCTGTATAATTCCTTCTTGAAAAAGCGTGAGGAAAATTTCACCAAAAAATATCCGAAAATCCAGTAAAATATGAAGTATAATCCGTAGCAAAATATTGCAAGCAGAATAATTCCTGCAATTTGCCAAATCTGAATTCCAAAGAAACTGCTTTTCCAAATTGCAGGTAAGGCATCTATATATGTGTAAGTATCTATAGGATAAGTTGATTTGTAAAGTTCATCAATTTTTGATACAGTTTCAAGCGAATAAAGCCATTTGTCGCCATATTTAACCAAATTGATGTCAGGTAGTTCAGGAAACAGTTGAAATCTGTGTTCAGATGCTAAGCTATCAAAGTATTTTGGGTCAGTTGGAATTCTTTCCATTACTACTAAAAGCCCTTTTCCGTCGAATATTCTCTTCAACTTAATTGCTAAATCATCAGCCATTTCAGGACTAACTCTTGTTGTATTAAGTGATTTCGCTGCTATTTGAGGCTGGTAATTATCTTTTTGTAAAAATGCTAAATGTGTATGAACACTGGAATAGGGTGAATCAAAACGCGCTTCCTCATTCGATGAGCTATTGTTTCCATATAATGAATAAAATATCAGGAAAGCAGATAATATTAACAGGCAATAAATTATTATTTTTCTTGTCATAATGATTTTAAAATAGATTAATTTTACATTAGTTTTTAAAAAATTGGCAAAAAATATATTGTTAATTTACAATAAATTTCATTAAATGAAAAATTTTTTGCATTTTTAAATTTTGAATATTGAATAATTTTGGAAATATTATGCCGCTTAACAAAGAAACTATACTTAATGTCATAGGCGAAGTTTGTTCTGAATATGAAATTTATGAGCATAGAGACCAGTTGTCAGTCATTGTGCCGAAAGACAAAATTGTTGAAACAGCTTTATTAGTCAGAGACAATCCTGATACTTCATTTGAATTATTGATAGATGTTACAGCAATTGATTGGCTTAAGAAAAAAGAAAGCCGCTTTGAAGTGGTATATATTCTTTATTCTATCAAACATTCAGCAAGATTACGACTTAAAGTGCCAATAAGCGAGAAAGACATACACTGCCCAACTGTAACAGGTGTTTGGGAAGCAGCTAACTGGTACGAGAGAGAAACTTACGATATGTATGGTATCATTTTCGACGGACACCCTGGACTTCGCAGATTTTATATGCCGGAAGATTATGTTGATCCTGATTCAGGCGAACCAATTTTCCCGCTTAGAAAAGATTTCCCTCTTATGGGTGTGCCGGATTCACTGCCATTGCCCCCTTATCCTGAAAAATATGGCGAGCTGATTTGATTTTGTAATGGTTTTCCGTAGATATTTTATGACGAATTCATTATTAGAAAAAATACCTTTAAAAAGATGTTTTATGCATCAGTTTAAAGGTATTTTTATATCAGAAATTAGAATTAAGTGAGTACAAAAATTTGATTCTGATGACAAAATTTCATATCAGTTGTATATCTATCAAACTAAGCAAAGTAGAAAACTGAAAACCCTACTTTAGATAATTCTTACTAAGCTCAAATAAAATATTCGCAACTGCCCAAAAATCTCAATAACTCATTTTGTCTAATTTGACTTTCCCGCGAAATACCCAATAAATACTTGTTGTATAAGCAAGTACGAACGGAATGCCTATTAGTGCCATAGTAATCATTACTTCCAATGTTTTTCGTGATGATGAATGAGCATAAGCAGTTAAATTATAAGCAGTATCTATTGTAGATGGAACAATATTTGGGAACATTCCGAGTGCAAACAATCCCAACAACGCAGCAATACTGAATGATGATGACAAAAATGCCATGAACTCCCGCCCTTTATGTATTTCTCTCGGTATATTTGCTACTGCGAGCATATTGAGAATTGCCAGTGCAAAATACTCAGGATGTGCCTTGAAAACATCAATCATGTGTGGAATATAAATCAATGTTGCCATTGTTACAGTAACATAGCATATCACAAAGAAAATGATTGTATTATTCACCCACGACCTCACTTTAACTTGAAGCTCGCCTTCGGTTTTCATAACGGCATAGATTGCTCCGTGCATCATAAATAATGCAACAGTTGTTACACCAACAAGTATTGCGTAAGGATTAACTAAGCTAAAAAAGGAAATATAAGCCTCTTTTTCTGCATTAACCGGAATTCCCTGTATAATATTACCGAGTGCTACTCCAAATAAAAGTGCAATCAAAATGCTTGATACGCTGAAAGCTATATCCCAACTTTGTCGCCATTTTGCTGACTCATTTTTACTTCGGAACTCTATTGCTACTGCTCTGAATATTATGCCCACAAGTATTAGCATTATAGCCGGATAAAATGATGAAAATACTGTAGCATAAACATCAGGGAATCCCGCAAATAAAGCACCACCACCGGTAACAAGCCATACTTCATTGCCATCCCAGACAGGACCGATGGAATTAATCATTATTCTGCGATTCTTATCACCTTTTACAAATAAATGCAATGCACCAACTCCAAGGTCGAAACCATCAAGTATTGCATAACCAGTCAGCAAGACACCGACTAAAATAAACCACGTTGCGTTTAAATCCAAACCTTCGTACATTTTTGCCTCCTATGCTTAAATTGATTTAACAGATTCATCGGAATTGTCATTCTGCAAATAGTCTTCCGGTCCGTGTTTGATTTTTCCATTTAAAAGGAATAAAAACAATACCAAGAGCAGTGCATAAATCAGTGTAAATAATATCAATGAAAATAATACATTATCGGCTGACACTACTTTTGATAATCCTTCACTTGTCCGCATCAGTCCATATACTATCCAAGGCTGCCTACCGACTTCTGCGGATATCCAACCAACCTGATTAGCAATATGCGGAAGTAATACTGATGCGACAGCGATTTTCAGATATAATTCAGTGTCAAACAATTTGCCACGCCACAAAAGAAATACTCCGATTAATGTAAAAGCTATAAAAAACATTCCCAAAGCAATCATAATATGATATGTCTGGAATACAAGATTTACAGGTGGTCTGTCCTCCGGAGGAAAGTCATTTAGTCCGGTTACAGGCTTTGAAGCATCGAAATAAACAAGGAATGACAACATTCCCGGAACTTTCACACCAACAACTTTCTGCTCATCATCGAAGACCCAGCCAAAAAGATATAAATCCCCTGGTTCAGTATTGTAATGCCCTTCGAAAGCGGCAAGTTTTGCAGGCTGATACTCTGCAACCTGAACAGCACTACTATGCCCTGTAAAAAGCTGCAACAAAGAAGCAAATGCAGCAAAAAAAAGTGCTATCTTAAAAGCTGATTTTGAAGAATCTACGTGCCTTTTTTTGATTAAATAATAGGCACTGACACTCATCACAAGAAATGCACCGCAAATCCATGCTCCACCAATTGTATGGCTAAGTCTCTCTATGCTGGAGGGATTAAACACCATCGCCCAGAAATCTGTTATTTCTGCACGTGCCATTATCCCTTCACCTACAATATGATAACCTGTAGGCGTTTGCATCCATGAGTTAGCAACAACAATCCATACTGCACTCATGTGGGCGCCGGTTGCGACCATAATGGTCGAGAAAAAGTGCATCTTTGGACCAACTTTATCCCAACCGAATAACAAAATTGCAAGAAATCCTGATTCTAAAAAGAACGCAAAAATACCTTCAGCAGCCAATGCGCTGCCAAAAACATCACCTACAAAACGGGAATATGTAGCCCAATTTGTACCGAACTCAAATTCCATGACTATTCCGGTTGCAACACCCATTGCAAAAATCAGAGCAAATATTTTTACCCAGAATTTTGTCATTTTTTCGTACATCGGATTTTTTGTTTTGAGGTACATACCCTCCATAAATACCAGAACTACTCCAAGTCCGATACTCATCGGTGGATATATATAATGAAACATTATAGTGAAGGCAAATTGCAATCGTGATAATATCTCAACATCCATTATATTTCTCCGTTAATGCCACAATATAACGCTTCAGCAATATTGCTGAAATGTATTTTGCAAAATTAAATAAAATCTTATTTACTGCCAAATATTTTGTTATTATTTGTAAACTCGTAACAAAAAATGGAGAAAAAATCTCATAATCACTATTTAAATTGACTATAATTAATTTATTATTAATAAATATCACAGAATTGTATTATAGTATATTTACATTCATAACTATTTATAAATCACAAATTTCAATGTCAGATTTTACATTCTGAAGCAATTTCATCGTGAAAAATGAATTTTAGTAACGAATTATTACAAAATTTATAAAAATATTATTTAATTATGATAATTTTCCTTATATTCGCATACAAATTTAATACGAATTTCTAAAAACCGAATAAACAATATGGCATCTTTAAAATTAAAAAGAGCAGTTAATACTTTGCTTAAAGATTTTATCGGATTGTATGAAGACGAATCAATTTTAATAATTGCAGACGACAAAAGGCAGGAGCTTGGATTATCCCTGCATGATTCTGCCAAGAAAATTTGCGAAGAAGTCTTCTACTTAGAGCTTAAAGCAAAAGAACATTATGAATTAGAGCCACCTGATATACTGCGGGAATCAATGAAATCTGTTGATGTTGTAATTAACGCATCAGGTATGAATTTCTATGATACAAGAGCACTCTATGAGGTTTCAAATCTTGGTGTTAGGGTCGGACTTGTTCCCAATATTGATGAAGAGGCGTTGTCGAGATGCCTTGGAATTGATCATGAAAAAATCACCAACATAAGTGAAAGTATCAAAACAAATTTCGAGAAAACATCAATAGTAAGAATTGAAACCCGATCAGGTACAAATCTTTCAATTCCGATTAAGAATATGCCTGTAACAGCTAACACAGGTGTCCTGAAAACTATTGGAGATACCGGATTTATTCCTTCAGGGAAAGTATTTGTTATTCCCGAACCACGTAAGGTAACGGGAGTGATTAATATTGATGGTTCAATTGAAGGTATCGGATTAATTACAAATCCTATCAAATTTGAATTTTTAGATGGATTACTTATTAATGTTTCCGGTGAAGGAAGCGAAGTTAAAAGTTTAATGAAAATCCTTGCTAAGTATGGTGACGAAGTAAAGCAAATTGGAGAATTCGGCATTGGTACTAATTACAAAGCTAATCTTACCGGTGGATATTACGAGGATGAATTAAGTTCAGGGACTGCATATCTTGGTTTGGGGAGAAATATTAATCTTGGTGGCACAATTGATGTTGCTAATCGTATTGGTTGCGTTTTCAACAGACCGAATATTTTTATTGATGAAGAATTAATTGTCCATAATGGCAAATATATCGGCTGATTTTCAGTCATATTTTTATTAATTACTCTGATTTTAAAATACTAAATTTTTTATAATTTTCTATATCTTCTTGTGAGAAAACCTATGTTTCCGGGATTAAATGAACAGATGGATTTAATCAGGCAAGGTGTTGTTGACCTTTTACCTGAAAGTGAATTAGCTGAAAAGATTGAAAATTCAATTAAGAAAAATTTACCACTAAATATAAAGCTTGGAGCTGACCCGAGCCGTCCAGATTTGCACATCGGTCATGCAGTTGTACTTCATAAAATGCGTCAGTTTCAGGATTTAGGACATGAGGCAACTTTAATCATAGGTGATTTCACAGCTATGATAGGTGACCCTACCGGAAAATCTAAAACCCGTCCTCAGCTTACACTTGAGCAAACCAAGGAATACGGTCAGTCATATATTGACCAGGCGACTATCATTCTGAGAAATGACCGCTTATATGTTAAATATAATTCTGAATGGCTGAATTCAATGAATTTTGTTGATGTTGTCAAGCTCGCCTCAAACTATACGGTGGCTCAGATGCTCGAACGTGATGATTTCAGCAACCGATACAAAAGCAGTACACCCATAAGTATTCACGAATTTCTCTATCCGCTCGCTCAGGGTATGGATTCCGTAGTGATTAAATCTGATGTTGAGCTTGGCGGTACAGACCAGAAATTCAATTTACTTGTAGGCAGAGAGCTTCAGAAACAATATGGTGTCCCTGCTCAGTGCATACTCACAATGCCAATACTTGAAGGTACTGACGGCGTGCAAAAAATGTCTAAATCTCTTGATAATTATATTGCCCTAACGGACTCTCCAAAAGATATGTTCGGAAAGACTATGTCAATTCCTGATGATATGATTACAAGATATATGCTTTATGCCGCATTTTTTACAAATGAAGAAATTAAAGCAGTTGAAGAAGGTTTGAAGGATGGAAGCGTCCACCCAAGAAATGCAAAAGTAAATACAGCTATGAAGATTGTGGAATTATATCATGGTTCTGAACAAGCAAAATCTGCTTTTGATGAATTTGAACGCATTTTTGTTAACAAAGATGTGCCTGATGTAATTGATGAAATGAAATTGGATATAGAAAGCAGCGAAATGCCTCTTGCTGATTTACTTGTTTCAACAAATCTTGCACCTTCGAAGAAAGAGTCAAGAAGGTTAATTGAACAAGGTGGAGTTTATATAGACGGTGAGAAGCAAACTGACCCGTTTTCCAAAGTAAATTTAGTTGAAAAGAAATTACTTAAAGTTGGAAAAAGAAAGTTTTTATATGTGCAGGTTTAATTTTTACGGATATTAATTTGACCATTATTGAAGCAATTATTCTTGGAATAATTCAAGGACTGACAGAATTCATTCCTATTAGCAGTACAGCACATCTTACTGTAGCAGGGAAACTTATGGGGCTGATTTCAGAAGATAATCCAGAACGCTGGACAGCATTTATCGCAATGATTCAACTTGGTACATTAGCTGCAGTTTTTATATATTTCAAACGTGAAATTGTTGGTATTCCCAAATCATTTTTAACTGAAAATTTTTCTAAAAATCGCACGAAATATTCCGAGCAAAGCTTAGATTCAAGAATGGGCTGGATGATTATTCTCGGAACAATACCAATTGTAATTGCAGGGCTTGCATTTAAAGATTTTATTGAGGGAAGTTTTACAAAGGAGCTGAATGTAATAGCTACAAGCCTGATTGTATTGGGTATAATATTATTTATTGCAGAGAAAACTGCGAATTTTAAAAAAGATTTAGAAAAAATCACAATTA
Organism: Ignavibacteriota bacterium; assembly: GCA_019637995.1. Taxonomy (NCBI): domain Bacteria; kingdom Pseudomonadati; phylum Ignavibacteriota; species Ignavibacteriota bacterium. Next base: position 18,961 of record JAHBUQ010000002.1, read on the forward strand.
AAGATTCAATTCTGGTTGGTTTGGCTCAGTGCGTTGCTTTAATTCCAGGTTCATCCCGCTCCGGCACTACAATCACAGCCGGACTTTTTCTTGGGATGACCAGAGAAACTGCTGCAAGGTTTTCATTTCTACTTAGCATTCCGGCAATTCTTGCCAGCGGATTGCTTGGAGTCAAGGAGTCAATACCATACCTGACGGGTGGTGATGCAATAAATATTATAATTGCAACCATTGTATCGGGAATTAGTGGTTACTGGGCTATACATTTTTTAATCAGCTATTTGAAGAATAATTCTACTTATCTTTTTGTAATATATAGAATTATCGCCGGTGTATTAATTTTGTTGTTCATAAATCATTTTTAGAAATGTTATATATTTCAAGAAAAAATCATTTTTTATGAGATTTTTTTTGAGTTGATGTGTTATTGTAAAGTGAAAGCTGTGCGTTTTCACTTTTTTTATTTTAAATATATTAGTAAATTATATTCTCGGAGTGCTGAATGTTTAAGAAAATTTTGCTACTATTAGTTGTTCTGACTGCAAACTTAAAAGCAGTGGATTTGTCAAATACAGAAGAACTTGACAAAAGAGTCTGGGACTTAATTAATCAATTCACAATTGATGAAAAAATTCAAACATTGTCATCCGGTATATGGGATGGAATACCAAGACTGAATATTCCCGATTATCAGTGGCATAATGAAAGTGAACATGGACTTTGCATTGAAAATGTAACAGTATTTCCTCAATCCATAAATTTATCTGCTACTTGGAATTTAGACCTTATGCATAGAGTGGCAAATGCAATATCAGATGAAGCAAGAGTAAAATTCAGGCATGGTGAAGTAGGACTTAACTTCTGGTCTCCAAGCATCAATATAGCACGTGATCCACGCTGGGGCAGGGTTCAGGAGACTTATGGAGAAGACCCGTATCTTGCTTCAAGGATGTCTGTAGCATATATAAATGGTATGCAGGGTGATAATCCAAAATATTTCAAAACAATTGCTTCACCCAAACACTATGTTGTTCATAGCGGACCTGAATCCAAACGCCATCACTTTGATGCAATTGTTGGCGAAAGAGATTTATGGGAAACCTATATGCCTGCATTTAAAAGCTCAATTATGGAAGCCGGAGCTTTCTCAATCATGGCTGCTTTCAACGCTGTAAATGGCAGGCCTGTTGTTACAAATCCATATCTTATTCAAGATGTTCTGAGGCGTCAATGGGATTTTAAAGGATTTGTCGTGACTGATTGCAATGCTATCGGAGACAGCTTTTGGGAGCATAAAGTAGGTAGCAATGAGCGAGAAGGCACCGCTCTTGCCCTGCTCACAGGCATTGATTCCGAATGTGGCGATTTCTACAAAGACCACTTGAAAAAAGCTTATCTTGAGGGTTATGTTACTGAGGAAGACATCAATATATCAGTATTCAGGCTCTACAGAGCAAAATTTTTATTAGGTTTATATGATGACCCTGAGCTTGTAGAATATACAAAAATACCTGATTCTGTAGTGGATAGCGATGAACATAATTCTATAGCTCTTGAAACAGCAAAAGAATCAATTGTTTTATTAAAAAATGACGGCACATTGCCATTAAGTAAAGAACTCGAAAGAATTTTGGTAGTTGGTCCAAATGCAAATGTATTTTACGAAAATTTGGGAAGTTATACCGGTTGGCCCAGCAAACCTGTCACAATTTTAGAAGGAATCAAAAAAACTGTTTCAGAAAGTACAGACATTGTTTTCAGAAAAGAGACCGAAGTAGGCGGTACTCTTACTGAACTTGTTACGCCCAAAAATGTCCGTACCCATGATGGTCAGCCGGGATTCAAAGGTGAATATTTTGCCAATCGCTTTATGTTGGGAGAGCCAACTGCTATCAGGATAGATACTGTTCTTGATTTTAACTGGGGATATATTGACCCGATTGAAGGGGTAAGTGCCGATTCTTTCTCAGTAAGATGGACAGGAATTATCAGGGTTGACGAGCCTGGAGAATATACAATCAAAGTTACAAGTGATGATGGAACACGTATAAGAATAGGCGATAAAGTTGTTATTGACGACTACACACCTCACGGAACTATAACCAGAATAGGATTCTTTGAATTTGAAGCAAATAAAGATTATGATATATTAATTGAGTACCTTCAATGGTGGGCGCCGGGAGATATAAAGTTTGAAATTGGAAACAAAAAATCCGGTAGCAAGCAAATGGCTGAACTCAAAGATTTTGCGAAGGATTTTGACGCAGTTATTTATGTTGGCGGACTATCATCTGATTACGAAAATGAGCAAAGTTTCCTCGAAACTGAGGGCTTTTATCAGGGTGACAGGACAAGTCTGGATTTGCCATGGGGACAGCTTAAAATTATTGAGGCACTGCATTCAAGCGGAAAGCCTGTAGTTATGGTGAATCTTGGAACAACTCTTGCTTTAAACTGGCATCATGCAAATATTAATTCAATTTTGCATACCTGGTATCTTGGACAAACTGCCGGCGATGCTGTTGGTGCAGTTCTTTTCGGAGATTATAATCCAGCTGGAAGAACACCTGTTACATTTCACAATTCAGTTGATGAGTTGCCACACTTCGATAATTATGATATGGCAGGCAGAACCTACAGATATTTTGAAGGAAAACCTCTTTATGAGTTTGGTTACGGGCTTAGTTATACCGATTTTGAATATTCAGATATGACTTTGCCTTTTGGCGAAATCAAACTTTGCGAAAGCGATACTGCAGTTATTACTTACAAAATTTCAAACACAGGAAGATACGATGGCGATGAAGTTGTTCAGCTTTATGTAAAATATCTGGATTCAAGACTAAGCCAGCCGATCAAGCAGTTGAAACAGTTCAAGAGGCTTCATCTAAAAGCCGGCGAAACCAGAGTTGATACCTTATATCTGAATCTTAATGAATTGTATTCGTATGACCCTGCTAAAAAAAGATATATACGTGAAAATGGAAATTATGAATTACAATTAGGTTCATCATCACTTGATATCAGGCAAATCGGAAATATTGAAATTGATAACTGCGGAGTGGAAAACACTTCTGTTATCGCTGATTTTAGCTTGAATATTTATCCAAATCCAACATCTGGTTATTTGAATATCTCTTCAGAACTTCCTTTGAGCGAAAATTATGACATTGAAATTTTTGACATTTTGGGAAATAAACAGAATGTCATTTTGGATTCAGATTTTCTGAGCAATATAGCAAGAATAGATTGCTCAAATTTGAATACAGGCATCTATTCATTGGTAATCAGAAGCAAAAGTGAAATAATACGAAGGAAATTTGCTATAGTAAAATAGTATATATCAAAAATAATTGCAAAAATTAATATAAATTAATTGCATAAAAACAAAAAAAGCAGTAATTTTAAGTTTTTATAATTACCAATTTTATGCAATATATATCTGATATAGAATTAGTATTGATTGTAGATGATAATCCGGCTAACATTGAAGTAGCTGTGGCTCATCTTCATAGCGAAGGATACAGAACTGCGACCGCAAAATCAGCACGGGAGGCATTGGAATCTATAAAGCAAGAGATACCTGATCTGCTTTTACTAGATATTATGATGCCTGTTGTTGATGGTTTTGAACTGTGTAAACTTTTTAAATCCGACTCAACTACATCGGATATTCCTGTGATATTCCTTACAGCCCTCAATCAACCCGATGAGATGGTAAAGGGATTCAATCACGGTGCCGTTGATTATATTACAAAACCATTCAATAAAGAAGAACTTATTTCAAGAGTAAGAAATCATTTAAATTTAGTCAAACAGACTAAAACAATCAAATATCAGAATGAAGCACTAAAGCGGCTGAACGAAGAAAAGAACGGTATAATCGAGTTAACTGCTCATGACCTTAATAATCCGCTTCAGTCTGTAATTGGGTATTCAGATCTCATTATCGGCAAACTTTCACCCGAAAATAGCGATTTAATTTCTTATGCTCATTCAATTAAATCATCTGCTCAAAAAGCTGTAAATATAATTAAAGATTTGATGGAAGTAAATCTTATTGAAGAGGGTAAACTTAAACTCAGTATTGTTGATTTCGACTTAAGGGATACACTGATGAAAGTTGTTGAAGGATATTTATTTCAGGCTGAAGCTAAAAAACAGGTATTAATTTATGATGAGCCTGATTTGCCATGCATTGTGAATGCTGATAGAATGAAATTGGAAAGGATATTTGATAATTTGCTTTCAAATGCTATTAAGTTTTCTAAGATTCAAGGAAAAATTTATATTAAATGTGATTACGTCAAGTCAAATGATGACAGTCAGGATTATGTTGTAGTTTCAATTCAAGACAGCGGTCCTGGTTTTACAAATGATGATAAATCCAAAATTTTTACAAAATTTGCTAAACTATCAGCTAAACCGACATCTGACGAGCCATCAACAGGATTGGGACTTTCGATAGTCAAGAAACTAACCGAACTTCTTAATGGTCAAATACACCTTGTATCAAGCCCCGATGAAGGCTCTACATTCTATGTGAAGTTCCCTGTTGCCGGGTAGGTCATATGCTTTGGAAATAAAGTAGGAAATTTTGTGAAGATTTAAATCTTCTTTTCAATCACCAAAAAAGAAGTATCTCCAAACTTTTTTTGACTAAGTATATTGAATTGAGTAGGGATTTCAATATCATTTACAGTTCTGTATTCAATAACGGCTATAAAAACATTATCTAATATGTCAGTTTCAATAATAGTTTGAAACAAATCATTGTAATCGCAGTTATCATAAGGTGGGTCTGCAAACAAAATATCATATTTGTTACTGCTTTTTGAACGTAAATATTTTAGAGCGTCCTGCTGAACTATTTCAAAATTGATTTTATCTATTTCCAGTTGCTTGGCGGCACTTTTAATTAATTCTAAGGATTTTCTGCTATTATCAACAAATGAAACAAAACCGGCTCCACGACTCAATGCCTCAAATCCTAAAGCTCCGGAGCCTGCATATAAATCTATAATTTTCAAATCTGTGAAATCAACATAATTATTCAATACATTAAACATTGACTCACGGTTTTTGTCTGCTGTGGGTCTGACATTAGGTGGAATCTTCAGGTTTATTCTGCGACTTTTGTATTTACCACCAATAATTCTCATTCGACATTTAAAATTTTGTGTTGAGCCGGTAAACCAGCACCGATACACGCCGGATAAATATGAAGTGTTCTGGAGCAATACTCTTTTTCACGCTTTGATAAGTTTGACTTAAGCATCCTGAATGAATTTAATCTTTTTGCTTCAAATATCCCCAAAAGGCTTGCAGTTTCCCAAAGCATCATATTGATTTCTTTGGTCAAACCAACACCGAAAAAGTAGCAGGCATGAATTTCATCTACGTAATTTGGAACAATTTTATCATATTCTTTTTCTAAAAATTCTCCTACTTTCTTAAAATCCGAAACAGCTAACAGGTTATAATATATGGGCTTTCCGGCTGACAATACACTCACATCCATAAAATGTCCCTGCACACAAACAAAAATTATATTTTTATCAACCATTTCCGGATAATTATATAGAAAGCAAGTATGAGCATTTAGCTGAGTAATATCAAATTTCACTATAGGCTTATTAAGGATTTGTACAAGTTCTTCCAATGCTTTAAAGTCCTCATTGGGCACAATGACAGCCATCATCTGATGCAATTTCGGATTATCAGGCAGCATAGGAACAGCATAGGTTGTGTAATCTTTAGGATCGCATTGCGGGTACAATTGCCTTATTTCGAGATTAAGTAGCTGAGTAAGTTCATCATCGGTTATGTCGTGTTTGCCCGGAAACTTAGATACGAGCACACTCTCAGAAGGTAAAGTTACGCTGATTTCATCAGGTTCGAAATCCATCTCGAAGAAAAACTTATTCATTTCGGCAACACCGTTGCGTGATTCTTCAGTTTTAAAATTTTCAAGGTCAATATGATGTATTGTAGAATTGATATAATCAAGTGAAACCCCGCTTTCATCAATGGTTATACCTGTTAAGTAAGCTCTGTCTATGTTTAGAAATATTGATAATATTTTTTTCATAATTTTCTCTTATATAATTCACAAACATAATGAAAAAAAATGAATTGAAAAAATTATCGTTTCAAATTTCATTAAGAACTATTTTATTTCAATTGATTTATTGCAAATTGTAGTTAAACTTTTTGATTATTGATTTCGTCTAAGATTTTAGTGTGTAATCAATTTGGTAGTCGAAATCTTAAGTTTGATTATATATCAGAATACAAACTTTTTAGACGAGTTAAAAAATGAAAAAGAATAATATTTTAATATTTATAATAGCTTTGTTTTTTGCATATACCGGAAATTTATATCCTCAGTTTGGAAAGAATAAAGTTCAATACGAAAATTTTGACTGGAAATATGTCCAAACAGTTAATTTTGATGTATATTATAATGATGGTTCAAAGTATCTTGCAGATTTCACAGCCAGAGCATGCGAAAATTCATTAGCCGCAATAGTGAAAACACTGAATCATCGAATGTCAAGCCGTGTGGCTGTTATAGTATATGATGCTCATAACGATTTTCAACAAACAAATGTTATAATGCAATTTATGCCGGAAGGTGTTGGCGGTGTTACAGAATTATTTAAAAATCGTGTTGTAGTGCCTTTTCAAGGTAATTGGGCAGTTTTAGACCATGTTATTCATCACGAGCTTGTCCATGCTGTGCTCAATGATATGTTTTATGGTGGGACATTCCAATCAGCAATATCTTCAAGCGGAGGATTTATGATACCTCTTTGGATGAATGAAGGTTTTGCCGAATGGCAGAGCATAGGCGGTATGAATACTGAAACTGATATGTTCATGCGTGACCTTACATTGAGCGAGAATCTACCTCCTCTTAATCGTCTTAACGGATATCTTGCATATCGTGGCGGGCAGACCTTCTATAATTATGTTGCTGAAACTTATGGAAAAGAGCGGGTTGGAGATTTGATTAACCGACTAAGAATTTACAGAAATGTAGAAACCGCATTCGCAAGTACATTTCAAATGTCATTCGAGGATTTTTCGGAAAAATGGCAACGAGATATTAAGAAATTTTATTTCCCGGATTTGGAGCTTTTTGTAAGTCCCAAAGACTATGCCATACCTCTTACAAATCACCAAAAAGATATGACGTTCTATAACTCGTCACCGGCAATTTCGCCGGATGGCGAAAAAATGGCATATATTTCGACAAGTGGTGGCGTTTTTGGCATTTTTGTCAGAAACATTGATGATAAAACGGATGCGAAACAACTTGTAAGTAGCTCGAGAACTCAGGATTTCGAAGATTTGAATATGCTTACACCCGGCATTTCGTGGAACCCCAAAGGAACTCATCTTGCCATTTCAGCTAAAGCAGGTGCTGAAGATGCTATATTTATAGTTGATGCTAAGACAGGTAAGTATGACCGGCTGAAATTTGGTATTAAATCAATTTCTTCCGTACAGTGGTCTCAAGAAAATAACGAAATAGCATTTATCGGTTCACAAGGAAAGCATTCAGATATTTATGTGTATAATTATATTACTAAAAAATTAAAGCAAATTACTGATGATATTTTTTCTGTAGTGTCAATAAGCTGGTCCTTTGACGGTAAAAGAATATATTTTACATCGGACCGAAGCAACAATTTGAGCGGTATATTCAATATGAATAATTTCAAAATCTGGAATTATGATGTTTACAAAAGCGATATTTTTGTTATTGATATAGCAACTTCAAATATTGAAAGATTAACTTTCGACCCTGAAAATACAAAAACAAGTATTGCTGTTGTTCCCGGAGATGACAAACTTTTGTATGTTTCGGATAAAAACGGTATTGGCAATATTTATGTAATGGATTTATTTACTAAGAAATCCAAGCCTTTAACCAATTCACTCACAGGCATAACTCAAATTGCAATTTCCAATGATGCCTCCAAAGCATTATTTACTACCCAGATAAATGGCGGTTATGATATTTATATGATGAAATATCCGCTGGACAGTGACTTGGGAATCGATGAACTTCCGCTTACTAAATTCAGACAATCTCAAATCGAGCAAAAGAAAATAATCGAATCTATCGCCGAAATTGAAAATGCCGGACTTCAGGAAACAAAACTCACAGGCTACGGAGATTTTGAAGTTACATTCGAAAATCAAGCTATGGTAAGCCCAAATGTTGATGCTCAGAAGAATTTGCTTGATGACAATACCACTTCAATCATTCAAATATCTGATGATGCCTCTTCAGCAGATACAACTGATGAAGAGCTTGAAGAGCAGGATTATAAGGTAACATTTTCACCTGATTTAATTCTCGGAAATCCGGGTTTTAGCACTTTCTTTGGTGTTCAGGGAGTAACTCAAATGCTTTTCAGTGACGTTTTGGGTGACCATCAAATATTTTTTCAGGCAAATTTACTTCTTGACCTTAGAAACAGTCAATTTTTCTTAGCTTACAATTATCTGCCGAAAATTATTGATTACAGTTTTAATATTTATCATACATCAGCATTTATTTTAAGTGCAGATAATTTCTTTTACAGATTCAGAAATTTTGGAGCCGGTGTCACAGCATCATATCCATTTACTCTTTTTAACAGATTGGAATTTGGTGCAAATTTCATGATGCTAAGTAAGGAAAATGTAGATATTCCTGAATTGGGTGGAACCGACCGCTATCTTGTCGTGCCAAGAGTGAGGTATGTTCACGATAACACACTTTGGGGATATTATGGTCCAAGAGACGGCTCAAGATACTTTCTTGATATCAGCGGTTCTCCAAAACTTGGTGATGATGGAGTTGGATTCGCAACATTCAGAGGTGATTACAGGACTTATATTCCGCTTGGCTGGTTCTTTGGATTTGCTCTTCGTGGTGCAGCCGGAGCTAGTCTCGGACCGAATTCACAAAATTTCTTTATGGGTGGTACCGATAATTGGATAAATCGAAGATTCAGCGGTGGCAGACTACCTTTTAATTCTCCTGAGGATTTTGCTTTCATGGCATTCGAAATGCCTATGCGTGGCTGGGCTGTTAGTGAAGTAGTCGGTGATAAATATTTCATAGCAAATGCTGAATTCAGATTTCCGCTTTTGACTGCACTTATTGCAGGACCACTTCCAATTCTTATACAAGGTGTAAACGGTGCTATATTTCTTGATGTAGGCTCCGCCTGGTATGATGAAGTAATATTCTCACAAACTCTTGATGACGGCAGACGAATTCCCGGTAATATGCTGATGAGCAGTGGATTGGGAATCAGAGCCTATATGCTGGGAATCCCATGGAAAGTTGATATTGCATGGAGAAATGAGATTGATCGTTGGTCTGAGCCATATTATTTATTCTCTATAGGTTTCGATTTTTAATTGTATAATGCATTTATATCAATCATATAATAAATACTTATAGCGTTAATACGTTTACTGTTAATTATTACAAATAATTCAATAAAAGCAAATGTTCGGCAAAATTTTAAACAAGATATTAGGTAACAGACACGAGAAAGATGTAAAAAAAATGCTTCCCGTGGTTGATGAAATTAACAAAATCTATAAAGATTTAGATAAACTTACAGATGAGCAGTTAAAAGCAAAAACTTCAGAATACCGAGCCAGAATCAAAGAATCTGTAAAATCACTTGAAGATAATCGAAAAGCCTTACAGGAAAAACTTCAAAACGAAGCACTCGACAGCTCTGAAATTCTTGATGTTACTCAACAGATTAAAGACCTTGGAGATGAAATATACTCTACAATCAACGCTGAATTAGATGAAATACTTCCTGAAGCATTTGCAGTTGTAAGACAAGCCTGCAAAAGATTGAAAGAAAGAGGTTTCAGCTATACTTATGCCGGTCAGCATGCAGTTTGGGATATGGTGCCTTATGATGTTCAGATGATTGGTGGTATTGTACTTCACGAAGGGAAAATCGCCGAAATGGCAACCGGGGAAGGTAAAACTCTTGTTGCAGTCGCACCGGTATATCTCAATGCTCTTGCCGGAAAAGGTGTACACCTTGTCACAGTAAACGATTATCTTGCAAAACGTGACTCAGAATGGATGTCTCCTGTCTATAATTTCCTTGGGCTGACAGTAGGTGCAATTCAGTCAAATATGGATAATGAAGACCGTAAAAAGATTTACAACTGCGATATTACTTACGGTACCAATAACGAATTTGGCTTTGATTACTTGCGCGACAATATGGTTGTTGATTTAGAAAATTTAGTTCAGAACGAACACTGGTTTGCTATTGTTGATGAGGTTGACTCAGTACTGATTGATGAAGCGAGAACTCCTCTCATTATTTCAGGTCCTGTAGGTCAGACTGACCAGAGATTTGAAGAAATGAATCCAAGAGTAAAGCGCCTGATTGATGCGCAGTTCAAACTTGTCAACTCTATTGTAGCCGAAGCTGAAGGCTATATAAATTCCGGAAGTAAAGAAGACCTTGAAAAAGCCGGCGTATGCTTGCTCCGAGCTTATCACGGATATCCGAAACACAAAAAATTGACAAAATTACTTCAGGAACCTGAAAATCAAAAGCTAAAACGAGATACTGAAATGTTTTTCCTTCGTGATAAAGGGAAACGTATGCATGAAATTGATGATGAATTATACTACAATATTGATGAAAAAACTCATCAGATTGACATCAGTGAAAAAGGTCGCGAGCTGCTTGGTACAAGAGATGAAGATGCCAATATGTTTGTAATTCCAGATATTGCGGCACAATTCAGCCAAATTGAAGGTGATCCGAATCTCAGCCCTGAAGAAAAACAAAGGTTGAAGGATGAAGCGCATCTGATTTTTGCTGATAGAAGCGACAGAATTCATACGATAAATCAACTTTTGAGAGCATATTCACTTTATGAAAAAGATGTGGAATATGTAATTCAAGACAGCAAAATCATGATAGTTGATGAATTTACAGGACGTATCCTTGATGGAAGACGCTATTCAGACGGACTTCATCAGGCTATCGAAGCAAAAGAAAATGTTAAAGTTGAGCGTGATACTCAGACTTTTGCAACAATTACTCTGCAGAATTATTTCCGTTTGTATCGCAAGCTGGCAGGTATGACAGGTACAGCTGATACTGAAGCAGGAGAATTTGAAAAAATTTACAAACTGGAAGTTACTGTAATTCCTACAAACAGACCAATTGTGCGTGATGACCAGGAAGATTTGATTTTTAAAACAAAACGTGAAAAATATAACGCAATTATAGAGGATATCAAAGAACTTCAAAAAGCAGGTCGAGCCGTGCTTGTCGGAACTGCAACTGTTGAAGTATCTGAAATACTTGCAAAAATGCTGAAACGTCAGGGTGTCAAACATAATGTACTTAATGCCAAACAACACGCTAAGGAAGCAGAAATAGTTTCACAGGCGGGAATGAAAGGTGCTGTAACAATAGCTACCAATATGGCAGGTCGTGGTACTGATATCAAACTCGACCATGAAGTTAAGAAAAATGGCGGCTTGGCGATTTTAGGCTCAGAGAGACATGATGCAAGGCGTATTGACCGTCAGCTTCGTGGTCGCGCCGGAAGACAGGGTGACCCGGGAAGTTCGATTTTTTACATCTCACTCGAAGATGATTTGATGAGACTTTTCGGAGGCGAGAGAATTGCAAATGTTATGGCAAAGCTCAAAATTCCGGAAGGCGAGCCAATTCAGCACTCTATGATTTCTAATTCGGTTGAGCGTGCACAGAAGAAAGTTGAAGAAAATAACTTCGGTATCCGCAAAAGACTACTCGAATATGACAATGTAATGAATCAACAGAGAGAAGTCATCTATAATCGCCGTCGTGCTGCTCTTCGTGGCGAACGACTAAAAGGTGAACTCTTTGATTATATCGAAGATATGGCTTACAACCTGATTGAAGAATTCAAACCCGAAAAGAGAGTTAAAGATTTCAAAGATACAGTCAGGTCACAACTGCTCTGCGAAGTTGAAGTCTCTGAAAAAGACTTTGAAAAAGACAACAATAATGATTTAATTGAACGAGTGATTAAAGCTGCCAAAGAATTTTATGAAAGAAAAGAGGAGATGCTTGGTAAAGAATTTATGTCCAAGCTCGAAAGAGTTGCCGTATTGCAGACTATTGACGATAAATGGCGTGAGCATCTGAGAGTTATGGACGACCTTAAGGAAGGTATTCATCTCCGTTCTTACGGTCAGAAAGACCCACTTTTAGAATACAAGTCAGAAGCTTATGGTCTATTTGTTGAATTAGTCAAGGAAATAAACAAAGAAAGCGTAATTTTCGCATTCAAATATTTCCCTCAAATGGTACAACGTGAAGTCAAACTTCGCAAACCTGCCGCAGGTCATGCTACAGCTGATGAATTACAAGTCAGACAACGTACTGCATCAGGAACTATGAAGTTTGAACATTCTACTCAAACACCTGCATTTCTTCAAAATGTGCCTCAGCAGCAACAACCCGGCGGTCAGGCGACTACAGTAAGCAATACATTTAAGAGATCAGAAAGGAAATTTGGAAGAAATGATACTGTCAAAGTTAAATATCGCGATGGTAAGATTGTTACAGCTAAATATAAAAAAGTAGAAGAAGATATTGCCAATTCAGTATGCGATGTTTTAGATGACGAATAATCCGTATTACTGTTAATATAATACTATAGTATAAAATTTTCTGAAAATCAATCTCGTTTTTTCCCGCGAGATTGATTTTTTTTATAGTAACATATTAAGTTTTTTATCCCGAGTATATTTTGGTTAATAAGACCATTTTTTTTTCAATTATTAATCATATTTTTTATGCCTTAAATACTTCGCAACTATCAGTATAATAATTGAATTAGGTGTCTTAACATGAAATTCATTTTATTAAATGAATCTATTGTCTTATGTTTGTATCATAATTAATTTCATTTTTCTAATTTTATATATGTTCTATGGCAAAGAGAAATAGAAAAGCAGAAACAGAAGAAGAAAAAATCGAAAGGCAGGCAAAGCCTCTGGGAGTTGAATCTGATAATACAATCAGGTCAATAATATTATCAGACAAGCAAAAAGAACTGATAGAAACTATCGAAAAAAATGACATAACAATTTGTACGGGTCCGGCCGGAACCTCCAAAACATTTATTGATTGTTATTATGCAGTCAAATCACTTAAGTTGAACACATTTGACAAAGTGTTATTAACTAAACCAATTCAGGAAGCAGGCGAAAAACTCGGTTTTCTCCCCGGAGATATTGAATCCAAGATTGACCCTCATTACGAAAGCTACAAAATCACTTTTCAGAAACTGATGAAAAAGCGAATTTTTGAGAAATTGCTCAAGGAAAATGTGATCGAATTCAGACCGCTCGCATTTATGAGAGGAGCGACTTTTGATAATTCGCTTATGATTTTGGATGAAGCACAGAATTGTGATATCAGGCAATTGATGCTCTTCACAACGAGGATGGGTAATAAAAGTAAAGTTATAATTTCCGGAGACTTACATCAGTATGATATCAATGCTTATCATGTAGCACTTCAGTTTTTTGTTAATATGGTTCGCGATATAAAAGGTATTGGTGTTTTTGAATTCGAACAGGCAGATATTGTTAGAAATAAAATCCTGATTGAAATTACCGAGCGCTACGAAAAATTGAAATTTGATGAAAAACTTCCGAGGAATAAATCATGAGTTGATCTTTGTTTTATCGAGCCTTTTTTGAATTTTAAAACATACTTATTAGAAGGGCTTAATTTAAAGAATCATATACTTTCTCATTTTAACCTGACAATTATTTATTAACTGATGGAGTTAGGAATTATAAGTATATCAACAAAAATAATAGTGGAATTAAAATTCCGATTGATACAAGTATAGCACCTCGCCAGACAAGTCCGTATTTACCTTTTAGAATAAATAATCCGGATATTGCAAGAAATGCAAGTGCTACACAAAATATATCAGAAAACCAAGTCCAAAGAACTCCGGGATTATAGTGAAGGAAGTTTACTTGTTTGAAAATGGGTCTATTTAGGATTGTCTCTACTTTAAAATCGCCCCTGTCCAGAAACAATGTAATATTTCCACCATCAACAAATATTCTTAGCCGCTCGCTATCCGGAAAATAGTGACTTTTGTACTCTCCCTTAGCATCTGCCAACTCAAGTATTGTATCAATCAATTTCATATCAACTTCGCTTTTGCTGACAGGGCGACCAAGTCCGAAATCCTGATTGCGAATTATATAGTTTGGATTCCAGTCGCCTTTATGGTTTATTGCAATACCGGAAATCGCATAAATCAAAATCATTCCGACAAAAAAATAGCCGATATCTCTGTGAAGAGTTTTATTTAATTTGTATATCTTCATATTTTCAGTCTATTTCAATAAAAAAAGCGGCGATTTATTTATAAAACCACCGCTTGAAAAAAAAATATTTAATTACATCTCTTTAACTTCGACACCTGTCATAGTATATTTCGATATGTAACCTTTTTTACTCTTTGCAATTTTATCCTTCAGCAGGTCAATTCTATTCATATTATCTTCGAACTCACATGCATGCTCGCCAACTTCAGCGGCTTCAGCAGCAAGTTCTTCTTCCCACTCTTTGATATAATTCATATCAATTTTCTCCTCTTCAAGAGTTCCGACAACCCTTAATGTACTGCCTTCATACTTCTTATCAAAAGCAGAAATAACATCAGATGTAAATATTTGCAATTTATTATCAGCATCTTTACCGGCTAAAAACATTTTTTTGCCACTATGGGCACATACATGAATACACAAACCTTCTATTGTGACTTTGTCACCTGTATTTGTGAATTCATCGCTAAGTAGTTCTTCCAAAGTATAAACTTTGTCAACACCCGCATTCTTTGCAGAGTCTGTTTTATCACTGCTGCAGGCTGTCATCATCACTAAGCCCGCAATCAGTATTAACAATATTCTATTCATAAATATTCCTTTTTTAAAAGAGACACAAATACATTCAAAAGTATGACTTTATTTCTTATTAAAAAAATTTTTATGTTATTTTTCTGTATTTTTCATACGTTACATACTTAAAATTTTTACTTAAGCATAAACTGTTGAATTAGCGATGTAAAAATAATATACAATTTATTAAATTTAATAATTATCTATATAATAATTAAACTTTTTAATTGCTAGATTTGTCTAATCAATAATTAATTTTGCTATCTACTACGACAATATTTTTTTGTTTTGTATCAAAATTTTTAAATGAGTCAATCATGAGAATATTAATTACTTTTTTTGTAATTATTTTAATTGCAACTGTTACTATAAATGCAGATGAATTATACTTCCCCCCTATCGTAATAGGACAAAAATGGGAAACAACAAGCCCCGAAGAACTGGGTTGGAATACAGATAAAATTCCTGTACTTTTCAACTATTTAGAAGATAAAAAATCAAAAGGGTTCATTGTTTTGAAAGATGGGAAAATTGTTCTTGAAAAGTATTTCGGCAATTTCACTCAGGATAGTAACTGGTACTGGGCTTCTGCCGGAAAAACACTTACGGCGGCTTTAGCAGGATTAGCTCAGGAGGAAGGTTTTCTGAATATTAACGATAAAACTTCAATTTATCTTGGTGAAAGCTGGACTTCATTGACTAAGGACAAAGAAGACCTGATTACTATCCGCAATCAACTTACAATGACTACAGGCTTGGACTTCAATGTTGAAAGCACTGACTGTACCGAGCCCGAATGTCTGAAATATAAAGCAGATGCAGGCTCGCAGTGGTACTATCATAATGCACCTTACACGCTGATTGAAAATGTAATTGAAGAAGCATCCGGCGAAAGTTACAACCAGTATTTTTTCAGAAAAATCAGAAATCGGATTGGTATGAACGGTGCCTGGTTTAAAATTGGTTATAACAATGTATATTTCAGTACACCACGCTCGATGGCGCGTTTCGGCTTGCTTATGCTCGGCAATGGTAAATGGGGTGAAACGGAAATATTTTCAGATAAGAACTATCTATTTGATATGATAAATACTTCAAATGATTTGAATAAATCTTATGGCTATCTCTGGTGGCTAAACGGAAAGGGAAGTTTTATGGTACCGCAAACATCTTTAGTATTTAAGGGTATGTTGTTCAGTGAAGCACCTGAAGATGCTTATGCAGCTCTCGGTAAAGATGGTCAGTGCTTACATGTTTCACCAAGCACTGGCATAGTTTGGGTTAGAATGGGTGAAGACCCCGGCGAAAATCTATTCGTATCCAAAGATTTCAGCAGTAATATTTGGAAATATCTCAACGATATTATGAATACAGAAATGAGTGTTTATGAATCAGAAAACAATTTTTATGTCAGCCCAAATCCCGCAAGTGATTTCATTACAATTCAATTCAGCAACAAAGGGCTTCAGCCCTTTGCAGCGACTGAAAAAGTGCAGCTATTCGATATGCTCGGTTTAGAAGTTATGTCTGTAGGGACAGGGCTTGACCTGTCCACACAAAGAATAGATGTATCACATTTGCCCGCAGGAGTGTATTTTATCCGTATTGGTGATAAGGTAGAGAAATTTGTGAAGATGTAACTATGTTGAATGTTATTGAGTTGAATGTTACAGAATTAAAGTAATTAAGTTAAAAGATATTGAGTTGAAAGTTAAATCACAAGTTGCAACAAAGGGCTTCAGCCCTTTGCGTTCAGATTATGCAGCGAAAATAGATGTCCTACACTTCGCAAGTGTCGGACATCTTGCTTTTTGAATATTGTTAAAAATAAAAAATTTATTTGTATAATATTCAGAAATTTCTTATTTTAGCAATATGATTATGGTAACTAAGATAAAATATGATTTTGATGGGTAAATATCATAAAATTTATAGTAACATTGCCCTATCTCTTGGGGCAAAAATATATCTTTTTGCCATATTGTTATCTGCATATTTCAAACGCTTAATCTCTCCTTTATTACTTCAGCAGAAAAAGAATTTTTGTTTAATAAATTTTGTCTCAACGAATTCTCAACGAATTCTCAACGAATTCTCAACGAATTCTCAACGAATTCTCAACGAATTCTCAACGAAAAGTATTTTCACAAAATTAAAATTTTTATTTTATTTGAGGAGCTTAAAATTCCCGGAATTACGATTTAGCGGCAGATAAGATTTACAAAATATAAATCATTTCTGTCGCAAAAATTGGATGATGCGGGACTTCGTAATAAAAACTAAAGTCTGTCTTATGAATTTTAACAATTTTTAGTTAAAGTTGATCTGAACTTTTTTTAAATAAATAAAATTATAAATTATTGATGGTGAACAAAATGTTAAAAAAAATATATTTAATTACAACGGTTGTTGGAATTTTCTTAATAATTTCATCAACTAATCTATTTGGGCAGGTTCCCTATTATGTAATTGACACTACTTTCTCTCCCTGTTATCAATTACAATTTACCGAATGCAATGATTGCGACTCAACAATTGTAACTGAAACAATCCTTATAGAAGGATGCCCTTGTATAGTCACATATAAAATCACGAATTGCAACTGTCCAGAACCACGGACATTTGTTGAAATACTTTACATAAGAGTAAACATTAATTTTCCACCGCCATGTGTAGTACTTATTAATAAAGTGCATCCTGATTTTCCTGAATTGAATATGGATAACTATCAAAATTTGATGAAAGATATTTACGATGACATCTTTAACAGACTATTTGATGCTGTTTCAAATAATTATCCGTGTCCTGAAATGCAGAAGTCTTTTTATTATCTTGAAGCGACCTGCAAAATGGTTTGTACTGTAGGATTATCTGCACCCGGACAACCTGACGCACTTCTCTGGTTACCAAAATACTGCACACCAACAGGTTGTTGTACAACTGAATATCAATACTGCAAAAATCCTGATGGTAGTATTGTTAGAAGTGTAATAAGAACCGGAGGTGGCGTTTGCGAAGGAACTCAACCTTCAGAACCATGCCCAATACCTGGTTCAGGTCCAACAGCGCAACAGATTAATATTAATGGGATATACTATAACGTTACATGGGTAAATGCTAGTGAATGTACAGCTGTTTGCATTCCAATTGAGTGGTAACATAATTAATGGAGAATTTATGAAAACTAGAATTTGTTGTATGTCTATATTGTTATTTTTCCTTGGCTTATTATCAAGTGAATTGGCAAATTCAACAGTCATAATAAGACATTGTTCTAATGATTACTGGAAATGGGAAAAGCAATATATTTTAAAATCAGATACTAAAGACTGGGTTCTGATATCGAGCAAAATTAGTCACTACATTTTTATTCAAAAAATGTCAAATTATGATGTAACACAGCAGGAATTTGCCAAGACTTCCATTAAGGATGAGGTAGTTAGAAATTCACCCTCATTTTACCTTATAAATTCAGAATTAGTAATCAATTTAAATGGATTTGAAGTTCAGCAAATTATAATTTCCGATTTGCTTGGGAACGTATTATATTCAGAACCAACAAAGACAGATGAACAAAGATTATCAGTTAATGTTGGATATTATCCAGTTGGGGCCTATTTTGTCTTACTAACAGATAGGCAGCAAAGAAAATATATGTTTAAATTTATCAAAAATCTATAAATGTAATACACACCAACTCGCTACATTGAAGCGGGTTGGGGTATGGAGGTACTGAAATGAAAATATCAATTATTATTTTTTTACTGGTCATGTCTCAAGTTTCTTATTCACAATGGGAAGCAATACATCCTTATGACCCGAATTCTATTTTCCAATCAATAGCAACTTCGGGTAACAACGTTTTTGCAGGTTCAACAACATCAGGAGTAATTTATTCCTCTGATAAAGGTCTGAACTGGATAAATAGAAGTTTAGGTACAGATTCAAAACCGCTTAATGTAAGAAGTATAGTTATAAGTAGAAATAATGTTTATGTAGCAACAGCAGACAGTGGAATATTTCTATCAACAGATATGGGAGTTCGCTGGGAAAAGAAAATAAAAGGACTACCCCAGCTAAGTGTTAGAAGATTAGCTGCAAATGATGATTATGTTTTTGCATGTTTTGATAATGAAATATTTTACACCTCAGATAATGGAGATAACTGGGAATCAACAAATATATTGCCAGAGAATATTTTAATTAGCTCAATTGCAATCAAAGATGTACATATATATATAGGAACCAGAGGTGGTGGAATTTATTACTCCTCTGATATGGGAATCAGTTGGGAAGTTAAAAAAGAAGAACTAACCGATAAAGCAGATTCAACAGTTTACTCTATTGACATAGAGGGGGAAAATATTGTAGCAGGTACTGAAAAAGGAATATTTTTATCTACTGACTCTGGAGAAAATTGGATTCGAAAATTTCCTTTTGGAAAAGCTGTCGCGGTAAAATTTAACAACAATAAAATCTATGCAGGGTTTTATTCCTACCCGATGGACATACAAATTTCCTCTGATATGGGTGATACATGGGAATCAAAAACCAATGGTATTTTATTCAAATCTACTGCAATGAATGGTGAGAAGGAGTATTGGGGAAAGAATATTTTGTCATTGGCTGTAATTGATAAGAACATAATTGTTGGAACAGAGTATGATGGTATCTTAGTATCCATAGACGAAGGGGAATATTTTGAAGGAAAAACTTTTAACGATAAAAATGCTAATTTATTATTACTATCAGGAGAAAATATCTTTATATCTTCAGATAGACCTAATTCATTTCAAGCTTGGGGAGGCGGGATTTACAGGTCAACTAATATGGGAAATTCATGGAAAGCTGTCGGATTTCAGGGAAGATATCATAGTATTTGGTCAATGACTTTTCAAGGAGACACTCTTTGGGTTCTTGATTATTACAAAGGTCTGTATTATTCAACAGATTTAGGCGAATCATGGCAAAGTAAAGAAGTAACGGGTTCATCTGGAGGATTACGTAAATTAATTATTAATGGCAATAATTGGGCTATTGCAACAGTTACTAATGGAGTTATACTATCGACTGACTCAGGTATTAGTTGGGAAATCAAGAATGATGGATTTGGTACAGGAATATATTCTGTAGCAATTGATGGGGATAATATTTTTGCCGGAACAGGTGGTACACATGGTGGTAAAGGTGTATTTTTTTCGTCAGATTTAGGTAATACATGGGTACAAAAAGGATTGGATGATTTATATATATACGACATACAAGTAAGCGGTAATTATGTGTTTGCAGGTACAAATGACGGATTTTATCTCTCGCATGATTATGGTGAGACTTGGGAACTAAAATTTAAGGACAATATATCCATTAACATAAAAACGATTAAATTACATGAAAGCAATCTTTACATAAGTGCATTTGGTCAATATGCAGCTAATAAACTATATATCTCTTCCGATATGGGAGAAACTTGGCATTCAAGAGATACTACAATAGCTGGAAGTTCCGGGATTTTTAGTTATGGAAATTATATTTTTGAGGATTTAGAATTCAGGGGTGAATATGTATATACAGTTGTTAAACCTACATCTATGATTTTTAAAGCCAAGTTAGTTGACCTGCTTAACACAACAAGTATAAAAGAAAATCATACTAAAAATCAAAGCATAATTCTTTACCCCAATCCCGCAAGTGATTTCATTACACTCAATATTCAAACTTCGGAAGTTTCCAAAACTTCCGAAGTTTCTGCGGTGCAAATATTCGATATGCTTGGATTGGAGGTAGCACAGACGCCCTCGTCTGTGAATAATATGATAAATACTCAGACGGGGGCGTCTGAGCTACTAAGAATTAACGTATCGCATTTGCCTACAGGAGTGTATTTCATCCGTATTGGGAATATTATTGAGAAGTTTGTGAAATATTAGAAGTCAAATCCCCTTTTGACAAAGCGAAAAGGGGGATTGGATTTAAATTATTTGTGAAGATTTAACATGGCTGAATGTTAAATCCAACTCAGCAACAAAGGGCTTCAGCCCTTTGCAGCAGTAGATAAAGTACAAATATTTGATATGCTTGGGATTGAAGTAATGTCTGTAGGGATAGGACTTGACCTGTCCACCCAAAGAATTGATGTATCGCATTTGCCGGCAGGAGTGTATTTCATCAGGATTGGTGAAAACATAGAGAAGTTTGTGAAGATTTAGAAATACCGTAGGGGCAGGTTCGGAACCTGCCCTTGCTTTTTGAAATCCGCGAAATCTTTTAATCAGAATACTCCGCTATTCTGACAGAAATGCTGAATAATATTGATAAATTTGTGAAATATTTGAAGATCAATAAAACATCCGAAGGTTTCGAACTATTGGAAGGTTATTGAGTCTAAATATTTGATATGTTCGGTTTTGAAGTCTTGACCACTACTGCCTCTCAAAATGATGTGTATCTAAGTATTGATGTTTAGCATCTGCCTATAAGTCTGGATTACATAAGACTTGAATTGATTATAGTAATTTATTTGACAAGAATTTTGCGATTATATAACTAATTTTTTGTTAAGTTGATATTAATTGCGTATATTTGCTTATTATTTATTTATCTATCATAAATATATAGTTTAGGAAAGATTAATTGAGATATTTTGAATGAACAGCATAAAATATGCATTTATAATACTGCTCTTTTCGTGTTTAATGACAAATTCAATTGTAGCATTAATGAATGAAGAATTCAACCAATCAGAATTAAAGCAAAATTTGTTTTTCCAACTTAATGAAAATATCCAAATTAATAGTAATGTGATTTTTGAGCGACCTTTAAATAGCATCAATTTGAACTTTTTAGGTGATGCATCTTTGATATCGTTCAATTATGAGAGAGCTTATTTTTTTAGCCAGAATTTCTTTATAGCAACAAGAATTGGTATCGGTGTAAATACCGACTTCAGATTTTGTATAGGTTCATGTCCACCACAAGATAGTTATACTACAATTCCACATGGCATTACCGCATCAATTGGGAAAGAGCGACATTATTTCGAGATGGGTATGGGAGGAACCTACATAAATGGCAACGAAATAGAATCTTACCTTTTGTATCCGATAATTGCATACAGAATACATCCGATGATATCAAAAGATTACAATTTCAGAATTTATATTCAGTTTCCGATTGCAGGTGAAGCTGCAGGAAGTATAGTATTTATTCCAATTGGGCTTAGCTTTGGTTTAAGTTTCTGAATAGAATTTATGATGTTATTTTAAAATATATATTAAACAACCCATTTAAGACATTCTATTATGTCGCTTGCAATCATGGAATTTTGCGAAAATTTTTCAGCAGCAATGTCGCCTGATTTTGCGTGAACAAAGCTGCCAAGTGATGCCGCCTCAAACTGTGACAGACCTCTTGCCGACAGTGAGGCAAAGATACCTGTAAGCACATCGCCACTTCCACCGCTTGCCATACCCGGATTGCCGATTGTTGTAATTACCTGCCTTTTACCGTCGAAGGTAATCGCCGGAACTGATTTCAGATGAATAATGCAATTCATTTTTCCTGCATAATGCTTGGTCAATTCATAGTAATTTTCACTTATATCTTTAGGGGCAATTTTTGTCAGTCGAGCAAATTCATAGATGTGAGGAGTAAGTATAACATTCATATTTAGTTTATCATTTGCAGTGAAGGCTTTGATGGCATCAGCATCAATTACAAACTTTTTATCGGGAAATTTCTCAACAATATTTCTAATCAAAGTAAGTGTTTCAGGCTCGTCACCAATTCCGGGACCTATCGCGATAGAAGAACATTTTTCAACCATTTTCGATAGTTCCCCGAAATTATCAGGACAGATAAAGCCTCCTGAATCAGATTTCAGGTGAATCTGTATAATTTCAGGAGCCAGAGCGTTATGAAATGCAGTAGAAGCAAGGTAAACAAGCCCTGAGCCGCATCTTGTAGCGGCATTGGCTGTCAGAGCGGCAGCTCCGGGATACTTCCGTGAACCTGCAATAATCAACACCTGACCATAATCAAATTTCGAAGAGTTCATCTCCCTTTTGCCAATCATTTTCTCAATATCATGAGTTTCATAGAATTTTGCAGAAGCAAATTGTCTGATGAAATCATCATTCAGCCCTAATGAAGCTATCCTGATTTCATCAAAATAATTTTTATTATTATTTAAAAAAAAGCCAACTTTTGGAGCAAGCATTGTAATAATTAAATTTGCTCTGAATGCAGAATTATGTTTTTTTCCGGTATCGGAATTCATCCCTGCAGGCATATCTATTGCTACTTTGAAGCCAATTTTACTATTTACGGAATCCAGTAATTTAATAATATCACCCCGCAAATTCTCGCTTCCACCAACCCCAATAAGAGCTTCTATATAGCAATTATAATTTTTTTGATTTAATTCATTTGTAATTATTTCAGGATTACCTTCAATAACTTTTAAATTCATTTTTTGACAGATTTCATAATTCACTTTGGTTTCATTACTCATTTTGGATAATTCTGCTATTGAGAGAACAGATATCTTTCCAAACCCAAGTGTATCAAGGTGCCTTGCCAGAGCAAAACCATCACCACCATTATTTCCCGAGCCACATAAAATGCAAATTTCATCTTCCATCTTAATGTATTCTGTTAATATTTGAGCGGCAGAACGGGCGGCATTCTCCATCAAAATTTGAGATGGTATGCCGTAATGTGTCATAGCATAGTTATCAGACTTGACTGACTCATCTTTTGTTAATACTGAAATTGACATTTTCAAACACCATTTAAATAATTTATTTTACAAAAGTAAGTAATAGAAATGAAAATTCCGAATTATTTAACAAAGAATTACTTTTATTCGTCTATACATACATAAACAATTCAAATTAATTAATTAATTTACAAGAAAATATGAGAGCTTTAATAACCGGAGCAACTTCGGGCATTGGATATGATATGGCTTTGCAGCTTGCAGAACAGGGAATAAATCTTGTTCTTGCGAGCCGAAATGAAGATAAGATGATTGGGTTGAAAAATGAATTAAGCAGTAAAGTTGAAGTAGATTATTTTGTGTCAGACTTATCGAAAGAGAAATCTGCAAAAAAATTATACAATGAAGTTTGCTCAAAATATCCTGAAATTGATATACTAATTAATAATTCCGGTTACGGGCTTTTTGGAAAAAATAATGATTTTGACCCTGATATGCTCGAAGAGATGATAATACTGAATGCGGCATCTCTGACTTCGCTATCACGACTGTTCGGGAATGATATGTCCAAGCGTGGCAAAGGATACATTCTGAATGTCGCTTCAACAGCAGCCTTTCAGCCTATCCCCTACTTTGCGGCATATTCTGCAAGTAAAACGTATGTAAGAAATTTCTCTAAATCTCTTCATCATGAACTAAAAAACAATGGAGTTTCAGTTACTTGTCTTCATCCGGGACCTACATCTACAAATTTTTTTGAAGTTGCACTAAAAGGTGAAAAATTCAAATTATTTGAAGGGAAACCAATGATGACATCTAAAGAAGTTGCGAGAATTGGAATAAATGCAATGTTTGAAAGAAGAGTAACAGTCACTTCAGGAATTTCAAATCAGTTAATCTCATTTTTTCTGCCACTAATACCATTAGCAATAGTTGAGCGTGTCCTTAGAAATTATATTAAAGGCTGACATTTGGAGTTTTGTCAATGATTTTTTTCAGTAGTAATTTATTTCGCCTGATTGATTGCTCTGCAACGTAAATTTCAGAACTCAATATTTTTCTTCTAAATGCCACCCATTTACTGTCATCAAGTTTATCTTTATAACAGAATGGTTCTTCAGCTTTAAGTCTGGCAAGTTTTTTCTTTTCATCAGAAATAAATTTTTCGTACATTCTAATTTGATTTTTTAGAAATTCCTCCTCAATTCTCATATCAGGGAAATCTTCTGGAATATCTTCGCAAATCAGCTGGTCAAAAAGTCTAAGTCGGGATAAGTTACTAGTCCTGTAAGCATCCTGAATATTATTCCAGTACTTATTATAAACTTCGCTTTCGCCATTCAAGTCAGGGTGAAGTTTTTTGACTATACGGCGATAAATATTAGCAATTTCGTACTGAATATTAGTTTCATTTTTAGGAATTATATTAGATTCAAAATCTCTTGTAATTATTTCAAAAATATCAATGTCTTCTTTTCCGGTTGAGTTATATCTGATTTTTGAAAAGTTTAAATTATAAGTATTGATGATGTAACTTTTAGGAATAATATGATTATTTTGATATTTGCCTAAAATTTGACTTACTCTTTCGTCCATACTTGCAGCAGTAACTTTTTTGTCTTCAAGTGTAAGTTCAAGTTCTTCAAACAAAATTTTATATCTGTGAATAATTTCAGGATATACAGTGCTTTTGAGATAATACCACTGATTAAGCAAATAAAGAAGCTCAACCCGAAGTTCTCTTATACTGTTTCTGAGTTTTGCAATATAGACAGAATTATGCATTTTCGGAATCATTCGGAATCCATTCCAATAAGTTCATCCAGAGCAGTAAGCGCAAATCTAAGGTGAGGGATAACAATTGAGCCACCAATTACAAGCGCAATATTAAGCGTTTCGTTGATTTCATTTCTTGAGGCGCCGCACTCAACAGATTTTTCAAGATGGTATAAAATACAATCATTGCACCTGAGGACTGCCGAAGAGGCAAGCCCCATAAGCTCTTTATACTTTGGCGGAACTTCACCATCGGAATATGCATTTGAATCAAGATTATAAAACCTTTTGTAAGGAAGAAAATCCTGCTTCAATACAGCACTATTGCCTGCTTCCCGCCTATTATGAAAATCTGTGAAAATGCTCATAAAATTATATATTGAATAAAATAATAAACCTAATTGACGTATATTCAGATGATTATTTTAAGACGATTTTCATCATTGAATAATCATCATCAAGTATATCTTTTCCTGATAATTCCTTAATATATGCAAGCAAATTGTCAATTTCGAAATAGTCTTTACCGGGATTTTTTATTACAAAATCAAACATTTCATCAAGTTCCCAGATAATTCCGTCGGGCTTTTCAATTTCATAAACACCATCGGAATAAATAAAAATTTCCGCAGGAAGTTCGAGCTGAACTTCACTGCTTGTATAAGGAAATTCAGGCAATCCACCAATAATAAAATTATCATTGGCGAGCTGTAAATTTTCACCATTCGGCAACTTTACAAAAGCAGGAGGGTGACCACCCGAAGCATATTTTAAAGTTTTTGACTGCTTATTAAAAACGCCATACCAAATAGTAAAATAAAGTCCGTTATGGTCAGACATCTGATAAGAGCGGTTCAATGCCGCAAGCAAGCTTGCCGGGTCTTTATAATCAGCACCGGCGAGAGATTCACCTCGAAGCACGTTCAAGGCTGAAACTGACATTAATGCCGAACCAACACCATGTCCACAGACATCAAGCAAATACATTGCAAAATTATCACTATCCAACCAATGATACCCAAATGCATCTCCACCAAGCTGAGCCGAAGGAATAAATCGCCAGAAAGTATCCACTTCATTATTTTTAATTGGTGGCGGCAATAACGATACAACATATTCTCCGGCTTTGGCAAGCTCTCTGGCAAGTGCATTTTGACTTTTTTCAAGTGACTCGTATGCCAAATTTCTCTCTAGAAGATTAATATAACCCTGCGAGTGATAACGAATTCTTGCAATTAATTCAATTTTATCCGGCAATTTCACCAAATAATCATTGGCACCAACTGAAAAAGACTCAGCCTTTGTAGTGGCTTCTTCTTTTGAGGATAACACAATAATTGGTATATCTTTGAGTTTTGCTGATGCTCTGTAAAATTTAACCAGAGTTAAACCATCAATATCAGGCATTACCAAATCCTGGAGAATCACTGTAGGTTCGATATCCTGAGCTGTTTTTATCGCTTCAGCCGGCTGTTGACAAAAGTGAAGCTCGATATCGCTTTCATCTGCGAACATTCTTTTAACTGTCTCTCCGACAATCATTTGGTCATCAACCAGCAGAACCTTAATTTTTAAATTCGATTTAATTGGATTTAGAATTTCCTGTATAGAATTAGACATTATCTCTCCTTAAGTATATTTTTTTTATTATAGCATCGGCGATTTCACCTATGGGTAAAATTTCAGAAGCTGCATTCAGCTCTTTAGCTGCTTTTGGCATTCCATATACGACAGACGTCTCTTCATCCTGAGCAATTGTATGCCAGCCTGATTTTTTCAGTTGTCTCAGACCATAAGCGCCGTCACTTCCCATTCCTGTGAGAAGCACAGCAACATCGGGATAAATCCAGTTTGCTTGAAGACTATTAAAAAACACATCAACCGATGGTCTGAAATGATTTTCCAAAGGTTCTGAAGCATACTCAAACTTGCCACTCGAATTCAGATACAAGTGGTCGTTGGTACTGGCAACATATATATTTCCATTATCAGGGGATTTGCAGTTTTCAGCAATTTTTACAGGCATAGATGAGTAATTGGTGAGCCAATCAGCAAGGCCAATTGCAAACTGAGCATCTACATGCTGAATAATTACAATCGCCGCAGGAATATCAAAAGGTATTTTCTCAATTATTTGAGATAATGCTTTAGGACCACCTGTGGAAGCGCCAATAGCAATTAGTCTTGTTCTTTGGCTGTTATCTGAAAATTTCGAGATGTTCTTAGGTACAACTTTATGATAATTTATCAATTTTTTGAATATTTCTATCTTTTTAATTAAATCATCTGCCCCAATAACCTCACCTGTCGGGCTTAAAACAGGAGTACTCACAACATCCAAAGCACCGTAGCCCATCGCCTCAAAAACTTTACCCTGATTTCCGGAGACTGAGGTAGTAACAATCAAAATTGCAACCGGAGAAATTTTCATTATTTCACGTGTAGCTGTTGAGCCATCCATCAAAGGCATAGTGAGATTCATTAAAATTAAATCAGGTTTAATATACTGAAATTTCTCAATAGCTTCCTTGCCGTTTTTTGCAGTCCAGATAATATCATATTCCTGATGCATTTTTAGAGTGCGTCTTAAAACTTCGATTTCTAGCTCGATATCATTAACTATTGCTATTCTCATAATTTACTAAGGTTTTCCAATCAGGTCAATAACTGCTTCTAATAATGTATCATCGTGGAAACTGCTTTTTGTGAGATAGTAATTTGCTCCGGCTTCAAGTCCGAGTCTTCGGTCTTCTTCACGGTCTTTGTAAGATACAATCATTACTGGAATTTCCCTGAATTTAGGATCACTTTTAATACGTCTGACCATTTCGATACCGTTCATTCGCGGCATATCAATATCGCTGATAATTAAATCGAACTTGTCTCTGTGCAGTGTATTCCAGCCATCAATACCATCAATAGCCACTGTAACATAATATCCTCTGTTTTCAAGCAATTTACGCTCAACTTCCCTGACTGTAAGCGAATCATCCACGACAAGTATATGCAAAATCTTTTTGCCGGCTTTTTTGTCATCGGAAGCAACTCTGTCAATTTGTCCGGATTTTGTTATTCTATCAATTGACCTTACAACATCATCAACATCAAGAATCAGAACAGGGGTACCGTCCTCAAGAATTGCACCCGATGAAATATTGGGAATTTTTCCCAATTTCCTGTCAAGAGGCATTACTACAAGGTCAGGTTGGGAAATAAGCTTATCAACTGCAAGACCATAACGATTTAGTCTGTCACTAAGAATTACTACATGATAAAAAATATTTGGAGAATTTTCCCTGCCAAGACCGAAAATCTGTCTTGCATTAACAATGCCGATATTTTCACCGCCATATTCAATATATTGTAAATTCTCAACTGATTTAATATCATTCCGATTGAGAGTCAATACTCTGTCAATCCTCGATAACGGTACTGCATAAGGCTCTGCACCAACTTCTACAAGCATTGTACGAATAACTGATAGTGTAAGGGGCAATTGAAGCTGGAAAATTGTTCCTTTTCCAAACTCGGAATCAACTTTGATTACACCACCCACCACATTTACCATTGAAAATACTACATCTAAACCTACACCTCTTCCTGAAATTTCGGTTACTTCATGACGGGTAGAAAATCCCGGAAGAAAGAGAAAATCATAAAGTTCAGCCGTACTAAGTGAGGAAGCCATTTCATCAGTTGAAAAACCTCGATCAACAATGGATTTTCTCAAGTTATCTACATTTATGCCTTTTCCGTCATCTGAAATCGAGATAAGAAGCATTCCCGAACTGTGACGAGCTTCAAGAATAATTTTTCCGGTTTCTGATTTTCCTGCAAATATTCTTTCATCACCTGATTCTAAGCCGTGGTCAATCGCATTACGAATAAGATGATTAAGAGGCGCTTCGAGTTTCTCTAAAATATCACGGTCAACTTTAGTATTTTCACCTTTAATTTCGAGCTCTACTTTCTTTCCAAGCTGACGTGAAACATCTCTGACAAGCCTTGGAAAGCCTACAACGCCTTCGCTGAAGGGTTTCATACGTGTTTCGACAGCTTCATTGTATAAACGGTCTGATGTCATCTCAAGACGGCGTGAGAAATTCTCAAAATTTTCGATGTAATTTATAATAGTTGATAATATAAAATCAAGTTGCTTTGAAGACTCATGAAATTTTGCATTTATGTCATCTGAAATTCCTTCGCGGTATAATTCTTGATATATTTGTTCTTTGAATGAATTTAGTTCAAGGAGTCCAACTTTAATCTTTTGCATATCCTTCGAAAATGGCTTCAAAGATTTAGTCTGAACAAGAATTTCACCGGTTAGTCCAAGTAAACGGTTCAAATTTTCAGAAAGTACTCTTACAAAACGCTCTTCTTTTTTATCAAAACCTGAATTCGGAATGTGAATTTCAGAATCAACTTTTTCATGTACATTTTGGTTTATTATTTCATCTTTTTCTTTTTCGGACACCTTAATATCTTCGGTTTGTAGAGATTGAGCTGAGCTTAAAACTGAAGTAGGAATTTGTGGTTGGTCAAGATTGTTTATAATTGATTCTATATCCAATTCTCTGAAATATTTAATCAGCTCTGCAATATTGCTATCTGGCATTTTGCTGAGTAAAGTTACTGCATATTCAACAGCATTCAAATTAACATTAATAGATTTGCCACTAATAATTTCATCGAAAATATTTTCAAGTTTAGAGCCAATCAGAAAAGATTCTTCGATGCCTACAATTCTTGATGCACCTTTGATAGAATGAACCGCCCTGTGCAAGTCAGTCAAAGCATCTGTGTTAAGATTTCCATCAGGACTTAATAATTTTTCGATTAAAAATTTTGAATTGGAAAATATTTCACTTTTGAACAAATCCATCAAAGTAG
Organism: Ignavibacteriota bacterium; assembly: GCA_019637995.1. Classification (NCBI taxonomy): domain Bacteria; kingdom Pseudomonadati; phylum Ignavibacteriota; species Ignavibacteriota bacterium. Next base: position 49,332 of record JAHBUQ010000002.1, read on the forward strand.
AATCAATCTGAATATTTTCAGGAGTTCTTCTATAATTTTGAGTTTCTGTTAATGTCGGATTAATAACATCTTTTTTAGTCGAAGTTCCATTCTTGCCATTTTTATGTACAGTTACTGTTTTTTGTGCCGGTGGTGATGATTTCAGATTGCTAATCAGTACTTCAATTTCATCTGATTTATTGTCAATTAAATCGGGTATTTCATTAATTTCAACATTCAATAATGAAGAATAAAAATCACTGCATTCAAGTAAGGTTTGAATAGTTTGCCCGCTAAGCTCCATGTCATTTTTTCGGGCATTTTCAAAAATATCTTCCATTTCATGAGCAAGTTTGACAGCTTTATTCAGACCAATTATTCTTGCCGCTCCTTTAATTGAATGAGCAGCCCTCATCAGTGATTCGAATATGCGGGGACTGCAGTTGGTTTCAAGCCCAAGTAGTCCGCGTTCCAAAGTTTTGCTGTGACTTTCGAGCTCAATTGCAAATAGTTCGAGCATTGTGGTGTCAATATTCTGAGATGCTTGGCTCACCATACCACCTTTTTATCAATCAATGAAAAGAGTTTAAAATCATCAATTATTGATATTGTTCTGCTATTATGAGAAATAATTGATTTTGTTACTGTATTGTCAGATTTTGTTACCGTTAGTGGAGGTTGCGACATTTCTTCTTCCGAAATTGAAGAAACTCCTAAAAACTCATCTGCCGGAAAAGCATATCTGGTATATTTATCAAATATAATTAATATATACTTGTATTCATTTTCTTTACCATTCAGAGTATCCGGCATAACACGCGGCAGATTCAAAAATTTTGCAAGCGAAATACACACCAAAAGTTCGCCATTGACATTAATGATACCGTGTAAATAATCATTGGTCCTCGAAGGAACGAAATGTACAAATTTATTAACAACTGCTTCCTGAAAAATATTTGTATTCAGTGCTAACCATTCATCTGCAATTCTGAATATTACAAAAGATTTCAGGTCGCGCGTCTCAGGCTCCTTGGGAAGGCTTATGATACTGGTCCATTCCTTAATCATATCCGGTGATATTTCCCTCTCAAGCAAATGTCTTCCACCTAAGGCGTAAACAGGGCAATTCTTACAATGATGAAATTCATCCAAATATTCACACACACCTGAGCCATAAACACCTTCTACATCCCAGCATTTGTTTCCTTTTTCAATTCTGACTTTGCGAATATCCATATTAATTTTCCTCTGCTGATTTATTCATTCTGATGAAAGCACGTTCTGCTCTATCTCTGAAAATATTAGCTCTGTCATTTTCTCCTGAAGCTTCGTAAATCAGGCTTAAATGAACAAGGGATTCATAGTGGTCAGGCTGCAGATATAATACTTTTTTAAAATAATCAGCCGCATTTGATGAATTACGCAAAGCATTCTGAATTAATCCCATATAATAAAGTGCTTCGAAATTAGAATATTCATTTTGAAGTATAATATCACAAATCTTCTCTGCTTCAATAAATTCTCCGGTATCAGCCATTTTTTTTACAGTTTCAATATTATTTTCTGATGCCGCAGGTATTGACAAAACAGTCTCAGACCTTCTACGGGAAATTGTTGGTTTATTTTTTAGCGAAATTTTTGGTGTTGATTTTGAGTTTATTACAGGTTTATTTTGTTGAATTTGAATGTTAGTTTGAGATTTTGGTTCAGCTATTTTTTTACAGGCAAATGCCATATTATGCTTAATCTGCTCGAAGCCGTGGCGTGTAAAAAAATTAATTTCAGAAAGTCCAACAAGTAAAGCTCCGTCATCTTTAAGCAATCTGTTGATATTAGCAAGCACTTTCGACCTTGCTTCTTCATCAAGATATATCAATAAATTTTTACAAAAAATAAAATCATATTGGATTTGATTAATTAAAAAATTTTCTTTAACAAGATTATCTTCAATAAATTCAGGTATGGATAATATCTCATCAGACAATTTATATCCATAGTTGTCATTAGTGAAATATTTTTCTTTAAATCCACTGTACTCATTTCTAAATGAGGAATTGCGAAAATAACCTGTCTTTGCATGTTTAATCGAATTAATGCTGATATCACAGGCTGTTATACTGACTGAGTTTTTATCTAAACCGCAATCCATTAGCAACATCGCAGCAGAAAACGGCTCCTCTCCGGTGGAGCATGGCACAGATAATATCCTCAAAGGATTAAAAGATGAGTAATTATCCTTGAAATTTTCTAAATGATTTTTGATATAATTGAAACACTCTACATCTCTGAAAAACCAAGTCTCAGGAACCTTAATCTCCTCAATTAAAGTTTGAAATAGCAATTTATCACTTTTAATCTTTTCGGAAAATTCATGAGTTGACTCAATAGAGGCAGCCTGCATAGAATTGCTGATACCACGTGCTATAGAAAGCAGACCGATTGAGTCGGTATTTAGTCCGATTTCAGCAGAAAGAAATTCCAATATGCTCTGATAATCATTCATATTATACTATATCGTATTATCATCATGAAAAATTGTTATTTTCTCTAAATAAATTTTTTTCGGATTTAAAATTGGAATAATTTGACCATTCATAATCATAGTTTTGTCAATATAACCACTCATTTGCATTGCTGTTGGAATATCTTCAAAACTATCAGATTTGATAAAAACAGTTTCGGTAATTTGCTGAGCCAGTAGCCCGAAGCTACAATTTTCATTACCGGAATCTATCATAATAATTCTTGTGCTCAAAAATATTTTTGATGGTATATTTTTCAATAGTATTGACAGGTCAATTACCGGACAAACCCTGCCGCGATAATTAATCATACCTTTTATATATTCAGGTGTTGAAGGCAGCTCGATGAATTCAACCACAGGAATAATTTCCTTGATATTGTCAATCATCATTGCATAAGTCTCACCGGATATTTCTAATGGAAGAATAAGCATTCAGCAATCCTATTACGATATTGATTTCAAAGAAAATTTCTTTAATTCGTTGGTTAGGTCCTTGACGGCTACATTCAGCAAATCAGTAGCAGAATTAAACTGAATTATCGAATTTCTCGATTGAATAGCCGCAGTATGAAGCTGGTTCATTGATTCATTTATTTGCACTGCGCTTTCCGATTGCTGTTTCATTCCCATATTTGCTGTGAATATTTTTTCGGGAAGCTCGTTAGTTCTGTCAATTAGTTGGCTGATTCGGTCAATAATTATTGTAGTTTTTTCTGTACTGTTTTTTGTTTTTTCCATGTAATTGCTAATAGTATTGCTACCTTCAGTTACAGCAACTTGCATTTCAGTAATCATATCTTCGATATTCAAAGCAGCAACGGCAGTCTGGTCGGCAAGTCGTCTGATTTCTCTTGCCACGACTGCAAATCCTGTACCATACTGCCCGGCTCTTTCAGCTTCAATTGAAGCATTGAGTGATACCAGATTAGTTTGATTTGCTACTTTTGTGATAGTAGTAATTACGTTATTTATGGTTCCAGCTCGCTCTTGAATTAATTCTAATTTACCTGAAATCTCACCGGAGGACTCGAATAATTCGTTTATCGTTACTTTTATTTCGTTTAAATTATCTAGACCGTTTATCAGCATATTTGCATTATCATGAAAAGTCTGCGTAAGATAATCCATTGTTTTAGCAAGTTCTGATGATGTTTTAGAGATTTCGTTGGAAGTTGCATTGACCTGATTTGTCAGTGCAGCCTGCTCGGCAACAGTTGCTTCAATATCATGGGCAGAGCTTGTTATTTTAAACGTAGTGTCAGAAACAAGGTTGCCTGATTTAGATACCTGAGTAAGTAATGACGAGAGATTAAATGTCATTTTACGAATAGCTCTGAATAAAATCAAAATTTCATCACGAACTTTGATTTTATCATCAGTATAATGTCTGAATACTCCAAGATTATCATTTGAACTGATATCATTAACAGCTTTGTCAATATTGCCTTCAGCAATTTCAACAGCAATACCGGTAACAATTCCAAGATGTCGCGATATTTGCTTTGAGACGTAGAGTACTGACAAAAATGCAAATACAAATGCTAATCCGGAAATTAAAAGCGATAAATTTCGTAAGGATTTATAATGCTGAATTCTCTTTAACAGCAAAATATCAAGTTCACGGCTTACGCTTTTCCAAAAAATGTTATTTGAATTCAGAGCATTGTAACCCGAAATTTTAATTTCAGAAAGTAATTCAAGTTCATCATCACTATCACCTGTGTACCATTTATCCACTTTATTTGAAAAATTAAGTATATCGCTTTTGTAAGTTTCAAACTGAAACCCAAGATTATTTTGAAGCGAATTACTTTCGCCATAAAACCGTGCATCTTCAAGAAGCGAGGTCTCAAGTCCCTGTTCTATTCTTGCAAGATAGTCGTAAACAATAATATCATTAATAATTCTTATTTTATTTGAATGGTACTCAGATATTAAACCTGAAATATATGACATCTGAATCGTTTTTAAAATTTCGCCAATCTGCAGCTGCAATTTTGATAGTACAAGCACTGAAATATCCATCAAATAATATGAATCCAGATCAGGGTCTAATATAAGTCCGGATTCATCTGCAATAAATTTTACGAGAGCATTCGAGGCAGAGAAGAATTCATCAAACTCTTCACTATTGGGGGATATTTCGAAAGTCAGTATTTTATTTACAAGTTTGTCTAAATCATCTACTCTGATAAGGTTATCAACATGCTTTTTTTTACTTTTTAATACTTGATGAATCTTGTCTGAATAAATTGATGAACTTGAAACAAATTCTTCAGACAGGCTCTTTAATCCGACTTCCAAATCTTTCTGATAAGGTTCGCCAAATTTTTGGTTAAATAATTCGCTATCTGATTCTTTCAAAAGTAAAATATTTTGAAATTCAATCATATCATTTGTCATACTGACCAAATGTCTGAGTGATTTATTACCGTTAATTTCGGATTCTGCTTTCCTGATATGCTCATCAAATGAATTCAGAACATAGTACAAAAGAACCCCGATAGGAATTATAAATACAAAAGTACTAAGTAATAATTTAACAGATATTCTTAAATTTTTAAACATATCTATGCCCTAACTTATCTTAAACTTAGTAACTTCATTCTGCAATCCGCGAACTGCTTCATTTAATTGCTCAGTAGCCTTTTTAAATTCGCCAAGAGACTCTTTTGTCTGTTCAGCAACTTGTGAAAGCTGATTCATAGCTTCACTAATCTGTCCGGCACCATGAGACTGAGAATTCATACTTTGATTTACAGAGTCAAATTCCGGTATCAGAGCGTGAACTTTGTCGAGAATATCATTCAAATTATCAACACTGTTAGTTACCACAGAGTAGTTATTTTTTACTTCCTGCCCGAATTTATCAACTTCCATTACACCTGAAGAAACAGAACTCTGCATCTCTTTGACCATATATTCGATATCTTTTGTAGCTATTGCTGTTTGGTCAGCAAGACGGCTAATCTCTCTTGCTACTACTGCAAATCCTTTTCCAAAATCACCTGCTTTCTCAGCTTCAATAGCTGCATTAAGTGACAGGAGATTTGTTTGTTCCGATATTTTATTAATAGTAGTAACAATAGCAGAAATTTTTCCTGCCTTGCCACTGATGATTGATAATTTAGCTGAGATTAGTACAGTAGCTTTTGTCAGGTCATTCATTGCCTTTTCCATATTAAGCAGGGTTTCACGCCCCTTTTCGGCAACTATGGATGTATTTTCAACATTTTCTTTTACATCATTCATTCTTCCGGACAGCTGAACCGATACACTCGATATCTCACGAGAAGTTGCATTTACCTCACGAGTCGAGGCTGCCTGTTCTGCGATCGTTGCTTCGAGTTCTCTTGCTGAAGCAGCGATTTCCGTGGCAGATGTTGTAACCTGTATTCCTGACTTTTGGACTTGTCCAATTAACGAATCGAGATTTGAAACCATTGCAGCAAATGAATTAAACAGCATCACTGCATCATCCTTAGATAATTCCTTAGCGCTGAGCTTCAGTTCTTTTCTGAATTTGACCAAAGCATCTTTTGCATAGGAAATATTTCCTTCAGCTATTCTTGATGCAACACGGTTCAGAATAATCAGAGGCTTGGTAAGTCTTCCACCTAAAATTGAAGTAATGACAATTACAATAAGCAATACTCCAATTCCTGTTAAAAATTGCATCATTTGCAAATCTTTAAATTGATATTCCATCTCTGATTTGGAATGAAGAAAATCGCTTTCCGGAGCCACTGCACCGATAATCCAGTTCCATGTTTTGAAATATTTGGCTGAACTCATAAATTGAATTTCTTTGCCGGTAGAATCTGATACTGAAAAATTAAATTGCAACAATCCGTCAGATGAATTATTCTTGAATTCCTCCTGCAATTTATTAAAAATCAGATTACCGTCACTATCGCGAAAATCACTGATATTCTTGCCGTTATCAATTCCATTCCTTGACCAAATAAATTTATCTTTATGGGGAGGTACAGTGCCGATAATATATATATAACCTGATTTGCCGACATTCATATTCTTTAGAACATTTTCAAGTGTGGTGAGTGAATTCAGTTTTTCACCAACATAAATCATTCCGACAATATTACTGTCTTTATCATAATATGGCTCATAATAGCTTACATACCAATCATTTACAACATAAGCGATACCTTCATAAGGTTTACCCTTAAGAATTTCGCTTAATACAGGATTTTTCACACCATTTGGATTTACAGCAGGAATATAAGTTCCTATTGCACGATTTCCCTCAGCATTTTTAACAGTTGTGGCGATTCTAAGCATATCACCTTCCTTGTTAATTCTCTGAAAAATTGTAACAGTACCGTCTGCAAGGCGGGTAGTCATATCAACCGGTTCCGAATTGTCTTCAAAATTATCAGTTTTACCAATCCACTTCCCATTATAAATAGCTTTGGGAATATCTATTTCAGAAACTTCACCACTGAGTTGATTTTTGATTTTCCATCGAAGTAGTTCACCTTTGAAGCTGAGACCACCGTTTTTATCAATTTCAGCTCTTAAAATATTGATTGCAACTTTATTTTTGATATTGAAAAGTTCGTGAGAAGTTTGGCAAATGTTAAATGCATCGTAGGTTATTTGGTTAATGTTGGAATTAGCAAGACTTACAAGTTCATCACCTGATTTATTAAGCATTTTATCCTGAATATTCATAGTAATTACCATAATAATCATTACAGGTGCAATAGCAGCAAGTATTGTCATTATAATTACTTTCGCTCTGATTGAGAAATCCACTAATCTATTTCTCCTTTTTGTGAAATTAATACAAAATCTGAACCTGATTTCCTGCTTCAGTTGCTCTTTCCAGTGCATTCATTGAATCTTTAACCAATACATCAATTTCATAGTCTTTGGAAGGCGAAGCCATACCCATACTTATAGTTACGCTAAACCTTCCGCCACCGTGTTCGATAATTGTGTTAGCTACATCAGCTCTTATTCTTTCGGCAGTCATTCTTGAGCTTGTTGCATCACGACCAAGAAAAACCAAGCCGTAAGTTGTTTCATCAACACTTCCGAAAAGGTCATAATCCTTGATGTAACGCTTTACTCTCTCGAGAATTACCTGACTAGTATATTCAAATCTATTTGGGAAATTGCCGGGGTCTAAAGAAGCATACTTATCAAATCTGAATAAACAAAGAGCAAGGTCTGACTTCATATCTTTTGCTCTGGATACTTCTTCGTTCAATCTTTTGTATAATGCAACAGGATTTAATAAACCGGTAAACTGGTCAGTTAGTGCTGATGTTTTAAGAGCATTCATGAGATACATCTTCTCAATACTGTTACCAGCCTGGTTTCCAATCAGTTCCACAACTGAAATATCAAAATCGGTTAAACTGTCAGAGGCTTCAGTCTCTATGAAGATAGCTCCGTAAATCTGTGTTTTCGACTTAATCGGAACGCTCAAAAATTCCCCTTCGAGCTTGTGTTCATCTTTATGTACGCGATATAGTTTTGATTGTTCAGTAGTTTTCAAATGAATGGATTTACATTCATAAATTGCCTTTCCGAGTAAAGTATCCTCAAGCTGAACTTCCATTTCGTTGCAGTCCTTTCCCGAACCTTTATAAGCCATAATTCTCCAAATATCTTTTTCAGAATCATAGCCGCAGTTACCATTTGCAGCATTTGGGAACAAAACTTTCAGACTTTCAGTTATCATTTCCGCAATATTATCATTTCCGTCTTTGGAATTCGACTCTGCATTATGAAACGCTGTAATTGCTTCAAGAGTCTTGCTTGCCTGAAGCAGGTCATATTTATGAGTATAACTTTTTACAAGAGCACCAACAAGCTTGGTAAAATGCCCAAGAAATGCAACTGTTGATGAATCGTACGCATTCTTTGATTCAGAATCAGCAATCAATACACCAACGATACCATCTCCCCAAAAAACAGGAACACCAATCAACGAACCTGTGGATGCTGCTGTTTTGTAATATGGAATTAAATCCAACTCTGCAGCAGGATTAATTTCAGAAAGGATTTGAGGTTTCCCGTTGGTAATGATCTGACTAATTATATCGCTGTTCAATTGAAATTTGAGTCTGTTTTTTATTGCAAGAGGTGCACTTGTAACATAAGATTCGAGTATAAGTTCATCGGATTGTGAATTAAAGAGCATAAAAAGAGCGGTTCTTGTATCTGTTGATGAGCGGATAATAGTAAGAACTCGTGTCATAAAATACTCAAACTCTTTTCGTGGCTCGTCACCAAGAAGCTGGTCGGTTTCAGTAAAAACATTTATAGGTAAATCAATAATTTTTCCACTGTATTTTCCGGTCTGACTCTCTTTTTCAATTATTTTTATTACTTCATTTTCCTGAATTTGCGTTTTCTCTGCACAGTCAGATTTTCTACTTTCTTGCTCAATTTTTCCGGGTTGTGCGGTATATGCAGTTTGAATGGCTTCAGGTCTTTGAGTTTGTGAATCTCTGTATCTGGTTGTAGCCTTAGCACCTAAAGTCTGCAGACGGATTGGTTCGTCTTTCTCTTTGGACAACTCTTGATGCGAAGCTTTTACTTTACCGACAATTCTCATACCTGAGAAACTGTCATTAAATTCATTATCTGTGATTTTCCCTGACTTTGTATCAGAAGTGGCATTAACTTTAGCCCTCTCACTTTCGGCTGTTTCATTCTTAGGAATCGCTGGCTGGGGAGTCGGAAAATCCACATCATCACCAAATGACTGACCGAAATCCTCAACCTGAAGTCTTTTAGCTGATGAATCCTTTGTAGTCGTTACCTTAAAATCTGGCGGTGGAGCACCTGTTTTGGTATAGCGAGTCTCTACCACATCGGAAATTCTCTGAGATATAAGTATAAATAAAAATACAGCACCTAAAATTGATATACAGACACCGATTATTCGAATAGCTATCTCTTCAAAAAACATTGCTACAAATAATCCTGCAATGATAATAAATACGGCAAGTATATCACCCGGTGTTATAAAATTCCTGATTTGAAAGTTTTTTTTGCCCATGACACTAATTGACAAATAAATTTTAAAAGTTTGAAAATATCACAATCCCAAAAATAATAATAAAATATTAGCAATTCAACTTTAAATTGATTTAAATGCTAAATAATTTAAATATTATTCAAAACAATTTGAAATTGCAGGAAAAGTTAGCATATATTGCCATTTGAATGAACTCTAAATGAATTTATTGTATATCTTGACATATAATATTACTCATTTGCAGACATCATATTTATTCTACTCAACCAATTACAGCTTATTGATAGAATATAATTCAATTTATCAACCGTACTTTATTAATCAACATCTAAATGTTTTGCTACTATTTCGAGTAATTTTTCCGGAAGAAATGGCTTTGCAATATAATCAATGCAGCCTGCATCCAAAGCATCATCTCTATCGTCAGGCTGAGCATAAGCAGTGACTGCAATAATTTTGGCATCAGGCGATTGCTTTAGTATCTCTTTGGTTGCCGTAAGACCGTCCATTTCAGGCATTTTTATATCCATCAAAACAAGCTTGATATCACTATGGAGATTGAATAAATCAACTGCCATTCTTCCATTTTCAGCATGAATTAGTGTTACATTTTTTATTCTTTTTAAAGTTTTTTGAATGTAAAGAAAGTTGACCAAATCATCTTCAGCAACTAAAATTGAAAAAATCTTGCTTTCATCAATAATATTTCCAAAATCATCTTCAAAAACTGATTTCGCTCCTATCTCAAATTTTTCGTTGCTTTTTTTGTATGGTATCGTATATGAAAATTTTGTTCCTTCTTCTTTTTTAGTTTCGACTCTTATTTCTCCACCTAAGATTTCAACTAAGCCCTTCACGATAGATAAACCAAGACCGGCGCCTTCATAAGTACGGTTGAATGATGTATCCTCCTGACGGAATCTATCAAATAAGCTCGGTAGAAATTCATCTGAAATGCCGGTTCCTGTGTCTGAAACATAAATTTCAACAAAATCATCAATGAGCTCATAACCAATTACAATTCTGCCTTTCTCGGTAAATTTAATTGCATTACTTACCAGATTGCTGATTATCTGATGATGTTTGTTTTGGTCTGAGAAAATAACTGCATCATCTTCAATAAGTGAGCAGAAAACCTCAAGATTCAACTCTTTAGCAGCTGCTGACTGATAATATAATTGAGCAATATCATTTATTAAATAGTTGATATTGAAGTTATCCTCCACTATGTCTACTTTACCGGCTTCAATTCTCGCAAGGTCGAGAATATCATTAATCAGATTCAATAGTCGCTTATTGCTTCTTTCTAAAAGTGACAAAAACTCTGAATGTTCTTCTGCAGTAATATTCGGGTCTGCAAGCAGATGCGTGAAACCCATTATTCCACTCATAGGAGTTCGCAGTTCATGACTCATATTAGCTAAGAATGATGTTTTCAACCTATCGCTTTGTTCGGCTTTTTCTTTAGCAGTTATAAGCTCATCTTCAATTTGCTTTCTATCGGTTATATCTCTTGAAATAATCAATATTTCTTCAGAATTAATCCTCAAAACTCTATCTTCATACCATAAATTACTGCCATTCAGTACAAGGTTAAAATCAAATATTTGTATTTGGTTTGTTTGGTTGAGTCTGTCTAATGCATTGAAAAATAATTTACAAACATGCTCCGGCATTACATCTGAGACATTTTTTCCCATAAATTGAGATTTTGGAAGATAAAGCCTGCTCTCATCGTGAACAAGACAATCTCTGAAAGTGCCGTCATTAGCAATAATGAAAAACAAGTCAGGTATTGCCTGAACAATAGCACGATTCTTTTCTTCGCTTTGTTTGAGGGCATTTTCAAACAATTTCTGTTCGGAAATATTTCGGTAAATCCCATAAACAGCCAGTTGATTGCCATCGGTATGAATTATTGGCTTTCCTAAAATCGAAACATCTATAAGTTTGCCGTCTTTAGTTTGCCTTTTTGTCTCAAATGCAATTTTCTTGCCTATCGCTACAGCATTTGTGAGATTCTGACCTTCAATTTTAAAATTGTCAGGTACTATCAAATCGTTTATTTGCAAACCTTTAATTTCTTCTTTCTTAAATCCGAATAATTTCTCAAATTCAATATTGCAATCCAACACTCTATCCTGATTATCGAGGAGGACAATTCCTTCAGGTGAAAATCTGAACAAGTTTTCAAAGAAAGTGCGTTCTCTTTCGAGTAATTCCTCTGCTACTTGCGAATGAGTTATATCACGCAGAGCACCAAAAATTATGTGATTATTGCTATCAGAATTATACACAGATGATTTTACAAATGATTCTACCCAAACAATACTGTTATCTTTAGCAATTAATCTAATCTTGCAAAATCCGGTTTCACCGCGCTTTATATTTACAACATTTAAATCGAAAGTCTGCAAGTCTTCCGGATGTACGATTTTACCCCAGCATTCCATTTTTATTAATTCTTCAATAGTATAGCCTGTGATTTTCTCAGTAGCGCCAATCATCCATACAATCTTTGGCTTGTTGAGACTGTCCATCTTACAAGAAAAAGAAATGTCTGATATACACTCGGATATATTCCTGAATCTGCTTTCACTGAATTTCAGCGAATCCTGATACTTTCTTTGCTCAGTAATGTCAGTATCCGAGCCACGATACCCAAGAATATTTCCATGCTCGTCAAAGTAAGGAGCTCCGCTTGATAATACATAAAGCAAACTTCCATCGCGATGAATCATCACATTTTCAAAATTTCTGAAAGTCTGCCCACTTTTCCAAACAGATTCAGCAAATACAATATACTTTTCTCTGTCTTCTTCAGGATGAAAATCAAAGAAATATTTTTTGCCAATAATCTCTTCAGGCTTGTAACCGAGCATATTTTCACTTACGGAATTTATGAATGTAAAGCAACCCTCTGTGTTTAATTCCCAAATTAATTCATTACTAATTTCTGTAACCTGAGTAAATCTCGTTATGCTTTCATATAATTTTTTATTTGCAAATATTTTTTCTGTTACGTCATTAAAGAAACATACTGCAAAATGTCCGTCTTTGGTATTTATAAGACCAAGATTTACATCACAATAAATAAATTCAGATTGACCGGTAATACATTCCAGACCATGTATTTCAGCTTTTTTTGAGTCAATTATCTCTGTAAATAAGTCTTCAATTTTTGTTCTCGAATTATCACTTACTATTTCATTCAAAGTCATTTTCTGCATAACTTCACAGCTGTAACAGAATAATTCGCAAGCCTTCTCATTAGCAATTTCAATCTTCATTTCTTCAAGCTCAACCATCATAATTCCTTGATTTGAACCATTGAAGATAGATTTGAATTTATTCTCAGATTCCAAAATTGAATTTTGTGCTAATATTTCTTGAGTTTTATCTACCAATGAATAGACATACCCCAATACTCTGTTGAAATTGTCCTTTATAATATTTGAAACTATATTGATATTTCTGACAATTCCTTCAGAATCGGATATCAATACATCATAATTATTATTTCCATCAAAATTAAGGCTCTCGTCATTAGTATTTACAAATGCAAGAACATCAGAAATTAATTTATGCTTCAAATTTTCTTCAGTATCGCCTGTCAGTAGTTCCGCTTTGCTGTTAAGATGAATTATTTTGTTTTCTTCATCGGTGATAATCAGTCCTTCATTCATACTGTAAACAGTTGTCATAAATATATTTTTGGCTTTTGATATTTTTTGCTCATTAATCAGTTTTTGGGAGATAAGTTTCTTCTTAAGCATCTGATTAAGAAGAATAATCACAACTATAATTAATATTATCCAAAGAGAAGCAAATAATATTATTGATAAAGTCTTAAATTTCAAGTCTTTAAAAATTTCGACTTCATCTATCTTTGTAATTATATACCAATCAGTATATTTCAATTTAGAAGTATGTGCAAGAACCCTTTTATTCTGGTAATCACTAGTCCTTACTATTCCAAGTTCACCTTTTAATGCTTTTGCTGCCGGCAATTGTGTCATACTTACTGACACAGATTTTTGGTCTTTGAAATAAGGTTCATGCTTTAACTTTGTTAGCGGGTAAATGCTGTCAGCATATTGCCTGATTATAATTGATTCGGCTGTTTGGCTCTCTATGGGCCAGCTTTCTACAATTCTAAATAAATCATTATCCGGATTGTCAATTATAACTGCATAGATAGTTTTATCCAAATCATACAATCTCACACGTAGAAGCATTTCAAGCTGATTTTTCTGCTCAGGATTGTTATTACTGATATAGATATAATAATCCTTATCAAGGCTTTTCATATTTTGCAGTTTATACTTTAAGTGCTCTTTTAAATAATCTTGGTTTAAGGTATCTGTACTTAGCAATACACTTCCTGTGCTATCACAGATTAATACAGATTTATACAGATTGTGAATTATATCAAATTTAAAGGCATCAATGAGTCTTTTCTTGGCATTCAAATCGTTGCTTGCAATATATAAATTCAAATCATTATAATTTTGAGGTAAATAAATTTTTGCACGGGCATCATTAATATTCTCAAGCAACAAACTTTCAATCTGATTAATTTTCAAATTTGCAATTGATGTTAGCTGCTCAGTTTTATCTGCAATTAAATCATCTTCAATGTTGTGATAATAAAACCAACCGGAAAGTACAACTGACAAAAATGCAAATATACCAAATATAATCAATCCGATTTGATAATTTGAACTTTTATCATTAGATAATATTCTGTTTCTCATAACTTAACTAAAAACTAATTTCAAATTTAGTAAAATCAATACGCAAATATAAGCAAATCTATTAATTTAATTTGATTTCAATGTAAAAATATTCAATTTTGAAAGACTTCTTAATAACATAATTTCAAATTATTCGTTTATTCGAGATAATTAAATAACACATCTAAATAATGCAAAGAATATACTTTTTTATAATATCATTATTATTTTTACTACCTTATGAAAATACATATTCAGAAGGTAACGCACCACATCAGGCAGGAGCAATTTTTGGTCCGAATTTAATTTTTAATAACAGTAGAATTCCTTTGATACCAGGCACTGATGACTGCGGAGTATTTGAAAATGGGAACGCAATTGCATTTTGGGGCGGATTATTTTATACCTATACATATATACCTGATTATATATATTTAGATGCCAGATTATTTTATGAAAAAAGGCCCGTTGACCTGACTGCAAACTCAAGCGGCTACCAAGTCCTGAGCCCCGTTAGTAATCTCTACGAGCCTCTTATCAGAAAGCACCATTACTCAGGCTCGCTTGAGTATATTGCCTTTGATTTTGGAGTAAAAGTTCAACCCATAATGGAAATTCCTGCTTCTCTGAGAATTGGAATAGAAGCAGGAAATCCGATTGTCTCTGCAAACTATGAAAATACAGAACAGATAGTAAGCCCTCAGGGTGTATTATTTCCTGATGAGACACTTAAGAATACTGTCGCTTCAGGCAATATCAACGATGCCGGAACTGCATTTGCCGCAAGTTTATCAGCATCATACAGCTACAAACTCAACTCAGGTTTGATATTAGAACCTTCACTTACATATCGCAAATCACTTAATTCAATAGTTTCATCAAGTGATTGGAATCAGGATATTGTAAGATTATCAATTTCTGTTGGAATGAATTTTGGTGGAGATAAAGCACCGGGCAGATTGCCTGAAAAGCCTAAAGAAACTATAATCGAAGCGCCTGACGAAGAATCCAAACCAATAGTCAGAAGTATATCAACTGGAGAAGTAATTCTTCAGGAAACCATTGTAACACAGACTTATCCTATATTGCCATATATCTTTTTCAATTCTTTATCAGCTGATATTAAAAATGTTTACACTCTTAATTCACCTTCAAATTTCGATGAAGCAAAATTACCTAAAGACAATTTAAAGATTTATTACAACATTTTGAATATTATCGGAAGCAGAATGATTAAGTATCCTGATGCGAAACTTACTATCAGTGGCACTCAGGATGGATCTGAGAATATTGAATACAGAGATAATTCAATAGCAAGAAATCGAGCTGATAATATTGCAGAATACTTGAATAAAAATTGGAAAATTGAAAAAAGCAGATTGAAAGTTAATACTTTGCGAAAGGCAACTCTACCCACAAGCGAAGTTTACCCGGAAGGATTTGAAGAAAATCGCAGAGTTGAATTAGCTTCTGATGATATCAGAATCTTCGAACCTGTTGTGCATACAAAATTTTCAGAATTCAAACCTTCAACTAATAATATTATAATCAGCCCAACATTAGATTCTGATTTAGTAGAGTGGGATATCCAATTTATATTTAATGGTAAAGATGTTAAAAGATATCAGGGCAAGGGTAATATTCCATCATCATTTTCAATTAATGATATTATAAACACAAATGACATCACATCAGACAATCTGCTGAGATTTAATCTTAATGTTAAGGATATCAAAGGCACAAGTGAGAAGCTAAGCAGATCAATACCAGTGAATATAAATAGAAATAAATTTGAGCTTGGCAGATTGAATTTGATTGTTTTCGATTTTGATAAATCAGAAATAAACGATATGAATAAACAGATGATTGAAAATTTTGCTCTTAAAGCTGTAAAAAATAATTCGGAAATTGCAATTACCGGTTCGACTGACAGGCTGGGCGAAATTGATTATAATTTGAAATTGTCACAATCCCGTGCTGAAAACGTAAACAGACTACTGAAAACTCTTGCAAATAATCCTAACATAAAAGAAATAAAGGGTTTAGGTTCCTCAGCTCTTAAATTTGACAATAACACACCCGAAGGTAGATTTTACTCAAGGACTGTTCTTATTGAGGTACAAACTCCATTAGAGTAACTATTGCATTTTCATTTCATCTTTAATTTCCAAAGCTTGATTAAAATGCCTTTCTTCATGCAGAAGAATAATATCAAGAGCTACAGGTAATTTATATACAACCAGATTACTGGCAGGTGATGATATTACTGTATTTTCTGCTGACAATTTTTCAAGACTGACAATATATTGATAAAGTCTGGATTGAGCTAATTTAAATTTTTCAAAAATTGAATTATCCAGACTGCTTTTAGTAGGTTCCCATATAAGAAAAGTCTTTCCCTTTTTTGCTCTGTCCGGTGAAACTGATCGCAAAATCATATTGCCCAAATAATCTACGATAAAGTTGATATTTCCGATGAATGGGGTCTTATATTTACCTGTGAGAAGGTCATCGAATATTGGGAAGTAAGAACTGTTTATGACTATCAGGTGGTCAATAATCTGCCCGATACTCCACTCTTTACTGTTACGCTTGAAATTCAGCTCGATAAGACTTAAAGATCCAAACTCAGAGATATATTTATCAGTCATCGCTTCTGCTTTTTCAGACCACTTATTCATACATCACCCATTTATTAAATTCGTATAAATATAAAAATAGAGTAAATTTGAAAACAACAAATCTACTCTACTTGAATGAAATTTTAAAATATTATTTACGAAGTTGCAGTTGCAGCAGCACCACCACGTGGCTTAGAAACTCTTGCAATTACTGCATCTTCAGGTAATTCTATTTCAAGATTTTCCGTATTTAAATCTTTAAGATACAAAACAGAACCCATTTCCAATTTTCCAACAGGTGCTTCAATTGATTCAACCATATCCTTAGGAAGACATTTAATTTTAATCTTATGAAGTACTTGCATAAGTTTACCGCCTTGTCTTACACCAATAGGTTGACCACCTGTTAGCTTGAAAGGAACTTCTACTGAAATCTTTTGGTCTTGCTTGATTCCTTGTAAATCAAAATGCACAATTTGATCTGAAACAGGGTCAAATTTGACATCTTTAAGGAAACATAGTTTATCAATATTATCACTTTCAATTTTTAAATTTACTAATCTTGTAAGTGAAGTATAGACAACCGGGCGAAGGGACAATGGCTTTGCTTTAATACTAATATTCTCATCGCCATTGGCATAATAATTACCCGGAACATAACCGCTGTTGCGGACTGCTTTTGTAGCTTTCTTACCGGTTTCGCGTTTTTCAGCAACTAATGCTATTTCTTTCATTGTTTTTATATCCTCAAAACAAAGTTTATTTTATCTTTCAATTTCAAAAAGCGAACTTATCGAGCGATTGTCATGTGTTCTGATTATCGCTTCAGCCAATAGTTCTGCAATACTTATTACTTCAATTTTCTCACAAGGACGCTTCAAAGGTATTGTATCAGTAGCATATACTTTTTCGACAGCATCACAATTTTCAATTTTTTCAAGAGCCTGACCTGAAAATACAGGATGTACGGTAACACCGAATATTTGTTCAGCCCCTTTATCTTTCAGAGCTTCAGCACATTTAACAAAAGTAGTGCCTGTATCAATCATATCATCAACAATCAATATGTTCTTTCCACTAACTTCACCGATGATATTCATAATCTCAGATACATTGTGCTCAGGTCTTCTTTTATCAACCAGAACTAAATCTGCATTAATTCTTCTGGCGTAAGAGCGTGCAGTTTTCACACCTCCTACATCAGGCGAAGCAACAGCCAAATTGGTCAGACCAAGCCTTCTAACAGCTCTTAAAAGAACAGGTGAAGCGTACAAATGATCTAAAGGTATATCAAAAAAACCTTGTATCTGCGAAGAGTGCAAATCAATTGTGATAATCCTGTCTGCACCGGCTCGAGTAATTAAATTTGCTATTAATTTAGCAGTAACTGATACCCTCGGCTGGTCTTTGCGGTCTTGTCTTGCATACCCGTAATAAGGAATAACAGCTGTAACACGCTTTGCAGACGCACGCTTTGCAGCATCAATCATTATCAAAAGCTCCATGAGATTATCACTGGGAGCAAATGTTGATTGAACCAGAAACAAATCAACGCCTCTGACATTATCTTCGTATTTTGCCCAAATTTCACCATCACTAAAATTTCTGATATTTGTTTCAGTTAGTTCAATACCTAAATGACCGGCTACATTCTTTGCCAATGTTACGTTAGATCTACCTGAAGCGACTTTGAAATCGTGCATAATTGATATAATGTCCTTTATTATTGCTGGGACGGCAGGATTCGAACCTGCGAATGTCGGACCCAAAACCCGATGCCTTACCACTTGGCGACGTCCCAAAATTAGAAAATTTAAGGATTACAAAAATAATACTTTTTTACTTAATAACAAAAAGATTTTTATTTAATTTAATTTTAAGACTGATATATTTTTTAAATTTTTCTATCAATTATTATATTATTTCAAAAAATGATATATTGTAAGAATATTTACTTTGTATAAAATGTTATTTTTCAGTATTTTTACAAATTATTCTTAAACATATTTGAATTTTATGAAGAAAATTTTTAACGAATTTCAAATTGAGTCAAAAGACTTTGATGTGTATATGATGCTTGGTGTCACTCCGCTATTGCTTTCTATATATTATTATTTCGGTTACGGCTCCTTTTTAAAAGCAAATGTACCTTTTTTTTCGGAAACTCTACATGGGGATATACTAGCTTATATGTCACAGTTTGGAATATTTTTCATATTAATGTTTATTATTCCGGCAGCATATCTGAAATTGAAAATGAATGCAGATTTTAGCGACTTTGGATTAGGATTGGGCAATGTCAGGTCAGGTTTAAAGCTTTTAGCAATATGTATCCCTATTATAATTGTTGTTCTGTATTTTGGTACAGATGCACCTGATGTTAAATCAGAATATCCTCTTGCTAAAAGCTTGCATCAGGACAGAAGTATGCTTGTTTGGTATCACTTATCTTATGTTTTACTATATTACATTGCATGGGAATTTTTCTTTCGTGGTTTTTTACTCTTTGGCTTAAAAGACCGTTTCGGGATATTTAATGCGATTTTAATTCAAACTGTATCATCATGTCTGATTCATCTCGGCAAACCGGCAGGCGAAACAATAGGGGCTATTTTTGTGGGTATTTTATTTGGTTTCTTCGCAATTAGAACCCGTTCAATTTGGTATGTATTTATATTACATATTATTATGGGATTATCAACTGATTTGTATATTTTATTTATTCATGGAGCGTAATGAAAACTGCATTAATCACAGGTATCAATGGTTTTATTGGTAGTAATTTAGCCGAAAGACTGTTAAAAGAAGGATGGAAAGTAAGAGGTTTGATTCGCAAGTCTTCCGATTTGAAATTTTTAGAAGGTATGGATATAGAATATTATTACGGAGATATTACAGAGCCAAGTACACTAACGGAGCCGATGAACGGTATTGACAAAGTGTTTCATGTAGCTGCATTGTCTTCAGATTGGGGGCATTTCGAGAAGTTCTATCGCATAAATGTTGAAGGAACAGTAAATGTTGCTAAAGCTGCTCATTTGGCGGGTGTTGAGAGAATGATTTACATCAGTACTGTTGCTATGTATGGATTTGGCAGACTAAATGTAAAAGAATCTGACGAAAAACTTCATACCGATTTCCCTTATTGCGAAACCAAAAAAATTGCAGAAGAAAAAGTATTCGAGTTTGCCAGACAATCAGGATTAAGACTTACTGCTGTAAAGCCAGGAAACGTATTTGGTGTTAAAGACCATACATTTATTGAAAAATATTTAGATGCCCTCATTGCAGGCAAAGCCGGGTATATTGATGGTGGTCTGCGTAAAACTTGTCCTGTGTATGTCGAGAATTTGATTGATGGAATATTACTCGCATCAGAAAAAGAAGAAGCAATAGGCGAGACATTCTTTATAACTGATGGACTTGATATTAACTGGAAAGATTTCACTGATAAATTTTCTGATGAATTAGGAATTCCTCGAACTAAATCATCTTTTCCGTACTTTTTAGCTTATGCAGTTGCCACTGTTATGGAATTTATCTACACTGCTCTCGATACAAAAGAGCCGCCTCTTCTAACCAGATATCGTATATTCAATGGTGGAAAAGACTATACCTTTTCAATTGAAAAAGCTAAGAATATTCTTGGATATTATCCTAAGGTAGATTTCGATGAAGCTGTCAAACGTGCAGTCAACTGGTATAAAAATAGATAATGTTATGATAATTTACAATTTTTTTGTTTTATTGTTATATTTATATATATAATATAATATATTTTTCATAATATTTGATATAAATATGTTGATAATTGTAATTATTTTGTTACTTTTGTAACATCGTATGTTAATTTAAAAAATAAAATTTTTATGAAACGTAGAATAAAAGCAGATCAACTGGAAAGGATGTCTGAATTACTGAAATGTATTGCACATCCACTTAGACTCGAAATAATCGAATTATTAGAGGAATATCAAAGGTTATGTGTTAGTGATATTGTTGAAAAACTTAATGTAGAACAATCAGTAATATCTCATCATCTCACTAAACTAAAAGATAAAGGTATATTGAAGTCTTCACGTGAAGGCAAAAATGTTTATTATGAAATTGCTATGCACGATTTACTGGCTTTGTTCAACTGTATTGAACATTGTGCAGTAGCATGATTTTTTGCTAGTATGTAATTTTTTAAAGCGACTATTCAGTCGCTTTTTTTTTAGTTAATATATCCAAAAAAAAAGAGGCACATAAAAATGTGCCCCTTAGAAAAATCATCAGATAACTAAATATTAGTTAATAGAAACTAATTTCCAGTTACCAGGATTGCCAGTAATATTGATGAACATAGCCATCTGGCCAACACCAATGTTTACAACACCATATGAAGTTGTGAATGTTAAAGCACCACCACCATCATTAAATACATAAAGAACAGCACCTTCATTAGCATTTGGATTTGGAGCAACAGCACCACCAGCTAAACCATCATAAATAATGAATGATGTTCTTTGTCCAAGAGTAGCTTCACTCCAGTCTAAACCACTTTCAACGAAAGGATCAGCAATAATTTGTTCAACAACAGTGATACTTCTCTGTGAAAGTATATTTTGCTGAGCAGTTACTGAACCTTGTAGTGTAGTAGTTCCACCAACTTGTAAGTTACCTGACATTGTATTAAGTACAGCAGCAGTAGTTTGATTAATTACACCAGTTACATTAACATCACCGGTTACGTTTGCATCACCAGTTAAGCCAAGGTCACCACCAACTGTTGCATTGCCAGTTACAGCAAGGTTGTTGTTAGCAGTAACGTCATTACCAGTAATGTTGCCAGTTGTTAATACATTCTGAGCACCGAAGTTAGGATTAATCTTAGTACCGTCAATTGCTGCAGCTGGATCAACATCAGCATTAACGATTGTACCATCAAGAATCATAGCTGAAGTAACACCATCATTAGCGATACCAACAGTAGCAGCAGCTGAGTTGTTATAAGTGAAAGCAGTTAAACCACCACCTACAGCTTCAGTTAATGAATTAACTAATTGTCCGGTAATAGTACCAGTAACAGAAAGATTACCACCTACAGTTACATCACCGGTTGTACCTAATGAAGCAGCAGTGATAGCACCACTGAAAGTACCGGTTGTAGCACTCATAGCTTGAAGTGAAGTAGTACCGGTTACAGTAAGGTCATTGTTAATCTGAGTTGCACCACCAATAGTAGTTGCACCGGTTACACCAAGTGTTGAACCAAGTGTAGTTGCACCGTCAGCATTTAATGTACCACTGAAATCACCATTTACCGCATCTAAGTCAGCTAATGTTGATAAACCGGTTACATTTAATGTATTGTTGATTACTGTTGCACCACCGATTGTAGTTGCACCGGTTACGCCAAGTGTTGAACCAAGTGTAGTTGCACCGTCAGCATTTAATGTACCGCTGAAATCACCATTTACCGCATCTAAGTCAGCTAATGTTGTTAAGCCGGTTACATTTAATGTATTGTTGATTACAGTTGCACCATCAAGAGTCGTTGCACCGGTTACACCAAGTGTTCCACCGATTGTAGTATTGTTAGTAACATTTAAGTCATTACCTGCAGCAAGATTATTTGTAGCAGTAATGTTAGTTGCAGTTATATCGCCAAGTACGATAAGACCGCCACCGATAGTAACACTACCAACAACATCTAAATCATTAGCAACTCTTAAATCATCTTCAACATTAACAGGCTGACCAATTGTTGGATTAACAATGTCGCCGGTAATATTTATATCGTTAACTGATGTCAAACCACCAACTGTTAAATTTTGGTCAACAGTAGCGTTTTGGTTTACAGTTAAGTTCTGATTGATAGTTGCATTTTGCTGAATCTGTAAATTGATACCGGTAATAGAACCTTGACCGGGACCACCTGTAACAACTAAGTTACCAGTAACCTGAGCATCATCAAGAATATGAACAACACCACCATTATTCAATGATGAGTTGAAGATATTATTTTGAAGATCAGTAGTACCTTCAACGATTAAGTTATTTTCAAGTGTAGTAACACCAGTTACATTAAGAGTATTATTTACAGTAGTAGCACCAGCAACTGCTAAAGTACCGCCAAGTGTAGAGTTTCCGGTTACATCTAAGTCACCGTCAACATTCATATCACCTGTAAGGTCAATAGAAGGAGCATCAATTGTTATAGGATTGAATGGTGATAACATATCAATATCACCAACTAACTGAGTATTGTTACCTACAAATAAGTCATCAGTAGCAACTAAACCTTGTACATCAACATCGCCAACAACATAAACATTATTATTTAAGAATGTTTCGTTATTAACTGTCAAATCGTTGCCAATTGTAGCGTCGTTGTTTACAACTACATCCTGAGCTGTTAATAAACCTGTAACAGTTAAAGTAGGTATTGTAGTTGTCCATTCAGGAGACAATGCAGCACCACGTGATACAAATAATTCACCGATGTTACCAGGAGTAGCTCCTGCAACAACTTGTGTACCATTTGATAATTCAACGAAAGAACCATTGAAGAATACATTATCATTAAATGTAGCTTCATCATTACCGGTTAATGTACCATTAAGAGTAGTAGCACCAGCAACTGTCAAAGTGTTGTCTAAAGTAGCAGCACCTTGTAAGTTTGAAGTACCTGTTACAACTAAGTTATTGTTTACATTAGTTGCACCATTAAGGTTAGTAACACCGGCTACAGTAAGTGTGCCACCAAGATTTGTAGCGAATGCACCAACTGTGAAAGTATTGTTAACTTGAGTAGCACCATTAAGTGTAGTAGCACCAGCAACTGTCAAAGTATTGTCTAAAGTAGCAGCACCTTGTAAGTTTGAAGTACCTGTTACAACTAAGTTATTATTAACATTTGTAGGACCGTTAAGGTTTGAAGTGCCTGTCACAGTAAAGTTATTATTTACAGTAGTAGCACCATTAAGAGTTGAAGCACCAGTAACTGTAAGAGTACCACCTAAATTAGTAGCAAAAGCACCAACAGTGAATAAATCGCCAACAAATACAGCACCACCATTATTTGCTGAAGAGTTGAAGATAGTATTTCTTAAATCTGAAGTACCTGTTACAACTAAGTTATTGTTTACATTAGTTGGACCATTAAGGTTTGTAGTACCTGAAACAGCTAAGTCACCATTAAGAGCAGTATTAGCGTTAACAGTCAACATATCCTGTAAAGTAGTAGTGCCTAAAACTTCAGTGTTACCCCATACTTCAAGATCTTGGAATAAGTAAGTATCACCTAAAACTTCAACATCACCAACTAATACAGATTCGCCAACAACTAATAAATCGTTGTCAACTACTAAGTCGTTCTGAATGTTTGCATCATTAGCAACCACAAGGTCATTACCAATAGCAACATCATTACCAACTGTTAAGTCATTACCAACTGTAGCATCGTTAAGTACGTTAAGATTGATTACATTAAGTAAAGGAATAGTGTTAGTCCATTCTGGATTAACGCCAGGACCTTTGCTGATTAAAAGATCACCGATATTACCGGCACCCTGAACACCACCTTGGTCAGCGATTAATTCAGCATTAACACCGATTTCAAGTGAATTGTTGATGATTGCATCATCAATGTCAGCAGCAACGATATTTGCATTATTAATATTAGCAGTATTTACGTTAGCAACATCAATATTTGCAGTTAAGATGTCAGCTTGGAACATATCAGCTAAAACATTAACTGTTAAGAAATCGAATTCGCCATTGTCAGCAGTTACGCTTGTAGCAACGATATCATCAGCAGTAATATCTTCAACCAATAAATCACCAACGATTTGAACATCGCCATTGATTACAAGAGGAGCACCAGGGAAAGCAGGAGGATAAAGAGCAACATATAATCCGAAAGGATTACCAACAACAACACTGTCAAGACCAATAATTTGGCTTGCACCGATTGCTGAGTTAGCCCAGATATCACCATAAGTTTTAATTGCAGTAGCCCAAGTAGCACCATTTAATGATTCAGAATTATATACAACTAATGCTGCATCATCATCATCAGCAGGATCAAGTAAGAATGGGAAACCACCATTTTCATTGTTTTCTTTACCGCCCCATACTGCCATACCACGACCGGCGTTGAAGTTTTCAACAACTGCAGTATAGTCATCAGGATTACCACTTACAGCCCATAATGCAGGACCTTCATCTTGGTTGAATCCCCAAATAGTAGGTTCAGTTGTGCTTGCATTTAAAGCAACTAATGCAGAACCATCTTCAGCGACAGTTTGAATACCGGTAGCCATACCACCAACATTTGACCAAAGACCAAAGTCAGAAGCGCCGTCACCTTCATTCAAAGTAATAGCACCAAAAGTGAATCCGGCAGGTAAAGCTTCAGCAAAAGCGATTGAATTTGCATTAGCAGCACCCATAACACCAATATTAATATTGCCATTTTCAGCATCGCCGAGTAAACCAAAGTTAATGCCAGCATTCATTCCACCAGCATCACCCCAAACACCAATTGCATTACCGTTGTCTGAAGTTGCATCACCCCAAACTCCTGTGTAATTAACGCCGTTAACGCCGTTATTAACAACTAAGTTTGAACGGATACCATCTACATCGTAAGCATTGTTACCATCATCATTGATAGTAAGGTCAACTTTAATACCTGCAGTTTCAGCATCTAAAGTATTTACTTCAGCATCAACAGCAATAACGCCTTCTGGATAACCATAGTTTGAAGTTCTGTTTACTTGAAGTGAAGGTTGTTCGAATCCGCCACCGTTAAGAATTAGTGGGCTTCCGCTGCCAACTTCGTCAACAGGAAGAGTAATCACTAAACCATTACCGTCACCGGTAGTGTTTAATGACATAACATCACTGTTACCATTATTAGTAAGAGAGAATAAAGTCTGAACGTGTTCAGTAATAGTTTTTTCGAAAGGAATAGTCATATCATCATTAGCCCACTGTGGAGTTAATGAACCGCCGGCATCAATCCATTTGATAACCTGATCTTGGTTAGGAGCAGCACCTGTAGAGTATCTCCACTGGTTAGCAGCATTATCCCACCACATAATCTGACCAATTTGAGTGCCAGGAGCAAGTTTGTCTAAAGAAACTGCACCAGGAGCAAGCATAGCGTTAGTAACGCCTTGGTTAGCAATACCAACTTCAGCAGTGATAAAGCCTTCAGCATCAGTAGTATTAGTAACTGTAGTTCCAGCACCAGCAGTAACAGCCATTACTTTACCTTTTTCCCAAGTAGCTACATCTGTTTCAATCCAATGTCCGCCGTTCCATCCTAAGATAGTTCCAATAGGACCTGCAGCATTTTGTAATTTTTCATAAGTTACAGCATCGTTAGCAATCATTGGAGTGATGATACCGTCAACAGCAACACCTACTAAGTAAGGATCAGCTTCAGTACCCATACCGGTTCTTTCGAGACCGCCACCAACGATAACGTCAGTGATTTCATTACCAACAACACCGTCATCAGTTGACCAAACTGGCTGACGAGTTACGCCATTGTCAACCCAACGAACAACTTGATTGTCAACAGGAGCCATACCACCTGAGAAGTTCCAGCTGTTAGTTACAGCATTCCACCAAGTTATTTGACCATTTTGAGTACCATTAACTAATTTGTCTAATGTTACTGCCTGATTTGCAATCATATCAGTTTGAACGCCATTTTCAGCAATACCTAAAGTAAATGGGCTTGCTGCAGTACCGGCACCAGCTCTTACGAGACCACGGTTAGGAGTAGCGTTTAAAACTTCATTACCAATTACTGCATCAGCTTCCCAAGTAGGGACGTCTGTTTCAATCCATTTTGTACCATCCCAACCAAGGATAGTTCCAACAGGACCAACTGCGTTTTGGAATTTACCATAAGTTACAGCTTGGTTTGCAATTTTAGCAGTAGTTACACCGGCATCAGCAATACCAACTGTAGTAGTAAGGAAACCTTCAGAATCAGTTACATTATTAACATAAGCACCATCACCGGCAACAACAGATTTAATTCTGCCTTTTTCCCAGTCAGGAACATTTGTTTCAATCCATTTTGTTCCGTCCCATCCGAGGATAGTACCGATTGGACCGTTTGCGTTCTGAAGTTTGTTATACATAATAGTAAAGTCAGCGATTTTATCGTTAGTAACAGCACCATCAGCTAAACGATCAGTTTTAACTGCGCCTGGAGCGATTAACGGATCAGGATATGAACCGGTAAGGTCGCCACTTGCAAGACCACTAGGTCTTGTAGTTACATTTGGATTTAACATAACCTGAGTGATTGAACCATCAGGAATATTTTCCAAAATAGCACCTGGTCTCAATCTTGGGTTTGGAAGCTGACCGGTAAGGTCGCCACCCATATTGATAACTTCGTCTGCTAATTTAACCAAAGTTACTGAGCCATCTTCAATGTCTTCAGCAAAAGCAGCAACAGCAGCTCTGTCTGAAAATCCTGAATAAGGAACCATTGAAAGCATAGTTCTTTGATAAGGTGAACCTTTACCTACTGTTACTTGTAACCAGAGATCCTGGTTAAAATTAAAACGAGCAGGGAAAGGTGTTACGGAACCAAGATATACATTAAAGTATCCTTTGTTCATAGTTACGTTTTGGATTTCACTCCAAAGCTGTGAACCGCCAAATTCAGCTGAGTATAACTCAAAAGTGATTTGGACTGGTCCTTCGTAAGGTTGATCCTGTTGATTAAGGATGTTACCTTGATAATTGATGAGTCTCTGTTGAGCGAAAGCTTCGCTGAGCGGAGCAATCAACAGTGATAATAGGACAATACTGAGAAGAATCAATTTCTTCATTACAATAACTCCTGGATGTTGTTACACAAAATATACATTTATTTAAAAACTTGATTTCTTTAAAATTATCTTACAACAACCATTACGTTGCGAAGATTGAAACTGTCGAATGATCCTGAACCTGCTACAGCTGCTGAACGCACCTGAAGCTCATATAAATAAGTACCGGCACCTACATCAATGCCTGACTCATTTTTTGCATTCCACTCAACTCTCTGACTGCCGGCTGACTGAAAGCCATCCTGCACTACACGAATTTCATTACCAACCATATCATAAATCCTGAGCGTTACATAAGCAGAATGGTCAAGATTGTATTCAATAGTAGTTGAATTTCTAACCGGGTTTGGATAATTGAAGATTTTGTTATTGCTAACAAAAAGTTCTTCATTTACACTTGTACCGTCTTTACCTTTTGGAATCCAAAAACCTTGGTTAAGGTCATAAGAACCGGATCCCGGTGTTTGATCAGACTTTGTTTCGATTACAGCCTGACCTGTAACTCCATTAAGAAAGTATTCGGTGTTATTTTGGGAAACTACTGTCCCCCCGGCACCAACTACCGACTTAACAAGCTTGGTATCCTGAGCAATCGAGCCTACTGTTGTCAGTATAGCAACTGCTACTAGTACCACCAGCGAAGTTAACGATTTCTTCATACAAAACTCCTAAATAACTAAATATATCAAAAATAATTTTCTTTCTGTCTATTTCAACAAAGAACACAATGCAAAAAATATGCCAATATTACTAAATTGGGTACAATTTTATACTTTTTTAAAAATTGCACCATTCAAGCAAACTAAATTACAACAAAATATCCAAATAATCAAAAAAGAAATTTCCACAAACGTCATTTGAGTAATAAAATGATAGTTCGTCAAATCCCTGAACATATTAATTCAGCTGATATTTCTTAATCTTATGTATATCGAATATTTCCTTAATACATTTATAATCATACATTTACAAACTTATAAATATCATTATAACGCAAAAAAGATGACTTCAACACTTCCCATACAGGTCGTATTACTAAAATCATCTTCCAATATCATAAATTTTGTAAATTTTCATAAGTAAAAAAACTTCTTCTTTAAACTGCAGTTTAAAAATAATTGCTTTTTTTTAGATATACAAATAAAATTTGCTTTTTTCTTACTTTTTGAACAAATTTTATCAAATAATTAGTATTTTTGAGGATATTTTATCGAATAAATTACGAAATAAATAATGATTATATCAAACTTAATAAATACTACTGCTGAAATATTGAAGGTTGCAATCAAGTCTTCACAACCCACAGACCAGATTGTTTCCAAAATACTTAGGGAAAAGAAATTTATAGGTAGCAAAGAGCGCAAATTCATCTCTGAGACTGTGTTTGCATCTCTACGAAATCTTACACTTCTGGAAAATTGCAACAAACCGATTCAAATTGAAAATCCGAACTCAAGTGTATCTATGATTCTTAATACGCTGTTAATATCTGATTCAGACTACATTGACACCGGTTATTCAGCTCAAAAACTTCTAAGTTTAATTTACCCGAATAAAAATATTATTATCAAAGAACTAATTACAGAATTAATGTTGAATAATTTTGAGTTGACGATAGATGATGTAACTAATTGGATAACAAATACAGATTATGTTGTGAATGAATTAGCAAAATCATTAAATATATTCAAATTACCTGAATACTATGATATTATATCAAATTTTTACTCATGTGCCCCATGGATTTTGGAAAATGTTCACAATCAGGGCTATGACCCATCAGAGCTTGCAAAATCTCTTGTACTGCCCGCTAAAGTCTGTCTGCGTCTAACAGAAAAAGGATTTGAAGATAAAATACACAGTATGCTTGATATTAAAGCTATACCATATCATAAGTCTCAAATGATTCCTGATTGCATAATATTAGATAAAAGAGCGAAGCTTGATGACACAGATGAATACAAAAATGGTATGATTGAAATTCAGGATGAAGGCAGCCAGCTAATAGCTTATGCCTTGGCACCAAAGGGAGTATCTACTGTTCTTGATGCCTGTGCAGGAGCCGGCGGTAAGACACTGCATATTGCTTCGATTAACCCACTTGCTCAGATAACTGCTTCTGATGCCGAATACTTACGAATAAAAGAATTTGCAAAGAGATTAAGAAGATATAATCGTAGAGATATTAATATCAAACATGCCAAAACTATGCATATCAATCATTTAACTAATTTGTTCGGTGGAATGATGTTTGATTATATATTGATTGATGCTCCTTGCACAGGACTTGGTACAGCAAGACGTGACCCTCTTAAAAAACTAAGAGTTACTCAAAAATTAGCCGAAAAAATGCAAACAAGACAATTACAAATACTTGAAGCATATTCTAAGCTTTTAAAACCCGGTGGTATAATGGTTTATGCAACATGCTCTCTGGTTACAACTGAAAACCAGGAAACTGTTACTAAATTTTTGGAAAGTAATCTTGATTTTGTTACAGACAATTTGTACGATGTTCTGAATGAGCAGGGTATAAGTCCTATTGGCATGAAGCCTGATGATTACAGCGTTTCACTTATGCCGCATATACACGGAACCGATGGATTTTATATGGCACGTATGAAAAGAATAGAATAAACGTCTTTATAATTATCTTTTTAATTATTATATTATTATGAGTTTAAATACAATTATTTTTGATTTTGGCGGGGTTTTGTATAATATAGATTATTTTGCGGCAACACGTAGACTGGCAGAATTATCATCGCAACCGGATATTCTGAGTAATCTCCCCCATCTTAAGATATTGGAGCTACCCGGAGAATATGAAAAAGGTAATATTTCATCCGAGGAATTTCGAGATTTTTTGAGATATGAATACAAAATTTCAGCAAATGATGATGCCATTGATAATGCCTGGAATGCAATGCTGCTTGGACTTAAAGCAGAATCTTACGATTTTGTTGAGTCGCTTAAATATAAGTATAAATTAGCTTTGCTCAGCAATACGAATGAAATCCATCACAACTACTTCAATGATGAATGTAAAGGAGTTCTTAGCCTTTTTGATTATGTTATATTCTCACATAATACCGGAATGAGGAAACCTGATGTAGAAATTTATAACTATACTCTGAAAACTATTCAATCAAATGCTTCAGAAACCTTATTTATTGATGATTCTATTGTAAATATTGATGGGGCAAAATCAGCAGGATTGGCTACTATTCACTTTTCAGAAAATTTAACACTGTCAGACTTATTACACACTATTTAACATATTTCACACAGAAAAGTTTATGATTAGTATTTGGGATGCATCATATATAGTGACAGATGTCGAGACTACGGGTTCGCATAATGTGAAAAACCGTATGACAGAAATTGCCTGCGTTACAGTTAGAAACGGCAATATTATGTCATCATACTCATCTTTGATGAATCCATATCAGCAAATCCCGTCTTATGTAGCCAGAATGACCGGAATCTCTCAAGCTATGGTTTCAGTTGCTCCCGACGAATCTGAAATCATTGATAGAGTAAGGTCACTTTTTCAAATAAAAAATCCTGTTTTTGTTGCTCATAACGTTTCATTCGATTATGGATTCGTAGGTTCATTCTTCAAACGCGGTTCTATTAGCTTTGATTACCCTCAGCTTTGCACACTGAAACTTGCAAGAAAGCTACTTCCGCGTGATATTAAAAAAAATGTTGGTGATTTAGCAGCATATTTCGGTGTAAAACTAAAAAATCGCCATCGCGCGTTGATTGATGCCCGAGCTACTGCACATATCCTAATAGAGCTGCTGCGTATCGCCGAAAGCGAGCATAATATCTCTAATCTAAGCGAACTTCTGCAATTTCAGAACAAGGCAGTAAGTTACTATAAAATTCCTAATTCTGTTTCTGCAAAGTTTCAGGATGTAATATCTGAAATTCCTTATTTTCCCGGAATTCTAAATTTTTACGACAAAAATGGTAGAATAATTTACCGTGACTATGCTTACAATCTAAACAGCAAAGCGGATTCAATTATCAATTCCTATCATTTCACTTCAAAGAAGATTTTTGAAGGTATGAGTAACCTTTACCGAATTGATTGGCAGACTGCTGATTCTGAGCTTAGCACACTTATTATGAGGGAGAAATTTTCCAGTTCAGGGCAGAATTATTCTGAATTATTTCAAGATAGTGAAAAAGAAGATTATATTAGCAAACTTCCTTCAGATTTTATTTACGTCAATTATCCGGAAGACAGAATGAACTTAGCTGATATATATTTTGTAAAGGGTGGCAAGCTGATAGCAATCGAAGGGCTCGGAAGAATGGCTTCAACAAAGCCCCTGGCTAAACTTATGAGTAAGATTTATTCAAATGGGAATTTACTATTAAACGAAATAGATAAATATGAACTTACTCTCATACACAAATGGATTGATATGCAAAACGAAAACGGTTTCATTATAGATTTCAGGAATACACCAAAAAATGATGCTTTAGAATATATGCAAGTGAATTTAGACAAATTTTATAAAATTAAACAAAAAAACATTGCTGAGGATTATAATTTCTAATGAATAATATTATAAAAACACTTATGGATATAATTTCCGGATTTGGCAAGAGCAAAGATCTGATTATGCATGAAGAATATAACAAATCTGATTTGATAATAATTGACAACCGTTCCAAAACAGAATATGATTCCGGTCATATTGAAAATGCGGTTCTAATTCCTTACAATTTAATATCACAGGAATTGCCAAAAATTACAAAAGACAAAAATGCACCAATAGCACTTTACTGCAGAAGTGGCAACAGATCATCAGTTGCATTGAGAACAATCAGGGAAATGGGATACGTTAATGCGGTCAATTACGGTGGTATAAGTAAAGCCACAAAAATTCTTAATGAAAAAAAGGCTGTGTCTTAAATTAGATACAGCCTTTTGATACAAATCAAATTAAACCGTTGGTTTATTCAGCTTGTGGTGTAGCAGCACGACCACCAAGATTAGTGTCCATCATGAAAATACCGTGTGGATTGTTTCCAATCATTTTGAGCTTTTCAACGATTTCGATTGCAGTAGCTTCTTCTTCTACTTGCTCGGCAATAAACCACTGAAGAAGATTGTCTGTTGCGAAGTCTCTTTCGGCTTTTGCAAGCTCAACTAAATCATTAATCCAACCTGTAACAAGTGTTTCATGATGATAAGCATCTTCAAAAGCATTAAGCGGAGATTCCCAATCCAATTTTGGTGCAGCAATTTCCATTATAACGGGTTTACCACCACGCTGAAGAATGTACTGGAAGAATTTCATAGCGTGCATCATTTCTTCTTTTGCCTGAAGTTCCATCCATTTTGCAAAGCCACTAAGATTCTGTGAAGCATAATAAGCTGACATTGCCAGATATAAGTTTGATGAATACATCTCTCTCTGAATTTGCTTGTTTAATGCATCTAAAATAACTTGTTTCATAATTTTCCTTAACTTTGTTTTGTTTAAAAATATTTTTATTAATTAACGATATTATTTTTAAAATATTGTCATTTAAAAATGAAACTTATAAAAATTAACAACGTATTAACAATGTATTAAGTTATTTTT
Source organism: Ignavibacteriota bacterium (assembly GCA_019637995.1). Lineage (NCBI taxonomy): Bacteria > Pseudomonadati > Ignavibacteriota > Ignavibacteriota bacterium. The sequence continues at coordinate 82,669 of JAHBUQ010000002.1, forward strand.
ATCACAATATATAGAGTTTTAAAATTATGAAAAAATTATTTGCAGCACTATCAACTTTAGCATTATTATTCACAACATCATTATTTGCGCAGGCTGAAGAACCGGAAACCCTTTTCGGAAATGGTGACATCGAATTTGGCGGATATGGTGGTCCTGAAGTAAAATTCACCAACTTTAATAATGACTTTGGAGTTTTGGTCGGTGGACGAGCAGGAATAATTGTGAACAGTGTCTTTACTGTCGGTGTTGGCGGTTATGGTCTTGTAACAAGTCATCCTGTTGATGATTATTATGTATCTCCAAATATTTGGGATAGAACATCAGATACTAATGCATACCTTAGAATGGGTTACGGTGGCTTGCATCTTGGGTTTATTGTAGAGCCAAACAAGATTGTTCATATTACTGCAGGAGTTTTAATTGGTGCAGGCGGCGCTATGTACACATCTGCTTATATGCACAATGTAGGCGAATTTGATGACCACCTCAAAACATTCGAAAGGTCAGCCTTTTTCATTGCTGAGCCACAAATTGGTGCTGAACTAAATTTACTGAAATTTATGAGAATGGAAGTCAGTGCAAGTTACAGATTTATTTCCGGACTGCAATTACCAAATACCGAAAATAAAGACCTGAGCGGTTTTTCAGGTAATGTTATGTTCAAGTTCGGTAAATTCTGATAAATAATCTGGTAGCATATAAAATTTGAGCGAAGCTGAAAATAAAAAATAAGATAATTTCAACTTCGCTCAACAATTTTAATTTTGCTTTTAAAATTAATCCAGATGCCCGAACTTGCCACTTCGATAGTCTTCGTAAGCCTGCTGAATTTCCTCTTTAGTATTCATAACAAAAGGACCATAAGGAACTATCGTTTCTTCAATAGGCTCGCCGCTGAGAATTAATACAATTGCATCGCCATCAGCTTTGACAGTAAAATCACTTCCATCATTAGACATAAGTACGAAATGGTCTGCCGGAACTTCGTCCTTGCCGTTAATTGTTACATTACCCTCGATGACAAGCAATCCTGTGTTGTGATTCTTTGGAAAACTAAACAGAAGTTCATTCCCTGATTTAATATGAGCATCAAAAAATGAAGTTGGAACAAAAGTCTCTGCATTGCCCTGAATGCCCTCATACTCACCAGCAACAACATGTACATAACCACCATCGTTTGGAATTTGATATTTCTTACCTTGCGCAAATGTAAGTTCCTGATATTTCGGTTCTGTCATTTTGTATTTTTTGGGCAAATTTGTCCAAAGTTGTACCATTTGAAAAGTACCACCCTTTTTGTTGAACTCCTCTTCGTGATACTCCTTATGCAGGATACCACCGCCTGCAGTCATCCACTGTACATCACCCTCACCTATTACACCACCATTGCCGGCACTATCGTGGTGAGCAACCTTTCCATGATAGGCAATTGTAACAGTCTCGATTCCTCTGTGAGGATGTACATCAACACCCCTAGGTTCTTTACCGGGCGGAAAGTCGAACTTGCTTCCATAATCCATCAAAAACCAAGGACTCATACGATAAATGCCTATATCGGAATTACTCGGGAAAAAATTATGTACTCTAAAACCATTACCAACCCAGTGATAGCTAGGTGGTGGATATATTGATTGAACACTTCTATTCATAGTTATTTAACCCTTATTTTTATTGAACGATTCAGAAATCTGCCCTGAGAAGTTGCATCTGAGAATTTATCAAGGTTTGTCGTAGTTTCAATATTAATTCTCGAGCCTGCGATACCTTTTATAAAGTTTTCTGTTTTTCTTGCCCTGTCGCCTGCTAATTGCTGATTGTGCTCAGCTGTACCAAGCATATCTGCACTACCAATAATTAAAATTGTCGAGCCGTCAGGCAATTTTTCAACTAACTGGCGAAGAAGAGTCTTGTTTTCGTCTGTAAGGTCGCTGCTATTGTAATTAAACCTTAACAACGCCTCAAAATTTTTGAGCGAAAGCTCAACAACTTCCTTTTCGATTTCATTCAGCTTAATATTATGGGCTTCCTTCAATTCGTTGCCTTCAACATTTATAGATGTAAGAATACCAAATTCCTCTACATCATCTGAAAGACGCTTTCTGAAAGGAATTCTGTATTTTCCGGGCTTATCATATGTAAGCTTTGTATCATTAACACCTACCATCGCTTTTGTTTCTGGCGGATAATTGCCGAAATCCAGATTCAGCCCTACCACACCGCTAATTTCGGCATAATTCTGGAGACTGACATACTCCTGAAGAGGTGCATTGGTTACAATAATATCAACTCTGCGATTTTCCTCAATGCCTTCAGGATATTGCTGATTTGAAGGGTATCTCGGGCTTTGGAGGGCTCTGAATGAAATCACCTGCTCAGGAACTCCCAAATCAATCAAAGCATTTTTCACAGCTTCAGCTCTTGCTTTTGAAAGTTCAAGACCTTTAGGCTCATTTTGCTTGCCGCTGGTCGCACCTTCAAGCATAATCCTCGAGTTTGGATTCTCTTTGACAATTTTCGCGATGACCGGTAGAATATTCTTGTGATAATTTACTGCATCACCTTTGTACATATCAATAACAGACTGGCTTGACAAATTATAATATTTTGGAATATCTGATGAATTTTCATCAAAAAATATACAGTTTACAAGTGGTAATGTTGCAAGAAGTTCATTACCGGTTTCAAGTTTGGTGTCTGAGCTGACAGCTGATTCAAAATTCAAGTATGGAAGTGGTTTTGGAGCTTCTTCAATCACAGCAATTTCAGGCTCCGGTTCAGGCTCCGGCTTGATTTCAGGGATTTCGACTTTTTCAACCTTTTTCTGGAAGCTGAATCTCAAACCTAATTCAAATCTGACTGCAAGAGCTTTCCAATCAACATTTGAGATCATATTATTCAAATTGTAATCAAAAACAATCTGCTGAGTAAGAAAATTATGATTGCCAATTTTCAACATATTCTCCAAACCTGCACTAATTCCGAATTGAGTAGTCATATCATTTATATTTCCGGAAGCCATAGGTCGGCTGGTTGTTCTAATGCCGCCGGCATTTACAAAAGTTGCATTAGCAGGAGATACAATACTTTCAGACTGATTAAAATCACTTCCAATTGGTATCCCAACTCGAATGCCGGTCAGGAATCTTAAAGGACCATTGATAAATTTTGGAGTAAGAACTATTCTTGCTTCAGGGCTAAATTCCAAATATGAAACCACTGCGTCCATTCTATTCTCAAGTGTAACAAATGTAGTTCTGCCCGTATTCTGGTCACGGGACTGATAAGTATTGTTTAAAGTCGAAACACCGCTTCTATCAGCATAGAAAGCACCTAATCCAAGCTGAATACTACCTCCAAAGTCTTTTTCAACAAAAAGACCACCTGTCCAACCTAAGCCTTTGCCGTGAGTGAAAATCCCACAGTCCACGCTTCCCTGAAAGCTACTGTAGTCTGAAGTATAATGATTGCTCATCAAACCTGCTTTTGGGTGCAAAGCAAAATTTTCATTGCCAAATATAGCGTTTTGGCTAAATGAAATGCAACTGCATAATATAAAAATTAAACAAATATATGTCAATTGGTATTTTAAAATATTCATTTGCGATATTTAATAATTAAACTACACTACTTTTCAAATTTAAAAATACAAAAAAAATACTGTAAATTAGATGAAATTATAAAATTATTTGAAAATGGAAATTATATTTTATATTTTTTTGACAGAAAAATATTCTGTAGTCATTTGAAAAATATAATAAATGAACACTATAATATAAAATCGAACCCTCTTGCGCTATCGTACATACGGAAACCGAGCATCTGCAAATCAGATTCAGAATCATACGTACTGCCATCGAAGTTGTCACGGCTCATAGTGCTACCGGAAGTCCACAAAGTATCACAGAATGAAGGTTTCAAAGCTTAAATATTGAGTTGTTTTTTTACATGGTGGAAAGTAAGGATACTTATTTTGCTATGATGAATCTTATATATAATTCTAAAATTACCTTTAACAATTTCTCTTATTGACTCGTCATTCTTTTCAGGAATTTTATGCCCTATTAATGGAAATTCAGAAATTAACTCCGTTTGATTTATGAGTACATCTATCTGATATTTGGCATACTTTAATGAATCTTTGGAGATAAAATCAAAAATGGCTTCTAAGTCATTTAATGATTGCTTTGAAAATTCAATCGTTACCATTTAGATACAATTTCCTTAACTTCTTCTAAAGAGTAAGCTTCGCCATTTTCAACTTGGCTGATACCGTTTTCTATTTTATTCAAAAGTATTATTGAATCTAAAATGTCATCAAGTTCTATCTCCTGTGGGAGTGTTTCTGCAAATTCAACCAAATCATCTTTTAAAATCATAAAATCACCTGTAATATAATATAAAAATATAACGCTCTTTCATATTAAGTATTTTATGGATAAACAACTAATTATTTTTTGTTAACCCACTCGGATCACGATAAGTCAGTGGTGAGTTGTACGCATAATGGTAAGGCGTTTATGCAGGGAAGGCAGACCACAATAGGTCAGGTGTGGTGAAGCATTTGTCCATAACAGAGTATAAATGAGGTATCATTATCTATTTCATATATCACGTTTACAATGTACAATTGATAAAATTTTAACGATATTATCATCAAGATGATATATAACCTTATATGGGGTAATCAAAATTTCACGAAATCCAAGATATGAAAACTCTGTTGATTTTCTACCGCTTTCCGGGAATAATTCCAATCTTTTTACTGATTTAACAATTTTTTCAGCAAATAATTTCGAGTAATGGTCTGAGTCCATAGCAATGAATTTGCGAATTGCTCTTAAATCCTGAAGCGCCGTATTTGACCAGATTACTTGAAACATTATTCAAATTCCGCTTCAACTTCTTGCTGACTAAAAGTTTTACCGTTTTTGAAATCATCTAAACCACTGTTAACCTTCTGTTGCAGATACAAAAGATACATTATATCCTCAATTGTAGCATCACCTGGAGCTTCAGAAATCAATTTAATAGCCGCTTCTTTATGACTTAATTTATCAGAAATCATATTCAATCCTAAATTATTTAATATCTGACAATGAAGAAATAACTTGTAATATATTTTATTATATCATGCTAATGCTCGGATCGTGATAAGTCAGAGGTGAGTTATACGCATAGTGGCGAATAAATTGACAATTGATAATTGACATTTGACAATTATTTGTTATGATATACAATATATTTTTAATTGATTTCATTTTCAATTGTCAATTGTTAATTTTCAATTTGAAAAGTACATTCTGTAGCCCATCATCTGCAAATCTGATAATATCTTGTTTACAATTGTTAATGAGCACTTATGATTTTCACCCAAATCTACCATCTAAAATGCCGCTTATGGACAGGTCTTCATCAAGGTCTTCCCAATGAAGTCCGGTGCCGTCGCAGATTAATTCAACATTTGATAACTGCTTATCGGTTGCTTTTGCTAACTTCTTGTTATTTTCAGCAGGAAATCTGAATTCGGAATTATTCGCTAGTTTAATACATATAATTCTGTTATCAACAAAAACATTTTCAGCTTGAACATCATATTTAATATCCAAATACATTATACCATTTCTCCTTAATCTTCTCAATATTTTCATTAATCAACTTTTCAGCTTTCATCAAGTCGGATGATTTAAAGCCCTTTGAAGAATCAAGCTCTACAGGCATAATCCAAAATTTTGCATAGCCGCCTGCCTTCCTTACATGAATATGTATTGGTTCATTTCCTTCATTTGCATAAAAGAAAAAAACGAATCCTTCAACTCTAAATACTTCCGGCATAACACCTCTCAAATAAAAAGATTTACGTAATTTAACAATCTATATTGCATTATTGATATTCATTGATACTACTCACCATCCCAATGCGGACTGGTAAGCAAACGCTTCTGCTCACGCACTCCGGCATGATTATATTTATAGCCCCAAGTCCATTTGTCTGGAGTGAAAGACTCATCGTGAGTAAGTCCTGTAATGAATTATTACTTTGCTACCTTCGGAAAATCTCTTAATATTTCATCAAGTTGTTCTTTTAACATTGGACTATTGTTTGCTTTCATTCTCTCAATAATACTATGATAGGTATCTCTCATATTCTGTATTGTAGGTAGCAAAATGTATTTGTCAATATCAAGAATTCGATTAAAAGCTGTAGAATCTGATTCTTCATAAAACCTTTCAGATTTTGCGAGCATACCAACAACCCCTAAACTTAGTGAATCATTAAACTTTAAAGTGAAAATAAAATGGGTACGATATGAGAAATCAATTTGATCAAGCCCAAGTACACCATTGAATGCCATTCCATCTAAAAATTTATATTTTTTTGATAAATCCTTTAAAATATATTCAAGACTCTTTCCCTTATAATGACAAGTATTTAAATCTTTAAGTACTTCAATTCTGACATCCCTAAATCTATTATCTAATCCAAATAACTTGAAAAAACTTGTATTCTCATGAATATCATCATTAAAATTATTTCTAAAGAAATAGGGCTCAAACTCATCGTTATAAGCAAAGCATATTTGACTAAATAACAAACAGCAAACACAAACAAAAACTTTCATAAATTCCTCATTTTAATTTTTAAAAAATAAAATATCCTGAATAACATGGTTATCATCTCCTTCTCATTACCCTAGGAGTAAATCTTTGAAAATGAAGCCCACAACTTATGCATTGTTCTGTATCTCTATCCATTAAAAACACATCTGTCCATTCATTACCTTGATTATTAATCATAAAATTAATGTATTGTTTCGCTATTTCCTTCCCATAGTTACCTTTTACATCTATCCAGCTTTCTGAAAGCAAATTATTATTAACTACTTCTAAGTAATCATTGTAGTCTGGAGATACAACTACCATAATAAACCCATCTTTTCTGTGATTGCTTTCTGCCATATACCCTAAATCTGGGGCAGAATGAGGAGAATTCCATGGATGTGAATGTCCAAATCCCCAAACATTAACAAGATTACCATTTCCCTTATACTGAAAATCAGGCATTACACTATTTGATTCCCCATCAGTTTTAAAGTTGGAGGCAATAATGCTTGTAGTACCGTCTTCATTCATTACTTCAAAAATTGAATAAGACCATTCAAAGCCAGATTGTTTTTGCAAGTATCGCAATAGATTATTGGCAGATGAAAGTGCGGTTTCTTTCTGGGCTTTATCCATTTTTGACCAAGTTTTACCATCAGTAATATTGAGACCAGTAAATCCAATGAGAATATCACTTAAATACATTGCTTGTCCCTTCTTGGTTTCTTGCCCATTAGCAGCACCGGATGCACATCCTGTTCTATCGGGCTTATATCTTGAAAAACCATAACCACCTGATTCTTCAATCAGATTCACCATCCGACTACCATCTGCGTTAGTCATTCCCTGATTTGATCTTCTTTCACTCTCTTCATACAAAGCTGCATATAAAGGATATAATTCAGCCCAGTTAGTCTCCCAACTCAGCAACTCCTCTCTTTCCTTCTCCTTCTCAGGCGCAAGTCCACTTGGGTCACGGTAGGTGAGGGGTGAGTTGTACGCATAGTGGTAAGGCGTCTGTGCAGGGAAGGCGCTCCACGTTCCAAATTGACAATGGATAATTGAAAATTGACAATTATTAGTAATTATAAGCAATATATTTTTATTTGATTTCATTTTCAATTGTTAATTGTTAATTTTCAATTTGAAAAGTACATTCGGAAGCCGAGCATCTGCAAATCAGTTTCAGTTATCTCCAAATCAACATTATCAGGAATATTTAATACTAAACTTTTCATTACAATGCACTTAAGTAGTTATATTTTTGTTTCACGAATAAAGATTATCTATATTTCACATAATCAGAAGCGTATTCCACTAATATGCCATGAATAATTTTATGTGTATAATACCTATTATAAGTTACTGTAAATTAATAATTAATTTCATTATCTCTTCAAGCTTTGGAAATGATATTCAATTACTCCATTATCATCAACTTCTACCGAAGCGATGCCTTTTGTAACCATTTCACTTAGCAAAAAGCCTGAATCAGCTATAGTAAGAACTGTACCCTTAGCAAGCCCTGCTTGAGTTAATATGCCATTGTTTTGTGCTGCCATAGTAAGTACGAGGTTTTCTCGGTCATTAAGTTGGCTTTTTTTTAGTTTTTTGTTCCCTGCAATCAATAAATACAATCCGATTGCAAGCGGCGGACCGAATAAAATAAGTGAACCCAACAAAATATTAGCCCCACCAACCATGGTTGCTGCACCTAAAAAGCCGAATATGAATAACGCTCCGAATATTGATGTCAGAGTTATTCCAATATTTTTCATAATACGATACTTCTTCACTAAAGAATTCATTTTTATATTCCTGACTATTTACAATATGCAAATATATTGAAATTATTTGAAAAAAAACGTAAAAATTAACTCTAAGTTTTTTAATATGCTTATGTTTTATTATCTTTGAATATTGTGAAAGTGCAACACTTAAATTTTACTTAAAATGTATTAATCTAAAATTAATTTAGGAAAATAATAACAATAAACGGAGATTTTATGACTCAGAAAATTGAACATTTCGCACTTGAAAGCCCGATTATCAGGCTGACAGGAAAACCAAAAAATGATTGGACCCGGGAAGACCTGATTAAAGTAATATTGGAAAAACAGTTAGAACGTATTACATTCAACTATACCGGAATTGACGGAAAAATAAAAGAACTAAAAATCCCAATCACAAGTCGTCGCCAGGCAGAATTAATCTTAGCCGAAGGTGAACGCTGCGATGGTTCTTCACTCTTCAAGGGTATGGTTGATGCCGGCAAGTCAGATTTATATGTCGTTCCGATATATAAAACAGCATTTCTTAACCCATTTGATACAAAGAGCTTAAATATAATTTGCAGATTTATGGACAGAACCGGCAAACCTGCAATATTTACACCTGATAATATTTTATCCCGTGCCTCAAGTTCGCTAACGGAGAAGACAGGATTAGAATTATTTTCACTTGGTGAGCTCGAATTTTATTTAATCGGCAACATTGCAAATCAGACTTATTCATTGCCAAAACAGAGAGGCTATCACGCAGCTTCTCCATTCGTTAAAACAGGTGATATACTCAACGAAATGATGACTTATATGTCTCAAATTACCGGCAATATAAAATATGCTCATAGCGAAGTGGGTTATATTCAATCTGTTGAAAGTGATTATTCTGAACTTAAAGGCAAAACCGCAGAACAAGTGGAACTTGAATTTTCACCAACCCCGATTGATGAAACTGCAGATATTATGGTGCTGGCAAGCTGGCTGGTTAGAAATGTTGCATACAAACACGGATTTGTAGCTACTTTCTTCCCAAAAATTGATTTCGAACATGCCGGAAACGGTCTACATTTCCATAATGCTCTAATGCGCAACGGTAAAAATATTATGACGGACGAATTGGGTGAACTTTCAGCAGAAGCAAAGCAACTTATTGGCGGTTTATGCTATTATGCTCCTTCGCTTACAGCTTTCGGAAATATGTGCTCATCATCTTACTTAAGGCTTGTCCCTCATCATGAAGCACCAACTAAAGTATGCTGGAGCGAATCAAACCGTAGTGCACTTATACGCGTACCCTTAGCGTGGACTAAACACAAAAATCTCGCTATGCAAGTAAATCCGCAACAAAAAGATCCACTTGTTCATGATGAAAGCCTTCAAACCGTTGAATTAAGGTCGCCGGACGGTAGCGCCAACGCTCATTTGCTGCTTGCAGGAATTACTATGGCGACAGAGTGGGGCTTAACTAATCCCGAAGATGCTCTAAAACTGACAGAAAGCAGTTATGTTGATACAAATATACACAACAATCCGAACATACACGAACTCGCCGAACTTGCTACAAGTTGCGTCGAATCATCTGAAATGCTGCTTCAGCATAGAATTTTATTCGAAAGACAAAATATATTCCCTGCTGCAGTTATTGACTATATTGCTGAAGTTCTTCAAAAGGAAAATGACAGAAATCTTAATAAACGACTAATGGCAATGCCTGACGAAGAAAAGTATATCGAATCCCGCAGAATTATGCACAAACATATCCACAAACATTGATATTTATCAAATAATAAATTCATGAAGAAAGGGTTTCCACAAGGAAACCCTTTTCATTTCTAGCAAAAAAAAGTATAAAATACTGCCTCAAATCAAATATTAAATTCATGATATTCAGCAAAAAAAAACAATGATGTTTGGTGGGTAATAAAAATAATCTAAAGACGAAATTTTTTCAAAAATAAACATTAAAATTTGTATAACAGAACTAACAAAGAGAAATTTTTTTATGATTACAAATCATAATTCATATATTACTTATATACCAATGTTTGACAACAACACAATCAGCAACTCAAGACTTATGATGAAATTTTTGAGAGTGAAGTAATCTTTCAACAACTCATACCGGAAGTAATTTATATGCCCGATGCAGAGTTGTGTCTGGAGGATTTGTTTTGATTATTTATTTAAACCTAATAATTATAATAGTTTTACATAGCATCATCTAAGTAATAAAATGTCACTTCAATATGAGGTATATCATTAATTTAATGAAATAATTTCATAATTATATCCCAAAATTTATTATTTTTATATGATACTTGGTTTATTTTAAAATCAAGAAGATGTTCTTTGATTTCAGAATTTTCAATTAGGGAGTTTTGGTATGAAAAAATTTACTTTACTCGCAGTAATACTAATAAGTATTGTTTCCGCTTATTCTCAAATTCCCCAAACCATAAGCTGGCAAGGAATTTTGCAGGATGCCGATGCTAAAAATCTATCAGGCACATATAGCCTGACTGTCAAGTTATACGATGTCTCTTCGGGTGGTTCCGCACTTTGGAGCGAGACTCACAGCAATGTAGTAATTGCAGACGGACTTGTTAATCTTACACTTGGGAGCTTTATGCCTTTTAGTGTAAATTTCGCTGATGAATACTGGTTTGAAATTACGGTTGACAGTGGTACGCCACTTCCAAGAATAAAACTAAATTCAGTACCATATTCATTACATTCTAAAATGGCAGAATCTGCCAATGAAACAGATCCTACTTGGTCGGGCACAGCAAATGAAACAGCAAATATTGGCAGATCAGGCAATGTAGGAATTGGAACCACTGCTCCCAATGCCCTTCTCCATACAAGCGGCTCAGGTACAGGCGAAGGTAATGTGTTATTTGAAGGGCAATATAAACCATCGTCACCCGGTAACCCGCCAGCCGAAGGTGGAGGCACACGTATGATGTGGTATCCTGATAAAGGTGCCTTTAGGGCGGGTATAGTAGAATCAAATCAATGGGATATTAATAATATTGGTGTATCTTCAATATCAATGGGTAGTAACACTATTGCAAGCAATTATATGGCTGTCGCTTTGGGCTCTTCTACAGTTGCGTCAGGATACGCTTCTACTTCATTAGGAAGCCTGACATTTGCATCAGGAAATATAGCTACTGCTTTTGGCAGTAATACTATTGCATCCGGTATAACAGCAACTGCCACAGGGTCACATACTAAAGCATCCGGTGATTATTCATTTAGTATGGGTTATGAAACGCATGCAAAAGGTGATTTTTCATTAGCAATGGGAAAAAACACTACTGCTTATTCAGGCTATGAAATGGCTTTAGGTTCATTCAATACTGAATATGTGCCCATAAATGCTTACGGCTGGAGTGAAAACGACAGGTTATTTGTAATTGGAAATGGGATGGGCGATTTTGCACCGAGCAATGCTATGACAGTTTTAAAAAGCGGAAAAGTAGGAATTGGAACTGAAAACCCAAAATCATTGCTTCACATAATTGGTACTAATCTTTCCGGCGGAAATGTTCTTTTCGAGGGTAATTTAGAAGCAACTAATCCATCTGACCCACCGACACACACAAGTGCAACTCGCTTATTATGGTATCCGAGCAAAGCAGCTTTCCGTGCCGGAAGAGCAACTGCTGATGAATGGAATAAAAATAATATAGGTTTCTATTCCACTGCTATTGGAAACAATGTAGTAGCAAGCGGATATGGCTCAATAGCAATCGGTGATAATAATACAGCATCCGGACAGGGTTCAGTTGCTTTAGGTAGTTTTAGTACTGCCTCGGCTTTTGCATCAATTGCATTAGGTAGCGAAAGTCATGCAACAGGTAATTATGCTGTATCATTAGCTCGTGAATCAATAGCATCGGGAGCATACTCAACTACAATTGGAAGAACTACACAAGCTACCGGAGATTACTCTTTGGCAACAGGAGCTTCAACTACGGCAGATGGGGATTACTCCACTGCAATGGGTTTCCATTCATCTGCTACCGGCTCGAATTCAACATCTATTGGCTTTTGGAGTAAAGCAATAGGCAATTACTCCACTGCTATTGGAGACCTTGCTCGAGCAGACGGAACAATATCTGTTGCCATTGGTCCGGGAACAAGAGCAGATGCTTACGCTTCAACTGCAATGGGGCATTATAATATAATTGGCGGAGATGCAAATAATTGGTTAGAAACTGACCCACTCTTTGCCATTGGTAACGGAACGTCTGAGCAATTACGAAAAAATGCACTTACTATATTAAAAAACGGAAATACAGGCATAGGCACTTTTGCCCCTTCCCAAGCCCTCGATGTTAATGGGTCTGCACGCCTAAGAAATCACCTTTTCGATTATAATAATACCTCAGGTACCATTGGGCAGGTGCTTACCCGTGGGACAGGCGGTGTATTATGGGCTAACCCTGTTACTGATCCCTGGGTAGAAAATGAAACAGCCATTTACAGCACTTCAGGCAAGAATTTCGGATTGGGAATAAATACTCCTTCACGAAAGTTAACACTTGCACAATCCGGCAATAATTGTGGAATGAACCTAATAACCAGCACTACAGGATTAAGCCAAGGAGATGGCTTACACCTGTTAATGGAAGATTTAATCGGTTGGTTGGTGAACTTTGAAAACGGTCCTCTCTACTTGGGAACTAATAGAATGGCAAGATTGACTATCCATCAAGCCGGAAATGTGGGGATTCAAACAACAACTCCACGACAGCAATTAAGTGTAGGCGATTATCTCGACCTTTACTCAGGTTATGTTAATGTACCTACACGTCCATCTATCAGGGCTTCATCAAATGACAATTTAATCATTAATGCTTACGATACAGGTATTTTGTATTTTAACCTTGATGGTGGTACCGGTGAAACTCGATTTTATGCCGGAGCAGAAGGTGCCGAATTGCTTCGCATCAATCCGGATGGCAAGGTTGGTATAGGCACCGGAACACCAACTCAACGTCTTGACGTAAACGGTAATGCACGTTTCCGTAGTATTGGCTCTGGAGCATATTCAGGTGTTGTTAACCGTACTTCCGATGGAACGCTCACCACTGCTACTTCAGATCTACGATTTAAGGAAAATATCGCAACTTTAGATAATAGTCTTGAGCGAGTGAAGCAATTACGCGGAGTAAGTTTCACATGGACAAGCAATCCCGAATACGGCACTCGCATTGGTTTTATTGCACAGGAATTCGAAAAAGTCATACCTGAGCTTGCTTTTACCAATCCTACAGATGGCTATATGGGAATTAATTATGCAGAGATGACTGCTGTATTAGTTGAAGCCATGAAAGAGCAGCAAACAATAATTGACGAACAAAACAAAAGAATTCTTGATCAACAAAACGAAATAGATGAATTAAAACTTAAATATGAAAAATTGTTTCAATTATTATCAAATAAATAAATATAAGGTGATTTATGAAAAAAACTATACTTATTGTTTTAGTATTATTGTTTTCTACAACATATTTGTTAGCACAAATTCCCCAAACCATAAGCTGGCAGGGAATTCTTCAAGACGGTAGCGGTAATCCGCTCAATGGAAATTATAATTTGACTGTCAAATTATTCGATGTCGCTTCCGGTGGGACGGCACTTTGGAGCGAGACTCACAGCAGCGTAGTTATCGCTGACGGACTTGTTAATCTTAATCTTGGTAGCGTTACGCCATTTAGTATTAATTTCGCCGATGAATACTGGCTTGAAATCACCGTAGGGATTGGAACTCCGCTTCCGAGGATTAAACTCAGTTCTGTGCCTTATGCACTGCATTCAAAGACGGCTGAATCTGTAAATGAAACCGATCCAACTTGGTCAGGCACAGCAAATGAAACAGCAAATATTGGCAGAACCGGCAATGTGGGCATAGGGACTTCCTCTCCCAGTGCCCTACTTCATACCCACGGCTCAGGCACGGGCGAGGGCAATGTGCTGCATGAAGGCGTGTTTAAGATTTCGAACCCAGGCGAACCACCTGCTTCAGGTGAAGGAACACGTATGATGTGGTACCCTGATAAAGGTGCTTTCAGAGTAGGTGGTGTAAGCGGAACAGATTGGGATAAAGACAGTATTGGAGAATATTCTGTAGCAATGGGTTACAATACCAAAGCCAAAGGATGGATTTCTATGGCATTAGGAGAAGGTACTACTGCTTCCGAATGGGCTTCCACAGCAATGGGATACAATACAACCGCTTCTGGACTTTCCTCAACGGCTATGGGACAAAGAACTACAGCTTCGGATTGGTACGCAACTGCAATGGGAATGGTTACAACCGCATCGGGATTGGCTTCTACCGCAATGGGTGGATACACAATCGCTTCGGGACAAAATTCCACAGCAATGGGAGATAACACAATTGCTTCGGGAGGTAATTCCACGGCAATGGGAAGCTACACAACCGCTTCGGGAGGTAATTCCACGGCAATGGGATATGGCACATCTGCCAAATCATTTTCTGAAACGGTAATAGGCAATTGGAATACTGATTACACTCCTGTCTCAGCATTGGAATGGAATGCAAACGACCGCTTGTTTGTTGTTGGTAATGGTATCGCAGGTGATTCAAGAAGAGATGCATTAACAGTTCTGAAAAATGGTTATATAGGTATTGGTACTTCTACACCATCAGCACTTTTACATACTCATGGCCACGGGCAGGGAGAAGGCAATGTGCTGCTTGAAGGCGTGTATAAGACTTCCAATCCAGGCGACCCACCTGCTTCAGGTGAAGGAACAAGAATGATGTGGTATCCCGATAAAGCAGCATTCAGGGTTGGTGGTGTAAGCGGAACGCAATGGGATAAAGATAGTATAGGAATCTATTCCACGGCAATGGGAAGCAGCACAACCGCTTCGGGTTCTCGTTCCACTGCAATGGGATTCATTACAACCGCTTCGGGATGGTATTCCACGGCAATGGGAAGTAGCACAACAGCTTCGGGACAAAATTCCACAGCAATGGGAAAAAGTACAACCGCTTCGGGATTGTATTCCACGGCAATGGGAAGCAGCACAACCGCTTCGGCAGAGAGCTCCACGGCAATGGGAGACGGAACAACCGCTTCGGGATTGTATTCCACGGCTATGGGAAGCGGTACAACAGCTTCGGGAAATTATTCCACTGCAATGGGATTCATTACAACAGCTTCGGGAACTACTTCCACTGCAATGGGAGGCGGAACAACCGCTTCGGGACATAGATCCACGGCAATGGGAAGCGGTACAACAGCTTCGGGAAATTATTCCACTGCAATGGGACACGGAACAATAGCCAAATCTGCCTTTGAAACAGCAGTGGGAGGTTGGAACACTGATTATGAGCCGAGTTCAATCACTTCATGGAATGCAAACGACCGCTTGTTTGTTATTGGAAATGGTACCGCAGGTGATTCAAGAAGAGATGCATTAACAGTTCTGAAAAATGGTCATATAGGCATTGGAACTTCTACACCATCTGCACTTTTGCATACTATTGGTCAAGGGCAGGGAGAAGGAAATGTTTTGCACGAGGGTGAATACAAAGTATATGACCCGGGCGACCCTCCTGCAAGCGGAGCAGGTACACGTATGATGTGGTACCCCGATAAGGCGGCATTCAGGGCTGGGAGTGTGACAGGAACGCAATGGGATAAAGATAGTATTGGAATTTATTCTATTGCTATGGGTTATAATAGCAAAGCAAAGGGTGCTAATTCAATTGCAATAGGACAAAATACTACCGCTTCCGGACTTTTTTCAACAGCAATAGGATATTGGGCAAATGCTTCTGGAACTGTTTCCACTGCATTGGGAGCGAATAATTCTGCATCGGGATATGCCTCCACTGCAATGGGCGAAAGAACAAGTGCCAAATCAGCTTTTGAAACTGTTGTAGGTAGATGGAATTTAGATTATACACCAGTCTCAGCAACTGAATGGAATGCAAATGACCGTTTGTTTGTGATTGGTAATGGTACAGCTCTCGCTTCGCAAAGCAATGCTATGACAGTTTTGAAGAGTGGCAATACAGGTATAGGTACGAGCACCCCTACAGCTTTACTTCACACAAGTGGCACTGGTACAGGTGGAGGTAATGTACTGTTTGTTGGCGAATATAAATCAACTGCCAATCAGGGCAGTCCACCGGTTACAGGAGCAGGCACCAGAATGATGTGGTATCCCGATAAAGGGGCATTCAGAGCTGGAAGAGTAACCTCTACAGAATGGGACAAAGATAGTATTGGTGATTATTCAGTTGCTTTTGGTTATAGTGCCATAGCAAAATCACTCAGTGCGGTCGCCATAGGTGCCGGGAACATCGCAAATGCCCCTAATTCAACTGCTTTAGGTGCATATACAACCGCTTCAGGTAAATATTCTACAGCAATTGGGTATCAATTAAATGCCAAATCCATTTCCACAACAGCAATTGGTCAGTATAATGTTGGATTTGGTGATTCCCAAAACTGGTATTCAACCGACCCAATATTTGAGATAGGTATAGGAATCAATGAATCGAACAAAGCAAATGCTATGACTGTTTTAAAGAATGGAAATATCGGAATAGGTACAATTAATCCGGCTGGAAATAGGCTCAGGGTAGTATCAAACGCCTCAGGCGGAACCAATTCTACGGGCTATTTTGAAAATACAAATGGTTCTGGCTTGGCTCTAAGAGCTACAACTAACTCAAGCGACGGGACTATTCTTTCTATTCAGGAAGGTTCAGGTTATACTTTACGTTGTGATGGCTATGACCCTAACTGGTTTGTCGCTATGATTGTAAAAGGCAGACAAGTGGGAATAAACACTTCATCTCCTACCCAAAACCTTGACGTAAACGGGAACGCACGATTTCGTAGTATTGCCTCTGATGCTTATCATGGAGTGCTAAATCGTAAATCCGATGGCACTCTGACCACTGCCACATCTGATATTCGTTTCAAGGAAAATGTCGAAACCTTAGAGAATAGTCTTGAAAAAGTATTAAAACTTCGAGGGGTTAGTTTCACATGGAAAAACAATCCTGAATATGGCACTCGTATTGGTTTTATAGCACAGGAATTTGAAAAAGTTGTACCTGAACTTGCTTTTACCAATCCTACAGATGGCTATATGGGAATTAATTATGCAGAAATGACTGCTGTACTTGCTGAAGCAATAAAAGAACAGCATACTATTATAGATGAACAGAACAACAAAATTCATATTCAACAAACAGAAATAGATGAACTTAAGCGTAAACTTGAACAACTTTTGCAACAATTTTCAGAGATTCAAAATAAATAAAAAGGAAAATGAAAAATGAAAAACATTTTTGTATTATTTCTACTTTTAATTGCAGTTAATACCTTAACAGCTCAAATCCCAAACCAAATTAGTTGGCAAGGGGTTTTGCAAGATTCAGAAGGCAATTTGCTCGACGGAAATTATAATATTACCGTCAAATTATACGATGTCGCTACGGGCGGCACCGCTATTTGGAACGAAACACACAGCAGCGTAGTTATCGCTGACGGACTTGTTAATCTTAATCTTGGTAGCGTTACGCCATTTGGTATAAATTTCAGTGACGAATACTGGCTTGAAATCACCGTAGGGAGTGGCACTCCGCTTCCGAGGATTAAACTCAGTTCTGTGCCTTATGCACTGCATTCAAAGACGGCTGAATCTGTAAATGAAACAGACCCGCTATTTTCTGCAAGTCCGGCATCGGGCATATTAAATACTGATATTACAAACTGGAATGCAGCCCACTCATGGGGCGACCATGCAGTAGAAGGATATTTAACAGAATATTCAGAAAGCGACCCAACATGGGACAACGGTGGCAATGTATCAAATAATATCGGTCGTCTCGGAAATGTCGGTATCGGCATTTATACTCCTACCGCTCAGTTACATACTCATGGACTTGGTGATGGAGAAGGTAATGTGCTACATGTGGGTGTATTCAAAGATACACCTGGTAACCCACCGACATCAGGAGCAGGCACACGTATGATGTGGTATCCTGATAAAGCTGCTTTCAGGGCTGGGAGTGTGACTGGTACACAATGGGACAAAGATAATATTGGAAAATTCTCCGTAGCAATTGGTTCAAATACAATAGCTTCCGGAGATTTTTCAAGTGCAATGGGTATAAATACAACTGCATCAGGTAATTCTTCAACTGCATTGGGCTGGTACTCAACAGCATCAGGATATAGTGCAACTGCCATTGGGTCTTCTACCGACGCATCCGGTTCGAAATCTATTGCATTAGGTTCAGAAACAACTGCTAAATCAGGTTTTGAAACAGTCATCGGAAGATTTAACACAGATTATACTCCGAATTCAATAGCAGATTGGAGTGAAACTGATCGTTTATTTGTTATCGGTAATGGCACTGCAAACGATTCAAGAAGAGATGCATTAACAGTTTTGAAAAACGGCCATATAGGCATCGGAACTTCCACACCAACATCACTTTTGCATACTCTTGGCCTCGGGCAGGGAGAAGGCAATGTTTTGCACGAAGGTGAATACAAAGGAACTAACCCGGGCGACCCACCCACATCAGGAGAAGGTACTCGTATGATGTGGTATCCTGATAAAGGTGCCTTTAGGGCTGGCGGTGTAACCGGTACCCAATGGAATAAAGATAACATCGGTAATTATTCTGTTGCTATGGGTTATAACACAAATGCATCAGGAAATCACTCTACTGCTTTGGGGTTTAACACAACGTCATCAGGGCATTACTCAACATCTTTAGGTGCCAGTACAACAGCATCAGGAAACTATTCAACCGCCATGGGGATAAATGTAATAGCATCAGGGTTTTACTCTACTGCTTTGGGATTTGGAGTTTCATCTCCTTCTGCTTATGAAACTGCAATTGGAGTTTATAACACAACATATACTCCTACATCAATCTCATCGTGGAATTCAAGCGACCGTTTGTTTGTGATTGGTAACGGGTCATCAGGAGGTGAAAGAACGGATGCTTTGGTAGTACTGAAAAATGGTAGTACAGGTATTGGTACCTCAACCCCCACTGCACTACTCCATACCAACGGTACGGGAAAAGACGAAGGCAATATTCTATTTGTAGGAGAATATAAATCAACTGATCCCGGTAGCCCTCCTGCAAGTGGTGCGGGTACACGTATGATGTGGTATCCGGATAAAGCGGCATTCAGGGCAGGCGCTGTAATAGGTGTTCAATGGGACAAAGCAAATATTGGAATCCATTCTGTAGCTATGGGCTATAATAATACCGCATCGGGAGATTTTTCCAATGCAATGGGACATAACACAATTGCATATGGGGATAACTCAACTACATTGGGAAGTCATAATTCAGCACATGGGGATTATTCTACTGCAATAGGTTATGCTAATACTGCTTCAGGAGGTATTTCTACTGCAATGGGAGGGAATACAATCGCTTCAGGAGATGTTTCTACTGCAATGGGTGGAGGTACAACGGCGTCAAGTACATTTTCAACGGCTATGGGAGAGAACTCAACAGCTTCGGGTTATGCTTCTACAGCGATGGGTTCAAATACAAAGGCAAGGTCAGGATATGAAACAGTTCTGGGAAGATGGAATGTTGATTATACTCCCACTACGCCTTCAGCTTGGCATGTAAATGACCAACTTTTTGTAATTGGCAACGGCACCGGAAGTACTTCACGAAGTAATGCAATGACGATTTTGAAAAACGGTCGAATTGGAATTGGAACTGCAACTCCTGTTGCTCTTCTCCATATTACCGACACAGATGAAGGAAATATACTCTTTGAAGGTGAATTTAAAGGCTCTGGTCCAAGTGACCCGCCGACATCTGGTGCAGGTACCCGCATGATGTGGTATCCTGATAAGGCATCATTCAGAGTCGGAAGAGTAAGTTCTACTCAATGGGATAAAGATAGCATAGGTGACTATTCTGTCGCTATGGGATACAACACAAAAGCATTAAATGTTTACTCTACTGCTTTGGGATATTCAACAATAGCATCAGGATATATCTCCACGGCTTTGGGGAATTCTTCTAAAGCATCAGGATATAATTCCTTAGCCATGGGGTATTCTACAATAGCATCAGGATATATCTCCACGGCTTTGGGGATTTATTCTGAATCATCAGGTGATTACTCATTTGTTTTAGGTAATCAAATACAATCTCCATCAGCTTATGAAACTGTTATAGGAAGATATAACACAACATACACTCCTTCATCCGGTGTATCATGGAATGTAAATGACCGCTTGTTTGTAATCGGCAACGGTACGGGAAATTCTACCCGAAGTAATGCCTTAACGGTACTAAAAAATGGTCGTGTTGGTATTGGAACTGATAGCCCGGGTGCAGGATTGCACCTTAAAGGTTCATTGCACCCAAGTAGCTTTATTTACCTTGAGTCTGACGAAGACGAAGATACAGGTTTCCGGTTCTATGAAGGAAATACTGTAAAATGGCATATATTTAATAACTCAAGCGCTGCAGGGCTTTCTATCAATAACAGTGCATACTCTGTTGCTCTGTTTGCTAAACAGTCCAACGCATATATTGGTATAGGCACAAGCAGTCCAACCCAAAACCTCGATGTTAATGGCAACGCACGTTTTCGCAGTATAGGCTCAGGGGCATATTCAGGTGTTGTTAACCGTACTTCCGACGGAACGCTCACCACTGCTACTTCAGATCTACGATTTAAGGAAAATATCGCAACTTTAGATAATAGTCTTGAGCGAGTGAAGCAATTACGCGGAGTAAGTTTCACATGGACAAGCAATCCCGAATACGGCACTCGCATTGGTTTTATTGCACAGGAATTTGAAAAAGTCATACCTGAACTTGCTTTTACCAATCCTACAGATGGCTATATGGGAATTAATTATGCTGAGATGACTGCAGTATTAGTTGAAGCTATGAAAGAGCAGCAAACCATAATTGATGAACAGAATAAAAGAATAGAAAACTTAGAGAAAAAAATTGAAATTCTATTTCAACAAGTTTCAAATATCAAGTAAAACAGGAAATAAATATGAAAAACATATTATTCGTTTTCTTACTTTTTGCAATTAATTTGCAATCTCAAACCTATCAAATTAAAAATCACGTGATGGGTAATTCAGCTGCCACAGTTTCCAATAGCGAATTTACTTTTAGAAGCACAGTTGGGCAGCCCGCAATTGGCAAAATTGAAAATCTTGACAACGTTGTCGGTTCCGGATTTTGGTACAAAATGGGTAAAACTAATTTTGTTACACAAATTATTAATCTCGCATTCGGTTGGAACCTCATCTCCACTTATGTCGATCCGGAGAATACATCTATTCCGGTAGTTTGGGAAGATGTGAAGGAAAACGTGGTTATTGTCAAGAATAATGCGGGTGCTACATATATTCCATCATTTGATATAGACGGAATTGTTAATTGGAATGTGATTGAAGGTTATCAGGTTTATGCATCTCAGTCAGATTCACTCATAATCACAGGGCAGCAAGTTGTTCCTGAAGATAATAATATTGCTCTTACTTCGGGTTGGAAAATTGTTTCCTACCTGCGTAACAGCCCGATGAATATCATAGATGCCCTCGTCACTCTTACTGATGATGAAGCACTCGTAATTGCCAAAAATAATTCAGGAGGCACGTATTTGCCTATGTTCGACATCAATACAATCGGCAATATGCAGCCCGGACAAGGCTATCAGATGTACCTGAGCAAAAATTCAACTCTGACTTATCCTGCTAACTCTTCAGGGAAGCGAGCTATGGCTGGTGAACCGTTTGTCAGATTACCGAAAATTCTGAAGCCTGAACACAGTCACACAGGGAATAACTCAACCCTTGTTGTTCTTGCAGATACTCCTGACGGCAATGAAATTGGCATATATTCCGAAAATGATGTGCTTATCGGCTCAGGCATATTCTTCGATGGTAAAGCAGCAGTTACAATTTGGGGTGATAATCCCCAAACGCCTGAAACTGACGGAGCGAAAGCCAATTACGAATTACGAATGAAAAATTACGATGTCAATACTGGTAGAATCAGCGAAGTTGAAATCTCAGAACTTACTGACATTATCAGTGGCGATGGATATTCACAGCTTACTTACAAGCGTGACGCTCTAATACTTGCTAAAGCAAAAGTGGAAAGTCAAGGTAGTGATTTATCGCTTTCGGTACGTCCGAATCCGTTTTCAGATGAACTTGCTATCGAGTTTAATCTGATGAATGAAGAAGAAGTATCAGTCAGAGTTTACGATGTAAGCGGTGGATTAGTTCGCTCACTTTACGCAGGTCAACTGAATGCCGGCTCGCAGAAATTCTCATTAAACGGCTCAAACCTTGCAAGTGGTGAATACACTATAATTCTCACAATCGGAAACGAAAGATTCATGCGGAAAATTGTGAGAGTGAAATAATCTTTCAACAACTAAAACCAGAGATAATTTATAAGCCCGATGCAGAGATGTGTCGGGCATTTATACCGAATGGAAAAAATCACTTGCCGGATATTAAAGTAAGCTCTACTCTCATATTTTTTTGGCGTCCGGCAGGAGTATCATTTGTACTTATAGGTCTTAATGAACCGTAGGCAGTAGAGATTAGGCGGCTTTGATTTATACCTTTCTGCACGAGATAGCCGACTACCTCCTTAGAGCGGCTGTGAGAAATATTAAAATTATCCTCAAGCGAGCCGAAATTATCCGAATGCCCTTCAATTCTCAGTGTAAATTTAGGATTAGAGTTCATAAACTCTGCTACCCTGTCGAGATAGCGTTTCATGCCCGGCGCTAAAAATGTTGTATTTGACCAGCAACTTCACTTCTTATCCTTGTATCAGTGCTTCATTTTACTTCAACAAGTGTAGAAATTCCATCTTGGTCAATAAATAAATGGTCTAATATTATTTCTTTGTTCTTCATTAGGAATTCAAATTTCTAGGATTTTCAGGATTAATTTGACTTCCAGAGATAAGTTTCGGATAGTTTTCTAATAATTCTTGGAACTGTCTTTCAGTCAAGAATTCAATTTCATTTAATTCTACCAATGATTGGTTATAGCTGATATGAATATTTGTTCTTCCATTATGTTGGATTTCCTATGGTATTAGATAACGTTTTGCGGCTTTGCGAAGAAGCGGATTTCGGAGCACAAAACTGTCAACCTGCACTGAACTTGAATAGAAGCACAAAGCTCCAAGTTTGCACGTCACCCCGCCTGACGCAAAACCCGTGTTAGCAGTAGTAGTTTTATGATATAAAGTTATTTCCAACAACATAAAGGTCAAAACTGATTGAAAGTCCTAATTCGTTCATTCTCCTTATGTCGTTAATGTCAATTGTATGTCCGCCAATCATTCCGTTGCCGTTATGAATGTCCATTGCAACCGATATAAAACCTTTTGTTTTTTCAGCAAGTTGTTTTATGCCAATCATATCTTGCTCCAATAAACTAAGCAGTTTTTTTAACTTGTCTTCAAATTCGTCAGGTTCTGGATTAGGTAAAAATATTAGACAACTAAACGTATGATTTGACTTTCCGCTTTTTCTAAGGTCGCCTTTACTCCAATATTCAGTTGGTTTCAAATGTGTCATAGCTTTTAATGTGTCCGCAGATAATATTTCTGAAGTCGCTATGAAATAAACACGATGATATGCTTCGGTATCAACACCAATAACTTCGTTCTTCTTTGTGTCAATATAAACTGCAAAATAAAATCTTTCGTCAAATACAGGTAAGTAGGCAATAATTATTTCGTCTTTTCTATCACGGTCAATACGGTCAACTTTCAATTTGTTGTCGGAATAAATTGGACTGTGAATTTCAAGATACTGCTCTGTCATTCCAAGTGTCTTTTCCTTGAATTCCTTTTCAATAAGTTCTATCGCTTGTTGGTCTGTCATACTATTACTGCTAACTCAATTATTTACGTACTCTCATTAAATGATATGCAAAATTACAAATATTTTGCAATTCTACAAAATATTAACTATAAATATTCTTATAACCACCTAAACTATGTAGTATTAGGTATGAATGATTAACAATTATTGCTGTTTCGTAAAATCCTCAATATTCGTAATTATTGCGAAAGTATCTCATAATTTTTATACTCTTCTTCTGTCATTTCAAACTCCGGCTTTATTACTTTAACTTCCTCGTAAGTCAGTTCGATAAATTTAAGATTATCCCAAATATTTTAAAATTTTCACACTAATTGATAATTTTTTATCAATTAAATTTTGTTAATTGGTAAAAACTTGTTATTTTTGAATTGATAATTTTTTATCAATATAAAATTGTATATTAAAGTGAAACAAATACAGAATATACCGGAGCCATCGCTAAGAAGACTTGTAAGATACTACCATCTTATAAAAGGGATTCAGTCGGAACAAAATGAAACTGTATCCAGTGCTTGGATAGCAGAACAATTTGGCTTGGAGTCAATTCAAGTCAGAAAAGACATTCAATATACCGGAATAAATGGTAAACCAAAAAGCGGTTACGGTATAAGTGAACTTAAATCAGCTATTGAAACAACGATGAACTGGAATAATTACCAGGAAGCTGTTTTAGCAGGCACAGGCAAACTTGGTAAATCACTTTTAATGTATGATAGTTTTAAAAATTACGGTTTGTCATTTGCAGTTGCTTTTGATAATGACCCCCAAAATATAAATACAGAAATTAATGGAATTAAAGTTTTACATATAGATAAACTTAGCAATTTAGTAAGTCGAATGCACATTCATATCGGTGTACTGACTGTACCGGCTTCTGCCGCTCAGAATGTTACGGATATGATGATAGAAGGTGGGATTAAAGCAATTTGGAACTTTGCTTCCTATCAGATAAAAGTACCTGAAAACGTTTATGTAGTTCATGCACAGTTTTCGCAAAGTCTTGCATTACTTACAAACAAATTGCCACAATTAACATCAAAGTAATATTTTTCTTAAAAAGGATAATCAAAATGTGTAACAGTAGTAATGAAAACATAAGAAAATTTCAAAAGGTTTGTGAAATTTTGGAATTTTATGATTACGACAAAAGTAAGTTGATACCTATTTTACAGGCGGTACAGGATGAATACAGATACTTACCTGAAGAAATTATGGTATTGATAGCATCTTCACTCGATATTTCACCCGCAAAGGTTTATGGTGTAGCAACATTCTTTAGTCATTTTGCTCTTGAGCCAAAAGGCAAATATGTGATAAAGGTATGCGACGGTACTGCGTGCCATGTAAAGAATTCTGAACCTATTATCAAAGAAATTCGCTTACAATTAAACTTAACTCCAGAAAAACCAACGACACCCGATATGATGTTCACATTGGAAACCGTGTCTTGCCTTGGTGCTTGTGGATTAGCACCCGTTGTTGTTATAAATGAAGTTGTTCATTCATTGATGACACCAAAAAAAATTGCTAAAGAAATTAACAAGATAATGGAGTCGGAGGTGGAATATGCGTAACAATATAATTGAACTTGAACAAATCAAGTCAGCTTATGAATATGATTATAAATCAGTAAGTAAGAGAATTACTGTTTGTGCCGGTACAGGTTGCGTAGCAAATGGTGCTCTAATAGTTTATGATGAGTTAAAACGCAAAATTGCAGAACAAGGAATTGATATTCAGATTGAATTAAAGCACGAAAGTAATTCAAGTGAATATGTGTATCTTTCTGAAAGTGGCTGTCAGGGATTCTGTCAAATGGGACCACTTGTAAATATTGAGCCGGAAGGTATTCTTTATATGCAGGTAAAGCCACGTGACGTAGATTCTATAATTGAGCGTACAATTAAAAGTAATCAGGTTGTGGATAAACTTTTATTCAAAGATATTAATACAGGTCAGCTTTGTAAAGGCAGAAAGGAGATTTCATTTTACAACAAGCAGTCCAGAATAGTGCTTGAAGAGTGCGGCAAGCTCGCTCCCGGTGATATTAATGAATACATTTCACATAACGGATATATGGGGGCAAGACAAGCTTTTACAGAATTAAATCCTGAAGAAGTTTGCGAAATTATTAAATTATCCGGACTGCGGGGGAGAGGCGGTGGTGGATTTTTAACCGGTGTTAAATGGGAATTTGCAAGAAAAAATGAAAGCGATAAAAAGTACATCATTTGTAATGGTGATGAGGGCGACCCCGGTGCATTTATGGATAGAAGCTTGATGGAGGGCAATCCCCACGCTGTTATTGAAGGTATGATGATTGCTGCAAGAGCAATTGGTGCTGAGGAAGGTTATGTTTATGTTCGTACCGAATATCCTTTGGCTGTAAAACGAATCAAGCAGGCAGTAAAAAAAGCAGAAGAAATGAAACTTCTTGGTGATAACATTTTTGGTTCAGGTTTATCATTCAGAGTAATAGTAATGGAAGGTGCCGGTGCATTTGTATGTGGCGAAGAAACTGCTTTGATTAGTTCGGTTGAAGGTAAGCGAGGTATGCCAATGCCTAAACCGCCATTTCCTGCTCAATCCGGTCTTAATGGAAAACCAACTGTAATCAATAATGTTGAAACATTAGCAATGGTGCCTTATATATTAAGAAATGGACACCATAATTTCAGAAGATTGGGTACTGACAGAAGTCCCGGTACAAAAACATTTGCATTAACAGGACACGTTGTTAATACCGGTCTTATTGAAGTTCCTTTTGGGGCAACATTAAGACAAATAATTTTTGATATTGGTGGTGGTGTTACAGATGAAGAAGGCAAATTAAACAACAACGGATTTAAAGCTGTGCAAATAGGAGGACCTTCGGGTGGCTGTCTTACAGAAAAAGAACTGGATATGCCTCTGGACTTTGACTCCTTAACATCTATTGGGGCAATGATTGGTTCAGGTGGGCTGGTCGTTATGAATGACAGTACCTGTATGGTTCAGATTGCAAAATTCTTTATGCAGTTTACACAAAATGAATCCTGTGGGAAATGTGTTCTTTGCCGTGAAGGAACTAAACAAATGCTTGCTTTACTTGATGATATTACAGAAGGACGTGCAACTGCTGAAACAATAGAATTACTTGAGGTTTTAGCTAATGCCGTAAAAGCAGGTTCTTTATGTGGGCTTGGTAAAACAGCACCTAATCCGATTCTCTCGACACTTAAGAATTTTAAAGAAGAGTATTTTGCACATATTGAGCAAAAAAGATGTCCTGTGAAAAAATGTCTGTCGCTTATAGACCCCGAGATTTTAGCTGACAAATGTAAGGGCTGTGGTGCCTGTATTAAGGTATGTGCTGTAAATGCTATTACAGGCGAAAAGAAATCTTTGCATTATATTGACACAAAAGTTTGTATTCAATGCGGTGCCTGTAAGTCAGCTTGTAAGTTTAACGCAGTAATTGGAGTATAGAAAATGAAAAGTATGATAATTGACGGAAAAAAGATAAATTTTGATAAAGAAAGAAATATTCTTGAAGTAGTTAGAAAAGCAAAAATTGAAATCCCAACTTTTTGCTATCATTCAGAACTTAGCGTATATGGTGCATGCAGACTTTGTCTTGTTGAAGTAGAGGGTAGAGGAATTTTATCGTCCTGCTCTGTAATACCTGAAGACGGTTTGGTTGTAAAGACAAATACATCACAAATCCGTGAAATGAGAAAAGTAACGATTGAACTGTTATTGGCAAGTTATAATCATAATTGCCCAAGTTGTTCAAAAAATTCAAGTTGCAAATTGCAGGATATAGCTTTCAAACTTGGAGTTGATAAAATACGGTTTAAAAAGTTTGACAAACAGTTACCAATTGATAACTCTTCTGAATCGCTTGTCAGGGACCCGAATAAGTGTATCTTGTGTGGAGACTGCGTTAGAGCTTGTGAGGAAATTCAGGGGATTGGTGCGTTGGATTTTGTATCCCGCGGCTCAAATGTGAGCGTTCAACCAGCATTTATGAAAAGTTTGTCGCAGGTTGATTGTGTCTATTGCGGACAGTGTGCAAGAGTTTGCCCAACCGGTTCAATTGTACCCAAAAGTCATATTGATAAGTTATGGGCTGAACTTGATAATAATAAAAAAATCGTGGTGGCACAAATAGCACCTGCCGTCAGAGTTGCTATCGGTGAGATGTTTAGTTCGGAATCTGGTTCAATTGAATCAGGAAAAATGGTATCGGCTATGAAAATGTTAGGATTCGATAAAGTATTTGATACTGCATTCAGTGCCGATTTAACTGTAATTGAAGAAACCCGTGAGTTTATTAAAAGAAAAGAATCTCAAAAGAATTTACCGTTATTTACTTCCTGCTGTCCGGGCTGGGTAAAATTTGCAGAACAATATCATCCGGAAATTCTTGATAATCTTTCTACTTGCAAATCACCGCAACAAATGATGGCTTCGGTAGTAAAAGACAGTTTACCCGGAATGCTTAACTGCAAACGTGAGGACATAGTTATGGTATCGGTTATGCCGTGTACTGCAAAGAAATTTGAGGCATCAAGAGATGAATTTAAAGTAAATGGTATTCCCGATGTTGATATTGTTATTACAACTCAGGAATTGGCAAGAATGATAACACAATCCGGTATTAAATTTAATGAACTGACACCTGAAGAGTTTGATATGCCTTTTGGATTCAAAACAGGCGCAGGTATTATTTTTGGTAATTCAGGTGGTGTGTCTGAAGCTGTTCTAAGATATGCTTATGAGCTTAAGAAAAAAGAGAAACTCGAATATGTGGAGTTCAGTGAAGTCAGAGATAACAAAGGTATAAAAACCGCATCTATCAATATTGATGGAGAGGAAATAAGAATTGCAGTAGTTCAGAATCTCAAGAATGCGAAGGAGATTATTTCCGAAATTAAATCAGGTAAAGCCAATTACGACCTTGTTGAAATTATGGCTTGTCCGGGCGGATGTGTCGGCGGAGCAGGACAACCGGTTTATTTTAATAATGATACATTGGATAACAGGAAAAATGCCCTGTATGCTACAGATAAAATGCTGCAACTACACAAATCGCAGGATAATCCTTATATTAATAAAATATATAAGGAATGGGAAAAACAGAAGGACAGCCACAAACTTGTACATGACCTGTTACATACTTCTTACAGAAAACGCAAACGAATTGAAATTGAACAATTGACTTTACTAAAGCAGTCCGAAAATACTGTGAATGTTCATATTTGTTTTGGAACTTCGTGTTTTATAAAAGGTTCTCAAAGCATTATGAAGAAGATGCTTAATTACATAAGTGAAAATGATTTAACTGACATTGTGAATGTTAAGGCAGGTTTCTGTATGGAAAATTGCGATAAAGGACCTACAGTAACAATAGGTAGTGAAGTTATCGGCAAATGCACTTTTGAAAGAGCGGTTGATGTAATGAATAAGCAAATTTCGGAGTTGGTTATCAGCAATTCTGAATTAGCTCATTAAATCAAAGATAATTTTTTGTTATAAAATCATAAAAGAAATAAGTAGGTAGGGTTTGTCATTTATGTTCAGCCCTGCCGACTTTTATAAAAAAATGGAGCATTATTATGATATCGGAAAAAGAAAGTTCACTGCAAATAGTATATACAAATAAGGCAAAATGTCTTGACTGTAATCGTTGTGTTCGGGTTTGTCCGGTAAAAGCAATCAGAATCAAAAACTCGCAGGCATTTGTTGATTGGGAAAAGTGTATTGTGTGTGGTAATTGTGTTAATGAATGTCCACAATCAGCAAAAACCTACAGAAATGATATTTTTACTGTTCAGGAGTTGCTTAAATCAGATAAACCAACTGCTGTAATTGTTGCTCCGGCTTATGCTGCTATAATGGAACCATGGCAGTCTGTAAGATTAGCTTCAGTTTTAAGGTATATCGGTTTTAAGTATATTGCTGAAGCTGCATCTTTTGCTTCAGATGTTGCTTATGCTACTTTGGAATATCACAAAGAAAGTAAATCTTCTGTTATTACATCATCATGTCCCGCTGTTGTCAGTTATGTTGAAAAATATCAGCCCCATGCGATTGGAAATCTCGCAAAAGTAAAATCTCCCATGGTGGCAACTGCAGAGTATTTGAAAAATCATTTAGGTAACAATTGGAATATTGTCTTCATCGGACCTTGCATAGCTAAAAAATATGAATCCGTCAGAATTGAAAATCGTAATCTTTTTGATGCTGTTTTAACATTTGATGAAATGTATGATTTATTCAATGAATTTTCAATTGAACAGGCACGTTTTGAAGAAAGTAGTTTTGATTTAACTGCGGGCGATAATGAAAAACTTTTCCCTGCTCTTAGCGGTTTCCTTAAAGCAGCAAATATGAAAACTGAAAGCTTTTCAAATGAATTTTTAAGTGCTGACGGTATTGAAGAAATAAAAAATATTATTGATTACGTGGCTGAAACTCAAAAACCTGTAATTGTGGAAGCGTTATTCTGTAAGCATGGTTGTATCAATGGTCCCGGATGCAGTACAAAAACCAATATTTATCAAAGAAAAAACAATCTGATTAATTATTTCAATAAAAAAGAATTTGAATTAAACAGTGTCGAGCATGAAAAACCTGAATTGAGAACCATATTTAACAATAATTTATCAATCAAGCAGCCAATTTATACAGAAGATGAGATTTTGAATGTTCTTGAAAAAATTGGGAAATCAAATCCTGAAGACAGACTTGATTGTACTTCCTGCGGTTACGATTCATGCCGCGACAAAGCTATTGCTGTACTAAGTGGAATGGCTGAACCTGAAATGTGCGTTTCATTTATTAGAAAACGTTCCGAAACTAAAGCTGATAAGATTTTACAGCAAAGCCCCAATGGTATTGTAATTGTTGATGATAATTATAATATTATTGCTATGAATCAAGCTTTCAGAAAGATGTTTATGTGCTCAAATTCCAACATCGGAAAACCAATTTCGATGATTATGGACCCGGAGCCCTTCATCAAATTTAATTCAGCTGAGAATGATAAATTTGAAATTACAAAAAAATATGATAATTTTAATATTATCTGCCATCATATTATCTATTCACTAAAAGAAGAAAAGAAACTTGTTGGAGTTTTTGTAAATATTACAAATGTTATATCAAATAAGGAAAAAATTGATTCACTAAAAAAAGAAACTATTCTGAAAGCAACTGAATTACTTGACCACCAGATTATTATGTCTCAAAGAATTGCAAAATTGCTTGGTGACAGCACAGCTCAAAGCGAGGAGTTAATAAACAATTTACTAAAATTGACTAATGATTAATAACGTTTTTTATTTCAGAAGATTCAAAGGACAAAAAGCAGGATAAGTACTCATTATGGACTATTACTATGTTGAAATAACAAAAAACCAAATGCCAAAATACACAGGTTTGCCTTGTGGTGATGTGATTGAGGTTATTAGGAATGAAAATGAAACTCTCCTGATTATAGCAGACGGTAAAGGAAGCGGAATAAAAGCAAATATCGCCGCAAATACCTGTGTCTCCCGAATTGCCGGATTATTAAGCAGAGGTTTTTCACTTAGAAATTGCTGTGAAAAAGTTGCTGCAACTATGGAAAATGCCATTAAAGAAGATTTGCCATATTCTGTTTTTTTAATTGCAAGGTTCAAATCTGATGGTTATGTTAATATATTATCTTATGAGATGCCTCCGTCAATTATTATTTCAAACCGACAGGCAAATATTTTAACACAGAGAAAAATCATCAGCGAAATTTCAATAATATCTGAATCAAGTTGCTATTTGAAGCCACATGAAGGGATAATATTATATAGCGATGGAGTAACACAAGCAGGTTTAGGAGTTAATTTTGACTACGGATGGGGAGTGGATAATATCTGCAAATTTATTAATTCTAATTTACATAAGAAAGCCACAATTAAGCAATTACCTAAAATTATCACGGATAAGTCTTTTGAGCTATCAGACTTAAAAAGAAGTGATGATGTTACTACAATCAGCGCTTCGTTAAGACTTGGTGTAATAGTAAATCTGCTTACAGGACCACCTGAAGATAAGAGCTTAACCAAAGAAAAGCTTATGACATTTCTCAATTCCAGAGGAATTAAGTTAATATGCGGTGCAACTTCGGCACGGCTCGTTGCCGATATTTTAAAAAAGCCGGTTAAAATTGAGAATAGTTCTTATGATGGTATAACACCTCCGGCTTCAACAATTGATGGTATAAATCTGGTTACTGAGGGCTTGGTTACTTTAAATCAGCTATTCAATATTATGGATGAAGACCGCGAGGATATGGATGACGCTAACCCCGTTACGCAGTTATATGACTATCTGATGATTGCAGACAGAGTAAATATTTTTATGGGTAGTGCAATAAATCCGGCTAACAACGATATAAGTTACAAACAAAGAGGACTTATTCCAAGAGCTAAAATCATTTCATTAATTTCACAAAAACTCACAGAAATCGGAAAACTTGTAGTCATTAACAGAATATAGATTTTATTGTTTTTGGGCTCTGAGTTTAGGAAAAAGCTACGTAATTGAGTACCATTAATAGCTAAATCATACCCACGACAACAAATTGACAACTTCGTACGAGGAGAAATATGGATAAATTTTTGTCTTTGGAAATAATCTCGAAGAGACTAAAAACAATTACGAATTACAGGAAATAATCTCGAAGAGATTAAATCTTTATAGCAGAATGAAAATCCAAGCCACCACAAATCGGGGATCGGGATTTGTCAATTTTTAAGGGAATTGGGAGCTTCTGAACTCCTGAATTTCCGAGATATTCTGAGCCGCAGACCTTAAAGAATATGGAGAGTAAAGCATATTGTAATCAATAAAAAAAGGGTTTCCAGCCGGAAACCCTTTCATTTCTACGCTCCCAAGGAGGGACTTGAACCCCCGACCCTCTGATTAACAGTCAGATGCTCTAACCAGCTGAGCTACTTGGGAATCTTAAGAGATTACAAAAGTAAGAACTTTTTCTGAATTGACAAAATATTTTTTTTATTTTGGAAATTATTTTGAAAATTATTTTGGTTTATGGATATATTGCTCAATTATTCCCTGTATTTCTTCAGGAACCCCCGGTAAAAAATTATAACCTGTGCTTTGCTCTATATGGCTGACTGATACAGCAAATTCTTCCCATTCACTGTTTCTTATTCCTTGAATGTTCGGCATCATTACACTATAAATTGTTGTATTATAATCTATACATTCGGCGCCTTCTCCTCTCTCCAGTACTACAACTATTTTATAGCAACTGTCGGGAACTCTCACACCTCTGCCAATAGTCGAGTCGGATTTATAGACACCACCTGCATATAAATATAGCTCTTTATTTTCCTTAATAGCAAGTTCTTCACAATACCGCTCAAATTTTAGCCATACTCCACGGTTTAAGTCAGGGGTTTGAGCTACGATATTTGTCATATAGAAAGTTGAGCGATTATCATCTGCATTAACGGTTCTCTCGTGCGAGCGTACAAGATGGCCGCGGTCATAGCCCGAATTTGTATAATCATCGTGTGTTATTCGCATAAATAAATCAGGCAAGGTCATATCTGTAACAAATTTGCCGCTGAATCTGCCTGATTTTCCAAACCATGAGGCATTCAGGTTCCAGCTAACCCAGTTTGTGGTATTGAAATTTGGATTATAGCTGACGATATACTGACTCCGATATATAATGTAATCATCTGTTGTGTCAGTATCATAAGGAAGACCTGCGGGACTATGCAAGTTTATTATTGCCGAAATAACAGAATCCTTTGTCTCGCTTTTTGCAAAGCCGGAACTTGTTAATACCAACACCAAAATTAGAAGATATGATGACTTCATTTGTTAAAATATATAAATATTATTGCAGAATAAACAACTATTAACAATATTAATATAACAATTCGTTTTAATTATTATTTTGTATTTAATAAAAAATAATTCAATGAACGTATTCAGATTTCAAGTTGCAGATTACAAAAGGATTTCCCAATTTCTTTTTGCAATGGTAATCACAGCGATACCACTTGTCCTGATTACTTTTTATTTTCTGAGTTCTTATTCCGCTTTCCCTTATGTACTCTCTGCAATTTTTATTCTGATGTTAATAATAGCTGTTTATATGTCATTATTGAAATATTTTTTGATTTATGATTCAGAATTTACTCTTAGCAATGAAGGAATACTCGAAAAAAATCTCAAAAATAACAAAGAAGTATTTTTTAAATGGGAAGATGTTGAGCTATTCAAATTTGGAAGTACAAAGCATACTAATGAAGACAAGGAATATTTAAAAATGTCCTTTAATTCAAGTAAACATACAATTTCTGTGGCTGAATTTAAGTCAGATGAAGGCAAAATGAAGTTATTTGCAAATTTTAGAGATACAATTGAGTCTTTTTTACTCAAGCATAATCCAAGAGCTTTACCGAACAAATTAATATGATAGTTAGAAAAATAGACCCTATTGTCAGTAGCTTTAAGAGAGTAAATGGCTCAAGATTAACTCTCAGAATTGATAAACAGGCAAATGTGGTTATATCTGCTCCCTTGAAAATGGCAATTTCGGATATCAATAATTTTATTGATGAGAAAAGAGACTGGATTGAGAAAACCCGGCAAAAAATCATAGAAAATCAAGCTCCAAAAAGATTATTTAATGATGGGGACACTATTCCCTTTTTAGGAATTGAGAGGCGAATTAATATATTACCTAATTACAAGTATGCTGCCGAATTTTTGGATGGGAAATTCAATTTGAGTAGTAATATTCAACCTCAGGCTAAGGAATATCTTTCAAGACTTTTCAAAAACCTTGCCTGGAATCATTTTGCACCAAGAATACATTATTTAGCCAAACAGTATAATTTTAAATTTAAAGCAGTTAAAATTTCCTCGGCACAGACAAAGTGGGGCTCATGCTCTAATCATGGCAATATTAATCTTGCATGGAGACTGGTTATGGCACCTGAAGATGTGATTGATTATGTAATAATTCACGAGCTGGCACATACAGTTGAAGCAAATCACTCTCATAAATTTTGGAAAATAGTTGAGAATATTATTCCGGACTACAAACAAAAGAGGCAATGGCTTAAAGATAACGGCAAGTATTTAGATTTGTAAATAAATTCTCAGGCAAAATTCATTGTTTGTAACAATTCATATTTTAGCCTTACGTTAACTGTTTTTTAAAATCACAAATACTCAAAATGGAAAATAGATTAAAACAGCAACGTGGCTGGTATATGTATGACTGGGCAGTCTCTGCTTTTACTACGAGTGTAATAACAGTTTTCATTGGACCATATCTTACAACTATTGCTGATAATGCCGCTATTGACGGATACCTCAGTATTTTAGGTATGGAGATATTTGCAGGATCTTTTTTTTCTTATTGTGTATCATTATCTGTTATTCTACAAGTAGTATTTCTACCATGGCTGGGAGCTTTAGCTGATTATTCAAACCGTAAAAAGCAACTTTTGGGTATTTTTGCTTATATCGGAGCCTTTGCTGCTATGGGTTTATATTTCTTAGAAGGGACAAATTATCTGTTAGGCGGGTTATTGTTGATTATTTCCAACCTATCATTCGGTGCTTCTATGATATTCTATAATGCCTTTTTGAATGAAATTGCAGAGCCCGATGAGCGGGATCGAGTTTCATCAAATGGCTTTGCGGTAGGCTATGTAGGAGGCGGATTACTTTTAGCCATAAATTTAGTGCTTGTCATGCAGGCGGAAAAATTCGGTCTTACAATCGGAATGGCTGTCAGAATATCAATGGCATCAGCCGGATTGTGGTGGGCTGTGTTTACTATTATTCCAATGTTAAGACTGAAATCATTTCGACCTCTTAGGAGCATTCCTTCGGGAGAAAATACCTTTATTTTTGGATTTAAACAGATTAAATCAACTATAAAGGATTCTTTGAAATATCCCAAAACATTACTTTTTATTGTCGCTTATATATTTTATAATGACGGTGTTCAGGCTGTGATTGTTGTCGCTTCACAATTTGGGCAGGAGGCTCTGAATCTGGATATCGGAACTCTCACGACTGTTATTTTAATGGTACAGTTTGTAGCATTTGGCGGAGCAAAATTTTTTGATTATCTGGCTTCAAAAATCAATACAAAAAATGCACTGCTTATTAGTATTGTTATCTGGATAATTGCTGTTTCTTACGCATATTTATTTCTGAATTCCGAAGCGGGATTCTATGGGCTTGGTGCAGTAATCGGTTTAGTGCTGGGCGGCACTCAGGCACTCAGTCGTTCGCTTTATTCACATCTGATTCCTTCAGGAAAAGAATCGGAATATTTCAGCCTTTATGAAATTAGCGAAAGAGGCACAAGCTGGATAGGTCCACTTCTATTTGGAATTTCATTGCAATTCACCGGCTCTTACAGATTTGCTATATTATCACTTGGTATCCTTTTTGTAGTGGGTTTTATATTATTGATGAAAATTAATTTCCGTCAAGCTATCATTGAAGTCGGAAACACTCTGCCAAAGAATATTTAAGGTATAATTTGCAATTACAATATCATATTGGAAAAATAAGTTGGACTCTTGCCGATAAAGTGCTTTATGTAGTTTATGGTTTTGTATATTTAATACAAATTTCGCTTCTTGGCACTGAAGACTTGGCGCTTTTCGGCTTTTTAATTGCATTTAATACATGGATATTTGTAATAAGTGATTCTTTTGCTTTGCAATCTATTATTCAGTATGGTTTCATACCGGAGAATCGCAGCAAAGTTAATCTATACGCTGCTATACTGCATATCGCAATTGTAGGTGGCTTGTCGTTGATTGTATATATGCTTGGCAGTGTATTCTCTGCAGTACTGTCCGAACCGAGATTTATGGAGATTACCCCATATCTGCCACTCTTATCACTTTTTATGTTACCCCGCACTTACGCCTTGAAACTAATGCTTCGTGACCACAAAATTTACAAAATATTTATATCAAATTTTGTTTTTTTTGGTGTTATGGTTTTTGAAATTTTAAACTATAAATTTTCGCAAAGTTCAATTTCACTTAATGAAGCTATAATAATTTATCTCAAAGGAACTGCAGCAAGTTCGGTTGTGGCAATGTTGTTATCTTTGAAAGAATTGAGATTTTCATTGTCCGGAAATATCAGAATTAAGCAGATTGTAAATTTTAGTCTGCCATTTACATTTACAAATGCCATAAATACAATTCCAAAATATCTTGATATAGTAATATTGAAATTATTCTTTCCATTAGACCAGATAGGAGTTTACTCAGCTGCTAAGTCGCTTTTCAAGTTTTTCGAGGAAGGAATGAATGGTGTAAACGGACTTGTTTATCCGGCGTCAGTGAGAAATGTTACAGAAGAAAATGCAGCAGGACTTAAATCAATAGTCAGCAAAGCAGTATCATTTACTTTAGTTGGCTTTATCATTCTGTCAACTATCCTTACATTTGGACTTGCAGATTTTCTAATAGGATTTTTGATGAAATCCAAATTCATCGATGCTTCTGTATATTTCAAAATAATGCTTATTGCATCGCTGTTTTTGCCATTTAATATTCTATATTTTGTAATAACTGCATCAGGAAAACACTTTGATTTAATGAAAATTGTAAGCGTTTCTTTTATTGTAGCAGTAATTTCATTTATCATAGTCGGCTTAATTGGAAATCCGTTTTTAATGCCATTTGGATACGTGGCATTTTACATGTCATTTTCGATATTAGCATTTAATTATGTAAACAGAAGCGGAATAGTCGAACTCCGATTTAGAGATCTTTTCCGCTCTGTTAATGACTCATTAAAGTTTATCTCAAAATTTAGAAAATCATAAATTTAAAACTCTGATTTAATGCCAAAGCCACACACAAATAAAAGTCATTATAATTTATTGATTTAATTAAACTTATCTCAATACAACAAATTTCTCAAAAATATAATTATTGTCCGATTCCACAACAATAAAGTAAACTCCACTTGGTAATGTGCTAATATTTATTAAATTATTATATTCTCCGGTAATAATTGGAGATGCATCAATTCCACAAATAGAATATTTTTCATATTTATCCTGCAAACGTAGAATACTTGAATTATCTTCGATAGAGAGAATAACTTTCCTGTATTCCTGATGGTTTTCGGTTACAGAAGTAACCGGGTCAGGAACTTCGACTTTAAATAATCCGTTCCCATCTGTTGCAAACCACATATCACCTTTAAATAAAATAACTTTTTTGCCAACCGGACTAAAAGTAGGAGATGAAATGCTTGGAGTAAATTTTTTAAATGTATTATTACCATTAAACCTAAGCCATTTATCATTCCTGTACAACCAAGTATTATTGTATTTATCAGTCAGTACACTCATCCAATCAGCAGTTTTGAAGTATTTGAGGGCAATTTCCATATAAGTATCGTGATCCCAGGTATCATCTGAACGAAGTGCAGAAACTCCTGCTTCCAAAGTGTAATTGCCATAGCCCATCTGCCACCCTTTAACATAATCATAAGTAGTAATCAGCTCGTTACTTGCTGATATCCCTAATCTTCTACTATCATTGGTAAATGGCTTGTCTATTCCGTCGGACACTTTAGTAATAAAGAATCTGTTGTTCATGAATTTCAAAAAATATTTTTCTGATACATCGAAATATATTGTTCCATTTGGCATACAAATTCCATTTTTAAGTCTTCCTGCAGTTCTATCTGAAATTGAAGTTATTTGGAAATTGAATTTGTTGTTGGAATAATACCATAATGAATTTTCTTGACTATGCTTACCATCTGATTTATATTCGGATAAATTTGAATTAATCCATACATTTCCGGCAGAGTCAGTAAGAATAATATAATAGCTCTCTCTCTGATTAGGATTATCGCTGTCCGGGTCCCTTAGAAAACTATGCTTGGTCCAGATATTTCCATCTTTAACAGCAAGAATATTTCTAAATGAGAAAAAGTACCTGCCATCATAGTCTATTTCAAGATTTGATTTATCATTATAACTTGTACGAACTACAGAATCAGGCACAAAACTGTGGCTCCATTTGTTATTTTCATAACTTTGATATAAATAATGATTTCCTGATTTACCAAGTGCAACAATCTTGTCATTTTTACGGTCATGAGCCAAACTGTAAAATGTATTTGTATATAAGCCATCTCCACCAAATGATTTAGTTCCATTTCCAAAATACCAGTTTATTCTATCCTGATATGCCACAAACAACCCATTATCTGAAACATGAAAGGTTTTGATTTCATATTCACTTTGCAGTACTTGCTCTACCTGCATTGTGCTTTTATTCAGTTTATAAATATCATTATCAATCAAATAGAATATCGAATCCATTATTTTCTTATATCTCCAGTTTGAATTACTGAATTCGAGTAATATTTTTTCTTCTTTTGTATTCAAATTGAATGAATATATATTGTTTTGTGTATATCCGACAAAATATTCATCAATCAGTTCAATTGAATTATGCCTTATTCGGGCAAGTGTCATATTTTCATCAAATTCAGTATTCAATCCGGCAGGAGGAGTAAATTTAAAAAGCCCCTGAAATGACATAAACCAAATCTCATTATTAACAACAACAACAAAATCCCTTACCATATCATAATTTCCACTTATTGGAAAATTTTGGAAAGATGGATGAATCAGATACTCAGGGCTATTTTCAACAAATTTGAATAAATACGCATTCCCTGACCAGTTAAGCCACATATACCCATAAACTGTCCCATTGAATATTTTTAATTCAGATATGGGTGAATCATTGGTTTCCCCTATACTTGTATAAAATATCTCATCTTTTGTATGAACCTGAATTCTTGGTTCAAAATCAAACAACATATAAAGTTTATCATTATAAATAAGATAAGACTTCAAACCTGAGGATATTTCCCTTGCATAGTCTCCATCGTAAATATATAATTTATTCCATTTGTCATTAAAATACAAATTTCCTTCGAATTCGAATATTACTGTAGAATTGCTGAAATTTCCATTATTAGAACCGGGTATTTTATCAGACTTTCCTGTTTCTTTATCTAAAATATATGTTCCGGTGCTGTTTGATATTATTAATCCGTATTTAGGAGAATCAAATATACCGGTAAAGTCTGTAAGTTCGTTGAAATACCTTGTTACATTCAGAGTATCACAAAATACGTTCACCGGAATCAGGAATAATGGTAATATCAAAATCCATATAATCTTGAAAAAATTTCTAAAATCAAAATTTCCCGTATACATGACAGCCCTCCATTATTATAAAAATTAACACCACTTTGCAAATGTACTTAACCTGTTGTTACAAAAGGCTAAAAATATTTTTTAAATAAATATTATATTTTACAAATATAATACTTTTATTTTGAAACAGAAATTAATATTTAAATATCATAACAAAGTTCACTTGAAATTATAATGATAATATTGGTTTATTGACTATCATTAAACAGCCCAACAACAACATACTCAAATTACACTTTGCAAAGAAAAAAAACGTCTAATTTTAATTGATGTAGGAAAATTAAAATAATAATGAATGTTTGAATTCGAAAATATTGAATATCTTTACGGGCTAACCGGAGTACCGGTTTTGTTTATCGTATATTATCTTTTCAGGCGATGGAGGCGTAAAAGACTTTCTTCGATAGGCAATATGGAGCTCGTCAAATCATTAATTCCTGATTTTACAGGATTTAAACCTTTATTGAAATTTTTATTTTTGATTGTTGCTTTTACAGGAGTAATTCTCGCATTGGCAGGACCACGCATTGGTACAAAGCTTGAAGAAGTCAAGAGAATGGGAGTTGAAATTATTATTGCTGTTGATGTTTCAAACAGTATGCTCTCCGAAGATATAAAACCCAATCGTATGGAACGCTCAAAACAAGCAATCATGCGACTTATTGACAAACTCGAAGATGACAGGCTTGGTATAATCATATTTGCCGGAAAATCATATCTTCAGCTCCCGCTAACCACTGATTATTCAGCCGCTAAGCTTATAACATCAACTCTCAGCCCTGATCTTGTTAGTCTTCAGGGCACTGCAATAGGTTCTGCTATAGAACTTGCCATTGAAACATTCACTGATGATGACACAAAAAGTAAAGCACTGATTATTATTACAGATGGCGAAAATCATGAAGATGATGCCATATCAGCAGCAAACAAAGCTATAGACAAGGGAATTGTAATTCATACAATTGGTATGGGAAGTAGTTCCGGCGGTCCAATACCTGTTTACGAAGGTGGAAGAATGTCAGGATACAGAAAAGATCGTCAGGGAAATACTATTATGTCTAAGCTCGACCCGGAAATCCTACAGCAAATTGCGGTTGCAAGCGGAGGCGAGTTTGTATTTGCAGATGTATCGGACGTTAATTTATCTGAACTTATCAATAAATTATCATCTATGGAAAAAGAAGAATTCGGTACAAAAAAGTTTACTGAATTTGATGAAAAATTTCAAATATTTTTGCTAATTGTTGTCATATTTTTGACTCTTGAATTTTTTATTTCCGAAAAGAAAAATCGTATTTTTAGTTCAATCGTGAATTTTATGGGAGCAAAAAAATGAGATTATTATTATTGATAATATTATTAATATTTTCCTTAACAGAATTTGCAAGCTCTAAAGATTCAAAGAGCCTCATTCGTGAAGGCAATAAGCTTTACAAGGAAGAGAAATTCAACGATGCTGAAATTAAGTATCGTAAGGCACAGGAAATTGGCAGCAGTCTTAAATCAACCTTTAATCTTGCCGATGCACTTTATAAACAAGGCAATTACGAGGAAGCTAAACAAAAATTTCAAGAACTGAGTTCTATGAACCTCGACAAAAATACCCTCGCCTCGGTTAACCATAATTTGGGTAACTCGCTATTTATGGAAGGTAATTACGAGGAAAGCATTAAAGCATTTAAAAATGCGCTCAAGTTGAACCCTGAGGATAACGATACACGATATAATCTCGAACTTGCACGCAGATACTTACAACAGCAGCAAGAGCAGCAGCAAAATCAGGATAATCAGCAAAATCAGGATAACAAGGACCAAAATAATCAAGAGCAGCAGCAAAATCAGGATAATCAGCAAAATCAGGATAATAAACAGCAGCAAAATAAAAACCGGAATCAAGATAATCAGCAAAATCAGGATAATAAACAACAGCAAAACCAAGGCGACTCCGGTGAAGAAAAGCAATCTGATAAGCAACCTAAGGATAAAGGCGAATCGAGACCTTATCAAATTTCGAAGGAAGATGCCGAAAGAATGCTGAATGCTATACAAAAAGACGAAAAAGAATTGCAGAAGAAACTAAAAAAACAAAAAGGCGAGCGAGCCAAAATAGAAAGGAACTGGTAGTATTTACTTTGTATTACTATTTGAAAGACGAATATGAAAAACATAACTTTAGCATTAATTCTAATATTTGCCGGCACTTTCATTGCCATTGCACAGGATTTCGAT
Organism: Ignavibacteriota bacterium; assembly: GCA_019637995.1. NCBI lineage: Bacteria > Pseudomonadati > Ignavibacteriota > Ignavibacteriota bacterium. The sequence continues at coordinate 125,529 of JAHBUQ010000002.1, forward strand.
GCTACTGTCAGCAAGAATCCTGTTACAGTAGGCGAAAGATTTCAGGTTACATTTACTTTAAATATTGAAGGTTCTAATTTCAAAGCACCTGATTTCAAGGGATTTACTGTAATGAGTGGTCCAAGTCAGTCTCAAAACATACAAATTATTAATGGAGCTATGAAACGCTCTCTTGCATTTAGTTATGTTCTTGCAGCTGACAAAACCGGAGAATTCACTATTGGCTCAGCCACAATCACAAGCGATGGAAATACTTTAAAATCAAATACTGTTTTGGTCAAGGTACTTCCGGAAACTGACGTGCAAAAACAAAGACGTCAGCAAGAACTCGATCAGGAGAAAGCTCTTGGTGATCAGGCAATGCAAATTCTAAAAGATAATATTTTTGTAAAACTCAGTGTATCAAAAAGAGATGTTTATCAGGGCGAACAAATTACTGCGACTTATAAGCTTTTCATACATCCGGAATTAAATATTGTCCAGATTAATCCCTCTAAAATTCCATCTTTCAACGGATTTTGGACTCAGGAATTAAATATTGACAAAGTAAATTGGCAAAGAGAAATTGTAAACGGAGTACCTTTTAATGCTGCAGTAATTAAGCAGGTTGTTTTATTTCCACAGAGATCGGGGCAATTATCTATTGAACCTTATGAATTTGATATTATTGCTCGTTTGAAAGTGCAATCTCGCCGAAGAAACGACCCTTTCAGTTCTTTTTTTGATGACCCGTTCTTCGGAGGTTCTTACAGAGACTTTCCATATAAACCAAAATCAGAATCCTCCAGTATTAACGTAAAATCCCTTCCCGGCAACCAACCCGATAATTTTGCAGGCGCTGTCGGTAATCTCGGAATGGATGCCTGGCTGGATAAATCCAGTGTAAAAGCCGGTGAACCTCTAACTCTGAAAGTCAAAATTTCCGGAAGAGGAAATATGAAACTGATTGAACCGCTTAAAGTAAATTTTCCACCCGATTTCGAGGTTTACGACCCCAAAACTATTGACAATATATCAGTTTCTGCAGGCGGGGTGACAGGTAACATAACCTACGAATATTTATTTATTCCAAGAAATGCAGGCACTTATAAAATTGAGCCTGTTATATTCAGCTACTTTGATTTAACCAATAACTCATATAATTCGGTTCGCTCAGCAGAATTTGAAATATCAGTTGACAAAAGCGAGAAAACTATTTCCGGAAATGTGGTTTCAGGTGTTAGAAAAGAAGAAGTGCAATTAATCGGAAAAGACATAAGATTTATAAAGTTAACAAGCGGAAATTTGCAGAAAAACCGTATTAGTTTTATGTTCTCCGATTTGTTTTGGCTTATGCTTTTATTACCCCTTCTTATCTTTTTTATAATATTCTTCTGGCTCAGAAAACGTAAGAAGTTACAATCAGATATTTTATTATTTAAAAATAAACGAGCAACCAAAATATCCAGAAAAAGACTTTCTACTGCAAAAAAATATATGGCAAAATCTGAGCAGAATAAATTTTATGAAGAAATCAACAAAGCGATGTGGGGCTATTTAGGCGATAAACTTGCTATAAATACCTCCGAGCTTACTAAAGACAATGCCAGAAGAATTCTAAATGAATCAGGAGTGAGTGAATCTATGATTGATGAATTCTTAAATGCACTCGATTCTGCTGAATTTGCAAGATACGCTCCAAGTGCATCAAATCACGATATGAATTCAATTTATAAATCAGCAGTAAAATCAATTACTGATTTAGAAGGAGTATTAAGATGAAAATTAAACTTTTTATATTCAATTTAATATTTTTAGCAAGTATTAGTTTCTTGGTTTCTGCACCTGACGATGATTTCAAGAAAGCGAATGACTTTTTTAACCAAGGCAGCTTTCTTGAAGCAGCTGAATTATACAATCAGTTAATTGAAGAGGGCTATCGCGAAAGTGAAGTATATTACAATTTGGCAAATACTTATTTCCGACTTGAAAAAATCCCACTTTCGATACTGAATTATGAAAGAGCAAGAAAACTGAATCCGGGCGATGAAGATATTAATTTCAATCTTAAACTTGCAAACTTGCGAATAGTTGATAAATTTGAACCGGTACCGAAATTATTTCTCATTGAGTGGTATGAAGTTATTGTCAGATTTTTCTATTCAGGTGTCTGGGGCACGATTTCAGTCATTAGTTCATGGGTATTTTTTACTTCGCTTCTAATATTGTTTTTCTCAAATTTGCCATCTTTCCGAAAATATTTATCTTTGATCACAATTATTTCATTCTTCTCAATATTTATATCAGTATATTTCGGCTATGAAGCATATCACTTTGAAAATTCGAAAGTCGAAGCAATAATATTTAATCCAAGTGTTTATGTCAAAAGTGCACCTGACCCAAGCTCGACAGACTTATTCATACTTCATGAAGGCACGAAAGTTTATATCAGGGAAAGCATTGACAGTTGGCTTCAAATCCGTGTTGAAAATGGTGATATTGGATGGATTCAGAAAAACGAAATTGAAGTAATTTAGATAAATGAAATCAGGTAAAAGATATAATATTGCAATACTCAGCAAATCATTATTATTAATTGCATTTTCTTTATTTTCAATACTTAATCTTGCAAATGCTCAATCTGATTCAATCAAATCAATTCCTGTTGAAGTACTGAGAAGTGATTTAAATGCGTTGATTTCAAGTTCTGATTTTGCTAATGCCAATATAGGAATATGTGTACAATCGCTGGAAACAGGAGAATATATTTATCAGCATAATGAATCGAAAAATTTCATTCCTGCTTCAACTCAGAAAATTATCACTACAGCCGCCGGCTTGGATTTGCTTGGTGAAGATTTTCGGTTTTCAACTAAAATGTATTTAGATGGCAATTTAAGTCCAAACGGCATTTTTGCAGGAAATTTAATCCTACGCGGACTTGGTGATCCGACAATTTCAAAATATTTTTACAAAGAACCTCTTGAAATAATTGATAGCTGGGTCAGAAAGTTGGATTCATTGGGTATAACATCCATCAATGGTAATTTAATAGGTGATGACAGCTATTTCGACGATACATATTATGGTCCCGGTTGGTCCTGGGATGACTTCACGTTTTATTACTCAGCACAAGTATCGGCGCTGTCATTTAATGATAACAGAGTTGATTTTTATATATTTTCGGGAGATTCCGCCGGAGCTACAGCACGCTTGACTCCATATCCTGTTTCATCTTATTATCGGATAATTAATTCGATTAGAACGGTATCTGACAATTATAACAAAATTATTATTTCGAGAACTCCAAATGGGAATATTCTTAATCTTACAGGCTCAGTACCTTATGAATTAAGCCGAAAAACATCTCAAAATGTAAGTATAACCATTGATAATCCTACTCATTTTCTATTAGACCAATTTAAAAACAAGTTGATTGAGCATAATATTCGTTTTACAGGCGGTGTATTTCAAAAATCGTCATTTCATGAAAATATTGATTATACACAAATTAATCCAATTATTGAATTTTATTCACCATCTCTTAAAGATATAATTCCAATAGTAAATCAGGAAAGTCATAACTTAGCGGCTGAAATGCTTTTTAAGACATTGGGGAAAGAGAGCTCGGGAACAGGCTCATTCGAGTCAGGCAGTGAATTTGTTATGTCTTACTTGCAAAAAGCCGGAGTGAACACCCAGACAATCCGAATTCTTGACGGCTCCGGGCTTTCGCGTCTGAATTTAATTTCTCCTGATAATTTAGTGAAAGTACTAAATTATATATATCGTTCGCCATACAGCGAGAACTTCATGAATTCATTAGCAAAACCGGGTGACCCGGGAACTTTGAAACGAAGGATGACGCGCTCAAAAGCCGAAAAAAGTGTTCTTGCAAAAACAGGCTCGATGAATAATGTATCAGCAATTTGCGGCTATGTAACATCAGGTGACGGGGAAATATTTTCTTTCTCTATCATGATGCAAAATTTTACCGTTCCAATTACAATGGCTACAAATCTGCAAGATCTTATTTTAATGAGACTTTCAGGATTTTACAGGTAAAATAGAATTTGTATCAATCAAATCTACACAGCAATTAAATTCGGGAGTAGGAAGCGATAGTGCCGAATCTAAAAACAATTTTATTTGATGTAGCTTCTCATAGTCAATACAGTAATATAGCTTTTTGCCTTTTATATTTCCCCGAAGAATTCCAATATTCTTTAGTTCCTGAAGATGCTGGATAATTGTTGTTCGTTTGATTGGTAAATCCAACTGTAAGTCACTTGTGATACATTCATTTTCAAGAGCTATTTTTCTGATTATCATTAATCTCATAGGATTTGAAAGTACGCTTGCATAAGCAGCGACTTCCGCAATCATTTTATCATCAAAATTATCGTCTGTTAGCATTTTAATATCAAATTAATTCAAAAAATTTTAGAAACGAATAAAAACATTGTTTACTATATTTTTCAGTCAAATTTGATGCTTTTTTAAAGTTTAAATGTATTTTGTAACATAAAATGTTAATTTTATGTGAAAATATTAAAATATTATTTGCATAAAGTTAAAAATATTATTAATTTTACTTTTTGTTTTTGTCAAATATTGAAAAATATATATATAACAATATTTAATAAGAAGTAATTAATAATTTAATATAGAGAAAAAATCTCTGATTTTTGAAAAAACAATTAGGTAAATTATGAGTTTAAGCTTAATCGGAAAGTCCATTAGTGTTTCAGCGACGCTAAAACTAAACGAGATGGCGGCAATTCTCAGGCAAAAAGGAGAGCCGGTAATTCATCTCGGTGGCGGTGAGCCAAAGACAAAAGCACCGGTTGAAGCATTAATTGCAGCGGCCGGATTAATCAACAGCGGTGAGATAAGATATACTCCCGCCGATGGAATACCGGCTTTGAAAAAAGCAATTATCCGCTATACAGAAGAATTTTATAACAGAAAAGTCGAACCGGAAAATATTATCGCATCCGGTGGCGCCAAACAATCTCTTATGGTTGCTTTGGCGGCAATTCTTAATCCACAGGAGGAAGTCCTCTTCCCCGCTCCATACTGGGTAAGCTATACCGAAATGGCGAAGATGCTTGGTGCTGTTCCTGTGCCTGTCTATGCAGAAGATGGCTCGTTCTATCCGCGTATGCAGGATATTGAGCAAAGAGTAACATCTTATACAAAGTGCATTATTATTAATAGCCCAAATAATCCGACCGGTGCAATGTATTCAGAGCAGTTTATTGCCGAAATAGTTGAGTTCTGCGAAAAACGCGGTATCTGGCTGATAATGGATGACATATACCACCGTTTGATTTTTGACGGCAAGAAGCCAATTAATTGTTATAAATATGCCAAAGATTTGTCTGAAAGTTCTAAACTGATTGTTGTCAATGGCGTTTCAAAGCAATATGCTATGACAGGTTTCAGAATTGGCTGGACAGTTGCTAATAAAGCTTTAGTTGAGGTTATGACAAATATTCAGGCGCATCAGACTTCAGGTCCTTCAGCAATTACGCAGGTTGCAGCAGCGGCGGCAATCAATGGAGTGCAGTCCGGAGTAGAAGCATTAAGGCAAACTCTTGAAAATCAACGTAATATAATGATAGACAGGCTTAATTCATTTAATGGAGTCAAAGCATACAAACCGGATGGCACATTTTACTGTTTTGCAGATTTCAGCTACTACGAAAAGGATTCTACTAAATTAAGCAAAATGCTTCTCGATAAAGTAAGAGTTCTGACTGTACCGGGTATAGAATTTGGTATGGACGGATATCTGCGATTATCAACCTGCGGAACTGTCAAAGACATTACTGAAGGTATTGAAAGAATTAAATGGGCATTAGACCCTGATGCTCCAAACGAAATATTTATTGGTGAAAGAAAACTTGTGAGGGATTGGCTATGAAATATTTAGAATTTGAAACTCCTGCATCGAAGCAAGCCGGAGAACTTGCAAGCGATTTTAAACTTGCCAATATGGGTTTGCTTGGATTAGATAAAGTTTATTGGAATTTATCATCAAGTGCGCTTTATGAAGAAGCAATTTTCCGTGGCGAAGCTCATATTTCCGAAGGTGGTCCACTTGTGGTTCATACTGGTAAATGGACTGCCCGCGCCGCTAATGATAAGTATATTGTGAAAGAAGGCAGCACTGATGATAACGTCTGGTGGGGAGTTTATAACCGTCCGCTTCCGGAAGATAAATTTGCAGTTTTATTCAGCCGCGTTCAGTCATATTTGCAGGGCGAGGAACTATTTGTTCAGGATTGTTATGCCGGTGCTGACCCTGATTACAGATTACCAATCAGAGTTGTAACCGATAAAGCATGGCAGAGTTTATTTGCACGTAATATGTTTATTCTTCCAAAAACACGTGATGAATACAAAAAACATATACCGGAATTTACTATGATTGCCCTTCCCGGATTCAAATGCGACCCACGCATTGATGGAACCCGTACCGAAACTGCAATTGTACTTAATTTTCAGGCAAGAATCGGCTTAGTCCTTGGCTCAAGTTACGGTGGTGAAATTAAAAAGTCAATATTTACAGTAATGAATTACCTCCTTCCAATTCAAGATGTTATGGCAATGCACTGCTCTGCTAATGTTGGCGATGGCGGTGATGTTGCTTTATTCTTTGGCCTTTCAGGAACCGGTAAAACAACACTGTCTGCTGACCCTAAACGCAGATTAATCGGTGATGATGAGCACGGCTGGAGTGATGAAAGCGTGTTTAATTTTGAAGGTGGATGTTATGCAAAAGTCATTCGTTTATCAGGAGAACATGAGCCACAGATTTATGAATGTACACGCAGATTTGGTACAATTCTCGAAAATGTAGTTTATGACCCGACTACCCGCAAAATTGACCTTGATGATGACAAACTGACTGAAAACACACGTGCATCATATCCACTCGATTTCATTCCGAATGTTGTGGAAGATAAGATGGCAAAAACTCCACCCAAGAATATTATATTCCTGACTTGCGATGCTACGGGCGTTCTACCTCCAATAGCACTTCTTGATACAAATCAGGCAATGTATCATTTCATAAGCGGTTACACATCGAAAATAGCAGGTACTGAAATGGGACTTGGAATTGAGCCGGAAATAGCTTTCAGTGCTTGTTTTGGGGCGCCGTTTATGGTACATCATCCATTTTTCTATGCTAATTTGTTACGCAAGAAAATGGAAAAATACGGCACTAAATGCTGGCTTGTAAATACCGGCTGGGTCGGTGGAAAATTCGGCGTCGGAAAGCGTATTTCTATACGTCACACAAGAAATCTGCTCAATGCAGCTCTCAATGGTGATTTGGATAATATCGAATACCGTACTGATAAAATTTTCGGTTTCAAAGTGCCACTATCTTGTCCTGAAGTACCGACCGATGTTCTTGAGCCGTCAAATTCATGGGGCAATAAAGATGAATACTGGAAGAAGTACGACAGTTTAGCAGCCCGCTATATAGAAAACTTCAAGTTATTCTCCGATGGATGTCCTGAAGATGTTATAAATGCAGGACCAATCAGAATTTGATTTTTTTGAAATGATTATTAATACAAGGTTGTCTCATAAATATGATATAGCTGTCATAATGAGTCAACCTTTTTTTTGCAGTAAATAATAATATTCGACTTAAATTAATCAAAAAAGGAAATAATATTTCTTAAAATTTTTATAATTAGCTATTTTTGTAAATTATCAAACATTAATTTTTCGACAAAATAATAATGATTATTTGTAAAAGATATATATTGCTGTTAATGTCTGTATCAATTCTATTGTTATCCTGCAAATCTGTACAGGAAACAGAAGAAATTGAAAGCAAGGGTGAATTTATGCTACTTAAAGCCAAGTATGAAATTACTGATAATGAACAAATAAAATTCCTAATGACTGCAGAAAGACTAAGCCCAAGAGAAGGCGAATATCTTCCCAATTCCGAAAATTTCAGAGTTGAAATATTTGATGAAAAGAATAATTTAATTTTTAATTCTGATTTTGAAATGAATTATTTGATGGTCATAATGGATGTCGAGCCTAAACAAATTGGTGAAAGTACCCAATACGAATTTATCTGGAACAAGAAAAACAATTGGAAAAAACAAGTTCCTTCCGGTGACTATAAAGCAAGATTAAGCATACCTTCCGTGCCGGATGATTATCATATAATATTACCATTCAAGCTGTAAATATGGAACATGAAAAGTATATACTTCGAGCAATCGAATTAGCCGAAAACGGCTCCGGCTTTGTAAGTCCGAATCCAAAAGTAGGTGCTGTAATTGTAAGAAATGATAAAATTATTGCTGAGGGCTGGCATACAAAATTCGGTATGCCTCATGCCGAGGTTGAAGCAATAAAAAATGCTGGTGATATTGATTTTTCCGATTGTACAATTTATGTAAATCTTGAGCCCTGCGCTCATTTTGGAAAGACTCCACCCTGTACTGATTTGATAATTGAGAAAAAGTTTTCAAAAGTAGTTGTCGGCTGCACTGACCCAAACCCAATTGTTGCCGGAAAGGGAATTGAAAAATTAAGAGCTGCAGGAATTGAAGTCATAACAAATATCTGCATGAAGGAATCAGAATGGTGCAACAGAGTTTTTATAAAAAATATTACAACTCAAAAGCCTTATATTATATTAAAAATTGGTCAGACTCTTGATGGCTGTATCGCTTTAAAAAACGGACAATCCAAGTGGATAACATCCGAAGAAAGCCGCCTCAGAACTCATAAACTTCGTAGTGGTTTGGATGCAGTTCTGGTTGGGAAAAATACTGTAATCAAAGATAATCCATTGCTTACAGTCAGGTCTGTTTCGGGTAGAAACCCAATGAGAGTGATTTGCGACAGCAATTTATCATTACCGCTTGATTTATCTGTATTCAAACTTGAAGATAATGCTATGACTATAATTTGCTGTAGTGAAGAAGCTTCAAAATCCCGAAAAGCAAGAAATCTCGGTCTTTCAGGCATCAAGATCCTAACTGTCAAAACAGGCGAGGACGGTAGATTGGAATTATCTAATGCAGTTGAATCGCTAAAGAAAAGTTTCGGAATAAGTTCTATCTTGGTTGAAGGTGGGAGCATTCTTTTTTCATCTTTCATTAAACAACACTTAGCTGATGAGCTTCAGATATTTATCGCTCCAAAAATTTTTGGAAATTGTAAAAATTCCTTTGAATTTATTGATTTAAAAAGTATATCCGATGCTTATGAATTTGAACTAATTTCATTTGACCAAAGCGGTGGTGATATTCATGCTATTTATACAAAAAAATAATCTTAAGCAATATTTTAAAACTTAATGATAAAAAAGTCATTATTTCCTTAAATAATTATGATATTATCTTTAAAAGAGTTAATTTTGTAATTGTAATACAGCATTTTGAAAAAAACGTTTTCTTATGCTGATTTATAAATTTTAAAATTGGTAAATAATAATTTTTTAAAGGAGAAATTCAAATGGCAAGAGCACATAATTTCAATGCCGGACCGGCTATATTACCTGTTCAGGTTGTAAAAGAAACTGCAGAAGCAGTAATTGATTTCAATAATCTCGGTATGGGAATCATGGAAATCAGCCACCGCTCAAAAGATTTTGACGCAGTGGTTTTGGAAGCAAAGAACGACTTATTGAAAATCATGAACTTATCAGCTGACGAATATACTGTCTTGTTCCTTGGTGGTGGAGCAAGTATGCAGTTTTTGATGGTTCCTTATAATTTTCATCATACCAAAGCCGACTATATTCTTACAGGTGTTTGGGCGAAAAAAGCTTACAAAGAAGGCAAATTCTTTGGTACTTCAAATGTTGCCGCTACAAGTGAAGACACTAATTTTAACTATCTGCCGAAAGAATTCAACATCTCACCGGATGCTGACTATGTTCATATTACTACAAACAATACAATTTATGGCACTGAATTCAAATCTCTTCCTGATACAGGAAATGTACCATTAGTTGCTGATATGTCCTCTGATTTTCTCGGAATGGATTTTGATTATAGCAAATGCAGTTTGATTTATGCTGGTGCTCAAAAGAATATCGGTCCTTCAGGCGTTACTGTTGTTATTCTGAAAAAATCCTGGCTTGAAGAAAAAGGCAAGACCAACATTCCTACAATGATGAGCTACAAAACTCACGTTGAAAATGATTCAATGTTCAATACTCCGCCCTGCCTTCCGATTTTTACAGTTGGAAGAACATTCAAATGGATACTTGAGCAAGGTGGCGTAGCTGCCATTAAAGAAAATAACATCAAAAAAGCTAATGTTATTTATGATGTAATTGACACTTATCCGGAATTCTACAAAGGCGCCGTAAAAAACAAAGAAGACCGCTCACTTATGAATATAACTTGGAATCTGCCTACACCCGAGCTTGAAACAAAATTCATAAATGAAGCCAAAGCTCTAAATATGATTGGCTTAAAAGGGCATCGTCTGGTTGGTGGTATCAGAGCATCTGTCTATAATGCAAGCCCAATCGAATCTGCTCAGGCACTTGCAAAATTTATGGAAGAATTTGTTAAGAATAATAAATAACATTCCGTCTCATGCTTGATTATGAAAAAAAAAGGAGGCTTGCAAGCCTCCTTTTTTGATTTTAAATTTTTCTTCAAAAAATTATTTTTTCTCAGGATTTTCAGTTTCTGCTGGAGCTTCCTGTGGAACAGGAACAGGAATTTGTGTTTGTTCGGCAGATGTTGGTACAGTTTTAGGTATAACAACTCCCTCTGTTACAGGTCTTGGACCATCTGAGCCACCACCAACAAAGAATTTGTTGGTTACAACAGATAACACAAGGATACCTGCTGCAAGACCGATTGTTATCTTCGAAAGAAGGTCGGTCGCACGTCTTGAACCAAGCATATTCGAAAACTGTCCGCCAAGTCCTCCCATACCTGAGAGCATATCTCCCTTACCGGGTTGCAAAAGTACAACGCCAATCAATAAGAGCGACATCAAAAGCATCAGTACTGTAAGTAAAGCTAACATCTTATTTTTCCTATTACAAAATAAAGTGACTACAAAAATACAAAAAAACATTCTAACAATCAAAATAATAATAATTTTCTAAAGAATATTTCTAAATTTAAAAAAATTTTTATCATTTTTTCTGTTATTATATTGTTTTCAAAATAATTCGCTTGTGGCTATGTACAACATAATTGTGTATATCTTTTAAATAAATATACAATTCTGCGTTATGCAATAATGCGTAATTGATAAAGATTTATTGAATTATGATACTTCATAAATCTCTATGAGCGAAGTCGAAGACTGTACTATTGCACATTCCGGCTTAGTAGTTTGTCTCGAAAAACTCAGTATAACTCAGGGTTTTGCAGGACAGGAATATACAATTTCAAGAATACATCTATACGTAGAAACACGTAAAATGCAAATTGCGTAGGATTTGGTATTGCACAGATTATCAAGTCTTGTTATTTTAGCACTGCAGAAATTTACAGAATTTAAAAATGTTCTTTGAAAAATTGCAATGAAAACAAATCTATTCCTATCAGTAGAAACACGTAAAATGCAAATTGCGTAGTATTTGGTATTGCACAGATTATCAAGTCTTGTTATTTTAGCACTGCAGAAATTTACAGAATTTAAAAATGTTCTTTGAAAAGTATGAAAAATAAAAAGCCCAAAGGAGTGGCAGCTACTTCGGGCATAAAAAGGGTGCTTTTATCATGAAAATTTTAAAAGCACAAGTAAAAACGTATTTATTATGTTTTTATTATTTATATATCGGCAACAAGTAGCATCGGGAACTGATTTCGCCCATTAAGGAAGGCGCCAAAAATCGGGCATGTTCGGTTTTTCGATGTAAAAATTGTTTTTCTATATTTTATTAATTTTTAAAAAGGGTTTTATCATGAAAAAGTTTTTAGCTATTCTCGTCGTTGCTATTCTTGCAACAACTTTCGCTTTCGCTGGTCACAATGACCCTGTAACAGCAACTGCTCAATTTGATGTAAAAGTAATTCAACCTTTGGAAGTAGCAGTTGATAATAATGGTCTTATTAAGTTACCGGACGTGATTCAAGGACAAGTTCGTACTTGGGACGCATTATCACTTACTTTTGCAATCACCGGTGAAGTAAATTATCCAATTGATGTTACAATAACAGGTCCTACTGCTGATGCAGGCAATCCGTCGGGTGCTCTTACTTTAGCAGAAACAATATCAACTGCTCCTACAGCATTAGATGGAAGTGGTCAGGCAACAGTTACATGGACTTGCACAGGTGCAGATGCTACTAATGCCGGTACTGGTACATACAAATTCAGTCTTGATGTTGAAGCAAAATATACAGGATTGTAATTCTTTGGCAGATGGGCATAAAATAGCTCATTATTCACCGGAGTAAATATATGAAAAAATATATAGTAATATTGATAATACTTATATGCGGGTGGAATACACTCCTTTCGCAAGGAATGAATTTCAATGCTCCGGTATTAGAATCAGGCAATTTGTCTTGTTTAGTTATTACTCCTTTGTCTGTGACGCCTAATTGGCATGGCGATTTTTTAAATTGGCCCACTGTACCGGTCGGATCAAAATATATATTTGGTGCTAACGGTAATGAAGATTCGGACAAAAGGAGCATCTTTACATTTACGGGTGAAGCCGCAAGAGATATCGAAATTAATGTGGAAACTGAAACAATGAAAAATAATGTAGAAATATATTTTACTTTCAGAGGTATATCTGCTCCACAAATCGGTCAACCACTTAACGCTATTCCTCAACTAAATTTTAATGACAGCAAGGAAATTGTTAATTTAAGTGCCACAGGTAAGTACTATCTGCATATAATTTATCACTGGGTATGGGCTCACGATGGTGCAGAACCGGGACAAGTTACCTTTGTTCAAACCATCAATGCATCATATCATAATTTATAGTATAAACGGGGGCTGAAAAGTGCCCCCAAAAACAAAAATCATTTAAAATTAATTGGAGAAAAATCATGAAAAAGTTTATTTTTATATCGGTTATTTTAGGCTTGTTTGGTACATTAGTTGCATTTTCGCAACATAATACACCTGTATCAGATGACGGTCAAATGATAGCAAAAGTTATCAGGCCATTTCTAATTTGGGACATTACTCCAAATGCAACTCCTTACTTAGCGGATGTAATCAAGGGACAGAAAAGAACTTTCAACCCTGATGCACCTGAAACAGGCGATGTAATGACAACCGGTGCTGTTATGTTATTCAGAATGCAGAAAGAAAGCGACTATACTGTATCGCTTACATTAACTCTACCAAATCCGGTCAGCGGAGTTAAGCTGTTGGCTCAGTGGTATTTCCTTGAAGAAGCACCTCCTCAAACATTTACGTGGCCAGATGTTCCAAAGCAAGCAATTGGTGGAACATTTAATTGGTTTGACGTACAATCTGAAGGTTGGATTGCCTTGCTTGTAAGTGAAATTGATGCTACTGCAAGTACTGTAACTACCGGTCCGAAAACTTTTACAGCTACAGCAACAGGTAAATACACCGGTTTATAATTAATTTAAAGGTACAATCATGAAAAAGTTAGTATATTTTTTGTTTGTTTTGCTACTGACCGGCAGTGTTTTCGCACAGACACATAATCCGGTAGAAGGTGAAACAGGCTCAATGTCAACTACAGTCATTACACCATTAAGTGTAACTGTGCCCCAGAGTGCTCTTACTTTTGATGTAATTCAAAATCAGACACGCACATTAGATGATGAAAATTATTGGATTTTCGCTGTTGAAGGTGAACCGGGAAGATTGGTAAACATCAATTTTTTGGGACCTGTAGCAGTTGGACAAACCGGTGTTCCTCCGACTCTAACCGGTCAATGGTACGGACCTGATGAAGAGTCTGTGCAAGGAACCAGTGGGACATACCAATTACCTGATTACCCTGCAGAATCATTCTTTGATGTATTCTACGAACTTGAAGGAATTGATGCTACCGGAGCCGATTTGGGAAACACTACATTCCAACTTGGTATAGAATATTCATACCAAGGGCTGTAATATCTATCACTAAACTTAATGCACCCATAGCAATATGGGTGCATTATAAAAAGAAATGAAATCATTTAAAAACATATTGGTTTTAATTGTACTGACATATCTCTCAACGGGATATGTTAGTTTTAGTAATGATGAAAAAGATGATTCCATTGAAATCTATACAATATTAGATTTAAACATCGGCTTAATTCCAATTGGTACAAAAAAATATTTTGATTACGAAGAGCAAATAATCAAATTTGCAATTAAATGCAAAAAGGACAGATTAATCAGAATAACAAAGAGCAGCGAATTAGGCAATGATTTTCTGATAATAGATGCAGAATGGAAAACAGGTCCGATTACAGGATTCGAATTTCAGTTTGAAGGCAACGGAATATACAAGAGTGAGCAAGATTTATTTTTAGTAACAATTAAAATAAAATCAGTTGAAGTCAAAAAACACACACAACCCGGCAAATACGAAATATCACCTAATATTGCTGTGGAATATGCAGATTTATAACTGATTCAAATAAAGTAATTTATTAATTTTATATATTTTGAAAGGAGTTATCTTTATGAAACAATTATCCATACTTTGCGTGATAATTTTTTTAGTTTTGTTATGTGATATGTCTGCACAAGTGGGAATATATCCACAGGCTGTATTTCTGAATCAAAAGAACCGTGCAAGTAACCTGAAAGTATTAAATATGACAAATGAAACTAAGGAAATAATAATTGACTTAGAATTCGGATATCCGGATTATGATTCTCTCGGAAACTATTCGTTAGTCTATGGAGACACACTTCCCGGAGCTAAATGGTCAGCAGTACCTTATGTCAGAATGTTTCCTAAAAGATTACTTCTAAAAGCCAATGAAGAGCAGGTTGTCAAGTTTATGTTGGGTAATATGGGCGATGTACCTGATGGAACATATTTTGGAAGAATACATGTACTTTCAAAAAATCCACCGGAAGAAATTGATACAAGTTATTCAGAGACAATTACTGCAAAGATAGATATTCATTTTACATTGGTTTCAGCTTTAATTGTAGATAAAGGCAAAACATTCTGCGAAATAAATGTAAAACCAATAGGATCATATTCTGACTCAGCAAAAGTCAACATAATGGTTGAAGTGAACAAAGAGGGCAATGCTCCATTCTTAGGTACTTCAGAAATGAAAGTTTATGATATGAATGGAAAATTAGTCGCTCAAAGTAAAGACATGACCCCATTTTACTTTACAGGAACCCGTTCATTCAAATTTGATAAAAAACTTTTTGCCAATGGGCGCTACAACGTCGAACTGACAATGTCAAACGAACACAAAGATGTACCGAGTGATTTCAAGGTATCACTTAAGCCGGTTAAAGAGACATTCACCGTTGATGTTACCGGAATCTGATGAAATTAACGGGCAGATATATTGTCATACTTCTGCCCTTTATAATTCTGCAAAGTCACTTTTTGAGTGCTGAAGAATCAAGGGAAGAGGCAATCTTCGGATTGGTACATAAAAAATACTCGTCCGAATTTATAGTATTTATGGAAAATGACAGTGTTTACATTCCATTTGAAGAAGCCTTATCATTTTTTAAAATATTCTATAACGTCAATGATAATCGTAGATACAGCGGCTACGTAAATAACTCTGACAGCTCATTTGCTATAGATTTTAAAACAAAAGAAATAATTGATATTTCAGGAAATAAATCAGATTTAAATGATAAATTATGGTTTGCAACGGACTTACAAATATATGTCAGAACTGATATATTTGCAAAAATTTTCAAGTTGCAGTTCAATGTGTTATTTAATAGTTTATCAATATTAGTTCAATCGGATTATGAATTACCATTTATGAGGGCGATTAGAACAAATCAAACGATGGAATCATTTACCTCTAAAAGCAAAGAAGTATATAATTTTCCGCTTATATCATCAAATACATTTACACTACTAAATGGCGGTGTATTAGATTATAATTTGGGAACATCTCAATCTGCAAATTACCAAAGTTATAATTTTAGTGGTAATCTTGGTCTTGAATTGCTAAACGGAGAATTTCAGTATAATATATTTGGACGACATTCATCAGACCAATTAACCTATCAGGATAGATTCCGATGGAGGTATTTGATTAATTCTGATTGGCTTGAGTCTATTTCCATTGGAAATATTCAGAATATGTCCATAAGAACGACCGGCAGCCGGGGTTTCAGAAGGCCGTTTTATAATTTAAGAGGCGTTCAGCTAACAAATGAAAATTATAAAATGCCAAATGTATTTACAGATTATATAATTGAAGATGTAATAGAGCCGGACTGGACTGTCGAGTTATATTTAGCTGACCAGTTGTATGAAGTTAAAAGGGCAGACTTGAACGGTTACTACAGATTTGAGATACCTGTGACTTATGGTATGACAAATATAAAGGTAAAAATTTATGGCACCAAAGGTGAATTTGTAACCGAAGAGCGTATTTTAAATATTCCAAATCAAATACTCGTACCAGGAGAATTAAAGTACTCTTTTGCTGCGGGTCAGGATGAAAACACCGGAATTAAACTACTTGAGGGCACATTAAACAGTGGGGTTTTTACTTGGCTTTCAACATCTTTCACTGCTATTAAGGAAGAAACAACAAGCAATGTTAACTTTATAAACCAAACATCAATAAATATATTCAATAATACATTGCTAAACTTAACAGCTACAAATAGTGGTATTTATGAAGCAGGGATAAAGCTTCCCAATAACAAAGTAGGAAATTTCGAAGTATATTACACATATTTTGATAGAAATATTCAAAGTACAAATCAGTTAAGTTCAATTAATTTTATTGGTTCGATTAATAGAATTGGCGATATACCACTTACATTTTCTCTATTCGGCTCGAGGGACGAATTTAAAGAATGGAACACAAATAACTTTTATTCAACACTGAATTACTTCTATCGTTCACTTAACTTATCAATAAGACACAACCTGACACTAAGAGACAGAGCATTGGAAATTGATAACATTAATCAAAATATGTCAATAAATGCGACATATTCAATTAACAGAATTCCAAAATTTATTGATTTCATTAACAGAATTTCGCTAAATGCCTCTACATTTATTGAGCCTTCCAATTTAAATATAAATTCAATCTCAGGAGGTTTTCAATTTCAGGTAATGAGAAATGTGACTTTCAATGGCAACTATGTTTATTATGCAAGCAATGGATCTTCTACTTTCAGGTTTGGGTTGAATCTGAATACACAATCATTAAGAAGTAACTCCTCAGCAGATATAATGAATGGAAGAGACCCGGTTTTTGCAACAGATATGAGTGGCTCGCTTGAATTTGATTCACAGAATGCAACATTTGCATTTATTAATTCAATGGGTTCATCTAATTTGAATGGTAAAAGTTCGGTTGCTGTTAAGTTTTTTGTTGATAAAAATTATAACGGGATTTTAGATGATGATGAAGATTTAATACCTGATGCTGATTTTGTTCTTTTAGATGCTTTAGCCAAGAAGACAAAGCTGAAAGATTATTATGTTGTAACTAATTTATTACCTGGAACAAGATATAATTTAAGGGTAAAAGCTGAATCACTGCCAAGTAATTCGTTAATTCCTACTATTACTGAGCTTGCATTTATATCAAAGCCATATAGTTATAAATCAATAAATATCCCTTGTCAACAGGGAGGTGTAATTGAAGGTTATGTAAGGCGGCAGTATGATTCGGGCTTACGCGGTCAGGGCGGTATAAGAATTCATATTTCAGGTACAGATAATAAGTTCCGGTCCAATGTGTTTGTTTTTTCTGACGGCTCATATTTTTTTGATGGGCTTTTACCGGGAAAATACAGTGCTCAAATTGATTCCATGCAACTTGCAATATTAAAAGTAAAATCTAATCCGCAAGTTATTGATTTTGAAATTAAAGCATCAGAATTCGGTGATTATATTTCGAATTTAGACTTTGAATTAATTAATATTACTGAATTATACAAAGAAGAACCAACCCAAATTCACGATGGAAAAGATTTTATTGTTTCTGATTTTGATTTTGAGGGAAGCATAGTTGACAGTCCTGAACAAAATGATAATTTACAAAGTTCCATTGAAAATGAAGTAATAATTGATGAAACAATTTTATTTAAAAATAAATCTGACCAAGAAATAATTTTGAATATTAACAATTTGGATTCATTCTCTGAGATTGACTTCCCTGCAATAACTGATGAGATAAAGCCCGGAACGCTTAGACCGCTGTTCTTCCAAAAGTCAAATACAACATTTTTAGCGCCGGGCATGAAACGCTATCTCGACAGGGTAGCAGAGTTTATGAACTCTAATCCTAAATTTACACTGAGAATTGAAGGGCATTCGGATAATTTCGGCTCGCTTGAGGATAATTTTAATATTTCTCACAGCCGCTCTAAGGAGGTAGTCGGCTATCTCGTGCAGAAAGGTATAAATCAAAGCCGCCTAATCTCTACTGCCTACGGTTCATTAAGACCTATAAGTACAAATGATACTCCTGCCGGACGCCAAAAAAATATGAGAGTAGAGCTTACTTTAATATCCGGCAAGTGATTTTTTCCATTCGGTATAAATGCCCGACACATCTCTGCATCGGGCTTATAAATTATCTCTGGTTTTAGTTGTTGAAAGATTATTTCACTCTCACAATTTTCCGCATGAATCTTTCGTTTCCGATTGTGAGAATTATAGTGTATTCACCACTTGCAAGGTTTGAGCCGTTTAATGAGAATTTCTGCGAGCCGGCATTCAGTTGACCTGCGTAAAGTGAGCGAACTAATCCACCGCTTACATCGTAAACTCTGACTGATACTTCTTCTTCATTCATCAGATTAAACTCGATAGCAAGTTCATCTGAAAACGGATTCGGACGTACCGAAAGCGATAAATCACTACCTTGACTTTCCACTTTTGCTTTAGCAAGTATTAGAGCGTCACGCTTGTAAGTAAGCTGTGAATATCCATCGCCACTGATAATGTCAGTAAGTTCTGAGATTTCAACTTCGCTGATTCTACCAGTATTGACATCGTAATTTTTCATTCGTAATTCGTAATTGGCTTTCGCTCCGTCAGTTTCAGGCGTTTGGGGATTATCACCCCAAATTGTAACTGCTGCTTTACCATCGAAGAATATGCCTGAGCCGATAAGCACATCATTTTCGGAATATATGCCAATTTCATTGCCGTCAGGAGTATCTGCAAGAACAACAAGGGTTGAGTTATTCCCTGTGTGACTGTGTTCAGGCTTCAGAATTTTCGGTAATCTGACAAACGGTTCACCAGCCATAGCTCGCTTCCCTGAAGAGTTAGCAGGATAAGTCAGAGTTGAATTTTTGCTCAGGTACATCTGATAGCCTTGTCCGGGCTGCATATTGCCGATTGTATTGATGTCGAACATAGGCAAATACGTGCCTCCTGAATTATTTTTGGCAATTACGAGTGCTTCATCATCAGTAAGAGTGACGAGGGCATCTATGATATTCATCGGGCTGTTACGCAGGTAGGAAACAATTTTCCAACCCGAAGTAAGAGCAATATCATTATCTTCGGGAACAACTTGCTGCCCTGTGATTATGAGTGAATCTGACTGAGATGCATAAACCTGATAACCTTCAATCACATTCCAATTAACAATTCCGTCTATATCAAATGATGGAATATATGTAGCACCCGCATTATTCTTGATAATAACCACGTTTTCCTTCACATCTTCCCAAACTACCGGAATAGATGTATTCTCCGGATCGACATAAGTGGAGATGAGGTTCCAACCCTGATTTAATGAGATATTATGCATTTCTAAAGCAGGCTTTTCTAACCTAAACAAGCTGGATTGACAGCTAATATCGCCTGATTCTGAAAATGAATACATATAAAAATACTCACCTTCAAAATCAGACAATTTTAATGAAAATTGCATGGTCTGTGCGTCTAAGACGGCTATTGTGCTGTCATTTGAATTTTTTACTTGCTTTATTATAAAGCCATTAACATTTAAAATGTTTGATTGCCAAGAAAAAGTAAGCGAATCTGTAGTGCTGTTATAGGAGAAAGAAAAATCACTTGGAGCTTGAATATTATTTTTATCAAACTGAACTATTGTATCAAGATATTTTCTAATTAAAATTCCACCTTCCTTTTTTACTACATAGAAGTAGTTATCACAATGGGGGAAATTATCCTGAAATGTAAATTCAAACAATTCGCTGTGTTCATAAGCGGAACCAATAAACAGACCATTAAAACCTTCATTGTTGTTATCAATATAAAAATCATATACGGTGCTATCTTCAGCCGGTGTTCCATCCCATAAAAATTGAATATCATTATCATTCTTAATAATATTAATATCTGCTATTTCCTGATTGAAAAAAGCAAACACATCAAGAGAATCATTTTCATCTGAATCAATAAATTCAATTATCCATTCACCTTGTTGCGGATTTTTTAATAGCCAAACAGCAACTTTTTTGGAAACATTTTCATGATAAACAATGGTTGTATCCTGATTAGTTTGAGTAAATGTATTACCCTCGGGATTCTTAATTGAAGATTCAGGCAGAATGTTGCTGCTTGATATCATCGCAATAATCATTGATGTATTGTAAGCTACGGGAATGGTATCTCTTCTCGTATTGCTTAGCAGATAAGGAATATTTTTAAGTACAATTGGTGAATCTCTTTTATTGTCAATCAAACCTTCATCACCCGAAGGCAAATTGAAAGCAGGTGGAATTCCTTGTTTAACAAATTCATTTATGTTTACAGAACCTAATCCTATTTCACAGCATTCAGGAAAGTTTTGTGATAAATCAGCTGTCATAAAAATATCTACAGAGCCGAATATTGGCAGTTGCGATGAAAATTGACCTGCAATTCTTTCATCTTCAAAAGCTAATTCGCCATTTGCGATTTGATAAGGCAAACCAACAAACTTATCAACTAAATCGTAAATAATATTTCCTTGCCAATCTTCTACTTCCTGAATGGTAACATTTCCATTCAGATTCCCACTAAGTCTTTCAGAAGGTGACCAGACATAATTCAAATCGGCAGATGCTGATATAAAATAGTCGCTGCCTCCGAGAGTAAGTGCCTGTACATTTCCAAACAAATTGATATGGCTTCGGACATCCAGTTCACCACCAATATTACTCACAATTTGCCATTTATCATCACCCGGTATTTTAATGAAATTACCATTAGCTAAAAATGAAATTCGATTGGGTATTTCCAATTCTCCAGTAAGATTTATTTCAAAAAGACCTTCTTTTATACTTGATAATGTTGCACCTATTTCAATTATTAACGGTGGATTTACAATACCGGAAACACTTCCTGAAATAGACTTTAAGCCGATTGGAGTGCCAATTATAGGTATTGGTTGGGTGGTGGTTACGCTAAGACCAATAAAATTAATATTCCCTCCTATTAAACCACATTCTGCAACTATACTTTCAAAAAAAGAAGTCGAAAGTTCACCACTAATGAATAGTGAATCCTTTTCAGATTCGTATGATACAGATAAATCCTTTATACAAACAGTTGGAATCAAGCCAATATTCTGTAAACTTGCATTTGTTAAATTTATCCCTGTCTTAGAAAATTCCATTTCTCTCAAAATGAGCTTAGACTGTACTCCGGCTTCGCAACTTCCCTTTACTCCGGGTACTCTTACAGCAGCATCAAACTTGATACCTGATACAACTTTGTTGTCTCTTAAGAATCCCAAACTGTCAATTTCAAGAACAGCCCCAAAAAATTTAGTAGCATTATCGAAAGCTGAACTGTATGAATGTGGAATTATTAATAAATTAGGGTTAAAGAAATTCAAACTGAAATTTCCATTAAACAATACAAATTTTTCAGGTAATAAACTTCCGGGAACAATAGAATTTTCTATAAATAATTCACCATTACCTGAAAATGTAAATGAATTAATATCAATTTCGACAGAGCCATTATAAACCAATATATCATTTATTCGAATTTCCTGCTGATTTTTTAATGACAATTTACCTGCATTATTAATAAATTCATTATTTAATCCTGCATCAAATATAATTTTGAAACCTTCATTTTCATGTATATAATAACGATTTGAATTAAAGTCGGCGACATTTATCAAGACGGGAACTGTATTACTGCTTTGATTATTATCACCGGTTGCAAAAGCAGATAGCTGATAATCTCCAAATGCGACACTGTCACTAATAATAAAGTTATAAAACAATTTACCGGTTGAATCAACAGCAATACTTAAAGTTGAGTCAATTAAAGGATTGAAAATATTAATTTTTACTGTCTCGTCAATAATACTGTTTTCTGAAAACAAGGTAAATTCCAATGTTAGAGTATCGCCGATAGAAGTAGTTACAGCACTTCCTTTAACATTCAGAGTTAATTTGGGAAGGTTTAAATTTTTCGATGTTCTATAAACACCATTACCTGTCGACACATATATTTTCCCATTTAAAAAATCAAAATTATTAATGCTTTGCAAAAAATTTCTGAAATAGATTTCAGGTAAAGTTTCAAAACTATTAAATCTTCCATTAACCTCGACAATTGAACCGGCTGTGAGATTGTTTATTCTGGAACGTGTTATCCAAAATTTATCAACTCCATTTGATTTTATATCTGCAAAATCATCATCAATCTTAAAATCACTGTTAGTATAAGAATTTCCATCCCATATTCTAAGCATCTTATAATTTTCACCTGTTGGAAATTCTGATGCAAAAACTGTATCAGAGCCTAATATAGCAACATGATAACGTTTCTTGGTATGGTCTGTGAATCGCGTATAATTATTAGGAAAGTCATTCCACTTAATTGTATCCTGATTATCAATCCATTGTCTGTCGTAAGAGTTTGGAGGCCATGAGCTCAAATGTGAAAATTTGATAAATATATTTCCGCTTGAAAGTATATCATTATTAATTTCGTCAAGTGCTACATTTAATGTTGGTAAATACATATTTTCAATTGGAAGTGCTTGATAAGAGGCACCATTATCATGAGAAATATATATTCCACGATGTCTTGCAACAAATGATTTACCATTTACATAAAATTGATTTGTTATACCTCCTGCATAACCTCCCGCATAATTCAAAGGTACGTTTTCGAGCCAATCGTCTAAAGTCCATACTTTGTTGCCTTTGTACTTGTAAGGTCCGAATAAAATTTCTCCATTTCTATCAATAAAATTGATATACTTTATATAATTCCCCCAATTTGAAATATAGTTTACCGGATTACAAATTACAGTTTTATTGCATCTTAAGATACCAGAACCATCTTCTCCGGAGGATGAGCCGGTAACACGAAATGGGGTTAAGTTATTATCAACATAAACTGAATTTTGCAAACTGGATATTGGACATGAAGCCGGCTCAAATAAGGTTCCTGCTTTTTTGAAGAAAACTTTGATATTTGCACTATCCCGCACAGATAGCAATTTTTCATCATAATTATAATCAAAATGAGTCGGATTGAAAATTGAATTGCTGATTGAATGATGTCGTATTTCATCCCAATTTAATCCGTTGTTCGATGTACGGAATATTTTATATTCATGTTCTGTAGTAGCAATCGCGGCAACTAATGCATGAAAATCATCTGCAAACACTTTTGCAGTTTTGAAATCAGTATTAAAAACATAATCCCAGCTTATATCATTAACTCCCCATTTTAATACATCATAAGAGTTTATTTCACCTTTAATTAATATATATCTTGTACCATTTAAAGATAAATCAAAATCATAAAAAAATTCTGCCGGGTACTCAAAAATCGGAAATTCCCATGTATTTCCATAGTCTTCTGAATGAATTATTTTCCTTAAAAAAGTATTCCCTAATTTGAAACGCAAAAAAATGTGTATTCTGCTGCTGTCATCAATTTTAGCTTTTAAAATGGTTGGGGAATCCTCTGATAAAGTATGTACAAGATTCCACGAATTACCGGAATTGCTTGAATAATAAATTTTTTTTGAAACTGTCCTTATCAATTCTCCATTATTATTGCCCTCAAAATGCCATTCGGATGATTCGTTATCAGATGTAAAAATCCCTGCCCAGGAAATACCATTATCCGTTGATTTTGATGTTGAAGCTGGATTTGAAGCATATAGATTTCCGTTTATATATCTGAATTCTGAAACATTATGGTTAAGATTAAATTCAGAATTTGTCCAGTTATAACCATCATCTGTACTTCTAAAAATTTCACCGGCATCTGTAATTGAAATACAAATGTCTGAATTAGGTACTTTGGTGAAATTGACAAACTGACCATCGGGAGAAATTTTCTCCCAATATTCTTGCGCTCCAAGCAAATTTGAAGCCAAGATAATGATAATACAACAGTATAAATGCTTCATAATAAACTCCATATATATTTCTAATTAATATTTTAGTCATTACAAATTTTTAAACTCTTTCTCCTTTAACGTATTATTATTTAATATATTTATAAATAAAATAAATTAATTTTAAGTTAATTATTATGAAGCATTGTATCCAATCGAAAAAAGGGTCTGATTATTTAGTATCATAAAAGAAAATATTAATAATTCTACAACAAATTATCACCAAAAGTATATGATAAAATTGAGAATACTTTGAAATCATTCTGGTATTTTTCAACAGAATAGAATATGAAGAATATCATCTTAAAAAAAAGTATCAATTTAATCAAAAAAATAGAAATTAATTAAACTTTCTGCTTACTTTTCTTATTATAAAGACTCAGCATTTTCCTAAAAAGAAAAAGCCCTTGATTTCTCAAGGGCTTGCGTCATATCTAAAAATATGTCTTGGTGATCCCAAGGGGATTCGAACCCCTACTGCCAGCGTGAAAGGCTGGTGACCTAACCGTTAGTCGATGGGACCGGTTAGTTTGCAATTCGTAAAATTACAAGAATACAAAAATAATACTTTTTTTTATTCTGTGCAAATTATTTTTTAAAATTGCTTTAAAACACGCAAATCATTTTCATATAAATACCGGATATCATCAATCCCGGTTCTAAGCATAGTGATTCTTTCTATACCAAAACCAAATGCATATCCACTGTATTCTTCAGGGTCAATACCGCATGCAGTCAGCACATTCGGGTGCACCATTCCACAACCTGCGATTTCAAGCCAGCCGGAATATTTACAAACGCGGCAGCCTTTTCCACTACACAGATAGCAAGTTATATCCACTTCAGCACTTGGCTCTGTAAATGGAAAATATGATGGACGGAAACGGAATTTCAAATCTTCTCCATACATACGCTTTGCAAAGGCTATCATTGTTGCTTTGAGCTCTGCAAAAGTTACATTTTTATCAATATAAATGCCGTCAATCTGATGAAATTCAGCAAGGGCTCTTGCACTTATTGCCTCGTTGCGATAAACTCTTCCGGGCATTATTGAGCGGATTGGTGGTTTCTGTGACATCATAATTCGAACCTGCACAGGTGTTGTATGAGTTCTCAAAAGCAGTTCTTTATCGCTTTCGACGAAGAATGTATCCTGCATATCGCGAGCCGGATGGTCCTGGGCAAAATTTAATGCATCAAAATTATGGAATCCATCTTCAACGTCAGGACCTTCTGCAACTGTAAAGCCCATAGTGTCGAATATTTTGACAAAATCTTCAATTGTTTTCAAAACGGGGTGAAACGTGCCTTTGAAACTACGTCTTCCCGGAAGCGTCAAATCAATATCTGCAATTGTTTCCGCTGCAGATTCAAATTCTTCTTTAAGACGTGAATACTCACCTTCGGCAAATTGTCTGAGTAAATTAAGCTCTTTACCAATTAAGGGCTTTTCCTCTTTGGGAACATCTTTCATTCTTTCAAGTAATCCCTGAACTTTCCCTTTTTTTATGAGAAATTCCATGCGGTAAGCTTCCAGTGAATTCAAATCCTTCACCTTGTTTAGAGATGCTTCTGCCTCAAGACGAACTTTCTTTATTTCTTCAATCATAATATATTTTTGTAATATGCAATTTCCAAAAATGTAAATATAATGATTTTTTTACAATCATAATTTTATCAATGTGAAAAATTGCCGAAAAGTTTAAAAATTATAGTTAGTAAAAAATATTAAATAAATTGTGAAAGTCAATTTAGCTTAATTATTGATAATGATAATTTAAAAATAATACAATTAACATAAAATTGAAATGTCGAGAATAATTAGAAAAAATGAAGAAATATAAATAATTAAAAATTGATATCCGATTTTGAAAAGGCATTGATGAGATTGTACAAATTTTAATGGTTTAATAATTTTTTGATAAATCTGTGTGAACGGAATATTGTAATTTCATTATTTAGCAGGACACAAATAATTGCTTTTCTTCAATAGTTGCTTAATTATTACAAATAATTCTATTGCAATATTTTAATATGTGGCTTGAAATTGACTAAAATTCATAAATTTCTTGATTATATGGAAAAAATAACGTATTTTTGTAAACATTTTAAAACGGGTTTGGGCTAATATAGCCCATTTTTGTTATAGAGTATTTTTTTCACAAACTTAGATGCAAAACTATGGCACGCGGAAAAGCCAAACATAAGATTGATAAAAGGGTAATTGTCGAAGCCTTTACAGAAATGGCTAAGCATAAAAGCATTGACAGGGACCTTCTTCAGGGTATTCTTGAAGAGACTTTATCTATGATTATTCGTAAGAAGTATGGGCAGGATGCTAACTTTGAGATAATAGTCAACATGGACAAGGGTGATATCGAAATCTACCTTATGAGAGAGATTGTTGAGACTGTTGAAGATGACGTTCTTCAAATTTCTCTTGATGAAGCATTGAAGTACAGCGAAGAGGCAGTTGAGATTGGCGACGACTTTATCGAGGAAATCACACTTGATAATATTGCCGATAGTTTTGGAAGAAGACTTGTTACTCTTGCTTCTCAGAATTTAAATCAGCGTATTCGTGATGTTGAAAAAGATAATATCTATCGTGAGTATGCATCAAAAGTAGGCGAAATCATTGTAGGTGAAATATACCAGATAAGACGACACGATTTACTTATTTTACATAATAAAATCGAAATGCGTCTTCCCCGTGAAGAACAAATTCCAAATGAGCCATATAAATACAAGAAAAATCATACGATAAAAGCTATTGTAAAAGAAGTTAAACGCAACGGAATGGGTGGTCAGCCCGAAATAGTTTTATCCCGTTCAAATAATGAATTTTTAGCAAAATTATTTGAAATCGAAATTCCTGAAATTTATGATGGAATTATCCAAATCAAATCTATTGCCCGTGACCCGGGCGAAAGGTCAAAAGTTGCTGTTATTTCTTATGATGACAGAGTTGACCCTGTTGGCGCTTGCGTTGGTATGAAAGGTATAAGAATTCACTCAATTGTCAGAGAATTAAATAATGAAAATATTGACTTAATCGAATTTTCTGACGAGCCAAAACTTTATATATCCCGCGCATTATCACCAGCGAAAGTTAGTGATATTGAAGTAAATATGGAAACACGAACTGCAAATGTAATTGTGGGTGATGATCAGGTTGCACTCGCTGTAGGCAAAAGTGGACAGAATGTGCGTTTAGCTTCAATGCTTACCGGTTTTAATATTATTCTAAGTAAATCAGGTGAGGAAGACATCGAACTTGCTGAATTTAAGGCAGAGTTTGGTGATGAATTATTCACGGCAGTTATTTCCTTAGGTATTGAAACAGCCCGTGAATTCCTTGAGGCAGAACCTGAAGATTTACTTGCATTAGAAGGTATGACCAAAGAGAAATTAATTGAATTGCGACTGATTATTCTCATTGAGTTTGATGAATCAGAAAGCAAAGAATACGTAGATAGAATAAAAGCGTTTGAAAAAGAGTAAATTAATTTAATAATTTAAATTTAATTAAAATATACAGATTATAATATGGGTTCAGGTTCAGTCAAATTATTTAGAATTGCTTCTGAAATTAATATCGGCAAAGATGCTATAGTAGAGTATCTTCAGTCAAAGGGCTTCGATATTCAGAACAAACCAACAGCTACTCTTACAGAGAAGATGATTGATGTTGTTATGGAGAAGTTCAAGAAGGAGCGAAGAGCTGCTGAAATCCAACGCGAAAAAATCCAGAAGCATAAGGAAATTCGCGCTGATGTTGTTAAACCTCATAATGAGAAAGAAGAAAAGCATACAACTCATGCTGAAAGCATCGCAGTTGCAAAACCTCTTGCTGAACCCCAGATAAAAACAGAGCCCGAACTACCTGTTTCTGTACCGGAAGTTGTTGATATTAAACCGGTTGAAAATGCTAAGGCTGAAATAAAAATAGAAGAACCACTGAAGCAGCCCACATCGGAACTTCAAGCAAAGCCTATAGAACAACCAAAAGAAGTTAAGTCTGAAATACCTGAAATTAAAGTAGAAACTAAACCTGAGCCACCGAAAGTTGAAGTAGTCAAACAACCCGAAATAGAGATTCCAAAAGAAGTTACAAAAGAAACTCCAAAGTCTGCTGAGCCTCAAGTTAAGGTAGAAGAAAAAAAACATGAGACTAAACCTGAAGAGAAAAAGGTTGAACCTAAGCAAGAAGAACCAATAATTGAAATTAAAGAAAAATCTGAACAAAAAGAAGTCAAACACGAACAAGAAACAGCATCTGTAATTGATAAAGCTAAAGAACCAACAGATACTACAGATCCTGTCCAAATAGATAAGCCAAAGACTGAAGATAAACCTGCCGAATCTGAGCAAGAACAAGCGCAAGTTGACAAAAGACGTGAAAAAAGGCGTAAGAAGAAAAAGCCGGCTCAACCTGAAACCGAACCGGGTGAAGCACATCATCTCAAAGGTCTTACAGTTTTAGGAAAAATTGACCTTACACCTCCTGCACCTGTTAAACCTGTTAAACCTGAAAGAAGAAACAGAGGCGACGTCAAGGATGGCGAGGCAAAACCTTCAAAATTCAAAAAGAGAAAACATATTAAGCCTGCTGATGGTCCTGGAGAACAGAGTAAGTCTTCAACTCCAACTCAAACTCCGGCTACAAGTGGAGGAAGGGTTATTCCCGGCTTAATTCGAGAAAAAGACAGATTAAAAGCAACTGAGACTACTGATGCTGATAACAAGGCTAAATTCAAAGATAAAGAAGTCAAAGTAAAAGAAGTCGAAAAAGAAGACAGGAAGAAAAGAAAACGCAAAAAATCAATACGTGAAATGATTAGCCAGGAAGAGGTTGACAGAGCAATTAAAGAAACTTTATCCGGTATGGATGGCTCTGCATTTACTTCGCAAAGAGCTAAATTACGTATGAAAAAACGTATTGAACGTGAGGAAAAAGAACTTAAAGTAAAAGAGGCAGCAGACAGAGATTCAAAAATGCTGAGACTCAGCGAGTTTGTTACAACCGGCGACCTTGCAAATATGATGGATATCAATACTTCTGATATCATACTTAAATGTATGGAATTAGGCTTAATGGTAACGATTAATCAGCGTCTTGATAAGGATACCATTACCTTAATCGCTGATGACTATGGTTTTAGTGTTGATTTCCTTGATGAAAAAGAAATTCAAATCGTCGAAGATGATTTTGATGACGAAACTTTATTAACTGAAAGACCCCCTATTGTTACAATTATGGGGCACGTTGACCACGGAAAGACATCACTTCTTGACCATATCCGCAATGCGAATGTTGTTGCGGGTGAAGCCGGAGGCATAACTCAGCATATTGGTGCTTATCAGGTATTTCTTGATACAGGAAAATCTATCACCTTCCTCGATACACCGGGCCACGAAGCCTTTACTGCAATGCGTGCCCGTGGAGCTCAGGTAACTGACATCGTAATACTTGTTGTTGCTGCTGATGACAGCGTGATGCCTCAAACTATTGAAGCAATTAGCCACGCCAAAGCTGCAAACGTACCGATTGTTGTGGCAATTAATAAAATTGACAAACCCGATGCAAATCCTGACCGTATAAGACAACAGTTAGCTGATCATGCTATCCTTGTTGAAGAATGGGGCGGTAAATATCAATCAGTTGAAATCTCAGCAAAACAGGGATTAAATATTGATAAGCTTATGGAAAAAGTACTGATTGAAGCTGAAATTCTTGAACTCAAGGCTGTTGTCGAAAGAATGACAAGGGGCATTGTAATCGAATCAAATATGAAAAAAGGTTGGGGTTCTACTGCTACTATCATTGTTCAGAAAGGTACTCTCAAAGTTGGAGACGCATTCGTAACAGGTATTCATTCAGGTAAGGTAAGAGCGTTGCTGAATGAAAGAGAGAATAAAATTGAAGAAGCAGGTCCATCCACACCGGTTATGGTTATTGGATTTGACGGGCTACCTGAAGTTGGCGATACATTCATAGTAACCCATACTGACTCCGAAGCCCGCGATATTGCAAATGAACGTAAACAGCTTCGCCGTGAACAGGATATGAGAAAAGTTCGACATCTTACACTTGACCAGATTTCAGCACAAATTCAAATTGGTGGTGTTAAGGAACTTAACCTTGTTATAAAGGGTGATGTTGCCGGTTCTGTCGAAGCACTCAGCGATTCACTTCTCAAGTTATCCCGGGATGAGGTACGTGTATCAATATTACATAAGGGTGTTGGTCCAATTACTGAGACAGATGTCATGCTTGCATCGGCATCAGGTGCAGTTGTAATTGGTTTCAATGTTAATCCTACAGGTAAAGCCCGTAAAGCTGCAGAAAATGAACTTGTTGATGTTCGACACTATGACATTATTTATGACTGTATTAATGAAGTTCAACTTGCTTTAGAGGGACTCCTTACTCCGGAATACAAAGAAGAAATTACTTCAACAGTAGAAATAAGAAAGACATTCAAAGTTTCCAAAATAGGAACTATTGCAGGATGTTTTGTCAAAAGCGGAAAGATTTTGCGTAATGACAAGGTTCGAGTACTAAGAGACGGACTTCTTGAATTTGAAGGAAACATTTCATCTCTCAAACGTGGTAAAGACGACGTAAAAGAAGTTGATACAGGATTCGAATGCGGCATCCAGTTTGCCGGATTTAACGATGTTATGGAAGGCGATATAATTGAGTCGTTCAAGCTTATTGAAATTAAAAGAAAATTTAAATAATTATTATTATTTGCGAATATGCCACACAGACCAGAAAAAGTAGCTAATGAAATAAAAAGAATCCTTGCACAACCGATTGTAGATATTTCAAATAGTATCAAAGCCGGTTTTGCTACTTTGACTGCTGTCAGAATTTCTAAAGATTTACAAAATGCTAAACTTTATATAAGTCTTTTTGGAAAAAATAGTCAGCCGGGTAAACTAATTGACGAACTTGAAAATCAACGAGGCGAGCTGAGACATATTATCGCTAAAGATATGAGATTAAAATCAGTACCTGATCTAAAATTCTATCTCGACGATACTTTAGACCAGATTGAACATATTCAATCGCTCTTAAATTCCGTAAAAAGCAGCAACACTGATGATGATAATTTTACTCAATCAGATTAAATGTTGAAATATTATAAATGATATTCTCAAAAAGTAATACAGATAATATCGAAGAATTTATTGCCGCTTCACATTCAACCGGGGCGGCAATTCTTATAGATAAGCCAGTTGATTGGACATCTTTCAATGTCGTTGCAAAAATTCGAAATTTACTCAAAGTAAAAAAAGTTGGTCACGCAGGAACTTTAGACCCTTTGGCAACCGGTTTGCTGATAATATGCACAGGTAAATTCACCAAAAAAATCAACGAATTCCAGGACTTATACAAAGAATATACCGGCGAAATTAAAATAGGTGCTGTAACAAAATCTTATGACTCTGAGTTTCCGGAAGAGAATATCAAAGACATTTCTCACATTTCAGATGAAATGGTCATTGAGTCATCCAGAAGCTTTATCGGAAGGCATAAGCAGTTTCCACCTATGTTTTCTGCCAAGAAAGTTAACGGCAAAAAGCTATATGAGTTAGCCAGAAAAGATATTAAAATTGAGCTAAAAGCAAATGAAGTTGATTTTTTCAACGTCATTGCAAAATATGAACCACCACTCGTTGATTTTTATATTAAATGCTCCAAAGGAACTTATATAAGGTCGTTCGCTTATGATTTAGGCGAGAAATTGGGAGTCGGTGGTTACTTAAAATCTTTGAGAAGAACTGCCATTGGCGATTTTAGAGCCGATGATGCTATCAAAATGAATGATTTTATTGATATTATTTCAAATTATTCCGGCAAATAATGAATATTTTTCGTAGTTTCGATGAAATAAATTTTCAGAAGGATACCATACTGACTGTTGGTACTTTCGATGGTATTCATCTTGGACATCAGTTTATTATCAATAAATTGTTAAAAATTTCAGAAGATAATCACCTGCGAAATCTAATTCTTACAATTCATCCCCACCCTCAAATTGTTCTGAAGAAAACCGGAAAATCATCTGTAAGTTTGCTTACTTCAATTGAAGAAAGATTGGAATTATTCAAAAAATTTAGAGTTCAAAATGTTTTAATAATCCCATTTACTTATGAATTTTCTCAAATCACTGCCCGCGAATTTGTTGTTGATTATCTTATAGAAAAAGTTGGAATGAAGAGGATTTTAATTGGATATGACCATTTATTCGGAAAAGACAGAAACGGCAATGAAAATCTTCTGAAAGAACTCTCCCCTATCCATAATTTTGAGATTGAAAGACTAGAAAGGATTGGCGAGGCAGACCACTCAATTTCAAGTTCAGCTATAAGAAAAGCTCTTCTTAACTCAGATTTAATCACGGCAAATAAATTTCTGGGACATCATTACGGTCTTCGTGGCGAAGTCATACACGGACTCAAGCGCGGAAGGACAATCGGTTTCCCAACAGCGAATTTGTTACCGGATGATGAGCACAAGCTCCTTCCACCTGTGGGAGTATATTTTGTGTACTCCATTATTCACGGCAGGAAGTATTACGGAATGGCTAATATTGGATACAAACCAACTGTTACAAGTAATCGTATTCTGACTATAGAAGCCAATTTTTTTGATTTCAATCTTGATATTTATGGAGAGACAATTACTTTGCATTTCGTAAAAAAAATCCGTGATGAAAAGAAATTCTCCGGTATTGATGAACTGAAAAATCAAATTAAATTAGATAAAAATACATGCCTTGAGCTTATATCATAAATTCTGTGTAACTATTCAGCTATATCATTTTGTAAAGTTATCAAAAATCACGCTGACAAAGAAAGTTTTGATGGTAACTTATCAGCTATACCATTTTACAAAGGGCTAAAGCCCTTTGTTGCTCGAGTTCGAAACATACGGCTTTAGCCGTATGCAAATTTGAATTAAAAAATGGAAAATTGATTAAAAACCAAAGTATTTACGATAATAATATTAGGAAGTGAATAATTTATTTGAACATTTATTAATTTTGGCTGAGTTTTACAATTCTAATATATTCTTGAAAAATTATACATAGTTTTTATTTAGTTTTCAGTCATTAAATAATTATTGAATTATAGAATATTACAGCAATAATTCAAGTAATATTATTTTATTTCCCCTATTTTTAAGATTAACACGTCATAAATTACTTAATAATACAAACAAATTACAGGACTTAAATTTATGTCAGATGTTAGTAATGAAGTATTGTCAAAAGCAGGTGAAACTTTTTTTTCACCCGAGCATATTCAACTGAATGCAAGAATAAGTCATGACAAGTACAAGGAAATGTACAGAGAATCAATCGAAAATCCTGAGAGATTCTGGACTGATATTGCCGAGAAGGAATTGCACTGGTTTAAGAAATTCACTGAAGTACGCAATTGGGAGTATCCGGATTATCAATGGTTTCGTGGCGGAAAGCTGAATATTACGTATAATTGTCTTGACCGCCATGTCAAAAATGGCAGAAGAAACAAAGTAGCATTCATCTACACAAACGAAGCCGGTGACGACTGCAAAATCACTTACGGTGAACTTTCAGAAAGAGTCAACAGATTTTCCAATGCCCTTAAATCCTTAGGGGTGAAAAAAGGTGATACTGTAACATTAAATATGGCACAGACCATTGAACAGGTAATTGCGGTACTTGCAGTTGCAAGGATTGGTGCTATACATTCAGTAGTTTTTGGCGGATTTGCCGCTCACGCCCTGCAACTGAGAATTGAAGATGCCAAATCAAAGGTAGTCATAACTTCGACCTGGACTGAAAGACGTGGTAAGAAAATAATGATTAAGTCAATTGTTGATGAAGCAGTTGACCATCTTGATTATAATGTGGATATTATCGTAGCACAAAGAGATGGTGATAATTATCAGCTAATCGAAAATGAATATGATTTTCATACTTTAATAAACGAAAGCAGTCCTGTTTGCGAGCCTGAAATTATGGACTCTGAAGATCCGCTGTTTATACTTTATACATCAGGAACAACAGGCAAACCCAAAGGTGTACTGCATACTACAGCCGGATATAATCTCTTTACTCATTTTACGATGAAGACAGTTTTCGATATTCAAGATGACGATATTTACTGGTGCACAGCTGATATCGGCTGGATAACCGGACACAGCTATATGATTTACGGACCACTTTCCAATGGTGCAACTTCACTTCTTGTAGAAGGTGCTCCTGACTTTCCAACTCCGGACAGATGGTGGAAAATTGTTGAAAAATACAGAGTAAATGTTCTTTACACTGCTCCAACTGCCATTCGACTTTTTATGAAATACGGCACGGAATATCCTAAAAAGCATGACTTATCATCTCTGAGAATCATCGGAACAGTCGGAGAGCCTATAAACCCTGAAGCTTGGATGTGGTATTATGAAAATATCGGCGGAAAAAATTGTTCCGTTGTTGATACCTGGTGGCAGACTGAAACCGGAGGACACATGATTACTACGCTTCCGAGTGTCCCTCAGAAGCCCGGTAGAGCCGGACTGCCATTTTTTGGAGTTGAAGCTAAGGTTATAAATAAGGACGGAACGCCGGCAAAACCAAATTCTGTTGGATTATTAGTAATTAAAGAACCCTGGCCCTCAGCACTAAGAACCTGCTGGGGTGAGCCCCAAAGATTTGAAAAATATTGGAATGAATTACCCGGTTACTACTATGCAGGCGACTTAGCCACAATAGATGAAGACGGTTATATTATGATATTAGGCAGAGCCGATGACGTACTAAATGTCTCTGGTCACAGAATTGGCACCGCAGAAGTTGAAAGTGCATTAGTAGCCCATAATTCTGTCGCTGAGGCTGCTGTAATCGGTAAGCCTCATGATATTAAGGGTGAATCAATTAAAGCATTTGTAGTACTGAAAGATGGATTCGAACAAGATAAGCATCTTGTAAATGATATAAAATTCAAAGTCCGTCGTGAGCTCGGAAGTCTTGCCGTACCTGATGAAATTGAAATTGTTGATAAATTGCTAAAAACACGTAGCGGAAAAATTATGCGTCGGGTCTATAAAGCCCGTGAACTTGGTATAGATGCAGGCGATTTATCAACTGCAGAGGAATAAATTAATATACGATTTAATTCGTCGTATTTAAAATATCTTATTAATTTGGAGCATAATTTGAATTCTGAAAATTTGAAAGTGAACAGATTAGCAAACGAGAAAAGTCCTTATCTTAAGCAGCATCAGCATAATCCTGTAGATTGGTTTCCTTGGGGCGAAGAAGCATTCAGCAAGGCAAAATCAGAGAATAAACCTGTATTTCTTTCAGTTGGTTATTCTACTTGTCACTGGTGCCACGTTATGGAACATGAGTCTTTCAGCGACCCTGAAGTTGCAAATCTGATGAATGATGTTTTTGTATCAATTAAAGTTGACCGGGAAGAACGTCCTGATATTGACCATATATATATGACAGTCTGTCAAATGATGACAGGTAGCGGTGGCTGGCCCCTCACTGTACTTATGACACCTGACGGAAAGCCATTTTTTGCCGGTACATACTTTCCAAAAGATAAGCGTGGTGAACGCCCGGGAATAAAGGATATCATCACAAGAACTAAAGAAGTATGGGAGAAATTCCGTGATGATATTACTGAGCAGGCTGACGAAATTACTCAGCAGCTTAATTCTGTAAATTATAAAGCTGGAGTGGATACCATCAATCAAGGCATTTTCAGAAAGGGCTTTTACGAATTGGCAAGCAGTTATGATGAGCTTAATGGTGGATTTGGCAATCGTCCGAAATTCCCGATACCGCATAATTTTATGTTCCTTTTAAATTACGGAATTCGCAATAGTTCGCCTGAAGCAATTGATATGGTTGCCAACACACTTACAAAAATGAGGCGTGGCGGCATTTGGGATCATGTTGGTTACGGTTTTCACAGATATTCAACTGATTCAGAATGGCTTGTTCCGCATTTTGAAAAGATGCTCTATGATGAGGCACTTCTCGCTATGGCATATACTGAAACATATCAGGTTACAAGTGATGAATCCTTTAAGAGAACTGCCCGTGAAATTCTGAAATATTTAATACGTGATATGCTCGATAATAGCGGAGCGTTTTATTCCGCTGAAGATGCTGACAGTGAAGGAGAGGAAGGGAAATTCTATCTCTGGAGTATAGATGAAATCAGGCAAATTCTCATAGGTGATGTCGAGTTTTTCTGCGATGTTTTCAATGTAACCGACAAAGGAAATTACTATGATGAAATTCATCGTACTCTTACCGGAAAAAACATCTTGCATTTAACCAAATCCTTATCCCAAATTGCTGATGAATACGGAATTTCAGAATCAGATGCTGACGAGAGAATAAATAAATCACTTAAAAAATTATTCGATGTTAGAGCAGCAAGAATCAGACCACATCTTGATAATAAAATTCTTACTGACTGGAACGGGTTGATGATTGCGACCTTGACAAAAGCGGCTTCTGCATTTGATGATGATTCTTATGGTCAGATTGCCTCAGGTATAATTGATTTTGTCCGCAAGAATATGCTTAAAAAAGATTACTCACTGCTTCACAGATATGCAGAAGCAACAGCCGGAATCGAGGGTATGATAGATGATTATGCCTGCTTTATGCTTGGACTGCTT
Organism: Ignavibacteriota bacterium; assembly: GCA_019637995.1. NCBI lineage: Bacteria > Pseudomonadati > Ignavibacteriota > Ignavibacteriota bacterium. The sequence goes on from JAHBUQ010000002.1 coordinate 162,699, forward strand.
GAATTCTATCAATACAGCGGAGAAAGAGAATATTTAGAATTAACTGAAAAAATATTTGATAAATTTTATAAACTTTTTGCTGATGAAAATGGTGGGTTCTTCTTTACTTCAGCAATTGGTGAGAAATTAATAGCACGCAAGAAAGAAATATACGACGGGGCTTTACCATCGGGTAATTCAATTGTTACAGATGTTCTGCTAAGGCTTTATGCTTATACTCATAATGCCCGATATTATGATATTGCAGATAAATCTATCAAGGCGTTTGCTTCGGCACTTACAAATGTTCCAAGCGCTTACACTTATATGCTGAAATCTTTGGACATATACTTCAATGGTAGTATTGATTTAGTGATTGTGAGCGGTCAACAACAATATGAAGCCAATGAACTATGTAAAAATATCCGTAGAAAATATAATCCGAATGTAAATATTTTAGTTTTATCAGGTAGTGATGATAAATCTGAATTTCCTGATTATATTCAAAATATGGCAAGTATTGATAATCTTGTTACAGTTTATATTTGTAGCGGAACTTCCTGCAGTGAGCCAATTGCAGGAATCGAAAATATCAGAACTGCAATAGTTGAACAACACGGCATCAGATTATAATAATTCACAGAAATCAAAAAGGCTTCCGATATCAAGGGGAGCCTTTTAAGAAAATTGAAGTTTTAATCAAATTAAAAGTACAAATTTCTTCAAATCATCATAATTTCATTTAAATCTGATTTAAGAAGATTAGTACGATTAACTCACATTCCGCTATAGCGGTCTCCGGCATCACCAAGTCCGGGCAGAATATATTTTTTATCATTTAATTCTCTGTCCAGAGCAGCTGAAATAATGCTGACTTTTGGAAATTCTGTTCTGATTTTCTCAAGTCCTTCGGGAGCTGAAATAATGCTGACAAGCGTCATATTTTCTGCCCCTTCAAGCTGAAGTTTGCTGAGTGCTGATGAGGTTGAACCACCTGTAGCGAGCATAATTTCAAGAATTATGACCTTATCTTCAGGTAGTATTTCCGGCATAGAATAATAATATTCTTCTGCAGAGAATGTAGTCTCATCCCTTCTCAGTCCAATGTACCCTAAAACGCTGTCAGGAAAAATCTCTTGAAAGGCACTTACCAAGCCTAAACCAGCCCGAAGAACGGGTATTATTATAACTTTTCCTCTAATTTCAGCGCCAGCAGTAGTTTCCATAGGGGTATCAACCTGAACAGACTTTAAAGCAAGATTTGATGTAGCGGCAATAGCCAAGTGTAAACCAATCCGATACGTCGCATTACGAAAGGCTTCAGTCCCGGAATTTTTATCTCTGAGTATAGTTAAATCTTTCAACACAAGTGGATGATTCAAAATTTCTATCATACAATTTTTAAACCTTAGAAGCTTGGGTAAAATAAAATATTCATACGAGGAATCGAGAAGAAAGTTGATACCTCGACCGGGTCATTTCTTCTTGGACTTTCCGGTCTTTCCCGTGAATCATACTCGAAATTTTGCTTTTGAAACATAAAGTTCAACTTCCACTCTGCCGAAAAAGTAAGAACCCCAGCACCATTGATGGGTAAATTAAAATAAAATCCTAATCCTGTATTTAAACCCAAAGAATTCTTATCTTCACTGCCACCACCCAAATTTCCGGGTACACCATATCTGTTGAGCAAGAATGAAGGACCTACAAAACCATACAAATTTATTCTACTGTACGGGTTGACGATAAAGTTAGCAGTCAGTTCTATTTGTTGATGGATATTCGGCTCTAAATCATCAAAATCTTCCTGAAGTTTAGTATTCTTGGAATACAGATAAGTGCCGCCAATTATTAAGTAATCGAATATCCCAAAGTGAACAGTACCACCATAAGCAATTATACCTTCATAAGATACATTATTAGGGCGTGGGGTAAATGATTCCACTATAGTATTGGTTCCCAATACAGGTCCAATTCCAATTAGCTTGTTGTAATATTGACCTTCATCTTCATATACTTCATCATCAATTTGAGCGTTTAGATTTATATTGCCTAACAAAATTAAGCAACCTAAACTTAAAATACTAAAAAACTTCTTTGCATTTTCAGTCGTCATTCTAATAACCTCCTCAATTTCAATATTTTTAATTTCAGATATTTTTTCAGCTACATACTTGACGTATGAAGGTTCATTTCGTTTCCCTCGATAAGGAACCGGAGTCATATAAGGCGAATCTGTTTCAATCATATACCTGTCATCAGGTACCTGAAGAATAGTCTCCTGAGCATCAAATTTCTTAAATGTAATATTCCCGGTAAATGATACATTGAAATTTAAGTCCAAAACTTGTTTCAGAAATTCAACATCACCATAAAAACAGTGAAAAACACCTTTCAAATTTCCGTCCTGAGCTTCTTGAATTATTTTTATTAAATCCTCATCAGAATCACGATTGTGAATTATAACCGGCAAATTCAAATCTTTTGCTATTTCAAGCTGCTCTCTTAAAGCTTTTTTCTGAACATCAGGAGGAGCAAAATCATAATAATAATCTAATCCAATTTCTCCGATTGCTTTAACCTTATCATTGCTTTTCGCAGTGTCATATACAACTTTCAGAATATGATTATCTACTTCTTTAGCATTATGCGGATGAACACCCATACCACAATAAATACGACTATCCGAATCGGCTACCTTGAATAAATTATCATATCTTTTCGGCTCTATCGCAGGAATAATAATATATTCGAGCCCTGAAGCAAATGCTCTGTCCAACACATTCGGCAAATCAGAGGCGAAATCCTCCGCATCAATATGAGCGTGTGTATCTATCAAGTATTAGCCTTTTAATTCCTGTAATTTTGCTATCACAGCATCTACATGACCATCTACTTTGACATTAGAGAAAACTTCTGCGATAATTCCTTCAGGCGAAATGATATAAGTAGAGCGAACAACGCCTAAATATTTTTTTCCGTACATTGATTTTTCGCCCATAATATCATAGCTGTTACAAATATCTTTTTCCGGGTCAGCAATTAACACAAAATTTAAATTGAATTTTTCTTTGAAATTGTCATGAGATTTCACTTTATCAGGACTGACACCTAATACCACAGCATCCAGTGACGTTATTCTTTCCATATTATCTCTGAAAGAACATGCTTGTTTAGTGCAGCCGGACGTATTATCTTTAGGATAGAAATACAAAACTACCCATTTACCTTTAAAGTCAGATAAACTAATTTTTCTACCACCATCTGTTTCAGCAGTAAACTCCGGTGCTATTACTCCAATTTCAAGTGCCATGTTTATCTCTCTGAACTATTATCCATTAGCAATTCAGCTCCAAAATCCTCAATTAACATTTTTTCTACAGGGTGTAAATTGGGGTCTAAGCTGTTTATTTTTCGTTTTTCTTTAGACGATTCTATTGAAACATAGTTGTTTTTTGGATTGATTATTGGTGTACCGGTATTTGTTGCCGGAGCAGTTTTTTTTAGTTTGATTTCGAACTTGATGAATAAATCATACATTTCTTCTACAATTTCCTGCAACCTTGATGACCTGCTGTCAAGATATGACTTTTCGAAATCTGTATTACAAGTTAAAATGATAGTTCTGCCATCTAACTCAACGAAGCAGTTTTCAAGCCTGAAACCTGATTTGGTTACCTCTTCACTTGCGATAAATTCATCCCATACCTTAAAAAACTGGTCAGGGGTAAGTTTCTTTTGAATTTTTTTATAAACAGAATTTGGTTCATTAACAGACGTAGTCTTAGAAGTTGATTTTGGAGCTGCAATTATACCTGCACTCAAAGTCGGCACATTTGCATTTAAAGTACCGGTATTTTTTAAACCAGTTTTTTTAACTACTTTCAATTCTGAAATAAGCTCAGCGATATCAACAGTCGAATCAATATGCGCAAGTTGGAGAAGTGCAAGCTCAAATCTTATTCTCGGTTGTGGTGTAAATTTGAGAGATTGCTCAGCCTGAGCAATGTGATTCATCATTCTGATTAAATCAAGTTTGGCAAAATCAGCTGAGTTTGTCAGGTACTTAGCACGCATCTGACTTGATGTCTCAAGAATTGACGAGTCTCCGGTTACTTTCACGGCAGTCAGATTTCTTAAATGCTCCAAAAGCCCTTGTAATGTTTCCTGAAAATCATACCCTTTTCTTACAACTTGACCTACTAATTCAAAAATAGCAGCAGTATCTTTAGTTTTAACGGCATTAGTTATGCTGAAGAAAAACTCTTCATCAATAAGGTGCAAGGCATCAGCAAGCTCTGAATAAATAATATTTTTACCACAGAAGGATATAACCTGGTCAAATATACTTTGAGAATCACGCATAGAGCCATCACCTTTCTTGGCAATAGTTACCAGAGATTCCTCATCTATAGTAATTCCTTCTTTTTCGGCAATATATGCAAGCTGACCGGTGATGTCTTCGATTTCCATTCTTCTGAAATCAAATCTCTGGCAGCGGCTTGTAATAGTAGGTAATACTTTATGAACCTCAGTAGTAGCAAAAACAAACATAAGATGTGGAGGTGGCTCTTCAAGAGTTTTCAGAAGTGCATTAAATGCCGCATTTGAAAGCATGTGCACTTCATCAATTATGTACATTTTATATCTGCCGTTTGAAGGCGGGTACTTTGAATTTTCTCTTAATTTTCTAATATCATCAACCGAATTATTTGAAGCACCATCAATTTCAATTACATCCATTGAGCGACCTTCCATTACTGCACGGCAATTATCACAGTCATTGCAGGGCTCAGCATCTTGAGGATTAAGACAGTTAATTGAGCGGGATAAAATTCTTGCAGTTGTAGTTTTGCCTACACCACGAGGACCACTGAATAAATATGCATGATGAATACGGTTTTTGAGAACCGCATTTTTAAGGGTTTGGGTTATATGTTCCTGTCCAACTACATCTTTAAAGAATAAGGGACGCCACTTCCTTGCTGTAACTACAAATTCATTCATTTTATGCTGTGATTTTGATTGATAATAATTCAAAAACGTATATGCAGTTAATATAATTGCATATTTACAAAAGTAATAAAAAATATTATACTTTTAAAGAAATATTCTGAATTGTGGATAGTTTTGTCAGTCTAAATTCTGAGTAATTTTTTACAAATCAACTACTTTTAATTCTATCAGGATTGTTTTTTATAAAACTTTCCCAAGATTTGTTGCTATTTCGCCGGATTCCACTTCTCAGGCAATGGCAAATAGCAATAGACAGAGCATCGGTAGCATCAAGGAACTGGTGGTCTTCCTGAATTGACATAAGTTTTTTTACCATGAACTGAACCTGTTCTTTTCCGGCATTACCAAGTCCGGTAACTGATTTTTTTACTTCACGGGGCGCATATTCTGCAATCGGAATCTCCCTCATAGTTACAGCAAGCATAGCAGCAGCTCTTGCGTGTGAGAGTTTCATCATTGATTGAACATTTTTTCCAAAGAATATAGCCTCAAAAGCACTCTCGTCAGGCAATGTACGCTCAACTACCTGAGATAACCTTTCGTAAATTGCTTTCAGTCTTAATGGAAAAGTTTCTTCTTTTTTTGCGGCACTTATTACTCCATATTCAACAAGAGTCATTTTGTTGCCATCATAATCAATTACACCATAACCGGTTATAATTGAGCCCGGATCTATCCCCAGAATCCTTTTTGTAAAATTAATGTTTTTTTTTTCAGTCATTGCTTAGTAGCCGGAAACAGATAAAGTATAAGGATGTGCAGTCTCAGGATTAATTTTTGAATGAGAATTTTTGAAACGATAAACTAACTCAATAGCATGTCTTGCTTCATCAATTCCATAGCCATTTCCGCTAAGAATTCTATCATATACGATCGTATGCAAATCAGTAAATCCCTCTGAAAACTCAAAATCCTCACCATCAATACTAATCAAGCGATAAGTTCTTTGTCCTTTGGATTTGGCTTCTTCCGGCAGGTCATTATCATCTATTGAAAGGAACCACTTGATATTTGCATTTTCGAGTTCAATAAATCCTGATGCTTTATTCTCCTGATATATATGAACTTCGTAATTTTGTGGTTTGCCAAAAATCCACATCAACATATCAAAAAAATGAATTCCGATATTGGTAGCAATTCCACCTGATTTTTCGATGTCACCTTTCCATGAATATTTATACCATGGTCCTCGTGAAGTAATATATGTTAATAGAACTTCGTGCTTTGAATTACTCGAAAGCTTTTTTATTCTCTCTTTAAGCTCAATTATTTTTTTGTGCTCTCTCAGTTGAAGAATATTATATACTTTCCGGCTATATTCTTCCTCCAATTCCTGAATTGCATCAAGATTTGAAGGTTTGATAACAAGAGGTTTTTCACAAATGGCATCTGCCCGAAGTCTGAATGCAAGCCTTATATGCGCGTCGTGAAGATGGTTTGGTGAGCAAATAGATAAAAAATCAACTGCTTCAGCCGGCGATTGTCGTCTTAATTTTTCGAGATGACGATCAAATCGTTCAATTTCTGTGAAAAAACTTGTATCAGGAAAATATCTGTCCAAAATGCCTACTGAATCATGAGGGTCAACTGCAGCAACAAGCCGGTTACCTGTATCCTTTATAGCTTGAAGATGGCGCGGAGCTATATATCCCGCAACACCTAATATAGCAAAATTTTTCATAATAATATTTTATTTTTGATTTCTAAGACTTATACAAACGTTCGTTATCCTGAATATCCATCCACATTGCAAAAAGCAATGACTGAAATCCACTGATAAAGAAAAATAAAAATGCAATCAACGATTGAGGAGAAACTCTCGAACCTTCTACAAAGTAGCTGTATGCAATATCAATTCCAAGGGGGATATTGATTAATACAATCAAAAATGTAAAGTGATAAAGCAAAAAAAGCGGGTGGAAATCCCTGAACAGATATTTAAACCAAAGGCGTTTGAAGAATAATTTAATTAAAAGCCAGGATACAGTCGGAATTACTTTATGGATTTTCATTTTGGATTTTTCACCGACATCATAAACAGGTTTAATCTCAACTTCTTTTATCGTGCACATTGCTATATTAAGTTTGACAAGCATATCATTTGGCATACCATAACGCTTATAAATCTGATGTAGTCTGATAGCGTTCAAAGCCCTGTTCGATATCGCAGTATATCCGGTTTGTGTATCAGAAATATGCCAGTATCCTGATGCAATTTTCGTGAGTATTGATAAAACGGAATTTCCGAAATATCTAACTTTTGGAATAACCAACAGGGCACTTCTGTGAATCAATCTATTGCCTTTTACGTAGTCAACACCTTCATCAATAACCGGCATACAGATTGATTCAAGTTCATCAGGGTCCATCTGGCCATCGCCTGCCATCACAGCAGTACAATCGATGTCATTGTCTTTTGCCCACTTGTAACCGGTTGCTATTGCTGCTCCTACACCACCATTTTGTAGATGATTAATAAGAACTATACGGCAGGTATCGGCGGCTTCTTCTTCGCTTATGACCTCAAAATCTGTAAAAAAGCTGATTTCTGTTTTGCTTTGCTCTTCGAGAACAAATTCCGCTCGGTTAAATCTTGTTTTCTTTAGTTTACTTTTTGACTTTCTGAGTACTGTACCAGAAAATTTATATTTTTCTATGTATGACTCTACGACTTTTGCAGTGTCATCTTTTGATTTATCATTAACAATAATAATTCTGTCAACAAAATCGGGCATGGTTTCTATCACCATCCCAATCTGCTTTTCTTCATTATAGCATGGTATAACAACTGCAATTGTTTTGTTTTTAAGCATTTTAGATTATGTAGAAATATCTTATATTTCTTTCCTGATTTATTCTACAAAAAATTACTTTTTACATCAAAAAGGTAGTTACGTTTCAGTTTTGGGTTTATTATTACTTGTTTTTTACTTAGAAGCTTGAATTCCATAAAAAACTTTTTCGGAAAATCAGGAGCAATAATTTTAACCCATACCTCTTTTTCCTGTCCGGGCAGAATTACTCCGCTCAGAAATTCAGGATGAATGTACTGAAACTTTTCACTTTTCAATACAAAATCGTGCCAAAAATACCCGATATATAACTGATTATCCTCATCATCATCGAAAACAATTGGTTTTATGCCTTGATTTTTAATATTCATAGGAATAATAATTGTATCACCGGGAGAAAATTCAAGTAGTGAAAAATCAATATTTCGTCTTGGATATATCACATAATCAATGTCTTCATATAAGCTTGGCTCATAGTTTGGAAGCAGGCTTTCAGAAATTGAAGTTTCATATATTTTCGGGCTTTTCAATACAAATGAATTTATGACAATCCCTGATAATCTGTTGTTATTTGATTTGTCTCGCGTTAAATCGCTGAATAGTTTGAAATCCAGCTTATCAATCAATGAATCCGCTTTTATGCTTAATGTATATCTCCAACCGCCATTTTGAATATCTTTATTAAATAACTCTTTATTATCCAGCCATATAATAAGATTATGCGGTTTAGTACTGCTTGATGCAATTTCGATTTCAACAGTAAAAATTGAATCAGGCTTACTGAGATTTGTGATTATTTCAGTTTTACCGTTTATCCATTTTCCGTTATGAAGTCCTGTTCTCAGAACGCCTCCTACATATTTGGCGTTTAGGGGTAAATCGTAAAAAGAAGGGAATAGATTCTCCTCCATTTTACTGCTTATAGCTGACCTCTGAATCCAAAGATGGTCATTTCCATCATGCTCAATATCAAGTAATAAAGCATTATTTTTGCCGCCGAAATCCGAGCCGGCAATAATCAAATCCGACTTAGGCTTAGCAGATTTTGAGGTAAAGAAGTTAAACCGCTTCAGGGGCATTAGCCATACATAACTCAAACCATTCTGAGATGCTTCAGTAAATATCCTTCTATCATAGCTTAAAGAATCAATATCCGGAAAGTGCTCATTAACAAATCCTATGAGCTTATTTCTTTGTTTCTTCTCTGCCTGATGATAATAATTAACATATATATAGGTAAAAGTAGTAAAAGACAGAAATGCCAGGGCTAGAACAGATTTACCCCAAGAGGTATTGAATCTGAATAATAACACAGTTACAATAGAAACTATCAATGAAGCTAAGAAAAACAGCATTATATTAATATTGCCAAGAACGGCACGCAAAGGGAAAAAGCTTAGAACGCTTCTGAATGACAGCTCCGAAGGTATAATATTATCATAAGTTAAAATCATTGTAAATGTCAGAATTATAAAGAATAACCATGCTCCAAGAGTGGAAACAAGAAATTCTTTAGCATCTGCATAAATTAATTTGTATATACCTATTGCCATAAATGATGCAAGCACTACCTCTACATATCTTCCATAGAATAAATGATCAGCACGGTAATGTGATATTTGCAATTTAGACGGGAATATTGTTATGAATATCATCAAAAATGCTGATGATATAATAAAAAGCAATGTCAGACTTGTAGGATTATCAAGCAGTTTATAAAAACTAAATACGCTTGTCTTTTCTTCGGAAAATATATCTGTATATTCAACTGCAGGCACTTCTATAATTGCATTGCTCCAAATCTGGAAAATCATAAAAATCAATCCCATCAAAAACAAGCTGTATGTCGAAAACAGTGCATAAAATAATGAACCTGAAGCGTTGACAAACCATATCATTATTCGCTCTGTTACAATTGTATAATAACCAAAATCGGGCAAAACAAAATAAGTGAATGATGCTACAAACATCATTATTCCAAAAGCCCAAAACGCCTGTTTGAATTTGACCCTTTTTGTCATCATCAACAAAATCAAAATTGCCAAGCCGAAAGTACTGGAGAGCCACAAGGAAGAAAAACTGGTTGATGCAAGAATACCGCCCAGCAAACCAAGTACTGTAAAAAGCATAAGAAGGTAATACTTACGAAGCATAAAGTAAAGTGAACTTCCCAAAAGCATAAAAATTAACAAGACTTCAGCAACCTGAATCAGGCTGACTGTAATTCTCTGACTTTTTTCCAAGGCACCTGAAATTGCATAAGTCAAATGGTCACCAATTATAATACCAAGTAGTATCATAATTAACATGGTTACAATTGCAATTCCTGTCTGGAAGATAGGAATTCTTTTGTAATATACCAGCGAAATCAAGAAGAACACAGATATAATTGTGAAAGGAAGCATCCTGATATGAATCCAGTTGAGATAGCCGGCTATAACTGCAAATAGCAGTCCGTACAATATAGTTTGTTTTTTAATAAATTGATTAAAAAGCACAACTCCAAAAACAAAGAATGCCGGAGTTACAGCATCAGTTAGCGCCACATCAGTTTGTAAAAGGTATGCCGGATATAAGCATACTATAAATGATATCAGCATTGCTCTTTTATTCTCGGCTTCAAACAACTGTTTCAAAAGTAAAAACAGTCCAATATATAGTGTACTACCCAAAATTGAGTTCAATATCAGTATCGTACTGTAAGCTTTATTTGGTTCAGATATTAACATAAATACCGGAGCAAGAAGAACCGAATATCCAAAACTACCTGTAAGTTCGATTCTCGGTATCTGCTGAATGTTCTCGTATCCCGCAATATATTTACCAAAAAATAAATATGCAAATTCATCGGGCCAGATTATTGGCACATCCATCGGCAAAGTAAGCAAAATATGCAAAATAACCAAAAGCAAATATGGTATCAGTATATATGATATGAGGTTATCATTTTGTTTCAAAATCTGTTTTCTCTGATATTGATAATATTATCGTTTTAAGTTATATAAAAATGTTTTAGACTTATCTTACATAATTTTATTTTTTTCATCTTGTGTTAATTTTTCAATATTTGATTAATTTTCTAATTAAATATTTAGATATTTATTTTTAATATTTATGATTTAAATTTTTTGAAAAAAATATATTTAGTTAAATTCGTAATTGTAATTTTGTCAATTTTGAAATAAATCATTATGAAATATATATTTATTACTTTATTTTTATGTGTCGGACTCAATTTATATTCTCAGACATGGGAATTTCTTGAAAAACCTGAAATTTTAAAAAATGGTAAAGGTTATTCAACCCATGACCAGACTTTTGGAATTATCGAAGATGGGAGTGGCAATTTATATCACACAGGTTATTTTGAGGGAGAAATCCAATTTGGCAACAGTAATTTATCTTCCGTTGGTAACCGAGATTTGTATATAGCCAAAATAAACAAGTCCGGCGGGTGGGACTGGGCAGTATCTGCAGGAGGAGCTTCAACTGATTTCAGCCGAAGTATTGCTGCTGATAATAACGGGAATTTATTTATAACCGGATATTACTTCGGAACTTGCATATTTGGTAGTCATAGCCTTACAGCGCAAAACAATTCTGATATTTTTGTAGCAAAATTAAGCCCTGCAGGTGTATGGCTTTGGGCAAGGACAGCTTCCGGCGGCGGCTTTAACCGTGGAAATTCTATCACCTGTGATAATGTCGGAAATGCATATATAACAGGCAGCTTTGAATCTTCAGTTTCTTTCGGAAGCATCTCAATAAGTTCATTCGGCTCACGAGATATTTTTGCAGCAAAAATCAACTCATCGGGTAATTGGATTTGGGCAAAAAAAGCCGGTGGGACAGGTTCTGAAGATGGAGTGAGCATCAAATACAGTTCTAATGATAATTTTGTTGCAGTCACAGGATTTTACTCGTCAAATTCAGCTTTTGGACAGATTAATCTTGCAGCATCAGGCGGCAGAGATATATTTGTCTCCAGAATAGATACAAGCGGCAACTGGGTTTGGGCAAAATCAGCCGCATCCTCAGGAGCAGAAGAAGCAAAGGCTCTTACAGTAGACAATTCAGGAAATATACTCATTACCGGATATTATTCATCAGCTCTGACAATTGGGCTTGACAATCTTCCAGCCGGACAGGGTAGAGATATTTTTGTGGCTAAATTGAATAAAAGCGGTGACTGGCTTTGGGCAAGATATGCCACTGGGGCAGATACTGACGAAGCTAATGCAATAGGTGTTGATAATAGTGGGAATGCATATATAACCGGTTCATTTTATTCAGATTTAACTATTAATAATAACACTTTGAATGCAAGTTCTGACAGAAATTTATTCGTTGCCAGAATAAGCTCCTCAGGCTCATGGGTTTGGGGAAGAGCAGCTACCGGAAGCTCTACGGTTGATGGCAACGGAATATCAGTAATGTCAAACGGTGTATCATACATAGCGGGAGCATATTTTGAAAATGCTACTTTCGGCTCAACAACTCTTACTTCAAAAGGCGATTCTGATATACTTATTGCCTCAATTTCCGCTACGGGTAACTGGAATTGGGCACACTCAAATGCCGGTCTGACTGGAATAGTTACAGGTGATGGAGTCGCTGTGGACTCCTCAGGCAGTATAATTTATGTTGGCTCATTCTATGGAGATGTCAAATTTGGAAATACTACTCTATCTTCAAATGGCGGCAAGGATATCTATGTTGCAAAATATACTCCTCAAACCGGATGGAATTGGGCAAAATCTTTTGGAGGTACTTCTGATGATGTTGCAAACTCAGTATGTACAGATGCTGCAAATAATATTTACATAACCGGAAATTTTTTAAATTCCATAAGTTTCGGTAGCAATAACCACAATTCAAATGGTTTTAATGATATATATATAGTAAAATTATCCGAAACCGGAAATGTAATTTGGTCTCAAACTACAGGAGATAACGAATTTGATGAAGGGGTGGCTATAATAAATAAAGGTGATAAAATCTATCTGACCGGAACTTACTCAAGACGGCCTTATTTTGGTGCTACAAGACTTAATGCAAGAGGCAATGAAGAGATATTTATTACTAAAATGGATACTTCAGGAACTTACTTATGGGCGATTTCAGCCGGAGGTGGTCAGTTTGACTATCCAAGGGATATATTTGTTGATAAATTTGATAATGTATTACTTACAGGGGGCTTTGAAACTACTTGCTATTTTGATAATATCACAGTATCAAGTAATGGCGGTGATGATATTTTTGCCGCAAAAGCTGACTCTGAAGGTATTTGGAAATGGGCTGTGAGAGCCGGAACAACAAACTTTCAGGAATCCGGCTGGGGTATAACCTCAGATGAATTTGGAAATGTGTATTTCGTATCATCATTCCGGGCGCTTTGCCTTTTTGGCTCAGAATATATTTTACACAAAGGTCAAAGTGATTTTGCTTTATCCAAGCTTGATTCAAATGGTAACTGGATTTGGAGTAAAGGTTATGGTGATCAGGGGGTGGATATTGCCTATAATTTGAATTATTTCAATGGCAGATTAACAATGTCAGGTGCAGTTTCTTCCACATTTATGATTGGTAGTCAGCAATTTAAAGCTTATGGCACCAGAAACGGTTTCCTTGCTTCATTCGATAGTGAAGGTGAAATACTTTGGGCACGTTCAGACGAGGGATTAGGCTATTCTGAGTTTCGCAAATTAGTAGTTGATAATAATAATTCAGCACATTTGATTGGGAATTATATGACAAGTGCTCAAATTGGAAATTTTTCAGTTTCTGAGTCAAATAGCGTTGATAAAAATGCACTCTTTACAACCAACGGCTTTTCACTTCCAAAGCCGGAGTGGACTTTCAGAGACAGCACCGGTAAAAGTGCTGTAGTATCAATTCCTAAGATTATAAATCCAAAAGTTAACGGAAGAAATCTTGCAGCCGGAGATGCCGTTGGATTGTTTTATATGAGAAATAATAATTTTTATTGTGCCGGTATGGAATATTGGAAAGGTGAAGACCTTAACATAACCATCTGGGGTAATGACACTGATACTCCGATAAAAGATGGTTTTGATGATAATGAAACATTGAATCTATTAGTTTGGGATGCTTTAAAAGCCGAAGAAATTTTGACAAAAGTACGTCTTGAATCTGGACCTGATAAGTTCAATAAAGATAGTACCACTGTTATTTTGCAGCTCCCTATTGTCTATGACACTTTGAAAATAAGTCTGAACCAGGGCTGGAATATGATATCATCATTCTGCTATCCAAGAGAAAAGTTACTTGACAGCATTTTTGTAAATATTAAAAACAGTATAACAATTGCCAAATCTTCAAGTGGCAGTACATATCTTCCGCTTTTTAATATAAATACAATCGGCAACTGGAATATCAAAGAAGGTTATCAGGTATTTGCAAATCAAAATACCGAATTGATTGTTGAAGGTGACTTCATTGAGCCTGAAGACAATGCTTATAATCTGAATGCAGGCTGGACAATTATTTCATATTTACGAAAAACACCAATGAATGCAGCTACTGCTTTTCAATCATTGGCTGAATCCGGCAAACTTGTGATTGTCAAATCAAACGAAGGCGGCAACTACTTGCCTATGTTCCAAATAAATACAATCGGAAATTTACAACCGGGCAAAGCTTACCAGATTTATCTTAATGCATCTGCAGAGTTTACCTATCCTGCCAATGACTAATATTTATGTTTAATCATTTTGAAATAATCTGCAAGTGCAATACCGGTATAAGAGTTTTTGACCTTGCAGATTTGTTCGGGTGTTCCTGTTGCAACAACAGTACCTCCGTTTTCGCCTGCTTCAGGACCTAAGTCTATTATATAATCAGCTGAGGCAACTATACTCAGATTATGTTCAATAATAATGATTGAGTTTCCTTTAGCAGCAAGTCTATCGAAACAATTTATCAACTTTGATATATCATCAAGATGCAAGCCTGTTGTCGGCTCATCAAAAATGAACAATGTATGTCCTTCATAAGATGAATCAAGGCTACCTGCAAGCTTAATCCTTTGAGATTCGCCGCCTGAAAGCATTGTCGAAGGTTGTCCGAGCTTGAGATACCCAAGCCCGACATCCTGAAGAGTAAGAAGTTTACGGGCAATTTTTGGTTTATCTTCAAAAAACTTAATTGCTTCATCAACAGTCATATCCAGTACATCTACTATACTTTTACCATTATAAAGTATATTTTGTACTTCCTTTTTGTATCTTGTACCACGGCATGATTCACATTCCAAAGCAACATCAGGTAAAAATTGCATCTCGACAGTAACAATACCTTCACCTTCACATGCTTCACATCTGCCGCCTGCTACATTAAACGAGAAATGTCCGGGACGCCAGCCTAATTGTTTAGATGCCTGAGTAGAAGAGAATAATTCACGTATGAAATCAAAAGATTTTGAATATGTTGCCGGTGTTGAGCGAGAAGATTTTCCTATTGAAGACTGGTCAACTATTTCGATATTCTCAATTTGTTCATATCCAAGAATGCCTTCAAATTTAGCATTTTTGAGATTATAGGAGCCGATATTTCGTTTGATGTTGTTATAAATTACATCATGGACTAATGTGCTTTTTCCGGAACCCGAAACTCCTGTAACACAAACAATACACTCTAATGGAATTTCCAAATCCTCAATTTTGAGATTATTATCACGAGCTTTAGGAATTACCAGCTTTTTATCTGTGAGTTTTCTCCTTTTTTCCGGCAATGGAACTTTCTTGCGATTAGAAAGATACTGACCTGTTAGCGACCTTTCGGATTTCAGGACATCTTTAAAAACACCTTCGAAAACTATTTCACCACCGTCACTCCCTGCATCAGGACCCATATCAATCAAATAATCTGCAAACCTGATTATGTCAGGGTCGTGCTCTACAACAAGGACAGTATTTCCTAAATTACGAATTTTAAATAATATATTCAAAAGTCTTCCTGTATCACGTGGGTGCATTCCTATACTTGGCTCATCAAGCACATAAAGAGTGCCGACAAGAGAAGAACCAAGAGCTGTGGAAAGCGATATCCTCTGAGATTCACCACCGGAAAGAGTATGCGAAAGTCTCGCTAAGTTAATATAATCGAGACCAATTTCAACAAGAAGTTTGCAACGCCATTTCAACTCATTGAGAACCTGACCTGCAACTGTAGTTTCGTATTCATTCAATTCCAATTTTTCAAAATATTCAAGTAATTTCTCAAAAGGTAAATTTATGAGCTGAGGTATATTCTGATTTCCAACAAATACCTGCCTGGCAGAGGTTCTTATCCTTGAGCCGTTGCACGCTTTGCATTTTGTATAACCTCTGTATCTGCTCATTAAAATTCTGTATTGCATTTTGTGACTATTCTCTTCGAGCATTTTAAAAAATTCATGCAATCCGATATAATCACCATGCCCATTCCAGATAAAATTCAATTCATCATCAGTAAAATTATAAACGGGCTTATTAATGTCAATGTTGCACTTTATTGCGGTTCTGAGTAAATCCCTCATAAATTTGGACATAGCCTCACCTTTGAACGGATGGATTGCTGCCTGACTAAGACTTTTGCCCATATCGGGTATCACAAGGCTTTCATCAATGCCGACTGTGCGACCAAATCCCTGACACTTAGGGCAGGCGCCATGAGGATTGTTAAATGAGAAAAGTTTGGGGTCTGGCTCCTCATATACTATTCCGCAATCCGTACATTCATAAGCAGTACTAAAAAGCCGCTGTTTGTTGCTTGTAAGATTGATTACAATACACTTGCCTGACGACATTTTAAATGCAGATTCGACTGAATCAGTTAATCTTGTCAATATTTCGTCATCAGTTTTAAGGACTAATCTATCAACAACAACAGCACCTGATGATGCATCTATTTCTTTAAGTAATTCGACTTCTTCGTATGAGAAAACTATTTTCGATTTCAAATTTATATACCTGAAATAACCTGCTTCCTTGTATAATTCGATATAGGATTTTAAATCACGGGCATTCTCGGGAAATGGAAAAGCAAGGTAAATTCTGTCGTTTTCCTCATTTTTCATAATTTGTTCAACTACGAACTGCGGGGTGTCTCGCCTTACTTCAGCACCGCAATTATAACAAACTGTCCTGCCGATCCTACCGAACAATAATCTTAAATAATCATATATTTCTGTCGTTGTTCCGACTGTTGAGCGTGGGTTGCGGGTTTGGACATTTTGCTGAATAGCTATTGCCGGCGGTATCCCCGAAATTGACTCTGCATCAGGTTTGTGCATTCTTTCGAGAAATTGTCGGGCATAAGAAGATAATGACTCAACAAAACGCCTCTGACCTTCTGCGTATATGGTATCAAATGCCAAAGTTGATTTTCCCGAACCTGATACTCCTGAAACTACAGTCAACTTATTTCTTGGAATGTCAACATCAATATTTTTCAAATTATGAAGCTTTGCACCCCTGATGCTGATATACTTTTTACTATCTTTTAAATTAGAATTTTTCACTTTAATTTTTCAATTTGATTCAATTTTGCTAAACAATAATTAATAAATCTATTTTTCCCACACATTATCACTTATTCCGGAGAGGTGATTCTCATATCTGGCAGCTGTGAACAGATAATCAGAAAGTCGGTTGATGAAAATTATTACAAAAGGACCTATATTTTCAAGCTCCGAAAGTCTGACAATCAGTCTTTCTGCACGGCGGCATACTGTTCGCGCCTGATGTAGAAAAGATGCTGACTGACTGCCTCCCGGAAGAATAAAACTCTTAAGCGGCGGGAGCTTATCAGTATATTCATCAATCAAGTTTTCAAGATAAGCGATGCTTTCCGGCGAAAGTCTTGTAACCTCAAATTTTGGGGGTGGATTCAGTGGTGTGGCAAGGTCACTTCCCAAAGTAAACAGCGTATTGGATATAATTTTCAAAGCGTCTGAAATTTCAATGTGAGCTGTAAATGTCCGGGCAAGACCTATAATCGAATTTAGCTCGTCAACTGTGCCATAAGACTCAACTCTTATATCATATTTTGATACCCGAACACCATTGAATAATCCTGTAGTGCCGTCATCACCCGTTTTTGTATAGATTTTCATATTTTAAAAAATGATAGTTTTTGTTTATAATTTAAGTTTAACTATTAGTAAACTGATATTCAATATTATTATTTTATTTAATAATGATAATTTATTAGATTAAAATAATTTGATGTTATTAATAATAAATCAAAGGTATTGGCAATGTATTTATCATTTTCAATCCACTAAATATGAACTGAATATGAAAAAAAAACAAATTTTGTTCATAATTAAAATTTTGCTTGCACAAGTCAAAAAGTGTATTTATTTTTGTAGAGTGTAATTTGTACTATTATTAATGAGGTAACAATCTCAATCAAATAGCTGTCATAAAAAAGCAGAAAAAGTGTTGTAAGATTGACCGTAGCTTTTATGTGTTTTAGGTGTTTACTTGCGATGAGGGAATAATATTTTAGTGGGTATAAACATTATTACCAATAACGCTTAATTTCGGATATACAATCCGAAAATCATATACCCGAAATTTCAGCATTTTTCGTATGGTAGAAATTTTCACTTCTGCCAAACCACAACAAAGCAAAAATACGAAAAATTGTTGAGATACGAAAAAAAAATAATTTTTTGTATAATTAATTTATTAGGTGTATCCTATGAAAAAAACAAGTGTTTTACTTTTGCTCTTATTAGTGGTTATGTTTGCACATAATTCGATTCTCTCAGAAACCGCCGAACCAGAGGAGTGCTGGGTTCATGTAAAAATAGATCCGGAAAAGAATGCTCCAGGCGTAATGGAATGGAATGCTAATTTATCTGCTTGTGATGACGTTGGGCTTAATTGTGAAATGATCAAATGTGATGATTATTGTAAAGGAGAATTATTGCAAATTACGGGCGGTTTCTCCCTTAAGCTAAAATTAGACAATGTTCAAATTAATGTAAAAGATAGTTACGGCATTTGGTCAATATTTAATCGTTCTGGATCTAATTATCTATTCAATAATAAGCATTATATTATCATTGATAATTGCCCTGCTTATCCTAATTTGAATAATTTATCATTCGATTTGGATGGATTATGTACTGACAGCCAGGGTTATTATACAATTTTCATACCTTCTGGTTCATATTAATCATTTAATAGGTATCCATATTGTAATGGTATGGATACCTGATAAATTAGGATGTAAAATGGCTTTATCAAATATATTAAAAATAATTACTTTCTATTTAATTATTATAATAATCTGTTTCGTTAAAATAAATAGTGAACCAACTGATTTTTGCACTTTAAAGAAAGGTGATAAGGTCAAATTATTAAATAATTCAAATAATAGAAATGTAGTTTATATTTTTACAGATATAAATTCTTGTTTTAGTTGTTATGAAAGCATAAAATATATTGAAATTGTTTCTATCAAAAATGACTTTACGGCAATTGTGGTTCTTGATGGATTAAATAAATCAGAAGCAGAGAATTTAAAAAAAGAAAATGGCTGGGATATTGATGTGATAGGAGATGAAACAGGTTTGTATCACTCTTATTATAAAATCAGTCTTAAACCATCTATTCTTGGGCTTAGCAAAGATGGCTTAGTGATAGAATGCGGTAATTTGAATAATACAGTTTTCAAAAGAATTTTATTAGGTTTCAAAGAAGTAGATGAGGCTATAAATAAGAACGATTCTTCAAATAGATTCGTAGAAGTTTTTAGAATGGCAATAAAAGATGACAACAAAAATATTACTTCTAATGGCATTCATGTTGATGTGATATTCAATACAGCAAAAAAAGAATATTATTTAAGAAACTTGAGGAAACCTTCACTTTTAATTGTAAATTCTGATGGTCAAGTAATAAAAAAGATCAATGAAGAAAGGCTAAAATCAGAGAAAATATACTATTCTAATGAATCATTATCATGGGTTGTAAAAGACTCTATTCTTTCTTTTGTAAATGTTGTTTTTGACTTCAATAAAATTGCATATTTTTACGATGTAGTTAATGATACTATAATATATTCAGTCAAATTTGAGAATCCTGAATTTGAAGAAAAAACAAAAACGGGTCCGATTATTAAATTTAATAACATATTAAATTCATTTATGAGTTATGTTAAAATAAAAAATGCAAATAATATAATATTAGATTCTTCATACAATTGTATATTTGTATTTGATAGGAATGGAAAACATATTAATTCTTTTGATGCCCCTGATGAAATATACCGAAGATATAGAGTTTCAACTTGGTTTTATGAGAAATTTGATTTCAATCACAAATCGAATAATTTCATAAGTTTGCAACAGTTTTCAAATAAGATAAAATTCTGGGATAAAAATTTAAATTTAGTAGGTGCCATTGATTTTAATTTTGGTGATACCTACAGAATAATTAATGACCATTTGCCTGATTTAATTGGAAAAGAAAATCATACAAAAAATGTTGGAAATGTTACTAGAACAAGTTCGCTTATGATTGATGAAAATACGAATGAAATATTAGTCTGTTATTATAATGAAACATTTCCAGAAGGTGAAACAGATCCATTCTCAGATAACGTCATCATTGATAAAAATGTATTAATTTTAGACGAGAATGGAAATTGGAAATATAATTCACCTTACAAAACAAATGGATCATTCATACCATTTCATTTTGGGGATAGCCTGATTTACGGCACTGAAATCAATGAAAAAAAACATCTTGAAATTGTGTGTTATAGGATTAAATGAATTGGTATAGCAAACAAATTATCTGCCGATATTTAAGGCAATTTATGAGAAAAATAGCATTATTCATAATTATGATTTTTATAGAATCATCCAGCATTTTTTCAACTGAAAATGTAATGAATTTATATTCTGACAACAAGATAAAAGATACAATACCTATTTTTGGTAAAACAGATAATATAATCCACGCTTATTTCTTTGTTGACCAAAATAGTTGCTTTACTTGTAATGAAACAATTAGAAACATATCAAATTATTTATCTAAAAAGTATAACTCAAAAAATGTACTGTTCTTAAATGCAAGCGAAAGTTTTGATACTCTACAATTCAGGAAAAGAAATAATTGGGAATATAGCTTAGTTCTAGATTTTATGGGTGCATTTAAAAAATTGTACAATATTAAACAATTTCCATTTATGTATCTTACTAATAATGATGGGAGAATAGAATATATGGGTATCCCCGGTAGTGGTAATTATTTTGATTTAGATACAATTTCCGTTATTGCTAATAAAATTATTAACTTACAAGAAGATAAATTTATTATAAATGGATTGAAATTATTAAATAAACAAGTTATAAGAAACCAAACATATAACACTATCGAAATACATGAACCATTTGCAGCTCACCAGTATTCTGATTCAAAGAATATCGTAATTTCAAGTATTGATAATAATAAACTTCATCTTGTAGATTCAAATTCAATTTTAATTAATGAGTTGCAATTAGACAAATTTGGTATAAATAGACATACATTAGTGCAGGGAAATCTAAAAAATGATGATGTTTATGTTTATACTATAAGCCCTGAATGCTCTGGAACAATCTATAAAATAGATTTAATAAACAATACATGTGATTCAATCCTAAAATGTAACCATTTACAAGAAGAAAATACTCTACCATACTTTTCTGTAAAAAAACTTAATGACTCGATGTTTTTAATTAATCAAATGCCATACAGTTATAATAAAGTAACATGTCAGGAACCAACTATAAGAGTATATAAAACGGGTAGTGGATATTTTTCAAAAAGTATTGGAAAATTGGATTCAACCTATGTGAAGTATTATCTAATCAATTATTTCGGTACTGAATTTTGTTTAGATATTCATAACAATATTTATGAATATCAAAATTTCACTGATTCAATTTTTTATTATGATTTAATTAATAATAAGAAAGATAGTTATCCTATTAGTTTTGACTCAACCTTTTATAAATATGATTGGAAATCTGAATTTGATAAAATTAATAATGATACCGATATTGAAATTGTGAAAACACTTAGATATAAGGTGTCTTCTTTAAAGTATAACAATGCTATGATTTATGACACCATAAATGATGATGTATATATATTTTATGGACATAATGTTCAGGATTCTGATATTCAAAAAATATTTATGAACAAATTCGATAGGTTTGGAATTAAGCCATCACAGCCTGATATCCAAATACCAAATGATTGCATAATAATTGGTATCAAAAATAGAATTATTAAAGTCCTCAGAACTATAGATGGTAACTCGTATCTTGTTGAATATATTTTAGAATAATTTAAAACGTTAGTTTTTATTTATAAGCTAACAAATTATCATAAAATAAATAATTAGTATTTATCATTTTTACTTCACTAAATTATGAACTGAATATGAAAAAAAAATTGTTCATAATTAAAATTTTGCTTGCACAAATCAAAAAGTGTATTTATTTTTGTAGAGTGTAATTTGTACTATTATTAATGAGGTAACAATCTCAATCAAATAGCTGACATAAAAAAGCAGAAAAAGTGTTGTAAGATTTGTTCTGAACCTTGCTGAAATATGGGTTCATATTTTACTGTATAGTTAAATGAGAGATTCAAAAAATTTAAATTTTGGAGCATAAATGTTTTATATATATTTTTTCTTAACTTCGTTATTCTCTAAATATGAAGTCATTCAATTACCGGACGAACATTTTAATAAGCAGTATAATATTGATTATTTGAAATTTAATAATGATTATTTTTATTATGATAAGGAAATCAATGATAATTGTATGATTTCAATGCATAATTTGAATAACTCTGAAAAGGAGTATTACTTGCATATGGATAAATCATTGACCAACACAAATTCTTGTTCAAAAGTAATAATATCTAATATAGTATCCGTTCAGGATTCAATTTACTTTGTTTTAGCCCGGAAGCTTCTAAAATACGTTTATAATAAACAATCTGATTTGTTCTTGTTTCAGGAGTTTACAGATTTGGATTTTTACTTTCAGAAAGGTATTCAATATTACGCCAATAAATTATATTTGCAATATCCATACTTAATCGGTGCTAAATGCGAATTCAATCCAAGATTCCCAGACCATAATTACTATTACTTTAAAGTTAATCTAAGTGATTACAAAGACAATAGTTTTAAAGACATAGCCTACCCCTCAAATTTTTACTGGACGCTATTTCAACCAAAATCAATTATTGATTTTGCTCAAGATGTCCAGCTTAGATCTGAATTATCTAACTATAAAATTGATATTTTTGATTTTAATAACAATTTGTTGACTACTTTAAGCAGAGAAATAGTGGATTGGGTTGGAGATTCTACAGACTTTGAGTTCGATGGCATAACTAATTTCAATTATTTTATCTCAGAAAAACACAGAATTATTTCTGAGATTAGTTTAGTTCATAAAGTAAATTTTATAAATCCTAATTTAATAATGGTTTGTTATTCAAAAGCTGATTCAAGTAAAAAATCAATTGAAAATCTTAACATTTTTTATGACTTTTGGAAACAGGAAGAAGGCTCATGGAATTTAGTAAAATCTGATATCCACAAAGAGGATATAGTTAAAAATAATGGAAAATTTGTTTATCAGCAGTATACAATAATTACAAATAATCTTTTTCATATTGATATTGATGAAGATGACGGTAGTTATAAAATTTTCAGGTTTGTTTATGATAATTAATATCATAATATCAATTCTACTTTTTTACTCTTCATTGTTCAACGAAAAGTATGATGAAGTCAGAATATCAGACTATGATAATGCCGTTTTTATTATAGTAGGTAATTTGTATTGTAGCGAATGCTTAGGTGAACTTTCTAAGAATAAGAAAATTTGGGAGAAAAATTTTATATCTATACTTATTACACCATCAGAAAAAGATAAAAAATCAATAATTTCAAGAATTAAATCATTCAGAAAATTATTTAAGTTTGATGATATAATATTTATAGAACAAAGCAGAAGGAATTTAGTACATAACATTACAATTGATGGTAACTTAATTGAGCATTCACCGGCAATAATAATAAGGAAGAACGGTCATAATAGTTTTATTGAGCATAAAGAATTATTCAAGAATGATACAATTGATTTAAGTCAAAAACTAATTAATATATTCAAGGAATTATAAAATGAAAAAAAACATTTTTTCTATCGAAACACCGGCAGTTATTAGTAGCAACATCATTTGGAATAAAAATCAAAAAAGCATCCGGAATTTAATATAATTTAGGATACAATATAATGTGTTCCTCTGCTTGTACGAGATTCCAAAGTAGCTGATGTTACAGCTATAGCAGTCTGCACACCGTTACGGAGTTGAATCATTTCCTTGGTCATCCGGGCTTTTTGATAGAAATTCTCCACTTCTGATTGCAGATGTCTTAATATTGTCGTAGCACGAAGCAATCTCTGTCTTGTACGCACCAATCCAACATAATTCCACATAGTATTTCTGATTGTCAGCCAGTCCTGACGAATCAATGCAGGGTCCATATATTCATCATAGCCATCCCATGGGTAAAGCTCCGGGAAGTAATCATCAACTTTGACGTGCTCAGCTGCTTCCTCACCGGCTTTTTGCCCCCAAACAATGCACTCGAGAAGTGATGTCGAAGCAAGTCTGTTTGCTCCGTGAACACCAGTACAGGACACTTCACCCACTGCATATAGTCTCTGAAGTGATGTTCTGCCTTTCAGGCTTACCCCTACACCACCGCAGGAATAATGAGCCGATGGTACAACAGGAATTGGTTCAATACTAATATCAGTACCATTTTGCAGACAATGCTTATAAATTGTGGGAAAGCGGTTTTTTATCCAATCTGAATTTTTAAAAGAAATATCCAAATAAACGCATGGGTGTTCAGTTTCGAGCATAGTCTGATGTATAGCCCTTGCAACTATGTCTCTCGGGGCAAGTGAACCAAGCTCGTGGATGGAATCCATAAATGGTTTGCCGCTATTGTCAATAAGTATTCCGCCCTCTCCTCGCACTGCTTCGGAAATCAAAAACCTATCCTTTTCTCCATAAAAAGTAGTTGGATGAAATTGTATATACTGCAAATTAAAGCATCTCGCACCTGCTCTCCATGCAAGTGCTATCCCATCACCGGTTGATTCAGCCGGATTTGTAGTGTGGAGATAAATTTGCCCAAGTCCACCTAAAGCCAAAATGGTTTCATTTGCTAAAACAGGAAAAACTTTACACTCGTCATTATCAATAACATAAGCTCCGAAGCAAGCCGGCTTTTCATATATATCAAGCGGATTGGCTGAATGGTGAGAAAGTGTAAGCAAATCAACTGCTGTATGATTGGTTATAACTTTAATATTTGGGTGCTTATCAACCTCTCTGGCGACAGCTTCATGAATTGATAAGCCTGTTTTATCCTTAGAATGTATTATCCTTGGCTCAGAGTGAGCTCCTTCAGCTGTTAGATGCACTTCGCCTGAATCATTTCTATCAAAATCAACTTTGCATCTTTCAAAAAGAAATTTTTCAATTAAACCGGGTCCATAGTTGCATAGCTGTTCAACGGCAACATCCCAACTGGTATGATCTCCCGCATTGATGATATCATCTTTAAGTTTTTCCGGAGAATCGTTGATACCTTTATAAATTATTCCGCCTTGTGCCCATGGGGTATTCCCTGACACTATACTTTTAGACTTACTTATCAACGTTACCTGCACTCCGCGGTCTGCTGCAGACAAGGCTGCAATACATCCGGAAAGACCACTACCGAGAACCAATACATCTGTTTTAATCATTTTAAAAAGCTATATTTATTTTTATTTGTTTCTGTTTAATTGCAAACTAACACAATATTAACGAAATAAAAAAATTATATTAACAAAAATCTCCTGATATATAAAAAAAATCCCGCCTAAATACTTCAAACGGGATATAGGGAGTTTATGAACACTTTAAATTTTCTTATTTTTCACTTTCAGATTTCTTTTTTGATGGGAATACAGCAATGAAACCCATTGCAGCGCCATACAATGTTGAAATATGCCAATTAGATGTAATCGGACAAGTGCCGGTATTACAACCAACAAAATAATAATAAGCATAACCCAATAAGGCACCTGCTAATACTCCAAGCGACATCTTGACATATATATTCATACTAATTCACCGCTATTGGTTCGGCAACACCAAAAATATCATTAATTGCTTTCTTATAGTCTTCTTTTCTCATAGCACCAACTGACATCTGAGGACGTTCACTGTTTTTTGGAATAAAGAGTACTGATGGAATACTACGAATTCCAAATGCGCCTGCCAATTCCTGTTCTTGTTCTGTATCAACTTTAAAAATATCAACTTTTCCTGAGTATTCATTAGATAATTCTTCCATAATTGGCGAAAGCATTTTACAAGGACCGCACCAATCAGCATAAAAATCAATAATTACGGGACGTTCACCGACATATTCCCATTCGGTTTTGTTTTCAAAGTCAAAAACTTTTTCAATAAACTCTTGTTTTGATAGAAAATTCATTTCTTTCTCCAAATTTGTTTCAAAATCTATCTTATAAACGAAGTAATGAAAACTATATTGCTTAATAGCAATATCTTATTCGATAAATTCGGATTTTTTTTCATAATTTTCAAAATATTGGACATAATTATCAATTTCGATGTTATCATTTTCATCTACATTATTACTTTCCGGATTCATCATTTGCTCTTTTTCAATATTGATAATCATATCCGGCTCTTGATTTTCCTGATTATTGGGCATAATTTCTTCAAGTTCTTTGAGTTTCGGTAGGTCATCAATTGAATTGATACTAAAAGTTCTCAAAAACTCAACCGTTGTAGCATACAAAAGCGGTTTGCCGAGAGACTCACTTCTTCCGGCAATTTTTATCAATTTTTTTTCAATGAGCGAATTGACTACTTCGTTTGAGTTTACTCCTCTAATCTGTTCGATTTCAGGCTTTGATACCGGCTGTTTATAAGCAATTACAGCCAAAGTTTCGAGTGCTGCTTGTGAAAATTTCTTTTTAACTTTTGTTTTGAAATACTTATGCAGCATTTCACCGTATTGCGACATCAAACCAAACTGCCAGCCTCCACCCGACTGAACTATGATATAAGGTCGGTTACTTTCGATTAAGTCAGTGTTTATTTCACCAATCAAGTTATCAAAGTAATTTTCAGTAAATTCAGGTTCATCAGATAAGTAAATATCTTTGAGTTCACCTTCATAATCATCCGATTCAGTATTAATATTCGGTACATTGAATTCGATATTGATAAGTAAATTCAAAATTTGCTTTGAACTCAATGGCTCTTCAGAAGAAAATATCAGAGCCTCAATTACTGATTTTCTTTCATCCTTGCTAAGTTTCATAAAAGCAGGTTGATTAATTGTCTGCAATTTCTTCACCTGTATGATTATAGTTCTTGTAGTCCATAATAATTATGTCATCAAAATTATCATCCTGATGTATCCAAATTTTCCTGTATTTCATAAGCTCCAAAATAGCAAGTAGTGTAACTATCAGATGCATTCGAGATGTATTTCGTGTAAATTCATAAAAACTGATACGTTTTTTACTCGATAGCAACAAGAAGATAGCATTAATTTTATCTTCAACTGTTATATTCTCAAGAGTCACATGATGTTCCGGCTCTTTTGTTTCAGCTCTCTGCATCACATTACTAAATGCAGAGAGCAAATCGAATAAATTTGCATTTTTGTATGAAGCAGAATTTTCTAACGTTGCTTTGTCTGAATCAAATAAATTGCGATAAAAAACATACTTGTTTTCCTCATAACGTTCAGCTAAATCTGAAGCTGCATCCTTGTATAATTTGTATTCAAGAAGCTTTCTGACAAGTCCGGTTCTTGGATCTTCGATTTCGGTATCATCATCACCTTTTGGTCTTGGAAGTAGCATCTGCGCTTTAATATACATAAGAGTTGATGCCATGAGAATAAACTCTCCGGCAAGCTCCAAATCAAAATATTGCATTATTTTTATATATTTTAAAAATTCTTCAGTAATCTCCGAAATCGGGATATCATATATATTAAGCTCGTCCCTCTTAATAAAATAGAGAAGGAGATCGAACGGTCCCTCGAAATTCGGAAGTTTAATTTTATACATTTTATAAATATTTGATTGTGTAATCAGCAAAAATAATAAAATTTTTCCTTACAGAGTTCATTTCAATTTTATATGAATACACTTTTTTAAAATATTTTCGTCAATTTTAACTTAATAGTATATCAAATTAGTCATATTATCAGGTAAAAATTATGTCTCTGCTTAGTAATCTCAAGCCAATGAAACAAGATAAAATTCCTGTTGGTATTTTATTGCAGTCCCCTATTAAACTGAAATTGCTTACCAACGAACAAATTCATGATAAAGAGATTATCGAAAAGAATCTTCACCGCCCGCAGCTTGCATTAGCCGGTTATGTCGGACTTTTTACCTGGCAACGCATTCAAATTTTTGGAAATACTGAGATTAATTATTTACAAAGTCTCAAAAATTTTGAGCGGATTGCGGCTATCGAAAAACTCACACAGTTCAATCTTCCATGTGTAATTATAACAAATAACAACGATTTAGATAAAAGTTTGATTGAAATATTTGAGGAGGCAGAGATTCCTGTATTCCAAACTGAATACGACACAACCAAAGCTTCATATCTATTGAGTGAATTTCTTGATGATCAATTTTCACCCCAAGTGGTTGTACACGGCTCATTTGTTGATGTTTACGGGGTTGGAATGCTTTTTGTCGGTCGCAGTGGAATTGGCAAAAGCGAAGTTGCACTTGATTTAATTGAACGTGGTCACCGTCTTGTTGCTGATGATGTGGTGATGCTTACCAAAAAACGTGAAGCTGTGCTTATGGGAACCGGCACAAGTCTTGTTCAGCATTTTATGGAAATTCGCGGACTTGGAATAATTGATATTAGACAGATGTTCGGTATTCGTTCAATAAGATTTCAAAAAAGGTTGGAAATTGTTGTCGAACTTGAAGATTGGGATAACGAAGCGTCATACACACGTACAGGACTTGATGAGCTGCCACTTGATGTTATGGGTGTGGAAATATCTAAAGTCAAACTGCCAATATTTCCCGGAAAAAATATTACTGTAATTTCTGAAGTAATTGCAATCAATTATCTACTTAGAACCTATGGCTATGATGCTTCACAGGTTTTTTCAGAAAAGCTGAATGAGCGAATTAAAATGAAATCGGGTATGAAGAAGTTTTTTGAAGAGAAGCGTATTATTTCTTACTTTCAGGGTGATAACGAATAGCCTAATTTTATGCAAGAATTCTTTTTAATAAACTTTTTTCTAAATTTTCACACTTTATTGTGAAATCATTATAATTTTATTTGCACAGGACCTCTTTTCTTGTTATTTTTGTAACATTAATCTGAGAAATAAAATATTTTTGTTTCAAGGATAAATTTTAAACAAATATCTGCTCCGGAGGCAATCTGATGGAAAAGAGAATTGGAAGCGCCCTGATTCTTGTCGAAAGTAAGGCTGATATAGACAGCCTCAACAAGATATTGAGTTCACATTCAAGTATAATTTTAAGCCGTCAAGGCTTACCCTTAAAAGATAGACAAGCAAACCTGATATCTGTAATCCTCGAAGGCTCAACTGATGAAATCGGTTCGTTAACCGGAAAAATCGGCAGATTAGAATTTATTCAGGTAAAATCTGTCCTACTAAAAAACAACACAAACTATGAGGGAATATTATGAAATACAACCCGGAAATTTATTCTATACCTGACGAGCCAATGAAGCCATTTATTGATTCAAAAGAAATATCTGATATATTAATTAATACAAAACCAGACAAATTTGCAGTTCGCGATATTATCGCAAAATCACTTGCTAAAAATCGTCTTACGATGCAGGAAACAGCAATTCTAACAAATGCTGAAGGAGATGATTTAATCGAAGAAATCAAGGATGGAGCACGTGAGCTAAAAAGAAAGGTCTATGGAGACAGAATTGTTCTGTTTGCACCACTATACGTAGGTAACTACTGTTCTAATAATTGCGCATACTGTGGCTTTAAGCATAGTAATAAAGAGATTGTCAGAAAGACTCTCGCAAATCAGGAGTTGATTAAAGAAGTGCGAACTTTGGAAAATCACGGGCACAAAAGACTTATCCTTGTATTCGGGGAGCATCAGATTTATTCACCCGAGTTCATAGCTGAATCGGTTAAAACAGTTTATTCCGTTAAGGAAAATCATGGTGAAATTCGCAGAGTAAACATCAATGCCGCTCCACAGGATATTGATGGCTTCAGAACTATACATGAATCAGGAATTGGTACTTATCAGATTTTTCAGGAAACTTACCATGCCGAAACATATAAAAAGGTTCATATTTCAGGTAGAAAAAGCAATTATGACTGGCGTCTGACAGCTCTGGACAGAGCTATGGAAGCAGGTATTGATGATGTCGGTATCGGAGCATTATTCGGACTTTACGACTGGAGATTTGAAGTATTGGGATTAGTCCGTCATGTTAATCATTTTGAATCAGTTTACAATGTTGGACCGCATACAATTTCATTTCCAAGAATACAGTATGCATCTGAAATGAATCTTGATATGTCTAATGAAGTCAGCGACAGGGATTTCACAAAATTAGTTGCAATACTCAGACTTGCAGTTCCATATACCGGAATGATACTAACAGCACGTGAATCAGCCGAACTTCGCGATGAAATTATGCAGTTCGGGGTTTCTCAAATTGATGGCGGCACAAATATTGAGTTAGGCGGTTACAGTGAAGAAAATCGTCACCTGCAAAATATAAATAAAGAACAATTTACAATTAATGATAATCGCTCGCTTAACGAAATAATTCATGAGCTTCTTGAGGGTGGATTAATACCATCCTTTTGTACAGCGTGTTATAGAATGGGAAGAACCGGTGAACATTTTATGGAATTTGCGGTACCGGGTTTTGTTAAAAAATTATGCTCTCCAAATGCAATTCTTACACTTGCTGAATATTTGGAAGATTATGCTCCACACGAAACCAAAACTTTGGGATATAATTTAATTGACCGAAAACTTGCTGAACTCGAAACCGAACAAAATATAATTTCGTTGAAATCGAAACTGGAACTTATTAAAGAAGGAAAAAGAGACCTATATTTTTAGCAAATTATTTTGTTACTTTTTTAACATAAACCCTTATTTCAAGTTAATTTAGACGCAATAAAAAAATACTTTGATTTATTTCAATTATTTCATATATTTGGATAAAATTGTAAAACATATTTATAAATTCTACGTTAGAAAATGCAGATAATATGAATATTTTCAAAATACATTTATTTTTTTACTGTACATAATAAGGGTTCGAGAAATGTCAAAGTTACATCAAAAATTGGCAGAAATACTGCCTGCACAAATTGATTCCATCAAAGAGATGCTGAAAGAGAACGGAGATAAGGTTGTATCAGAAGTTACTCTAAAGCAGGTTTATGGCGGTATGCGCGGTGTTAAAGGTCTTGTTTGCGATACTTCAGAAGTACCACCGGATAAAGGTCTTATAATCAGAGGTATAGAACTGAATAATCTTTGGGAAAAACTACCTGAGGAAATTCTTTGGTTATTACTTGTTGGTCAACTTCCATCACAGGAAGAGCTTAAAGATTTACAGGATGATTTGAGCAGCAGATCAAATGTTCCAAGCTACGTTTGGGATGTTATTGACAAAATGCCTGCAGATTCGCATCCGATGACTATGTTTAATACTGCAATTCTTGTACTTCAAAATGAATCAGTATTTGCTGCAAAGTATGAAGCCGGTATGGCTAAACCCGAATATTGGTCAGCTACTTTAGAAGATTTACTCAATCTCGTAGCAAAACTTCCTGCAATTGCAGCATACGTTTATCGCAGAAGATTTGGAAAAGGCGCCCGCATCTCCCCTGATTTATCAAAAGATTGGTCAGGCAATTATGTGCACATGCTTGGTCTTCCTGACCCTAACGGTGATTTCTCAAAGCTGATGAGACTTTATCTCACACTTCATAGTGACCACGAAGGCGGAAATGCAAGTGCCTATACTGCCGCAACTGTGAATTCAACCCTTGCTGATTTATATTACTCATTATCTGCAGGCTTGAATGCTCTTGCCGGACCTCTTCATGGTCTTGCAAATCAGGAATGTTTGAAATGGGTAATTGATACAATGGAGCAGTTTGGTGGTGCACCAACTGATGAACAACTCGAAAAATTTGCATGGGATACCTTAAACTCTGGCAGAGTTATTCCGGGCTACGGTCACGCTGTTCTTAGAATTACTGACCCAAGATTTGACGCTTTCCTTGCTTTCGGCAAAAAATATATGCCGGAAGACCCTGTATTCCAAACAGTTGCTAAAGTATTCGAAGTTGTTCCAAACGTGCTTAAACAAGTAAAAAAAATCAGCGACCCATGGCCTAATGTTGATGCAGGTTCAGGTGCATTACTTTACCACTATGGTCTTACTGAATTCAGTTACTATACTGTACTGTTCAGTGTTTCGCGTGCACTTGGTATAGGTGCTCAGGCTGTTATTTCAAGAGCCTACGGTCTTCCTATTACAAGACCTAAATCACTACCTACTGCAAAATATGCCAAAATGGTTCAAGGTTAATTAATAATTTAAACTATTCTTTCAATTTAAACCACGACTTCATCATGAAGTCGTGGTTTATTTTTTTATTAACCAAACTTTAACATTATTTAAACTGTTTCGTCATAACATGTATGGTAACGCAAATTAATAAAACAAAATATTGTTATTAGTCAAGCGTATTAAACAAGTATATAAAGCTATTAATTTTTTTTAAATTATTTTAGGAATATTTTTATGTTAAAGAACAAACTCTTTATCTTATTGACAGCATTAGCTATGTCAATATTCGTATTTTCGGCTTGTGAAGAATCAGGTGTTGATCCTGATCCTACACCACAACCAAAACCAAGTCCTGCTTCTAACCTTCAAGCTACTTCGATTAACGAAAGCACAGTACACCTTATGTACCAAATTTCCCCATCAGAAAGTAATACTCTTTGGAAAGACTATGAAATCAGCTGGAGAGAAGACGGCGGACCTACAGCAGGCGATTCAAAAGTAGTTCTTAAAGGAACAAACCCAATCGAAGTTACAGGTTTAACTGAAGGAAAAGTTTATATCTTCACACTTGTTGCAAGATATACAAATGATTCAATCAGCTCACCTATTACTGTGAGATGGTCGCCGGCTACAAGATTTGTAAAAAATGTGAATGATGAGTCAATCAAAGTTTATGAAACTGCATCGAACTTTGGTAGTGGTCTTCAGATATTTTATGAAGCAGAAGGTGCTCCGCGTGCTCGTACAATTGATAACAGTAAAGATTGGGACCTCGCTCTTCGTACAGTTGATAATAAAATCGTATTTTCATCAGCTACAAAATCAGGTTATATTTTTGCATCAGGTCAGACTCCTGACCCAACATTCATTTACAAAGATTACTTTACTGCCAATAGTCTGGATGACATCTTTGACAGCCGTGCTATGGATGATGGTGCAAGAAATAATGAATATTCAGAACTTTCATTCGATATCACAAACTTCACAAACCCAACCAATATTATCTTCTATGTAAGAAAATATCAGCCCGGACAGACACGCTACAATTATGCAAAAGTAATGGCTAAACGTCCGGCTGGTGGCGGTTCATTCCTTCAGGGTTCAGGAACAAACAGATACATCGAGTTTGAGATTTCATATCAGAAAACTCCTGATGTACCTTATGCTAAAACACCAAGTGATAACGCTTCAAACTAATTCCAAACAGGAGAAAAAAAGTTATGATGAACAGAATGACTGTAGCCGTATTGGCAGTATTAATTGCAATTACAACTGTATTTGTATATGAAGCATATTCGCAAAAGCCTATAGAGGGTCAGGTTGTAAGCTTCAACGATTTAGTTATGGGCGGCAAAGGTAAAATTACTAAAGAACAAGCTGAAAAACTTGCTGAAAATGGCAATCCGATTGTTTTTAAATCAGGTAATACCATCTATTTTGTTTACAACGAAGATGGCTCATTTGCCGGAAAAAAACTTGCTAAATATGCTAACAATGAAAAAGTTGGCATAATAGGCAAAACAAAAAAAGTCAGCGGACTGAATGTAATTATTGCTTCAATGATTGAATCAATGTAATTATCAGGAAAAATTAAAAGGAAAGTTATGAATTTAAGATTATTATTAAGTTTGCTTTTGATAGCAGGGATGATTTTTGTAAGCTCCTGCGGAAGCGAAGAAAAGCAACCCGAACTCGATAAAATTGATTCAGTAGATGAATTAATCGAAGAGATGGAAGCGCCTGCCGAAACAATTGAAGATACAGTTGAAGCAGTAATAGAAACACCTGCTGAAGTAAAAGTTGATGCAGATGATACTAAAAAACCGGCTGCCGAAAGCACTCCTCAACCTAAAGCAGGTGATTACAGCACTAAACCTTTAGAAGGCACTGTTGTAAGTCTTAACGCCCTTGTAATGGGTGGTAATGGTAAAGTTAGCAAAGCTGAAGCACAGAATTTGCAAAGCAGCGGTAATTTGATTTTATTCCGTGCTACAAATGGAACAGTATATTTTGTTTATAACGAAGACGGTTCTTTTGCCGGAAAACGCCTCGCAAATTTTGCCAATAATGACAAAGTTGGTTTGCTCGGAAAAGCAAAAACTGTAAATGGAATTAATACTTTTGTCATGACCTTGATTGAAGGTATGTAATTCGTTTCGTAGAAAATGGTTTTCATAAAAAGCCTCGAAGAAATTCGGGGCTTTTTTTTTTATCTCAATACTATTTATTAAATTTGCATTTATTTAGATTATCACTAATTATATTATGAACAACATTTACATCGGCTTGATGACAGGTACTTCACTTGATGGTGTGGATACTGCTATTTGTAAATTTGATTTTGATGGAACAAATTTCATGGTTGAAGAATTATTCTTCAGAACTTATCCATATTCTGATAAAATCAAAGACATGATTGGCGGTATTATTTCTGATTCAAAATTACTGAAAGATGTATCACAGTTAAATTTTGCATTGGCAAAAATTTATGCATCATGTGTTAGTGACGCTTTAAACGATTCAGGAATTAGTAAAGATTCTGTAAAGGCAATTGGATTGCACGGTCAAACAATCTGGCATCAGCCAATAGCCAAGCCTTATGCAGGTATGCATATTGCCTCTACATTTCAGGCAGGCAGCATTCCTGCATTAAGTGCAATAACATCAATTCCTGTAATCGGGGATTTCAGGTCAGCCGATATTGCATTAGGAGGACAGGGAGCTCCCCTTGTACCAATATTTGACTATCATTTTTTAAAAAGTACAACTCAACATGTAGTTGCTTTAAATATTGGCGGCATTTCTAATATCACATATCTGGAAAAGGAATGTTCAGTGGATGATATAATTGCTTTCGATACAGGTCCCGGCAATGTTCTCCTTGATATTGCCTCTAAAAAATATTTCGGAATGGATTATGACCCCGGTGGCAGTTTCGCCCGACAGGGAACGACCGATATTGGTAAATTAAATAAACTTATGGAATTGGAATATATCAAGAAACCTGTACCAAAATCAACCGGAAGGGAATTTTTCAATATTCTTTTGTTCAATAAATATTTTGAAAGTGAACAAAATGCTTATGATACTCTTAATACACTGACACATTTTACCGCTAAAAGTATAGCAGAGAATATTCGAAGTCTTTCAGCACCGGTTGATGAAGTAATTGTTTCCGGTGGTGGCGCCAGAAACACCTTTTTATTGGAGTTGCTGGGTTGTTATTTGCCGGATGTCAGAGTTCTTACTTCAGAAAAATTTGGCATTGGTACAGACTCAAAAGAAGCAGTTTGTTTTGCTTTTCTTGCATATTTACACGACTTGGGATTACCGGGAAATATACCGAATGCAACAGGCTCAACCAAAAGAGTACTATTGGGTATTAAAGCGGATATTCTGAGATAAAATTATATGAAGATATACTTTTCTAAAAGTATATAGACTGTGATAATAATCAAAAGTAGAATTATTGTCTTGACTACTTTTTTTAAAATAGAAAAGATAATTCCGCCAAGTAAAATGGCAAGAATTATCTTTACAATAGTCGGAACTTCACGTGCTAAATTAAATAATTCTTCCATTACTTCAACACAAAAGTTAGCGGAATTACACCTTCCATGACCACATCCTCTTTCAGCACATTGAATCTCCACTGTCTCAAAGCAGCAAGAGCAGCAGTCTCGAGCCTTGGGTCAGCTTTTTGCAGGGGAATTATCCTGCCTACTGTACCATCCGGCATAACTGTAAATCTAAATTTCAATTCAGCATTTGTATTCACACCTACAGGAAACTTAGGAAGCGGTTTATGAAGTACGATTCTATTTCCTCCACCACCCCATTCGATATCGCCAAATCCATAGCCCATACCTTTTCCGGAGCCACGTGAGCCCAACCCGGAACCGTCTGTAACTCCATCACGCGTGCCAATATCTCTGCTTCCTGAGCCTTTATCAGTGCCGGAAACTTTATCGGCACTTGATAGTTCTTTTACAGGAATTGGATTTGAAATCTGATTGTCATCTTGCTGAGTTGCATTTTTTACTTGTTTTGTTAAAGCAGGATTAGCGGCATCTTCAAGAATTGACTGTGCTTCCTGACCTTTTCGGGAGGCGCCTTCTTTTGTGAGATTACCTTTGCTTATTCCAGTACCGTCACCATCACCAAAGTTAAGAAGTACTAAAGGTACTGAATTAAACTGAATTGAACGAACATGTGCTTCTTTTAAATTCCAATATGGTGCTAACAATAAAAATAAAATGACAAATACCATAGAAATTCCAAAACCTCTTGCGGTATTAGTATCCCATGGCAATTTGACCTGTAATGAGGTATCCTCTTCAAAATTTGGTTTTCTATACATTTTTTTACCTCAAATAAATTATTTTACTCTATCAATCCAGGTCTGCGCAAATCCAAGACGAAGTGCTGCATTGCGAGCTTCTTCACGGGTACGGAAATTGCCGAATCGTACTCTGTACCATACTTTGTCTCTGACATTTTGCTCACTAATGAAGGCTCCCTGAACATTTTTGCTTCTTAATTTGTTCAGCCAAGTCTCAGCATCCTCTTTAGATGGAGACGAATAAATCTGAACTGTGTAAACTCCGGGTTCATCTTTTGGGACAAAAGTCTCGTTTATTGCTGTTTCTTTAATTATTTGTTGTGCTTCTTTTGGTTTAGCATCAGCAATAAGGTCATTCTCTTTTGCAATCTGCTTAGGCGTTTTAGGCTTTTCAATTTGCCCAGTTGATTTTTTCACTTCCGGTTTTTTAGCACTTTCTACAATTTTCTTCTCCTGATTTGTAGCCAAATCTTTTTGAATATTTTTCTGCACCACAGGCTTTACTGCATTCTTATTAAACTCTTTATTTGCATCAGGCTTAACTGCATCCTTTGCAAACTCTTTATTTACAACCGGTTTTGTAATTTCAGCTTTTGATTCCAGTTTTGATTCAGCAAACTCAATCTTTTCATTATTTTCAGATTTTTTTAAATCCTTCGAAGTTTCTGAAGCAATATCTTTCTCTTTTGATAAATCCAATGTATCTGATTTTACAATACCGGAATTATCAGTATCTTGCTTTTCATTTTCTTTATCATTTTCTGTTCCGGTTCCGGCAATATTCACACTATCAGCAGATGTCAGAATCATCAATGAATCTGTATGTGTTTTATCAGATGAAAAAATTCCAAAAGGCTTCTCAGGCAAGAAATACAAAAGTCCGGCTGCAACTATTAAAAGTAGTGCAGCAGCAATTCCGACAATAGGCAATATACCCAATTTTCTTTTCTCTTTTTCTTCCTTATCTTTATCAGTTTTTCCTTCTGAGTCCTTATAATTATCACTCTTATCATCAATTTTAGGAAGTGGAGGTTGTGCTGGCGAGAAATTCATATCCCCTATAGCAGCTGTACTTGGTTTATCCAAATCCATGTCGCTAATTACAACTTGCGTTTCAGCATCATTTTCAACGGGTACAAACTCACTGTCATCAAAAGGAGAATCACTTGAATCAGCTGGGCTTGTTTCATCAACAGGTTTATGCTTTCTTTTTGTGGCAGCCATGATACCCTGAACATATCCGGCTAAATCAGAATCATCATTTAAGTCCTCTCCACCTTGCAACTTTTTGCTTTGCAATTTCTTCTTCTCGAACTCAAAAAGGTCGTCTTCATTGATATCTTCGGAAGAGTTAACATTTTCGAAATCTTCACCGGATTGCGAAATTTCATCTTCGTTTGACATAGAATCATTTATTTCAGAATATGCAGAATCTTCTGTTGTCGGCAAATTTTTCAAAGGTTTGAGATAGAAGTCAATATTTCCCGGATAGGGTTTATCGCCTAATGAAAATGCATCGTCATCAGGTTCACCGGGGTTAAATCCGCCAAACTGCTCTTCTTCTCTTAATATGTCATCTCTTAATTCTGCCATCAGAACTGCCACATAACTCCAAATGAAATAAATACGTTTCTTTCTCTGTAACCTTCCCAGACGTAAATATCTGAGTTTAGTAAATTATCTAAACGCAAAAATAACCTTAATCCATCATATATCAAATAATTTCCTTCAATTCTTACATTTATATACGAATCAAGTTTAACTGTGTTTTGTAAATCAGCAAATCTTTCTCCAATATAATCAATTCCAAAATTTGTGCCAAATCCTTTAAACCAATTTCGATTATAATCCAAAGATATTTGAAAATCCGGGATATAAGGAATACTACTGTCAGTGAAATCATTCAGACTGCTCTGAGTTGCTGTAAGATTTGCCGTAAGTTTGTCTTGTGAAGTAAAGTACCAATATGTTTCAAACATTGATCTGACGAAGGAAATACCTTCATAACTTATATTAAAACTTCCCGGGAAATAAACTTCATCAGGAGAAAAAACAGGGTATCTATCTGTGCTTCGAACTCTCATTCCAGCCGAGAATCCAATTTTTTCATTTGGGTGGAATATCAAATATGCACCCAAATTCATAATGTCATAAGCGAAATCCAAATCAGCCATATTTGAGATATACGGATTTTCGTAAGCCATATCTCTGAAACTTTTATTTTCAAGCCCTGACCTAATATCAGCTCTGACAGTAAACAATTTATTCATTCTGTACTCAGCTTTACCCTCAATAAGAAGTCCGCCTCTATCAACTCCATTTGAATTTGTTGCCCACTGAAGTCCGCCATTACCTGTTAGCGAAAAAACGTCATTAAAAATGGAAATTGAGCCATCTGCCTGCATAAAATTGGTTGACTGACCGCGAAGTGTGTGCAAATCTAAAAGTACATTACCTGCTACCTGAAAATTATTCCAAAAGCTATGAATTTTCAAAAAGCCAAATATATTATTATCAGCATTTCTAAAATTATCAGTAACGACCTGAAATCCATTAAATCCCATACCTGTCTCAAATTTGATTCCTCTGTAATTACCATCAACATCAACTATAGCAGAGAAATTATTTATATTACGATTCAATCCAATCGGATTGGCAAATAAATTATAATCATGATGCTTGAATTCGACTTCAGTTCGCGTACGGCTACCACCAAAAATGAAAAATTTTGCAGGGGCAATATAATCAGAAGTTAACTTTGCACCAAATTTCGAGAAATCAGCATTGGTCAAATGTCCGTCGCTAAATTCATAACCAGCCTGACCATACAAATCATACCCTCCTAATTCACCTCCAAACCCTACATCAATCTGTCCTGTAGCAAATCTGCCAAACTGAGCCTTTACAAACCCATCTTTTAAACTTCTTTCGACTGTTGTAATTCTCAAAGGTTCGACAGGCAGAGATTGCGAACTTTGTTTCTCAAGTGAATTAAGCGAGTCCAGTTCAGACTTACTTAGTGGTCTGGGTCTTTCAGGATTTTGTTTTACACCTGAATTAACATTTAATTGTAAAGTACCCTGAATAATAAAATTCGGCAAATCAAGCGGTTCAGCGGAAGTAGGCTTTTGCTGAGATTCCTGCGCTATGACAGGCATTAAAGCTGAAAAAAATAAAATTATAATTAAAAATATTCTCATTGTTTTATTCTCACTTATTCTTAATGCGTTTGATTCTTGACTTGGCTGTATTTCCAAAATCATCGTCAGGTCTTAGTGCTTCAAGTGCAGAGTATATTTCGCGTGCTTCATCGAACTTATCCAAATTTTCATAAGCTTCGCCTAGACTTAGAAGTGAAAGCGAATACCAATCTTCATATCCTTCATAATTTTCTTTTACAACGATGAAGGCGGTGGTAGCTTGTTCATAATTCTTATCCCGCATCCATAATTCACCTATTCTGTACTGAGACTCTGATGAAATGCTTGGGTTATCAGCAATGGCTGATATAAATGAAAAAT
This sequence comes from Ignavibacteriota bacterium, assembly GCA_019637995.1. Lineage (NCBI taxonomy): Bacteria > Pseudomonadati > Ignavibacteriota > Ignavibacteriota bacterium. The sequence goes on from JAHBUQ010000002.1 coordinate 203,083, forward strand.
GCACTCTTGCAGAATCGTTTGCACCTGATGCACGGTAATGCATTGCAATTCTGTAGCGGCTTTGGTCGCCCCAGTCAGTTGAGGGGTAGCGATTAGTCACGTTCAGGAAAATATCAAGTGCTGATAATGTATCGCCAAGTTTATATTTCAGAACACCACGCTCGAAGCCTGCTTGAGCTGCATTATTATCTTCTGGATATTTTTCTTGAAGTGATTTTAGTATTCTGTCAGCAGCGGCAATATTTGCTACTTCAATTTGCAATAATCCATTATCCAACATTGAAAGTGGAGCATAATCGCTTGTCGGATAATCTCTTGTAATCCTCTCGAATACTATTGATGCCTGATCGGTTTCATTAAGACTGACATAACTTTTTGCCATCCAGTAAAGCACTTCCGGAATGTTTTCATCATTAGGATTTTTCTGAATAAATTTCTCATATTCTGCAATTGCATCACGATATTTCCTGCCCTGATAGAACATTTCACCTATTTTTTTCTGGAATACAGGAGCAAATGGTGACTCAGGATTTGTTTCGACATATTGGGAAGCTATATCAATAGCTTCAGACTCACGACCAAGAGCAATAAGACAGAATTGTATGCTTTTGATGGCTTCAGGTGCCATTTCATTTCCTGGATATGACTCAATCACAATTTTATAACTGCTAATTGCTTCTTCGTATCTGCCCAAATTATAATAGGCATCACCAATTGCATAGTAGGCTCTTGGAGTTAGCGAGCTCTGGGGATAAGCGTTTATCAGAAATTCGAAATTATCTATTGATTCTGCATATTTTCTCTGCTGAAAGCGAATCCAACCGATAAGATATAAAGCATTTGGTGCATAAGGAGATTTATTATAGACTCTCACAAAATCCAAAAGTGATGTAATTGCTTGCTCGTAATTGCCGTTTCTATAAAGAGCATGTGAAAGCTGATAAGAGGCATATTGCCCTTCTTCAGTTCCGGGAGAAAGCGCCGCTGCTCTTTTGTATGAATTAGAGGCATTATGGAAACGTTTTTCCATGTAATAACCATCCGCTTGACGAGTGAGCACCTCAACAGCATATTTCGTTTTAGGAAAATCCGCAATCAACTTATCAAAAATTTTTGATGAGTTACTAAAATCTTTAACCCTGAAATAAGACCATCCTAATCCGTAAAGTGCTTCTTCACGTCTGCTTGTTCTTGGATATGTCTCGAGAAGTCTATTATAAGTGTCTGATGCATTTTTTAAAAGTTCAACTCTGTAATAACTTTCAGCAAGCCAGAACAAAGCTTCTTCATTTCTTGCATCACCTTTATTATTTCCTATAAAATTTTGCAGGGCACCGATTGCTTCTCCGGCTCTGTGACTTTGCACCAGCGCAATACCTTCTTTGAGTTTTGACTCTGAAATATACCATTTTCGGTTTGGCATCAATATTTCGTTGCTTGCAGTAGCAAGATTTTCAGCTTTTCTGTATTGAATGACAGCTTTTTCCCATAATTTCAATTCAATATAACTTGCACCAAGCAGCAAGTGTACTCTGGTAGCAGTCCTGCCGTCCTGAGATTCTCTTTCGGCACGCTCTAATGTCTTAACAGCCTGTTCATACTCACCTGCTTCATAATGAATTTGTCCCAACTCCATCAGCACCAGCCCCTGATAAGGATAAGATGCCTGCAAAGCAAGACCGGCAAGTTCGCGTCGGGCTGTATCTTCATCACCCTTTCGCTTTAATGCCACGACTCTGTATAATTGTGCTATTGACCGGGCATGAAGATTTTCGTCGTTTGTATTATCAATTATTATACTGTATTGCTCCAAAGCTCTCTCATGATCACCCAAATTCAACAACGCCCAACCATAACTGAGCCTTGCATAATTTATCCATTGTGAATTTGGAAACTCATCAATGTAACTTTCGAATACTTTGACTGCTTCTTTGTGATTGCCACCGATATTATAGGCTTCACCCTTCATATATTTTATTTTTTCGATGGCATTTTCAGCAAACATCTGCTTTTCATATAACTTTGAAACAGAGTCCTGATTTTGAAAATGTGAAGATAATGTCTCTGCTCTTTCAAGAGCAATCAAAGCTGAAGATGGTTGACGCAGCATCAGGTTATTGTTAGCTTCTCGTATGAGTGAGACTAAATATACACTGCCATATTGATAATTTTTTGTCACATATCTGTAGTAAAACAAAGCAGAGTCATGATTGCGATTGATTTCGTGAATTCTTCCAATGTAATAATATGAGTCATCACTATACTCACTTTCAGGATATTTGCTTACAGTTTCCTTAAAAAGTGGCAGCGCATCGAGATGTCTTCCCTGATGCGAAAGTGACATAGATCTCCAAAACATAGCACGGTGTACAATATCATCATAAGATTTCTGACCACGATATTCATAGTCTCTTGAAGCTAATAGTTCGGCTTCCTCAAATAAAATTTCTGCTTGTTTATAATCTCCCAGTTCATATTTCATATAACCGCGTTTTAACGCAGCAAATGGAACATAAGGGGAGTTTGAGCGGGATTTAATAAATTCATATAATTTGCCGTCTGCAATATTAAAATTCCCGGATTGCAAATCAATATCAGACTGCAATAAAACCGATTTGTCATAAGATACATTCATCGGAAATTTTTTTATGTCATTTACAAGTTTCTGCTCGGCAAGATGCAGCAACTCAATGTCATACAGACTTTCGCTAAGGGATATTGCCCGCGTGCCGTAATCAATTGGTAATTCTACTACTTGAGAATATATCGGTAAAACCGATAAAATCAAAATAATCACAATTTTTTTGATATCTTTCATATACATTCTGTATTTATCGAAAAAAAATATGTATATCAAGTATCATCAAAAACCCCCTTGGGCAGGATTTTTTTGAATAGATACTCTATGCTGCATCGTAAAAATACAAAAAATGTTTCAAATGAACTAAATATTTTGATTATTTTGTACTTTTTGATGCGTTTTTTTTCTTTTTTTTCAATAACTTATAATTGAACAGTTAATTTAAATAGTTTTTCTAAATTTACAGAACGATTTAATTTGAAAATCGCTACATTTTTGTAATTATTAATTTGATAATTGTATGAGACAGTCAAATCAGAAATACGAAAAAATAACTGTTCAATATCAATAAATATTTATAAAATGACTGTAAATATTGTTATTTTTGTAATATAAAATTTTCCACATTCATAAACACATTTTTTGGAGAGACTTAAATGTCCGTCAGACTTAGAAGTTTGGAATCCTTTACAAGCAAAAAAACAGGCGATTTATTGAGTATGCCATTAATGGATAAGCCCGTTTCAGAATATTTTAACGAATTTGTTTTTGGACCTGAAGCTAAGAAAAAATATCTTCCTATAGAAATTCTTGAAAAGTTAACTTATTTTATAGATAATTCTCTGCCGATAGACAGAGAAACCGCAGATTTTATAGCTATCGGTCTAAAGAACTGGGCTATTGACCATCAGGTTACACATTATACTCATTGGTTCCAACCACTGACCGGCAAAACATCCGAAAAGCATGACACTTTTTTCCAGTTTGACAAGAATTGGCGTGCGATTGAAAAAATGTCCGGAAATGAGCTGATAATGCAGGAGCCGGATGGTTCGAGCTTTCCAACAGGTGGTATGCGTTCGACACATGAAGCCAGATCATATACTGTTTGGGATCCTACAACACCAATTTTTATCAGACGTACAAAATTCGGGCGTACACTTTGTATTCCAGCTTTCCTGATTTCATATACAGGCGAGTCACTTGATATGAAAGCACCGCTTCTCAAATCAATGCGGCTAATTAATCAGGAGGCTCTGAAAATATGTAAAATTTTTGATGAAAAAATCAGTAAAGTCACTCCTACTTTAGGCTGGGAACAAGAATATTTCGTTGTAGATGAAGCTTTATTCAACGCCAGACCTGACTTGGTTCTTTGCGGACGAACTCTCTACGGAAATGCTTCAGCCCGCGGTCAGCAACTTGCAGACCATTATTTTGGTGCTATTCCCGAGCGGGTATATAATTTCATAATTGAATTTGAACAGGAAGCATTACGACTTGGCATTCCTATCAAAACCCGCCACAACGAAGTTGCACCAAATCAGTTTGAATGTGCTCCTCATTTTGAATTTGCCAATATTGCAGCTGACCATAATTTACTGTTGATGGATAAAATTGACAAAGTTGCAAAACGCCACGGCTTGAGAGTTCTCATAAATGAAAAACCATTTCAGGGTATTAATGGCTCAGGTAAGCATAACAACTGGTCACTTGCTACTGACACAGGTAAAAATCTTTTAGAGCCGGGCGATGAACCACATAACAATCTAATGTTTCTGACATTTTTCATAAATACACTTGTTGCTGTATATAATCATTCCGATTTGTTGCGAGCAAGTATTGCAAGTGCCGGAAATGACCACAGATTAGGTGCAAATGAAGCTCCTCCTGCAATCATATCAGCATCTATTGGCTCTCAGATGGAGAATGCTTTGGAAGCATTTTTGAATGATTCAGAACCTGAAAGTGAAAAACCAATCGAAGGGCTGAACCTTGATTACTTAATGGTCCCTTTCAAAAAAATGCACACAACCGATAGAAACAGGACTTCGCCATTTCCATTTACAGGTAATAAATTTGAATTCAGAGCACCGGGGTCAAGCGTCAACGTTTCGCTTCCGATGACTACCCTTAATGTTATTGTAGCTGCTCAGCTAAATTCATTCTTGAATCAAGTAGATGCTGAAGTTGAAAAGCTTAAGGACGGGGCTAAAATTATTAACGATTTGAAGAAATCCATAATTTCTAAATTACTGAAAGAAGTTTATCTGAGTTGCCAGCCAATCCTTTTCAATGGGGATAATTATTCTCATGAGTGGGTTGAAGAAGCTGAACTACGTGGCTTGCCAAACCTTAAATCTACTCCTCAGGCATTGTCTGTATATCTAAAAAAAGAAAATATTGAATTATTTGAAAAATTCGGTATTTATTCTCAAAGAGAACTTGTTGCCAGGTATAATGTCTTCATTGAAGAGTATTTGCATAAGATTGAAATAGAAGCCGTTCTGGTTGATGAGATTGCTTATACTATGATTATTCCGGCTGTGGTGAACTATCAGAATGATTTAATCAAAAATGTACAGGGGCTGAAAGAACTTGGTCTTCTGAATGAAAGCGAAGCTTATAAAAATCAGTTACTGAAAATTTCAACACATCTAGAAGGAATGATTTCCAATCTTGAACAACTTGATGATAACAGACGTGAAGCCAGCTCTATCAGCAATCTGCAAGAGAAAGCCGAACACTATAGCAGTAAAATAAAACCACTTTTTGACCTAATAAGACATCATGCCGATAAACTTGAAATGATTGTTGATGATAAATTCTGGCAATTACCTAAATACAGAGAATTATTATTCTTACACTAATGGAATATTCTTCGATGCAAATACCACATGGAATAATTGAATCACTTTTGAATGCAAAAAAAGTAGTTGTTTTCACCGGTGCGGGAATATCTGCTGAAAGCGGTATTAAAACATTTCGGGACCCTGATGGATTATGGGCAAAATTCAATCCTTCCGAGCTTGCAAGCGTTGATGGTTTTATGTCCAATCCTAATCTTGTTTGGGATTGGTATCAGCACCGCAGAGATATAATTTTTAGCTGCGAACCTAATCCGGGACATTATGCAATAGCTGAGATGCAAAAATTGTTCCCAAAATTTTCACTTGTTACACAGAATGTTGACCGCTTGCATCAAAGAGCAGGAGCTAAGGATGTAATCGAATTACACGGAAATATCCTCGAAAATTATTGTCTTAGTTGTAAAACCCCGTATGATGAATCAGTAACAGCAGAAGATACAGAAGCTCCCAAATGCAAATCCTGTGGTGGCTTAGTTCGTCCTGCAGTTGTTTGGTTTGGTGAAACTCTGCCTTATGATGCGCTCATGAGAGCAGAAGAAGTCTCTCGAAAAGCTGATGTTTTTTTCACAGCCGGTACTTCCGGCGAAGTATATCCTGCTGCAAATCTACCTATTATTGCAAGCCAGTCTGGAAGCGTAGTTGTTGAGATCAATCCAAATGAAACTGCTATATCTCGCTTTGCAAACTATTGCCTGAGATACCCGTCAGGCGAAGCATTTCCAAAAATTTTAGAAGAATTTAATAAACAAAGAGGAATTCATTGATATACGGTATAGGTACTGATATTGTCGAAACATCAAGAATACAAACTGCAATCGAAAAATATGGCAAAAGATTTTTAGACCGCCTTTATACAGAACTCGAGCAGCAGTATTGCGATTCATTCAATGAAACAAAATATGTTCATTACGCAGCTAGATTTGCAGCCAAAGAATCTTTCAGCAAAGCCATTGGTACAGGACTTACACAAGGCTTTAAATTCAAGGAAATCAGTATCAGAAATGAAAGAAATGGCAAGCCTGTTATAGTCCTTGATGGTGATTTGTTAGAAAAATACGGGCATCTAAAATCACACGTATCACTTTCGCATACTGACAATAATTCACTTGCCTACATCATTCTAGAAGAAACAGAATAATGATTCGTCCTGCAAAATATGAAGATTTACCGGCTATAAACGAAATCTATAATCAGGCTGTTGACTCCCGCAGTGCAACAGCCGATTTAGACTACATCTCATTCGATGAACGTGACAAATGGTTCTCAGAGCATAATTCCGACAAGTATCCGGTATTTGTTTATGAAGTTTCAGGCAATGTGGTAGGTTGGCTATCAATCAGCCCGTATAGAAAAGGTAGAAGGGCACTCGATGAAGCAGCTGAAGTAAGTTATTATATTCATAATAATTTTCAAAAACTGGGAATTGGAAGTAAACTTCTTGAATATTGCATAGAAAACATCTCGAGCTACGGCATCAAACATATAATCTGTATATTACTTGATATAAATACAGGTAGCATCAAATTGCTCGAAAAATATGGATTTGAACAATGGGCATATCTGCCTGATATTGTAAATCTTGACGGCAATATTTGCAGTCATCTGTTTTATGGATTAACAACAGATATTGCTAATCATAAACTTTGATTACAGATTTAATACCCTTTATGCCCATTAAACGGGTTATAATTGCGTTAAGCTCAGACTTATCCTTTACTTTGACTGCAACTATACCTTCGAAAAAACTTTCGCTTGTATCAAGGCTAATGCGTTTAATTATAGATTTACCTATTGCCTCGGTTATTTCAAAAAGCATTCTCTCTCTGTCCTCTCCACGTATGCGAATTTTCGCATCAAAATCTATCACTTCTACAGCTACTTCATTTACTTTAGAGGCAACATGATTCTTAAAATAATCATGAAGCATTGAAACAGCCTTATGTGAAACAACAGACTCCTGCCATTCTGGTCTTGGCTGAAACTTGTTTGAATATATAATCTCTACTTGATCACCGGTCTTCAGCTTGTGATTCAGATCAGTTATTACGCCATTTACTTTCCCTGAAATGCAGTGATAACCTGAGTCGTCTGATACTGAAAAAGCAAAATCAATTAAATTTGCTCCCTCGGGAAGTGTTATCGCTTTTCCATCTTTTGTATAAACCGTAAGCTCACTGTCGAAGAGGTTTACTTTAATCGCATCCCATATTATTTGAGTGGCTCTCTCCCCTTTTTCCTCAATAATACCCTGCATCCAATCTCCCCAATCATCAATTTCTTTATCGGTAAAATTGAGAGCCCTTATTCTTCCGCTTCTCAGTGAAAACTTTGAGGCAAAACCTTCTTCTGCAATTTTTTCCATTTCTTCAGTTCTGATGATAATTTCTATTCTCTTGCCGTCAGGACCAAAAAGCTCAGTTACAAGCGATTTGAACCAGTCCATTTTTGGCTTGGCTATATAATCTATGAAACTTATTGTATTGAATGCAGTGGCAAGTACACCGTGAGCCCTGTAACATTCATGAATATCATTAGTATCAAGTATCAGAACCATAGAATAAAAATTATCAATATCACTGATAGACTTGCCATCATTTATCATTTTAAAAATTTCATATTCATGCTTGTGCACAATTGACAAAGTATGAGTAAGATTATGCTGATTCAAGCTATTCTGAATAGTATCAGAAAATACTTTAATGTAATCAATAAAATCGCGTCTTTTCTCGTTGAGTGCAAGCCTGATTGCCTCATAAGCAGACTTATCGGAGTAATAAAACGAGCGGTTTTCGAGCTCCATTTTAATTTTCATAAGTCCAAGACGATGAGTTATTGGAATATAAAAATTCAGCGTTTCTAGCGATATTTCTTTTTGTTTCTTAGGACTTAAGTAGTGCAGAGTTCTGAGATTATGCAGTCTGTCAGCAAGTTTGATCAGGATTACTCTGATATCTCTGACAAGTGCAAGGAAAAGCTTGCGATGAGTTCCTGCTTTCAGCTTATGCTTTAGCTCGGCTTTCTGTTTTCCATCAAGCTCGTCCCAATTTATACTGCTGTTTTCAAGGGATATAACGTCATTTGAAATTTTAGTAACTGCTTGAACAATCTCGGCTACGTCAGTACCAAACTCAAGAGCAATTTGACTTTCGCCAACATCAGCAACATCTTCAATTGTATCATGAAGAAGCGAAGCTACGATTGAGGCAGTATCATGAATAGAAAACTCTTTCAGCAATATAAGTGCTACATTTAGTGGATGAGTATAATATGGGTAGCCGGATTTTCTTGCTGTATCGCTGTGTTTTTCAACACAAAATGCAAATGCACGAGCAACAAGTTCTTTATCAATGGAATTATCAATTCTATCAATTTCAGATAATAAATATTCTAAATCCTTTTGAGGATCCAGACCAAAACTACTGTCTTCATCATATTCTAAATCAAATTCAAATAGCAATTCCATATAAAATTCTCATTTTCGATTTTTTTTCAAAATTTAATATAACAAAATTTATTCATATATTAATCAAAGTATAAGATAAATTCAGAATTTATCATTTATTTTTGCCAAATATTTTTTTTATTTTTAATTTATTTGTAAAATTTTAAACAATTTATAAAACGATATTCAAAAAATTGAATTGTAAATATAATGTTCAGAAGTCAATAAAAATAATATTTCAATTAAGTAAGTAAATATACGTCTTATTATTTTTAGACAATATTTTATCTAATCAATATTATAACATGCAAGATACAGAGAAAATCCAATTATTAGCAAACTCGATAAAAAAAGTTAAATCCGAAATCGGCAAAGTGATTATCGGACAGAATGACATCATAGACCAGCTCCTTACAGCACTTTTTGCTAAAGGACACGTTCTTCTCATTGGTGTGCCCGGATTGGCAAAAACTCTTTTAATCCGCACTCTCTCCAAAGCCTTAGACCTGAAATTTTCAAGGATACAGTTTACACCGGATCTTATGCCGGGTGACATCAGCGGTACTGAAATCATCGAGGATAATCTTTCCAGCGGGCAGAAAACTTTCAGGTTTGTTAAAGGACCAATTTTTGCAAATATTGTTCTTGCAGATGAAATCAATCGTACTCCCCCAAAAACACAAGCAGCACTTCTTGAAGCAATGGAGGAGCACGCTGTAACAGCTGCCGGAATAACATATACTTTAGATGAACCATTCTTTGTGCTTGCAACACAAAACCCTATCGAACAGGAAGGCACATATCCTCTTCCGGAAGCCCAGCTTGACAGGTTTATGTATAATATTTGGCTCGATTACCCGAGTTTGGAAGAAGAAATCAATATAGTGAAATCTACTACTTCAATTAATAAACCAAAAGTTGAACAAGTTCTGACTGCTACTGAGATTATGGATTTCCAGGAATTAGTGAGAAAAGTACCGGTAAGCGATAACGTAATTGACTTTGCAGTTAAATTAGTCCGTAATTCTCGTCCTGAAACAACAGACCAAAAGTTTGTGAAAGATTTTCTTAGTTATGGAGCAGGTCCTCGTGCTTCGCAGTATATTATTCTTGGTGCCAAATCAAACGCTGCTCTGCATGGAAAATTCACACCCGATATTGATGATGTAAAAGCATCTGCTTTGCCTGTATTAAGACACAGAATAGTTCCAAATTTCAATGCTGAAGCAGATAATGTTACAGCAAATGAAATTATTCGCAGATTAGTCGAATCAGTAAAATAATATCTTTATAGATTTCTATAATGCTAAAAATGGATACATCAGCATAAATCTTGTTCCCCGCTCACTGATTTCAATTGCAGGTGCGGGGAATTTAATATAATTCAGTGACTGGCGAATCCAGTTCCAAAGAGGTATTCCATCAGGAAGCAACTTTACCAAATCATAATCCAAACCAATTATAAATCTTGGGCTTCCTGCAACAAGATCACTGTATCTTGTTGAATAACTATAGTCGCAGTTTGAGTTGGGGTCAGTAGGATTGCATAAATTTCTAGCTGCATAACCAACAGTAATCTGAAGCCAAGGCAGCCAGTATTGCTGAAGATTTTCTGGCAACATATTATATACATTGAATGAGAAGTACAGACTTTGACTGCTGTAATCATCAATAAAAAATTCACTGGGACTTCGCCTTTTATCACCATGCCATTCAGAAGGTATATATTGAAACTTCGGTGTTATATTTTGAAACCAAGGTACATAATTTTGAAGCAACAAAAAGCCAAAACCGGCTGCATCACTATAAAAGTCAGAAGGACTAAATCCCCATTGCTCAGCAAAGCCATCCATCACTTCTACATAGGTTGAGTACGCAAGCCCCATCAATGCACCGGTTAATGTTGCAGTTTCTTTACTAAATCCAGACCACATCAATAATTCAGAATATGTGTATCCTGAGAAGTATGCACCGTAGAAATGTCCAATTTTATCAGAATACAAGGCATAATCACCATCTTCCATAATTCTGAAAGTTCCTCTTTCCGACCAAATGGTGTTTACCTGATAGATATGTTGATATACCATAAATCCTGTAAATGCACCTGCAAAAATTCCGAACCTGAGGTAATCAATATCAGTTTCCAGTAGCGGCATATTGCCATCAATTGTATATCTTTGATTATCGGCATACATAAAATCAATTGGATCAACACGAAGTGGTTTTTTATAAAGTACAGAATCATTTTGTTCTGTATTACTAATTTCCTGATTATCTATATTAAGCTCCTGAGTGAATTCAGAACTCGAATTTTGCAAGCTGTAAACTATCTCTGAGATTTCAGATGAATTGATTTCATCTATTATAGAATAAGTATTATAATTGATTATAATAATCAATATTAATAACATTAACTGAATTTTCATTTTTTGGTACAATAATTGATAATTTAATTTAGCTTTAAATTTGTTTACAAATATAATAAAAATTTATGGTGTATAATTATTAAAAGAGTTAATAATTCAAATATTTTTATTAATTTGGTAAACTTGCTTGATGCAAAACAAAAAAAATAATTTTCAAATTGCTGAAAAATGAATGATATAGGCGAAAAAATCAAGAGTGCACGCATTAATGCTAAGTTGTCGGTTAAAGAATTAAGCGACAAAACGAAAGTGCGTCAATATGTAATTGAATCCATCGAAAGTGGTGACCATTCCGTTATGCCTGATGTTTATATCAAATCATTTATAAAAACGCTTTGTAATTATTTAAAAGTTGAATATGATAATGTCATGGTTACACCCAAATCAAGCAAACCAAAAAAGAAAAAATTTGACGATGAAAAAATTGAATCTGAAATTCCAAAACCGAAGGCAGTTATTCCTATAGTTGATGATAAGCTGAATTTGAAAACAAATATTACGCAGACTTTTTCAACCAACTTCAATGATTTATTCAAAAAGAAAAACCTGAATAAAGAGCGAAGATACATGATCTTAAACAGCATGATTTATGTTGTACTTTTCTTAGCAATTGTAACAGCAATTTATTTCGGTTTCAGTTCAATCAATAAATCATCTTCAAGAATTGAGAACTCTGATGTTCTGGGTGGAACAGACACTGTATCAATAGAAAGTGAATCTAACAGTCTGTTTTCATTTTTCGAAAAACCTGATTCATTGAAATTAACCGCCAAAGCTCACGATACAATCTGGATAAGAGTTCTTTCAGATGGCAAATCAATCAATGAATCACTGCTTAAACCGGGTATGGAAGAATCATGGTCAGCCCTTGAATTTTTCATAGTTGATTTAGGAAATGTAGGCGGTGCTACAATATTTAGAAATGATGAAAAGCTGCCACTTTTTGGAAGGTCAGGAACAGTAGTGAAAAATATAAAAATCACAGCAACTGAGGTCTTGAATATTTATGCACCAAAAAATGATAGTGCCAGAGCAGCAAGAAGGAAAATCGAAAATGACCAAAAATCTGAACCCAGGATGATTGAGCAATCTACCATTCAAACAACACCACAATTTCCGCTCCCCAAAAGAGATACCTTGAAATTTTAAGAACCTGACTGCACAATATCGTGTAATCGAATTACACCAATCAAAATATTATCTTCATTTACCACAGGCAAAACACTTATTTCACTTTCGCGATTCTCCATAATTGCAAGCGCCTCATGTAGATATGCATCCGAATTAATAGTAACAGGAGATTTTGTCATAACATCATTTACCATAATGCCTCTCATATCTTCCGAATTTTGTAAAATACGCCTGACATCTCCATCAGTAATAATTCCGAGCAATAACAAATTATCGTTTGTTACACAAACGCAACCTAAATCTTTTCTTGAAATTTCAATAACAGCATCTCTGAAAGATGCTCCCTGAGAACATACAGGTAATGCTTTATCTATGTGCATTATATCGCATACTTTAACGCTAACATTTCTGCCTATTTGTCCCAAAGGATGCAATCTTGAAAAGTCGTTAAGACTAACTCCATTAATTTTCATTACAGCAACAGCTAAGGCATCACCAATAGCTAAAGCAAGAGTCGTACTAGCAGTAGGTGCAAGATTAAAAGGGCATGCCTCCTTTTCCACCGAACCGTCAAGAGCAATATCAGAATACCTTGCCAATGCTGAATTTAAGTTTCCGGTTATAGAAATAATACGAGAATTTCTCATTTTCAAATATGGCAACAATTTAACGAGCTCATCGGTTGTTCCGCTTTTGGAAATGAGAATAGAAACATCTCTATCCTGAACGACTCCAATATCACCGTGAAGAGCTTCTACCGGGTGCAAAAATATAGCAGAAATACCAATACTTGAAAAAGTAGCTGCAATCTTTCGTGCAATCAAACCGGATTTTCCAACGCCACTTATTACAATTTTATTTGCATTTGCAAGCATTACTGCAGCATTAGCAAAACCGTCATCAAGTCTGTTTGAAGCATTTTGAATTGCTACAATCTCATCTTGAAGGGCATTTCTTCCGTAATCTATAATTTCAGAAATATTCATTTTTATTAAAATTCATTATTTCAATTAATCAGGAGACCAACCAAGTTGTTTGCCGCCAATCAAATGAAAGTGTATATGATAAACTGACTGTCCGCCTTCCTGATTGCAGTTCACAACAATTCTGTAGCCACGGTCGGCAATACCTTTTTCTTTAGCAATTTTTGAAGCTGTAAGAATAACTTTACCAAGCAATGCAGCATCGGTTTCATCAGCATCATTTAAAGTTATGATATGCTTTTTTGGTACTACAAGCACATGAACAGGTGCTTTAGGGGATATGTCATTGAAGGCGATAACATCATCATCTTCATAAACTATTTCAGCCGGAATTTCACGATTTATTATTTTTGTAAATATTGAATCAGCCATTTAATTATCCAATCATTTTGTATAAAAACAAACAAGCCCTCTTCTTAGACGGAAAAGGGCTTGTTTTATGTTTTGATAATTTAGAATTATCTTACGATAGACATCTTGCCGGAAAGAATTTCTTTTTCTGCAGAAAGTCTGTAAATGTAAGTTCCTGTAGGAAGCTGATTACCCATAGCATCCTGACCATCGAATGAATATGAATAATTCTTAGCACCCAAGAAACCATTTTCGAGTATTCTTACAACGTTACCGAACATATCAATCACTTCTAATTTTACATTCTGACCTTCCGGTAAGTTGAAATTAATCATTGTAAGATTAGTAAACGGATTAGGTGAATTAGGCTCTAAAGTCATTTCACCAATTCTGTCGAAAGTTAAAGTAACTATGTTAGATGTGAAACACTCCTGACTGCCATCTCTGTCCATTTGACGGAGGCGGTATTCATAAGTTGTTTTCGGGGTAACATCTTTATCGAGGAAGTTATAACGGCTAATAGTTGTAGCATTGCCAACACCTGAAACAAATCCAATTTGCTTGAATTCTTCATTTTTGCCTGCAATCCTTCTTTCAACAAAGAAGCCGTAGTTATTAATCTCAGATGCGGTTTCCCAGTATAAATCAATACCGGATGTGCGAACACCACCAGTAAAGACATATAATTCAACAGGTATTATATCTGAAGGGTCACACCACTGGAATTCGTCAGCACTTTCGCCGAATGACTTATAGCCAAAAATCGGTCTTACGTGAGGAATCCAGGTACCACGTGTCAAAGTAAATGTAGTATTGTCAAATCCACGGAAACCATGATGAGTCATGTGCGCAAATGCAGGATTACCCATCGCAGGAGTGAATGGAATCCAGTTGCCGATATTAATTACATTTTGGAATGCAAACACATTATCATTAACTAAATTGCCATCAACCATAGTTCTGAAGTTTTTATCAAGATTAAGAGCAATACCTTGTTCACCCCACCAGTTAGGAGCTACAGGATCTTGGTAAACATTCGTAGTACGCATAGCTGATCTTGCTTTTGACACGCCAACTTCATATCCTGATTCACCATCCTGAGCTACTGATATCCAGTAAACGCCTCTTGCAAGTATTAATGGTTCATTGAAAGGATAATCTACATATTGGTCGTAAATATTTGCAAAGTTTGGACCACCACGACGTGTTGTAAGTGATTCAATTATGCGGTTTTGACTTGGTAATAATTCATTTCCTTCGTGAACTTTGATAGTAACCTGATTAGCTGCTTTGTTCAAACCAGCCCAGTAAATTCTGAAACCTTTCAAAGTATCTGAATTAAGGAGCTTAAATCTAACAGCAATAGAACCTGAACCCGAACCACCAACCGCACCAACTGCATCACTTATAAAGTCAAAATTAGAAATGGTTGTAGAATTTAAATTGCCACTACCTGCTCTCGGTGAGTCTCTCGGAATTGGAGGTAAACCGGGGATTGGATTAGGTACAGTAATGACCGGAACAAGGAAATTAAGACCTTTACCGGCGGGCGTGATAAAATCATCAACATCATTAGTTACTTTTTCTACCGGTGGGTCATAAGCAAACTGATCACTAAATCTTAAAGTGAAATCAGACCATGTAGTGTCATTCTTAGGAATCAAATCAGGCTCTGAACCAATAAGGTTTGCTACAAGTCTGTAATGAGCGATTGTATCTGTCTGGCTCTTACGAGCATTCCAAGCAGGCATAGTAAGATCTAAAGTTCCGCTTGGAGTAAGATTTGATACAGTCTGAGTACGACAATATATAGGAGCATCATCAAGGAAGTTACCATTTTCATCAACTCTGAATATCTTCAGTTTAACTGCAAAATTGGCTGCATTAAGATCTGTATTGTTAGAAATTGTAACTGTAAGCGGCATAAATGTTGTCTGTGAAGCCGGAGCTAAAGTATAGGGCCAGTTCACTTTAACTGATGTAATTTCGAGGTCAGTAATTTCAGAACGGTAAAGAAGTCTTACATTATCAACAAAGAAATCATCGGCATCATCTCTGATACAAGTAGCGCATTTTCTACTGTCAATTGCATAAACTTTTACTCTGAATCTAAAATGTTTAGCACCATTATTTCTCCAGACAATGAAAGTATCAGGAATAGGAATAGCAAATTTCTTGTATTCAACATCAATACCATCATCATACAAATTAGCTCTTAAAGAGTTAATCTGACCGCTAGAAACCGTACCCGGAAGTGCTAAAGCAGAGTCTTTATCATTTTTTTCGAGGAATCCAATTAAATAACCGCCTGCACCATAAAGCGTCAAAGCAGCCATATTTGTAATAGCACCTGCTGTAACTCCACGCCTTTGTGGATGATGTCTCCAGTTTGCAAGAGGAATATTAGTAATTCCATTGATTTCATCATCAGAAGGACGTGCAAACTCGACGACTAATTCGTCTGGAGTTTGGCTCACACTATTACCAAAGATATAAGGATTAAGAACATTGCCTTGCTGAACAACTCTTGGTTCGGGTCCAACGAGCAATCTGTCATTGTAACCTCTTACCCAATTATCTCTGTGAGCTGTTCTCTGAATAGATAATGTAAGTACAGCACCCTGTTTGCCGCGAAGGTCAATAGGGAATGAACGAATTTCATCTCCACCTCTTCTTGGCGATCTGTTATCCTGATATCTCAGAAGTGGTTCAGTACCATCAAGTTGAAGACGATTCATTCTAATTGTTGGTGATTCCAAAGCTACTGGATTCTGAATAACACCTAAATCATAATTCTTAGCTACAGCAGGTCCTCTTGGAGGAGTAGGATATTTAGAAACCTGATCTCCGGCAACTACTTCAGCGTTGATATTCACCCATTTCCAAACTGAAGGCATATATTTGCCAGTTTCCATATCAATGAACCATTCCGACGCATCATCATCAAATACTCTGAAACGAGCATCAGGATTTTGGTCATAAAATCTTCTCATAACGAACATAGTTGTTTTGACAGTATCATCAAATGGCCAGTGGTCTTCATAAGAAGCATTGTTTGCAGGATAAACAGGCTCAGCAATTGCCATAGCTCTCATCTTGCCAATATGTTCATCAACAAACTGGTTTGGTTCGAATGGTGGGAATTGCACTTGTGCTCCATAATAAGCAGGAACACCTTGGAAACCTAAGTTGCGGAAATCATTATCAGTAAGAATCTGTGTACCTCTTACAAGTCTTACTCTAATAGTCTGGTCACCATTACAATCAGCTGACTGAGCTTCAGGCAGACTTAAGCAATTAGCATTCACAGGAACAACACGATTATAAATCGCTCTGTTTGTTACTGTGTTTCTCACTAAAAATCTTACTCTGAATGAATGATCCTGAGGCATAAAATTAACACCATCAGGTCCTTGAATTTCATTTGATAAATTTTGAACAATAGCAAATGGTTGAATTTGACCAAGTCTGTCATGGCCAGCGAGAAGCTCATAGTCATCCATTTCAGCCACAGGTACATCTAACACGTAAGCAGATGGCTGCGGATAACTTGGAACTCTGCTTCTTACACGGTAATTCAAAGATTGTACACGAAGAGTATTCTTCCATTGTTTGAATTTAACGGCTGACATAGTAGTAGGATACATAACTTCAGGATTCAAAGTATCCGAGCGGTATCTGTCCCAGTAAGTAGTAGCCTGAATATATTCACCAGCCCATGGGTCATTATTTGTAATTCCACCTTTGCCAAAATTCACGTGACGAGCAAAACCTCTCACACCGGCAGTAGTGTTATAACGGAATAATTCACGAGCTGCACCTTTAACATAAATAGCAGTTGATGGATCAAGATATTCAACGCTGTCAGTTATCCTAGTATAATGAATTGTTATACTTGAGTCAACAGCAGAAAGAACAACGTGAGCATCCGCAGTTGCATAAGTTGGGTCACCCGGTCTTGCATCAGCAGGAACAGTCGCCATAATAGGTGCACCTGCATTTAAAGCTGCTACAAGATTACCTTTTGGTTGAATATTATATATAGCAACTATTAATGAGTCGCGTGATGCAGTTCTCTTATACCATACTTTACCGTGTTCCTGACGATTTTTAGTAGTAGGGTTATATTGGGAAAGCATCATATCGCCCCAAAATGGAGCAATCATTGCTGTTTTGCTATTTTGGTCAATACCTGTTATCATATCACCACCACGAGCACGTATACCATTAGTAGGGACTGTACGGTCAAAACCTATTGAAACAGGACTTGCACCTAAAACTGAAAACTGATATCCAAAATTATCAGGAATTGGGTCAGTCAAACCATTTTTGAAAAGCACGTTACCATTTTCATCGCGAACAACAATTCTTTGTTGAGTATTTGGATTAATTGAGTCTTGAGTATTAAGCCAGTTACGTAACCATAGAGTATCTCTTCCACGGAAACCACCTGCAAACCAATCCATTGACATTGGATCATAAGCACTTTCAGCACCGGTTGGAATTACTCTTTGTCCATTAGCATCATAAAAATATCTTCTGTTAGTCAATGCTATAAGACCGTTGGTTGAAACATAGAACGAGTCATACCTGATACCATTGAAATAAAATCCTCCCTGAATACCCAGGGGAATAGGACCGGCAATAGCCTCGTCAGTTGAGTCAATAGGATTGTCCCAAAATGAACCTTCTGAATCGCCATCAGCGGGCTGACGGAAGAACGCCCATCCTTCCTGACGGTTATTTTCCCAATAAGTTTTAGTTAAAACTCTAGGTCCTGCAACGATTTTTCTCCACAATTCAGGTTGATATCCGGTATCAATCTTTGATGGAGAAGGTCTCATATCAGGAAAAAGAATTGGGTCTAACGTTTCCCTGTCATCAATCCAATAATAGCCTGTTGATACTGCCGCATTTTGCGGAGAAGCCCAAGCTGAAGTTGGAGTGAAGTTTCTCGGGAAGCTTGTAGAACCGGAATTGAATATTGCCGGCTCTGACAACTGACTTTTTCTTAATAGCTCGTCCTCGGTTGGTTCTTTGTCTTTACCAAATGAGGTGCTGACAACCAAGCCGAAACTCAAAGCTATAAGCAGTAAGAGATTCTTCATTTAAAAAACCCCAATAAATTTGTAAAACATATATTACTTTTAATCATTTTATTCTAATTTTATCGTTTGAAACGCCAGCCTTTATCTTCAAACTCAAATATCCAGCTAACTACTTTTCCTTCATCAATATTTTCAAACTTATCCCAGAAATCATTTGTATATGTAAATCTGGAACTTGTATCATCATTTGGAAGTGAATTTGAATGATTCATAATGTCTTCAATTCGCTTTTTCCAAACTACAAAATTTTGTTTACGCAAATCAATCCAGCCGTCATAGCACCATTGATTTACATTTTCTTCAGTCATTTCAAGTTTATCGTCACCGCGTCTGACAGGTATTTTAATATCCTTGCCTCTTAGATAATTCTTTCCATCTTTCATCATAACAGCAATACCGATAGATAAAATCTGTTGTCTTAACTGATTATCAGATTTTAGAATTTCTTCTGCTTTTTCTGATAATTCTTCAGCCGATAAATCTGACACTTTATTCATAGCACCGCAAATTCGTTTGAGCAGATATGCTTCATAAAGCAATTTAGATAGACGCGGAGGTCCCAGTAGCTCGAAAGCAACACTATTTACTCCATGCTCATGTTCGAGTTCATCTAATTTATTCATAGCAACATTTCTTAGCATACCACCGCGATATGTTGGTCCCATAGTAAATGCATCCAATCCCTGAATTACATCTTTACCGGTGTTACCACCAAGTACTTCAAATACTAAATAATCAGCAATTTCTTCAGGAGTAATAATTTCCATTTGCCCAAGAGAGCTTATAGCTTGAAACTCACCACGTGAAAAAATACCATTTTCACCTGTGTCAATATACACAGATTTGAAAGTATCGCCGGTTTCAGACACACCGCTTTTATCATCAAAATGTAAATATCCATCTATCGGTTTAGCAGATTCAAAAGGCATATCAACAAGCTCAATAGCCTGACCTCTTCTCTTAACATCGCCGTAAGCAATTTTCTTCCAGGCTATAGCAGCAGTTGGTTTAATTTCTTTAACAACAGGTCCGCCCGGAGTACGTGCTAAAATGTAAAGAAGTAATGTTTGGGCACCGGCTACAGCATTCTTTGAGAGAAGAACTCTTGAAGGCCTTTCCTCACTGTGTGTATAAGGTATATTGAATCCCATACCACCTGTTCCACTTGTACCGATTTTGAAGTACATTCTGGTACCGGCTTCCTGCAATCCTGTATATAGTAATTGTATATGGCGAATTAGCTGAGGTATATATGAGCTTGCAATAATTTGCTCAACAAGTGCTTCATCTAAATTGCTGTCTTCAATTCTTTTGATTGCATTTATAACAGTACTGTAAATATTCAGATAAGCAATCGCAGTAGCTGTATTGATACAATCAATTACCAAATCCGGTTTTGTGTCAACGATTAATTTATATAATGCTGAATTTTTTACGACATCATCTGATAATTCGTAAAAAATATCTTTGATATGTATTTTTCTTTTATCCTGAGTCGTAAGTACATCGCGGAAATCAAGATCTTTCCAGTCAGTTCTTGTAAAAATATTGCCCCATTTTGGAACAAACATTTCCGGATTTGCATCCGGATACTCAGATTTCATCTGCTCAACCGCATCTAAAGCTTCAGATTCTTTAAGTGATGAAATAATCAATTGTGATGGGTTGTGTTCCATCAATTTACGGCAAATAGCTGAGCCAACCAAGCCCCAACCGCCTAATACAAGAATTTTTGATCCTTTAATTTCCATTCTAATAACCCGTATTATACTTTGTCAAAATTTGCATTTATAACTTTTTAAATTTATTTTTATACAACATAAAGTTACTTTTAATATATCGTATTTAACATAATTTTTGTCATAGTCTATAAATATTTATCTTCATTTACAACATTTAAATTAAATCTTAATGTAAAAAAATACTTTTGAATTAATTACAGAATTCAAAAATACAATTTCATAACAACAAATAAAAATTCTTTTATTTAATTTATATAATATTTTTTACTAATATATTATTTTACATAAAGATTTAAAACTATTTTTTGAATAAGTCAGCCCCTTACCTTTGGTAAAGGGCTGAATATTCATTATGAAATATGTATTATTATGCTAAACATAAATTTAGCGAACAATACTCATCTTGCCTGTCAGAATGTCACCCTCTGAAGTAAGTCTGTAGATATAGCTTCCACTTGGAAGTGCGTTGCCATAGCTGTCATTACCATCAAAGATAACTGAATGTTCTTTTGCAGACATAGATTCATTAGCAAGTACTCTAACCACGTTACCAAACATATCTACAATATCAAGTTTCACATTCTGAGGCTGAGGAACATTGAATTTGATTAGTGTTTGATTTACGAAAGGATTCGGTTGATTTTGTTCTAAAACAAGGTCGCCGATCCTATCGTAAGTCAATGTAACGATGTTAGAAGTAAAGCAATCCTGAGTACCATCTCTGTCCATTTGACGGAGACGATATTCATAAGTAGTTTTAACCTGAACGTCTTTGTCCATGAAATTATAACGGCTGATAGTATTTGAGTTTCCAACACCGGCTACGAAACCGATTTGTTTAAACTCTTCATCGCTCTCAGCAATTCTTCTTTCAACAAAGAATCCGTAATTGTTGATTTCTGATGCAGTTTCCCAGTATAGGTCAATACCGCTTGTGCGTACACTTCCTGTAAAAGTATAAAGCTCAACAGGAATATCATCCGGACACCATTGGAATTCATCAGCTGCTTCGCCAAATCCTTTAGGACCGAAGTAAGGACGAATCATAGGAACCCAGAAACCGCGTGACATAGTTTGAGTAGCAGGGTCAACGGGAGCACCATAATGGTTAAGGTGACCAAATCCAATATTACCTGAAGAAGGAGTAAACTCTACCCAGCCTAATGCACCTGATACGTTCTGGAATGCGAAGAAGTTGTCATTAATAAAGTTACCACCCTGTACTTTACGGAAGTTTTTATCAAGTGATAATGTAGTACCCGCTTCACCCCAAACACCTGCAGGAGAAACGTAAGTATTCAGAGTTCTCATACCGCCTCTTGACGATGCAGCGCCGAGTTCCATACCTGTTTCACCATCCTGAGAAATTGAAATCCAGTATGTACCTCTCTCAAGAACCTGTGGAGTGTTAAATATATAATCAACATATCTTCCATAGATATTCTGGAAATTAGCACCGCCACGTGTTGTGATAGTTCTGAGTCTGAGGTTATTAGTCAAAGGTAGTCTGTCACCATCAGTGTAAAGTGACATAGTAATCTGATCTGCAGCCTGATTCATCGGAGCCCAAAGAACAGAGAAGCCGCGAAGTGTGTCAGAATTAAGAAGGTTAAACTTAACAGCTACAGCACCGGAACCGGAACCGCCTACAGCACCTCTTGTATCAAGTACGCCGTCCCATGCAGGACCTGAACGTGGTTGACCGGAAGGAAGCTGTGGAAGTAAGAAGTTAAGACCATTTGCACCAAGCATACCTGAGTTTGATGGCTCAGCATCAGGTGGGTCGTAAGCAAATACACGTCCTACTCTTAAAATAAAGTCAGAATATGTAGTATCGTTTCTTGGTACAAGGTCTGGTTCGTTCATAAATACATTAGCAATTAGTCTGAAATATCCAATACTATCACGTAAGCTCTTTCTTGCATTCCATGAAGGCATTAGCTGATCGAGCGTTCCTCTTCTAACAAGGTTTGAAATAGTTTGAGTACGGCAGTAAATTGGAGCGTCGTCAATTATTTCACCGAATGAGTTAGTTCTCCAGATATTTACTTTTATAGAAAGATTTGAAGCTTCAATATCAGTATTGTTAGAAACACGCACTGTAATCGGAATTGAAGTTGCCTGTGATGCAGGTACAATCGTATAAGGCCATGAAACCTTAACTGAAGTTACTTCAACGTCAGTGATTTCAGCTCTGTAAAGAATCTTGATATTATCTACATAGAAATCATCAGTATCATCTTCTATACATCCAATACATTTTGGACCATCGTTAGTAGCTAATACTTTAACTCTGAATCTAAAGTGCTTAGCACCTTGATTTTTCCATAAAATAAATGTATCAGGAATTGGAATAGCAAATTTCTGATATTCCCAGTCAATACCATCATCAAATCTGTTGGCTCTGAGTGAGTTTAATCTACCGGTATTTGCATCAGGAAGAGCAAGAGTAGAGTCTTTATCAGTTTCTAAGAAACCAATCATATAACCACCGGCACCAAATAATGTTAATGGAGCTTGATTAGAAAGAGCTGCTTCTTTAGTACCTCTTCTGTAAGGCAAGTGTCTCCAGTCTTCAAGTTTAATGTTTGTAATTCTGTCAATTTCATCATCCGATGGTTTAGCAAATTCAACTACTATTTCATCAGGAACATTACTAACAGACTGTCCGGGAGCATACAAATTGAATGGATTACTTGCAACCATTACTCTTGGTTCAGGACCGATCATAAGCTGGTCACTCCAACCTCTTTCCCAGTCATCTCTGTGAGTTGTTCTCTGGATAGAGAGAGTAAGAATTGGATTTTGCTTGCCACGTAAGTCAATCGGGAATGAACGAATTTCGTCACCGCCACGTTTTGGAGTACGGTTATCCTGATATCTCGGCAGTGGTTCGCCGCCATCGATTGTAACACGGTTCATCTTAATTACCGGTGACATAAGGACTCTTGCCTGCTGAGTACCAATACCGTTATCAATTACGTTATTTTGGTTTCTGACAGGACCACGTGGTGAAAGTGGATATTTAGAAACGTCATCACCGGAAACCATTTCAGTATTAATACTAACCCATTTCCAAGCTGAAGGAATATTATCACCTGATTCAGTATCAACATGCCATTCTGAGCCATCATCTTCAAACTGTCTGAAAGCAGGGATTGGATGTTCGTCATAATATCTTCTCATTACAAATAGAGTAATCTTTGAAGTATCATCGAAGGGCCAGTTATCGCGGAGTCTTTCACCTGAAGCAGGATTTACAGGCTCAGCGATTACGAATGAACGCATTCTTCCGATGTGGTTATCAATAAATTCATTTGGCTCAAATGGTGGGAATTGAATCTGTACAAAATAGTACGGAGGTACACCATTGAAACCTGTTTGCTGGAAATTATTGAAAATATTTAAAGTAGTACCATTGAAGTTAGCAAGTCTGACTTTAACAGAAGGGTCACCATTACATTTCTGAGCATCTTCAGGATCGTCAGATAAGCCCATACATAGTGCATCAACAGGTACAAGACGGTTGTAAATGATTCTGTTAGAAATTGTATTTCTAATCTGGAAACGTCCACGGAAAGTAAGGTCTTGTTTAACAAAGTTGATACCTGAAGTACCTTGGATTTCATTTGTTAAGTTCTGAATTAGAACAACAGGCTGAATTGCACCAAGTCTTTCGTGACCTGCCAAAAGTTCGTAATCAGCTACTTCAGCAGCAGGAATGGTTGTAACAAATGCTGTTGGATTTGAAGCAGCTGGATCTTTACTTCTTACGCGGTATGCAATTTCATGAACGCGAAGTGTATTCTGCCACTGTTTGAATTTAACAACAGAACCGGACTGAGGATATTCCACATTAGGATTGTTTACTCTATAAGACTGGAACCATGTAGTAGCTTGTGGATATTCACCTGCCCAAGGCTGTCCCGCAATAAGTCCGCCCTTGCCGTAATTTACGTGACGGGCAAAACCGCGAACACCTGCTACAGAGTTGTATCTGAATACAACGTGCCCAACTACAGGTCTTCCAAGAGGATTATTGCCATTATGTGTAAACCTGTCAGCTATTCTGGTATAATGAATTGTAATACTTGAGTCTACACCGGAAAGAACCACGTGAGCATCAGCAGTTACATAATTTGTTCTGGCAGGTCTTGAATCAGGATCAATATTGATAGTACCTTGAGTTGTAGCCAAAGCACCTTTAGGCTGAATTCTGAAAAAAGCGACGATTAAAGAGTCATTAGTATAAGTTCTCTTGTAATGAACCATACCATGCTCGTCTCTTTGTTTTGTTTCAGGGTCATACTGAGAAAGAATCATATCACCCCAGAATGGAGCAATTACAGCAGACTTGCTGGTAAGAGGGATTGCAGTCATAATATCACCTCCACGTGCACGAATACCGCTTAAGGCGCCTGGTTGTTGAGTAATATTAAGAGGATTACCGCCTAAAACTGAGAATTGATAACCGAAGTTATCAGGAACGGGGTCATTAAGACCATTTTTGTATTGAATATTTCCGTTACCGTCTCTGTCAGCTATTCTCTGACTTGTATTAGGGTTAATAGAATCCTGAAGTCCGTTCCAGGTTCTTATCCAAAGAGTATCACGCCCGCGAACGCCACCTGCAAACCAGTCCATAGACATTGGGTCGTAGCAGTTTGTTGCTCCCGGAGGAATTACTCTGTTGCCATTTGCATCGTAAAAATATCTTCTGTTTGTAAGTGCTATTACGCCATTGGTTGACACATAAAAAGAGTCATAACGTAATCCGTTAAAGTAAAAGCCACCACGGATACCAAGTGGAATCGGACCGGCAATAGCATCATCAGTTGAGTCTGTGGGACTTGTCCAGAAGTCTGGATCAGCTGGTTGGCGGAAAAATGCAAGTCCTTCTTCTTTGTTTTGTTCCCAGTATGTTTTTGGAAGCATACGAGGACCGGGTGTAATCTTACGCCACAATTCAGGCTGATAGAAAGTATCTGCCCTTCCGATTGCCGGACGCATATTTGGAAACAATTGCTCGCTTAATACTTCAGTGTTGTCAATCCAGTAGTAACCGGTTGATACTGCAGCATTAAAAGGATCCTGCCATTGAGCTGTCGGTGCAAAGTTTCTTGGGAAACTTGTACTTCCTGCGTTAAATGTTGGCGGCTCCTGCAACTGGCTTCTTCTTAAAAGCTCATCATCGTCGTCATTCTTATCTTTAGTATAAGCGACGCTAAGTACGAGACCTATCATCAGAGCTATAAGGAGTAAAAGCTTTTTCATTTAAAACCCCTAAATAAATTAATTAAACAAAATCGTTAATAAAACATTTCTTTATAATATTTTTCAAATTTGACACTTTCATCTATGCAATATAGCAATTTTAACTCAAACTTCATCATATTTTTTTAAAATTGCACCTTTCTCAATTACAGTAACACATGAAATTAAAAAAAATCGCATGAAAATCAAAAAAAAATGCATTTTTTTTTATTTTTTTTCAAAATCATAGACGAATTTTTATCCAAGCTCTTTGTTTTACTTGTAGATAGCCGTATATAGAAAAAAATGACATTGATACAAAAATCATGCCCCAAATTGCGATATGAGTAGAAAAAAACTTGGAAAATAAATATGCACCCGGCAATTGTATTAATATTAAGCTAACAAATACGATTTTTAAACTTCTTATATAGTCTCCGGCACCGCTTATTATTCTGATAGCAATTATTCCGATTGCAAACGGGATATATCCAAAAACAGCAAATCTCAGATATATTGAAACTTCCCTGATTATTACAACATCATCAGTAAAAAATTTTCCTAAATATTTTCCGTAAACAAATACTACAATTCCAAATATACTTAGAAGTATTGTAAGTTGTTTTATTGCAGCCTTTTGATATAGAAAAATCCTGTCTATTTTGCCTGCTCCCATATTCTGACCGGCTATAATCTCAATTGATGCACCATAAGCAAATATTGACATTGATACTAATAAATCAACTCTTAAACCAATAATATAAGTACTCAATATCTCTGTTCCGAAAATATTTGCATTAGCAGCAAGTCCCATACTTGTTATACTTACGGCAATCAGCTGAAGCGATGCAGGGATTCCAAGTTTTGCAATTTTTATCAACACTTCTTTCTCGAACTTAAAGTATTTTAAATTGAATCTAAATGTCTTGCTTTTGAAAAACATTATATACAATCCAAAAATTGAAGCAAATCCATAGGACATAGAAGTTCCCAAACCAGCCCCAAAAATACCCATTGCCTCAATTGGTCCGTAACCAAAAATGAAAATCGGCGTCAGTATAATATTTACAGCATTTGACAATAGTAAAATGAACATTGGATACTTAGAATTTCCCGATGAACGAATGATAGCATTTATCTGGAAAATTAAAAAATTAAAAGGAACACCCCATATTAATGAACTGAAATAATAAGCCGAAAGTTCTTTTACCTTGCCTTTGATACCAAGAAGAGTTTGAATTTCATTCAAAAATAAATGAAGTACGCCAGCTAAAATAATTCCAAGAAAAAACATAATTAAAACAGATTGAATTGCAGTTCCTGCAGCAGTGGATGATTTATTCTCACCAATTCTTCTGGCTATTATTATACCGCTGCCAACAGCAAAGCCACTGCCAACAGCAAATGTAAAGAACCATATTCTTTCGCTGATACCCAATGCAGCTACTGCTGAAGCACCTAAGCGGCTCACAAAATACAAATCAATCCAGGCATACAACAAATTAACTATAAAGCTGATTGCCAATGGAGTCGCAAACTTTATAAGAGTAGAATCTATAGGTCCATTCAATAAATCAATTTGTTTCACTTACTTTCAAATTAAAATTTTCTAAATTCGACTTAGTAAAGATTAGTATCACGGATTTCGAATGTCTTTCTTTTTAGGATGTGATTTTTATGGTCTGGATAATCGTCGTTTCAGTTGTCATTTTTACTCTCAGAGCACTTGTGATGTTTATAGGCAGCTCTTTAGAGCGCTCGAAAGTCTTAAAAAAATCTGTAGCCGATAATATCAAAACTGTTTCCGTTATTGTGCCTGCAAGAAATGAAGAAGATAAAATTGAATCCTGCATCCGGAACCTGTCCAAATGCAATTACCCTCTTGATAAATTTGAAATTATTGCAATTAATGACAGGTCTGAAGATAAAACAGGCGAAATACTCGATATACTTGCCTCCGAAATAACTAATCTAAAAGTACTTCATATAAAAAGCGATATTGACAAAGGTAATTTGAAAGGTAAACCGGGCGCATTACACTTCGGGATTAAGCAATCCAAAGGTGAAATAATTATGATGACAGATGCTGATTGTACAGTAAATCCAAATTGGATTAGGACTATTTCCGATAAGTTTAATGATGAAAAAATCGGACTTGTTCCTTCTTATACATTAATTGATGGTGAGCGGTACTTTGACAAAATTCAAGCTGTCGAATGGCTCTATATGCACACCATGGCAAGTGCAGGAATCGGACTCAATAATCCTTTAGGATGTTATGGCAATAATCTTTCGATACGAAAAACAGTTTATGATGAATTAGGTGGTT
The DNA here is from genome assembly GCA_019637995.1 of Ignavibacteriota bacterium. Taxonomy (NCBI): domain Bacteria; kingdom Pseudomonadati; phylum Ignavibacteriota; species Ignavibacteriota bacterium. The sequence continues at coordinate 231,299 of JAHBUQ010000002.1, forward strand.
ATCCAAAAATAAAATTCTCAGTAACAGAGGATTTAGCTTTGCTGAAAGCTGTTTTCAAAGCAGGACACAAAGTAAATTATGTCTGTGATTACAATGCTTCAGTGACGACTCTTCCTTGTTTAAATATTAAAGAGTATATATCTCAACACAAACGATGGGCTGTCGGCGGGCTTGACCTTGGAATTAATGCGGTCATATTTCCTTTGACATCTCTTGCAGTATGGGCAGGGCTTATTGTCGGAATAGTTGCGTTCAATCCACTTTGGATATTAGCTGTACTTTTTGCCCGAGTAATTGGCGATTATATTGTAATTAAACCGGCAATGAATATTCTAAGACAAAATCATGTTAATTCGTGGATTTTGCCGGCAATCGGTTTCTTTATGCTTATGGAACTGATTGTACCACCTCTTCTGATTGACAGCAAAATCGTTTGGAAAGGACAAGTTTTTAATAAAAAAAGTTGAATATTATGAATATTAATACCTATATAGAAAAAGGCAGAGAACTTATATTAAATGGTAATTACAACGATGCTAAAGACATTCTGATTGAATGCTTCAGAGCGGATAACAATAACCCTGACGCTATAATTTCTATTGCTGAGTGCGAAATAAAAATGGGTAACCAGCATAAAGCATTATATCTTGCCAACGAAGCAGCGAAAATTATCAAATCTCCGAAAATTGAAATAATTAAAAATGAAATTTTTGAAATAATCAATAATTCAAGTATTTCCGAAAAATTATTGACTGTTGCTTATATTGTAAAAAATGAAGAGAATTCTCTTCCAAAATCTATAGCAAGTATAAAAAATGTCGCTGATGAAATTATTGTAGTTGATACAGGTTCAACTGATAATACAATCGAAACCGCAAAACAACTGGGAGCAAAAGTTTATTATTTTGACTGGATAAATGACTATTCGGCAGCAAGAAACATCTCTATTAAGCATGCAACATCTAAATGGATACTATATCTTGATGCAGATGAAAGAATAACTGAAGAAAGTAAAAATCTTATCAGAAAAACAATTCTCGAGGCATCAGAAGAAACAGGTGGTCTAATCTGTGAAATTAACAGTAATTATATCATGGATGACGGAACTGAAGGAATTTACAATGGAAATTATCCACGTCTTTTCAGAAACATCGGGTATCCGGTTTTACACTTTTTCGGAAAAGTTCACGAACAAATCTCTCCTTCATTTATCGAAAGAGGCTATGAACTAAGTGATTCCCCGATTGTTATTGTTCATGAAGGTTATGCAATATCAAGTAGCGATCTTAAGGTCAAACTGAACAAACACATCAAAACTTTAACCGATGACATTCAAAATGAACCATACAACGGCTACACATGGTATCAGCTTGGCAATACTTTATACCAAATGAAAAGATACTCCGAATGCAAGGAAATTCTTGAAAACGCTCTGAAATGTGGTAATCTTACAAAATACTTATCTGCAAATACAGCGTTACTGCTTTCACGTGTTGAAGAATTTTTGGGAGATATGAAATCAGCATTTGACTGGGCGCACGAGGCACTTAAATATATTGATAAATACCAACATGCACTTATCAGGAAAGCCGAAATACTGCAGAAACTTGGGAAATTAGATAATTTCAAAAAAAAATGAGTTATGATGATCACATCATAACTCAAATTTATGCTTTAAAAGTTTGTACGCCCTAGAGGAGTCGAACCTCTAACCTTCTGATCCGTAGTCAGATACTCTATCCAATTGAGCTAAGGGCGCAGATATTTACGCTGTCTGACCCGCAAACTTTAATTTATTTACATGTTTAGCTAATGACGACTTTTTGTTAGCGGCTGTGTTTTTATGGATAACATTCTTAGCGCTGATTCTATCAAGAACCTTCGTAGCTAATCTGAATTTTTCCATAGCCTCTTCAAAAGTAGTAGCTTCGCGTACTGCTCTAATTGCAAATTTAGCAGTTTTTTTGTTCAGTCTGTTGTAGAGACGGCGTTTACGTGACTGTCTCATTCTTTTTAATGCTGACTTATGATGCGCCATTTTTATCCAAAAATATAATCATTACACAAATAGAACTACAAAAATAATACTAAAATTTTTGTTGACAAAATATTTTTTTCATTTTAGCATTTTTTTATCAAGATTTCTCTTTTATTTTCATCATACTCATCTGTTTTTATCTCAATAAGGTAATCAATTTCGCGCAATCTATCCTCAGCTTTTTCTGCCCACTCTATCAATTTGATACTTGTATCATCAGACAAACATTCCTCAAAGCCAATCTCCTTCAATTCTTGTTGGTCATTAATTCTGTAAAGGTCAATATGGTAAATCATAAAAGAACCGGAAGATTTAAAACCTTCGTAACTGTTAATAATTGTAAAAGTAGGACTTGTAACTATTTCCTCAACCCCGTAAAACTCACAAATACCTTTTACAAATTCCGTTTTTCCTGCTCCAAGCTCGCCTGTTAGGGCAATAATGTTACCCTGATTTAGTCCCCTTGCAAAGTTTATTCCTGCTAAAATTGTCTCATTCTCTGAACCGGTAATAATTTTATCCACGATTTACACCTAAAATTCATTTTGTAATAATTCAAATAGCAAAAGTAATCAAACGTTTTTATATATAGAAATTTTTTCTGTTATTCATTTTGTATTACTTTTGAATCTTTAGATTAAACCAATTAAGCAAATTTATGAAATTTCTGACTTTGAAACCTATATTTTTATCAGTATATCTGATCACCATAATTTTAGTATCATGCGATAACGGCACAAAACCTACCGATCATGTCGCAAATGAAAAAACCTCAGCAATCCTTGATAATATTGGTGACTCGCTTATAAGCCGAATTGTCATCAATAATGTCAACAAATCTGTTCCTGGCGTATTAATAGGTGCTACAAATCCTGACAATAATTTCAGCTACCTGAAAGCATTTGGAAAATCTGATATTGCAAGCAATCAGCCATTATTCAGAGGTGATTTATTCCGCATTGGAGGTCTGACGCATACCTTCATCTCAACATTAGTTTTTAAATTAGTTGAGCAAGGTACTCTTGGACTTGATGACCCGATAAATAAGTACCTTCAGGTGCCTCACAGCGGAAGTATTTTGACAATCAGACACCTTCTGTCAATGAAATCAGGTTTGCCCGATTACACAGACTCTATCAATTACTATTTAACTGAAAATCCCAAAAGAAAATTTTCTCAGGAGCAGTTACTAAATTTTACATTCAACGCTATGCCTCTATCATACCCCGGGCAAAAATTACATTTTGCACTTTCAAATTATTTTGTTTTGGGTGTGATTATCGAAAAAGCTACAGGCAACAGTTTGGAGGATGAACTCAAAAAAAACATTATCGAGCCTTTAGGACTTAGTGATACATTTTTCAACTCTGAATCTGATTTCTTGGGAAGAACTCACGCAAGAGGTTATGAATTCGACGAGTTCAATAATCTTGAGGATGTTACAGATAAATATAATTATTCGTGGGCTTGGGGAAGTGCAAATATAATTTCAGATACTCGGGATTTGATGAAATGGGCTGAGGCATTCACCTCCGGACGTTTAATATCCCAAGAGTCGCTTGCTATTATGAAAAAATTTGAAGTAATGCAAAACGATTCTCAATACAAGCTTTTTATGGGTTCCGGAATGATGCAAATTGGACCTTTCATCGGATACACAGGTTCGATAAACGGATTTTATACACACTTATATCATTTGCCTTCAAAAGGAATAACGATTCTGATAACAACAAATTCACCAAATGATAATTCAGCACTATTTATTAGAATTGCCGAACTAATCATTCCCGGGGTTAAATATAATTAAATATATGAATATATTATTATTTGTCCTTGTAACTTTTCAAACAAAAAATGCGTTATAGATATTTTAAATTTGCAATTTGGAGAAACTATTTTGAAAAATCTTATTGGGATATTAATAATTTTATTTTCATTCGGTCATATTTATAGTCAGGACGCTAAGATGCGTGCAAAAGAAAATCTGAAAAGGATGTCAGCAGAAGAGAAAATCAAGCTGATTTCTCCCAAAAAAATACCGATTGAAAAAGAAATAGAATATAACCGGAATCTAAATTTAATTAATAAAAATAATATATCAGAACCTAAGTGGCTTTCTTCAGGTATTGAAATGGATTCTCTGCCGAACAATTTCCGAATTGCTGCCGAGTTTGAAGAATTACAAGCTGTACTGATATCCTGGCCCTCATTTGCGTTTGATTCTCTTGGCAATAATTTGGAAGCATTTACACCAGGAGTTGGATTTTATTGGTGGCAGGATGAATTTGACCAATGGAAAAGCGAACTTAGGGATATTGCCGGCTATGTATTAGATTTAGATGATGACAGCGAATACCCGTTACCGAAAATTTGGTCGAAGTTAGCTGATGTAATCCAAAAGGAAACTAAAGTATGGATTCGTGTTACACCAATAGCAGATACTACTGAAATTATAAATTATATGGCTGCAAAAGGAACTCCACTTTATAATTATGAATTTATCGAAGACACAGACGGACAGAATGAATTTTGGATGCGTGATTTCGGTCCGTTTGGTGCTTATCGTGAGGATAATGACAGTTTGTTTTTTGTTGTTACCCGATATTATCCGCAAAGACCTATTGATGATGATTTCCCAATTAATCTTGCCTTCCGGAAAGGAATACCTTATTATCAATCATCACTTGAGATAGAAGCCGGCAATTTTATGACTGACGGTCATGGTAACTCAGTAGTTGGCAACGTATTATATTTTGCCAATAACGACACTTACGGCCATGCTATGACGGAAAAAAAACCTATGAATGCAGTTGAAGTAAATGCCGAATTTGCAAAAATTTTTAATACTAATCAAAGTATAGTTTTGCAATCACTTAGATGTGATGGCGGTACCGGCCATATAGATATATATTCCAAATATGTAAATGACGAAGATATTCTCATAACTAAGTATCCTTCAGCATTTAATAAAGTGCAATTTCCTGATTATCAAACAGTATTGAACAACCGAAAGGAAATCGAAAATCATAACAATTATTACGACCGAAAATTCAGATTTCTTGAAGTTCCATTACCTACTGATGATGACGGCAGATATAACAGAACAACATGCAATACATTCAATCGTGATGCCCGCGGCTATATTAATGGATTGCTTGTAAATAAAACATTTATATTTCCATCCTATTCAGATGATGAATCCGGAAATTCTGAAGGTGATGCAGAAGCTACAGATATCATTAAATCACTAATGCCGGGCTATAATGTTGTTCCGATTGATTCCAGACTACTGACACCATTGGGAGGTGCAGTACATTGTATAACAATGCAAGTACCCGCAGAAAATCCTGTACTTATCAAACATGCAAAATATTATGGTGAGTATTATATTAACGATATCCTTCAAGATGATAACAAAATATTATTTGCCGGCTCGGCAAGGAATAAATCAGGATTCAAGACAGGTATATTGCACTATAGATGCACAAATGGCGAGTGGTCTGAGATTGAATTGGAATTGACTCCATCAGAAAGTGGCTCGGATATGGAATTTGATTTTTTTGCTTCAATCGGGTTTGAAGAAATTGAATGTGGTTTCAATAATGAAATCGATTATTATTTCGAATTTGAAACTAATAACGGAAAAACCGCTCACAAACCAATTACCGCACCTGAAGGTTATTTCAGCTTTTCGGTGACAAATTCGGTATCAAGTGTAGAAGAATTATTCAGCAGTAATGATTTCAAATTATATCCAAGTCCTGCAAGTGATTTCATCACAATATCCATCAGCAACAGTGGGCTACGCCAGTTTAATGAAAATGATAAAATTCAGATATACGATGTACTTGGCTTAGAAGTAGTTCAATCATCTCTGATTGGTGGCAACATCCGAATAGACATTTCTCATCTTCAAACAGGAGTGTATTTCGTAAGAATTGGAAATAATGTAGAGAAACTTATAAAAATGTAATACATCTCAATATGGAAAGTTAAAGTTGAAATGGAAGTGATAAATTATGTATTACGATGCAATATAACAGAATCATGGTTTTCTGGATAATAAAAAAATTCATTCATAAATCAGATAATTCCGAACTAAAATCGAAACTTTGTGGCTCTGAAAGCTATTAAACTTAAAGAGTCACAAAGTTTCACTAATTTATTCTTATTTCAAAAACTATTAATTCTTAATATTGGGTCCTAACATATCTTCCGGACGAACAAGTTCATCAAATTTTTCAGATGTAAGAAGCCCTAATTCGACAGCAGCTTCTTTTAATGTGCCACCTGTTTGATGAGCATTCTTTGCTATTTTAGCAGCGTTATCATAACCAATATGGGGATTCAGAGCAGTAACAAGCATCAAAGTATTTTCAACGAAGTACTTGATTTTAACTTTATTCGGTTCAATACCAACAGCACAATGCTCATTGAACATTTTGCAACTATCTGCAAGGAGGCGTGCAGACTGAAGGAAATTATAAATAATTACGGGCTTAAATACATTCAGTTCGAAATTGCCTTGCGAGCCACCAAAATTAATTGCAGCATCATTGCCCATAACCTGTACAGCGACCATCGTCATTGCTTCAGACTGAGTAGGATTAACCTTGCCCGGCATAATTGATGACCCCGGTTCATTCTCCGGAATTGTCAGTTCACCAAATCCGCAGCGCGGACCGGATGCCATCCAGCGTATATCATTAGCTATTTTCATCAGAGATGCTGCAAGAGTTTTGAGAGCGCCGTGAGCAAATACCAGCGCATCATGCGTCGCAAGTGCTTCAAATTTGTTCGGGGCACTTACAAATGGCAAACCTGTAAGCTCAGCAATTTTCTCAGCTGATTTCACCGCAAAATCAGGATGTGCATTAAGTCCTGTACCAACTGCCGTACCACCTAATGCAAGCTTGTAAATACCCGGAAGTACGATATAAATTCTCTCAACCGCATCCTCAAGCTGGCGAACGTAGGCTGAAAATTCCTGTCCGAGACTTAGGGGCACAGCATCCATCAGATGAGTTCTGCCTACTTTGATTATTTCATTAAATTCTTCGGTTTTTTTTTGGAAAGTATATTTCAACTCTTCAACAGCAGGAATCAATCTTAGATTTAGAATCTCTGCGGCAGCTATGTGCATCGCAGTCGGGAATGTGTCATTAGAGCTTTGGGATTTGTTTACATCATCATTTGGATGCACAGGCTTTTTGCTGCCCATTTCTCCACCAGCCATCTCAATAGCGCGATTTGAAATGACTTCGTTAGTATTCATATTTGATTGTGTGCCTGAGCCTGTTTGCCATATCGAAAGAGGAAAATGTGAATCAAGTTTGCCTTCGATAACTTCATCGGCTGCAAGAACAATCAAATCAGCTTTTTCCTGAGGAAGTACTCCTAATTCAGCATTTGTTAGTGCTGCGGCTTTTTTGAGTATGCCCATTCCGCGTATAACTTCACGAGGCATTTTCTCTGTGCCAATATCAAAATGAATTAATGACCTTGCGGACTGAGCTCCCCAATATACATTTGAAGGAACCTGAATTTCGCCCATTGAATCTTTTTCAATTCTAAATGACATATTTTTACCTTTTGCAAATTGTTTAAATTAACATTAAAGAATTTCTAAAAGTAAGATTTTTTTTGCATTTGACAAAACATATATTAAACTTAATATGTATTTTTGTAGATATATTTTTACAAAAAGATTATAATTGGGTGTTAAAAATGGATGTTGTTTCAATTTATGGCTATCTTGGGGCTACCTGTACAACTGTGAGCTTTATACCACAAATTATTAAAATACTTAAAGAAAAAGAAGCAAAAGATATTTCAATCGGTATGTATCTAATATTCACTTTTGGAGTGATGATGTGGCTGGTCTATGGCATTTTACTCAATGAATATCCCATCATTATTGCAAATACACTTACTTTGTCTTTCGCTGTAACAATACTAATTTTAAAAAATAAATACGGATAATTTTTTTTCTATCAAATAGGAATTCGGATTTATTTAAAAAGCTGTAAATTGCAACTCAGATTGAGAATAATTCTACGAATTAATTGAGTTACTTAACTATTTTCAATATTGAAAAAATTTATGACTTTATTCGTAATTGTTTCCTTCGAGTTGTATTTCATGCATACTTTACAAATATTTAATAAATTTGTAGTCTTATCGTATTAATAATATTAATTACGAAACAATAATCAGGCTGATTAATGATATATCTAAATAATTCATCTACAGGTTATCCTAAACCGGAAAGTGTTCTTAGAGCTGTGAATGACTTGCTTGCTTCACCTCCTTATAATTATGGTAGAACAGGTTTAAGTCGTGGTGATAAAAATCTGGTTAATGACACGCGAGGTTTAGTATCTGAATTTTTTAATGCTTCGGATGAATATTTTACAATCTTCACTTCCGGAAGCACAGAAGCACTTAATCTTGTTATCAAAGGATTAGATTTGAAAGGGAAGCATGTAATTATTTCAGCAACCGAACATAATTCAGTAATCAGACCACTTATGCAATTGCAGAAAGAAGGAATACTTGAAATCAGCATAGCGGAGTGTGATGATTTTGGATATGTCACACCACAAAATATTGAAAAATTAATTACTGAAAATACTGCATTAATTTGCATAAATCATTGCTCAAATGTTACGGGCACAATTCAAGATGTGAAAAGCATAGCCCATATTGCACATAGTCATTCAGCATTGCTACTTGTTGATGGATCTCAATCGGCAGGATTATTTACAATTGATTTACAGGATATTAATCCTGACTTTTTCTGTTTTACGGCTCATAAATCATTAGCAGGAATTCAGGGTACGGGAGGATTAATTTTCAGAAAAAGTATTGAACTTAAACCTCTTAAGCAAGGTGGTACAGGTACACAAAGTCACTTGCTTGAGCAGCCGGATTCACTTCCATACAAGTACGAATCAGGAACAATGAATTTATACGGGATTGCTGCTTTGGAAGCCGGAATAAAGTGGATAATGAACATTGGTATTGATAATATTCGGAAGCATAAACAAATTGTTTCTAAAATAATTATTGAAAATTTGAAATCAATTGATGGGTTGAATTTGATTTTTAATGAAAATCACTTTAGCGGTTCAATCATCAGTATGACAATCAGGGACGTAAATATTGATGAAGTCAATTATGTACTTACTAATTCCTACGACATTTCTGTACGCTCAGGGCTTCACTGTGCCCCGCTTATACATAAATTTATCGGTTCTGAAAACGGTGGCACGCTTCGGGCAAGCCCTTCATATTTTACAACAATCAAGGAAGCCGAAAAATTCTCGGAAGCTATGAAAGTAATCATCAATTCGCTTCGTAGGGCTAATGACTAAAGCTGCTGAAGCATTTTACGGGCTTTAGGAATATGATTTGAACCCGGATGATTTTTGATTAATGCCTGATAGTCGGCTTTTGCTTCGCTGATATTTCCTGATTTGAGATTTGCCTCTGCCTTTCTAATGCGGGCTGCATCCAAAAAAGGGCTGTCATTAAAGCTTAGTACTTTGTTTAAATAATCAATAGACAAGTCATATTTATTGATAAAATAATAACTTTCCCCGAGATAGAAGTTAATTTCTGATTCCTGCTTTTTGCTGGTTTCCTGAGAGAGTGCTTTTTTAAGTGATTCTATTGCTTCGCTGTATTTTTTTGTGCTGTACAATTCTTTACCTTCATTGAATAAAGGATTTATTCCAATATTTACATCATCAGTTTTTGTTGCCACTTCATTCTTGATTTGCGCTTTGGGCGAACTTTTCTTTACTGAAGACTCATCGCTTTTAAGGAAAGTTTCTGAAATTGCTTTTTTCGTAATCATTGTATTTTTAGGTTTGGTCTCAATCTTTTTATCAGCTACCTTTTCATCCGGCAAAAGTTCGAAGGAGCTTTGCTTTTTATCTTCATTCACCTTGATATTACCTGTAACAGGCAATCTCGTGCCTGCAGGGATGTAATCATCAACTGTTCCTTTAAGGTCATATATTAAATTTCTTATTTCGCGAATATCATCCTGCATTTGAGCTATGTCATTCTTAATCAATTCCTGACTTTTGCCAAGGTCCTGCATTTGTTCTCTTATAGTCGGGAGTCTGTCACCAACAATACCGGCAAGTTTGGAATAGTCCTTAGCCTCATTCTGAATTGCTTGAGGTTCGATAAATTCAGAATCATCAATCTTTTCATTAGAAATCATTTCTTTTGGTTCAGGCGATTCTATTGAGCCACTTTCATTGTTATCTTTTGTAATATCTTGTTTTGGATGATATAAATTATTCCCGCTCCTTATACTTCTGACCCCGGAGCAGGAGCTTATAATTAAAATTGATACTATGAATAATATCAGCCATAAATTATTAGCAAAGTAGCCATTCTTATTTTGGACAATCTGCAACATATTCAGGAACTCCTTTATTATCAATACAATACAATAGATACAACTATCTCATAATTATATAATTGCAAATGATATGCCATACATTTACTTTGTCACATTTCTGTAAAAAAAATACAAATAAAAAATTCAAGAATGAACTCTTTTTGTATTGATATTATTGAATTACTTCTTATTTATTAATAGGAACCTACGAAAATTTTAAAATTATTTTTGAAATGACTTGATAGATTACAAACCGTTTATATTACATCCTTAAATGATTCAATTAAATCATTTCATTTACATTAGTAAATGCTGTAAAGCAGAATAACTATTTTTCAAAAGTAAAAAAAACGGATTGTTTATAGAATAAGTATTGTAGCATAAAAAAGCCCCCGAAAAATTCAGGGGCTTGAAAAAAGTCAGTAAAAGGACACAGGTTATTTTACAACTTGCATCTTACCATGAAGAATGTCGCTGCCGGTTTCAATTACGTATATGTAAGTTCCGGAAGAGACTGGAGAACCACTTGAATTATTGACATTCCATTGAATTTGGTATTCGCCGGCGGCTTTAAATTCATTAGTAAGTTCTGAAATCATATTACCGAACATATCAGTGATATAAATTCTCACATTTGTAGCTTCGCTAATTGAATAGTTAATAGTCGCATTATCAGTAACAGGATTTGGATAGTGGTTTGAACCAGACCAAACATTGTCAGTACCAACAATTTGCTTATTAAGGTTATTACCATCCCAAGTGAAAGTATAGTTAGGTGTTGAACCAACATTCTGTTCTTTTTCCTTAGACATGGAATTGTAATTAACTTTAACTTTAACGTTTACAGGCAATAACTCTTCACCGCTGTTATTTAATGCGGAGTATGAACCCCAACCATAACGATATTGCCAACTGTCTGCAGTAAGGTTACCACTTTGTGAATCTTGAAGTTCAGCAGTTACATTTACAGTAGCAAAGTCGAACTGACAATTGTTTCCTACATTTTGTTCTTTTTCTACATCAGCACCTTTGTAAGATACTTTAACTTTTACAGCTACAGGAAGTATTTCTTCGCCACTATTATTTAATGATGAATATGAACCCCAACCATATCTGTATTGCCAGTTGTCTGCTGTTAGAGCATCACCTTCTGAATCATTTAAGTTAGCAGTTACATTTACAGTAGCAAAGTCGAACTGACTATTGTTTCCTACATTTTGTTCTTTTTCTACATCAGCACCTTTATAAGATACTTTCACTTTTACAGCTACAGGAAGTATTTCTTCGCCACTATTATTCAATGATGAATATGAACCCCAACCATATCTGTATTGCCAGTTGTCTGCTGTTAAGTTACCATTATCAGAATCTTTAAGTACTGCAGTTACATTTACAGTAGCAAAGTCGAACTGACTATTGTTTCCTACATTTTGTTCTTTTTCTACATCAGCACCTTTATAAGATACTTTAACTTTTACAGCTACAGGAAGTATTTCTTCGCCACTATTATTCAATGATGAATATGAACCCCAACCATATCTGTATTGCCAGTTGTCTGCTGTTAAGTTACCATTATCAGAATCTTTAAGTACTGCAGTTACATTTACAGTATTAAACATAACTAAAGGATTTGTTGAAATATTCTGTTCTTTTTCAACAGAAGCCCCTTTATAGGTTACTTTAAATTTAACTGAGTTAGCAGAATTATCAACCAAATAAGCTGAAATTCCGGAAGAATTAGTGTTTAACATTGAAGAGTAAGCACCCCAGCCGTATCTGTAAGATACTTCAGCACCTTCGATTGGTTGATTGTTGCTGTTTACCAATTTCACAAAAGCAGCTTTCTTGTTGAATTCGCAGCCCTCTATATCTAAGAATGTTACGATTCCATCAAATTTGAATTGGTAATTACCCGGAAGTAACCACATAGATGGTTTATCGAATGTTTTCCAGCCACCTGCCGGAACAAATACAATAGAACCAGGATAGTTGAGTGTGACATTTACGGCTTCATATAAAAGTTCGTTTGTTCCAGCACTAACAACAGGGAATTTTTCCATTGATCTGTCATTTAATGTCATTCTGAATTTGTATGCATTGTCGCGTGGGAATAACTGAACATCATAATAACCATTTGTACCAGTATAACCATGATGAACCCAAGTTCCGCCACCTTGGTCAACTTTTCCACCAGGAGATTCGAGAATATAATTGCCATTACAATCAGTCAGTTTAATTCTAAGCAATGCTGTTTGCCAAGTGTAATTGGATGCAGCAAGTTGAGATAAGTTCTGTTCGATTCCACCTTGATTGTAAGATAGGGATATTTTAGTAAATCCGGGGTCAATATTGAATAATATTTGTCCGTTTGCATCGGTAGTTGCATTGAAAGCTGTCAACCATGAACCACCCTTGGCTGGTTTTATGTTAACAGTAGCACCAGCAAGTCCTGCACCAGTATGGTCTAGTAAAGTTATATATCCGGTACCCATTTCACATCCTTCAATAGTAAGAGTTTTCTGAGTTGAACCAAATCTTACATTGTAATTACCGGGTAGTAAATATACGAATGGGTCAGAATAGTCACGCCAAGTATTTGTATAATATTTAACAGCGAGACCTGAAGCAAATTTTACCTTTGTTATTTCAAAATCAACATTGCTACCGGCTGATGCAACGTTGTGCCATTTTTCAACAGATCTTCCATTATAAGTCATACGGAATTTGTAGTTAAGTGGCAAAAGTTCCATCGAAGTAAGTCCTGATGCATCTGTAGTACCACTTCCGAAAGTTCTCCAAGAACCTGCATAATACTTAACATCACCATCAGAAATTCCGCCATCTTTACAATTCTCTAATTTCACAATGACATTTGCAGTTTGGAATAACACATCAGAATTTCCACCTGCAGTATTTTGCCATTTCTCTTCAACTCCACCTTTGTAATTCATTCGGAATTTGTAGTTTAATGGCAATAATTCCATATTTGCATTACCTGATGCATCAAGAGTGCCTGAACCAAATGTTCTCCATGAGCCGGCATAATACATGACTGCACCCAACTCATCAGTAATAGCATTATTACTACTATTAACCAAATTAACATTAACAAGTTGAGTTGCGAATGTTACTAAAGTGTTTGCTGATGCAGTATTTTGCCATTTTTCTTCAACACCACCCGAGTAAGACATACGGAATTTATAGTTCAGTGGTAGCAATTCTTCCGTTGCTTTACCATTTGCATCAAGAGTACCGGTGCCAAATGTTTTCCAGCTACCTGCATAATACATAACAGTACCCAGCTGATCAGTAATAGCAGCATTTGAGCTATTTTTGAGCTCTACAGTAACTTCCTGAGTTTGGAAAGTCACAATGTGTGTATTTTCATCAGCATCAACTATTTTATGCCAAAACTCCTGAACTCCACCTTTGTAAGTCATTCTCCACTTGTAATTACCTTCTAAAAAGTAATTTTTTTGAGCAACACCATCATTATCAGTTGTGCCAAAGTCTTTCCAACTTCCTGCATAGTATTTAACATCACCGCCTTCAAGACCATTTCCTTCACTGTCAAGCAATTTAACTGTTACTATAGGATTAACAGCTTCAAACTTCACTAAATTACCAGCAGAAGCAATATTATGCCATTTTTCATTATTCTGCCCATCATAAGTCATACGGAATTTGTGATTGACAGGAAGCATTTCTACTTTTGTATTGCCTGATTCCCAATCTCCATCACCAGTAGTTCCTAAATCCTTCCAGCTATTAGTATAATACTTAACTACTCCACCATTAATTCCATTATCGGTTGACTTTGTTGCAAGTCTAATTGTAACTAATTCTGTATTGAAAACAACTTCATTATCATTACCAACATCTTGCCATTTTTCTTGAGTAGCACCATCATAAGTAATTCGGAATTTGTGATTAACAGGAAGTAATTCCATTGATGTTGTGGTTGAGCCACTTCCGAAATCATACCAAGCGTTTGAATAGAACTTAGCTCCACCTATGAGTTCAGTATTTGTGGAAGATAACAATTTGAAAGTAACGGGAACTGTTGTGAACAAAACATTAGGGTCATTACCAACATTTTGCCATTTTTCAAGAGTTGCACCATTTAATGTAAATCTGAATTTGTGATTAACAGGTAACAATTCAAGCGTTTCAGGTGTTGTACCGCCACCGAAGTCGTACCACGCATTTGAATAATATTTTGCAGCTCCGCTTAAAGATTCATCTGTGGAAGTTTTTGCGTTGAAAGACACGAGTACAGTGTTGAAAATTACTTGATTATCAGTACCAACATTCTGCCATTTTTCAAGAGTTGCACCATTGTAAGTAACTCTGAACTTATGATTTACAGGAAGTAATTGCATAGAACTTGTTGTAGAACCTGAACCAAAATTGTACCATGCATTAGAATAGAATTTAGCTCCACCTTCGAGTTCAGTATTTGTGGAAGATAACAATTTGAAAGTGGTATTAGTTGTTTGGAATTGAGCAACAGGATTAGTTTTAATATTCTGCCAGAATTCCTGAGTAGCACCTTCCCATCTCATTCTAAACTTCAGGTTACCTTTATCGCCATCCACATTTAGGAACACCAAACCATTTGTGTTAGTAGTTCCGGCATTTTTCCATGAATTATCATAATACTGAGCAATACCGCCTTCTAAGCCTTGTCCATCGCTATCAACTAATTTTACTGCGAATGCTGACGTTGTTTGGCTACAAACTTCTTCAATAGTGATAGGCATATAATTATTACCGGGAGTTCTAAAGTTAAAATTATATGTTCCGGGCAATAGCTCCATACTTGGTTTGTTAAAAAACTTACTATCGCCATTTCCACCGTAAGAAATTGAGTTAGCCCAATTTAAAGTCACTTTTGTAGTTTTCCAAGTCAATGTTGTGTTAGAATTAGGAATTCCCACGTTCAATTTAGTTTGTGCAGTTGCTTGATAATGCATTTCAAATGAAAATACACCTGGGAACATTTCTGCTTGTGTTACTCCATCATTATTTGTAACACCACCCGGGAACCATGAAGTAGAATAGTTAGAACCTTTACCGTATCTTGGATTTCCACCACTTAATGCTTGTCCGTCGCAAGTTTCAAGTTTGAGAGTTACTAAATTAGTTTTAAATAGGTAATAAGAATCACTTGCCGGATTTTTTGGTCCTTGAATAGCTGAAGAATTGTTGATATTTGCTTCATAAGCAAGAGAGCTTGGCTTGCCATCTCTCAAATCCATCAATAAACCGTTAGAGTTTGTACTTCCTGCTACGTGCCATTGTGTCGGATTGGTAGTTCCACCTCTGAAGGATACACCCGAAAGTGCGGAACCATCATTTGCATCAACTTTCAAAATAGCAATAGTTTTCTCTATGCTTGTTTTGCCTTCATAGTTTATATCAAAAACATAATTCCTGACATCATTCCAAGCATATCCGGTTTGTATCTGCATCAGATTACCATAAAAGTCAAATGGGAATAATTCTCTATCATTCCATTCACCATCAGTTTTACCGAAGCTTGTCCAACTACCCGAAGTCCTGAAGTTTAAATAACCACCAGAAAAATGAAATTTTACGCTTGTTGTTTTAAATTCAAATGTATTTCCATCTTCTAAAGATGTAAATATTTCGCGTCTTGTACTAGTCCCATTGTAGTGTGCAAATAGTGTATGTGATTTACCGGTTTCCAAACTTATTGTTGCACCTGCATTGTACTCACCGACATAGTTTGGTCCTTTGAATACTTTGTATTTAGCACCGCTTAATGCATTTCCTTGACTATCATAAATATTGACTGTCAGGTCGCCTGCTAAGGCTGTTATGGTACTAAGTACCAGAATCAGAGCCATTAATACTAACCTTGTTATTGTAAGGTTTTTCATAACAGTAACTCCTATATAAATTAATAAAAAAGAATAATTCAAACTTTGAAATGTAAAAGTAAACATATCTGTAATTTCTCACAATACCTAACAATACGTATTTTGCATTTTACGTGTTTCTACGTAGTATCGGAATACTACATCAGTAACTATCATAATATTATATAACATAGTTAATTTCAACAATTTTAAAATAAAAAAAGCCCCAGATAAAATCAAGGGCTTTAAAGAAAATTTGTTAATCTCTTAATAGCTAGAAACTAACACGAATTCCAGGACCTATCAAAAAGAAAAAACTTCCTTCCTGAAGGTAATAACCAAAACCTCCGTACAAAGGAAAACTTATCCGGTTTGTACCTTTTATAGGGTATAAAGAAGTTATGAGAATCAGACCTAAGTCTCTTTCGGCATTTGGACTGAAGTTAAATGCATTCTGTGCAAGGAATCCTACACCGGCTTTAATCGGCAATAGCTGCTGAATTTCATTATCACGATAGAAGCTGAACTGTGCCACCATCGCAAAACTTATACCTGTAAGGAATGGCGCCAGCTTCTGATTATCACCAATTTTTTGTATGAAAAGTCCGGCAGGAATTGATAAATCCACATCGAAGCTAGTTCTTTTCTTGTGATAAATTACAATTCTCTGAAGAAAACCTTCGCTTGTATAAGATGAGGCAGTATGCTCAACAATCAATTCGATTTTGCCCCATTCACCGAGACTGTATGTTTTTTTGGACAGAAAATTATTAACTAAAATATCCGCCAGTCTGCAGCCTGACTGAGAGTAATAGTTATGACGCGGCGATTCTTCTCCCGGACAAATAGTAAATGTTCCGATATTGCCGGTTTCAATCAAATTACCATTTTTGTCTTCGAGGCGTGCTCTAATCTGAACAATCTGCTTACCGTAAAGCACTTCACCTCTATCTATCAGGTCGCGGTCGAATGAGATTACGATATCCTTAACAGTTCCTGAATACAGTACCGGCTGATTTATCAAACTCAAAGGGACTTTCCCTTCTCCATAATCAATATTTATAAAATCGAATTTCCTTGGTTTTTGATGCTCGGCAACTGTAAGCACTATCCCTGTATTTTTGCCGCCTTCGACAATATTAAGTGTTCGCTTATTTGCATTAATCGGCAACCGCAATTTATAATTATGAACAATATCGGTTTGCAATGCAGAATCTGTTGTGAGATTAACCATTTCCTCGAAATAGAATTTCGAATGTTTAAGGCTGCGACCTTCAATTTTTAAATCTATGGTTTCACCCGGTTTAATATTCAAATTTCCCGACCATTCAGTTCCGTTTCTCAGGATTGAAACCCGCTCTATTGCAGGCATTGGAATTATATCAATATTTGTAACAAACATTGATTGGTCGCCATCTTTAATAAATAAATATCCATCTGAAACTTTGTGATTATTATATGCTCTGAAATCACAAAGGATCTTGTCATTTGTCAGGCGTCTGATAGTGAAAAGCTCTGCTATTAGCGGGCTCCCCACTTCTTCGGAAGCTTCAATTCTGTAAGTTTTGCCTATTAATAGTCTGCCGTTATTTTCGAGATGTATTCTTTCGCCTTTGATATTTTCAGGTTCCCGGATTATTTGTCGCTCATCAATTCTCAAAAATATATGACGGCTATTCTGGACTTTGAAATGCTTACTGATTGGTTCGAGACTGTAAACAGAATTATTGCCATAATCTAAAAATGGGCGCTTTGTTTCAAAAACAATTTCAAATGTCTGATTTCCAATAGCTTTCGGCTCTATAAAAATTTGACCCGTACGTCCGGTTCGAACTAACCGGTAATTGAATTTATCGGCAGATTTCCACATCCCATCAAGCACAAGATTTTCAATATTATTTGATATAATTTCGAATTGCCTTGATTCGCCTAAATATAATTCCTCAGATTTAGGATAGAAATTCACTTCAGTTTGAGTATAAGGAAACAGTGGTAGCTCCAGATTTTTATAATTGCCTGTTTCTTCGAAAAGTGTAAATGTCAGATTTAGAAAATCTGATTCAGATAAGTTTTTGAATCGTATTCTAAATCTGTGGAAGTCATTATTAATAAGCTCCAATGAATCAAGAATATCAAAATCTGATGATGAATTCAAACTAATGCTATGCTTCTGATTCCTAAGTCTAAGCTCACCGCGGACGATTTGCTCATTTGATGAATATTCGAAAGTAAGACTGTTTTGGTTATTAAATTTTACTATATTATGCTCAGAATCAAATATTTTATCACCTGAATACAGCTTAATATTTTGAATATACTGATTAAAAAATTGCAAATTATTACCATAACTCACTTGAGAAGACAATGAAAATATTATAAAAATAAAAAATATTCTAAATGCTGCTGAATAATTAAATTTTCTCATTTCAATCTAATAAATTTTTGTATTATTAACTAATATTAAGTTTACGATTAATGATTTTAATTATTATTTTGTTTCTCTGTTTGCTGAGCCTTTCATCACAACAATGTCGTCTTTTTGATAAAGCACATCATCATTATTTGATTTCTGCTGAAAACCCATGTTGATATTAGATCTTGATTTGATACCAAGCAAATTTTTCACATATCTTACCGCTACAGCAGTTCCAACAAGGAATGCCGTAAAAATAAGCCCTAAGATGATTAATATTTTCATTTCTTCTCAATATCCCGTTAATTCCACATAACCATATCCGGCAATCGGATTTTCTTCAAATCTGCCGGATATTCTTATACTACCTTCGTAGTATTTGACCGAAAGTTTCATTTCCTGCTCCAAAATCTGAACCTCTGAAATAATTTCCAATGAATATTCCGGTAGAATAATTCTCCATTTAGTCGGATATTCAGTACCACTTTCTAATTTTTGAGTATTCAAAATCTTAAGTTGAAAATCGCCTTCCTTGAGATTTTTATAAGTGCCATCAGGTAATACCAGTGTACCTTTTGCGAAATT
This sequence comes from Ignavibacteriota bacterium, assembly GCA_019637995.1. Lineage (NCBI taxonomy): Bacteria > Pseudomonadati > Ignavibacteriota > Ignavibacteriota bacterium. The sequence continues at coordinate 250,639 of JAHBUQ010000002.1, forward strand.
TGTAGCACCCGAAGAATCTCTCAGACGGAAAAACATAAGCTCAATATTGTTGTCAAGCTGAACCGAAAACCAGTCCCAGCCTGTCTGACCGGCAGATAGTGCGCTAGTACTCCATTCTCTGTCCATCCATGATGAACCTGTGACAGAATAATTTTTATCTTCTATTTCAATATTTCCGCTTGACTTAATCCTTGTAAATGAATAATAATATGAAGCATTACCGGGTTCATAACTTTTGGCGCTTAGACCTCTATCGCCATGAAGTACCATATTTTTAACCGGCTCAAGATATAAGTTCAGAGCTATATCGCCTTCAACAGCATTGATTCTGAAAATTGGTTTATCATAATTATTATTCGGATAATCACCGTTTATAGTCCAATTTTCAATAAAAATTTTCAGAGGCAAAGTATCAGTACCGGCAAGTCCTTCTATTCCGCGTGAAAATTTTTCAAAGTAATAATGCTTATTACTACCGACATCAGTCAGAGCAAAGTGTGCAAAATAAAGTTGATTGGAACTTAAATTTGAATTGATTTCACCAACTTCCGGACTTAATGCATTTCTGAATATCGTAAATTGATAACCGAACCTATTGCCTTTTTCATCCTGAAGATTACCTGTGAAATACCACCACTCTAATTTATAGTCATTATGAGCTGCATGGTCACGGGGAAATTGAAAATCAACCGGCAATATTGCCTTTTTAAACAAAGTATCACCCTCAGCAGACATCGCTGAAGTAACAGAAAAATACTTACTATCTTCGCTTTTTGGAACATCAAATATAAAATATATACTAATGCCAAATAAAGTTACAAATAAAATTATGAATAAAACTTTTTTCATTCGTAAATAGACGAAATAGTTTGATATTTTGATGTTATAGAATGAAATTACAAATTGCAATACAATAGTTCAGTATTACAATTCGTATTAAAAACTATGACAAAAGCAGAATTAATAAAGCAAACACTTGAGTTTTTAAATATGACCGGCAAAACTGTCGGTAAGCTGGTTGATTTTTATATTGATTATGCTTTGAATGATGAAAATGTGAAATTATCACTCCTACATCTAATAGAAGGTTATGTCGTTGCTTACCCTCATTTCCCTGAAATAATTACAGGTAATCTTGATGGACGAAATCTGAAGAAAGAAATAATGAATTCACTTGAAGAAGTCCAGATTGCACTGCATCTTAGTCGGGAAGACCCTGAAGAGCTGAGACTGAAGTGGCAGGAATTTTATAATTATCAAAACTACTATTCCGTAGTTCTTTCTGAACTTATTGATAATCAGAGATTTATATATCTCAATATGAATTAAAAAACGGAGATAAAATTTAGATATTATCTCCGTACTAAATTAAAATAATAATTCTGTTGTCTTATAAATTATACATTACGCCTGCATTTACACCAAGATAAGAAGCGCTTCCATCAGAGAAAATAATGTTATACTTGGCATTTGCCCTCCAGCTTAATTTTTCGTTAATTCTCTGCTCAATACCACCAAGAATATTTAAACCAAATTCAAGGTTTGAATTTGACATAGTTTCACCGAAGAATTTCACTGTAGCACCAAAGCTATTGAAACCAAGTTCAGCACCAACGAATGGAATAAGACCTTCAGTATTGAACTGATAGTTTAATAATGCCATAATTGGAATATTTGAGAAAGAGAAACCATCTGCATCTGTTCCCCATGATTGATATCCGATCGTACCACCAATAATAAGCTGTGGTTGAAGATAGTATTGAAATATGCCGGAAATACCGAAACCTGCATTGGCTGCATTACCAAAATCACCAACCGGAAGCTGAAGTCCAACTTCACCACCTATACGCATCGGGTTTGGACCATCCTGAGCAACACTTGTAAATGTAAGCACTGTAACTAATGCCAGAATTGTAATAAAATACTTCATTTTAACACTCCATTAAATATTTTAAAAAAATAAATTAAAAAAAACAACATTCTGATTACGAAAATACAACTAAAATTAATAGTTTCCAAAAGAAAACATTTAGCAATTGCTAAAAAAATACTCAAAAATTACTTAGAAAGAAAAAAAAGCACCAAAAATAAGATGAAAACTCATTTAAACGGTTAATTTTTTAAAAAATCCATTGCAATTTTTCTAAATTCTTCTTTCTCAGTTATCATAAAAGTATGCCTTCCATAATCATAAAATGCCTTTTTGCAAATTGGGATTTTTTGTGATAATTCATCAAGTCTTTCTAAAATATTCGGAAGCAGTTCATCTGTAGAAGTTGCAACAAGAAGAACTCCGGCTTTAATTACTGATAAATCACCAAAAATTGTAGGAAATCCTTTCCTTGTGAAACTAAGCATCATTTCACAATCATTATCTACAACCTGCTCCCAGTCTTCTCCATTATGAAATTTCCAATACTGAGTTGTCATGAAGTCATTTTTGGCTTTTCTCCTTCCAAGAACAATCTTTTCAGCTTCTTTGTAAGTCAAATAGTCGCCAAAAAAACTATCGGCAATTATTTTTCCGATTCTATCCGGCTGCATAATGCACATATTCAGCCCAACCATTGCACCACCGCTGGTTCCGATAACATCGAAATTTTCAATATTCAGCAAGTCCATTAATTGAAAAGCCGCTTCAGCATTGTACCTCCAAAAATCATCACGGAATTTATCAAGTCTTTCGCTTTTTCCGTGTCCGGGATAATCCATTAGTATTACTTTAAAATATTGACTGAAATAATTCTTACAACTTATAAACAATGAAGATGAAACCGAATTGCCGTGCAAAAGAAGAAGTGGTCTGCCATTGCCAATTATTTCATAATATACTTTTTTGCCTTCAAAATCAAAAAAATCCAAATTTATTTCTCCTCTTTATTATCAGATTGAGCAAGTTCTCTTAATGGTTTGAAATGCCTGATTAAAATCACAAAACAGCCTAACGAGAATGTAATTTTTAGTGCCAAATAATCAGTAACAGGGAAGAAACTGAACAATTCGTACATTGCATCTGGTGTGGAAAAAACAAGTATCATCGCACCAATGAGAGCTATACCGTTTGCAATATGTACATTTTTTCTGACTATATAGTAACCTGCAAGCCACATAACAAGCCAGGTTACTACAAAATAAGGACTGACAGCACCAAACGCTCCGGCAGCCACAGCAAGTCCTCTGCCGCCTTTACCGCCAAAGAATATATTATAATTATTCCCGATTATTACCCATACAAGACCTGCCATAAATGGTATATAAAAGCCTCCGGATAAATAATATGCCAAAATTGCAGCTGCCACTCCTTTCACTAAATCTAATATAAGAACTGAAATTCCGATGGCTCTGCTGCCGGTTGTCTCAAAGCTGTTGAGCGCTCCGGGATTGCCTGAGCCATGCTCGAAAATATCTTTTTTCCCAAATAATTTTACAATTATGTATGAACTTGGGATTGTACCAATAAGATAACTAACCACAATTGATAACAATAATTCCATTAATCTTTCTCCCTCAGAAATCTCATTTGCAATAAGCTAAAAATTATCAAAATAAAAAATAATACAAATGCAAGTGCCGAAGCATAGCCCATTTTGTCCGAACGTTCGAATGCATTAACGAAAATCTGGTAAACAAGAGTTGTTGTGGCATTCAGCGGTCCGCCTTTTGTCATCACGAATATTTCGACAAATATTTGGAATGACTTAATTGTATTTATTACTAATATAAACAATAAAGTCGGTTTCAACAAAGGCAGGGTTATACTGAAAAACATTCTCGAGATGCTTGCACCTGAAAGTCGGGCAGATTCATACAAATCATTCGGTATAGACTGCATACCGGCTAAGAACAGCACCATATAGTAGCCTGTAGCCATCCATACATCCATTGCCATTATAGAAAAAAGTGCAGTTCCCGGCTCTAAAAGCCAGCCTCGCTCTGCATAAGGAAGATTCAGTATAGAAAGCAGAGCATTTACATAGCCGTCTTTTGAATAAAGATTTGTAAAAATCAGCGATATCACAACAAGCGAGGTAACTGTCGGCATAAAATAGGAAGCTCTGAAAAACTCTTTGAATCTGGTCATTTTGCTGTTCAGAAATACTGCCAATAGAAGTGCCAAACTTGTTGTAACAGGAACTGTTCCAAAAGTAAAAATCATTGTATTGCTAAGGGCTTTCCAAAACACATCATCAGAAAAAATTGCTGTATAATTTCCAAATCCTTTGAAATCCGCCAAACCTGTCAGAGTGTTATAATCTGTAAGACTCAGATATGCTGCATAAATAAGCGGATAAAGCCAGAATATTGCAAATGTTGCAATCCAGGGCATAAGCATAACAGAAGTATTCAGCCTGCTTCTAAAGCTCAACATTTCAAATCAGCCTTGATAAATTTTTTAATTGAATTATAAAGTAGTTCCAAGGGTAGTCCGACTATATTGTAATAACATCCTTGTATATGGCTTACAAATACTGCCCCAAAATCATCCTGAATACCATAAGCTCCGGCTTTGTCCATAGGTGAGCCGGATTCGATATATGCCCATATTTCATCATCCTCAAGGTCGCGGAAAGTTACTTCAGTAATTTTGTAATCAGTAAGCCAACTGTTTGTGTGAGAATTAATTAATGCAATTGCCGTATACACTTTGTGAGTTTTCCCGCTCAAATTTCTTAAAAACATATAAGCATCCTCTTTGGTTTCAGGTTTGTTTATAATCTCTTCATCTAGAACAACAATGGTATCAGAACCTAATACAAGAGCTTCATAATTCAATTTTGATGCAACATCTTCTGCCTTACTAAATGCTAAATGAATTGCATAAGCTTCAGCAGGTAGTTGCCCGTCAAGTGACTCATCAATATCTGAGGGTATGACCTCAAATTCAAATCCAAGTGAATTTAGCAAATGCTTACGTCTTGGAGATTTTGAAGCAAGCACCAATGGAATTTTAAGCCCGATAAGTTTTGATATACCAACCATATTAATTCATAAATAACATTGGATGAATAAGATATTTGCCTGATTTCAATTCGATTTTTACATACAATACCTGTGATGAAATCAACTTCTCCTTTACAGAAAATTCAACAGATGCCTGATTACCGATGTAAATCATTGAATTTGTTAAGTCGGCAATTTCACCCGAGAGAACATCATAGACCTTTATTGAGTTAATATTTTCGGCAGCATTCTTTTCAACAATCGAAATTGAGACATAATCACTCGCAGGGTTAGGATAAATGCTGACATCTATAAGATGATTTATATTATCTTCAACACTCATCATGGGATTTTTTCCATACAAATTAACCGTCTCAGTATGTCCGCTTTTGAAATTGATTTTCAAATTTGCAGAATGAACGCCATTCTGATTTATGCTTATAACATCAATAGGGAATACTTCATTTCTTGAAAGTGAAAAATTTGTTTCATCATATTTAATGTCGAAAAAATTAAAATCATCATTCTGAAGTTCGATACTTTCAATTTCAATTGGCTGAGCAAGCCTTGAATCATTACTGAAATTTGTCACATAAAGTCTTATGAAATCATCTATCTTAGTAATATTAAAATCAAATACTATGCCCGTATCAGAAACAAAATACAGCGGTTCGAAGGGTATTTCGGTTCTTTTAGATATACTTGGCATTCTTTCAAGCATTTCCGGGTATCCTATAAAAATGTTAGCTCTTTCCTGATACACAGCCACTGAATCATTTCTTGCAAGTTCAGCAGCATCAACCGGATCCTGCAGTGCCCACTGGCGAAGAGTTTCTTCCTGTTGGTCAAGGAATTTATTAGGATTATCGTACCTGACAGCAAAATAAAACATTGCTCGGGCAATATTACCTCTTGTTTCGGGACGTACCTCAAAAACAGTCTTGCCGCTTGCATCCTTGCCAAGTTTCGAGCCACCTTTTTCATAAGAAGGATTACCCGAAATATTCCCAAATGGATGATTGCCTCTACGGTCATTAGTAGTTTTATCAGCTACAAAGAGATGATTAATATCGCTCAGGGGTGGTTCAGAATCAGCTCCCATAGAACGGGGCCAGGTATGCTCGGTATTGAATCCCTGATTATCCAAAGCAGAAAAATCAGGTTCATCACCCGGATTGATTTTATTACCTGTATATATGCACTCAACCTGACCATCATCCCCGCGGTCAAAATTAGACCAGAACAGAATTCTCGCATCCCGATATGAAAAAACCTTATGATTGCTCATTGTAACCATCATTACATCAATAAGGTCAGAACCCCAAAGATTGTCAGTAAAATGCTGCTGATTTTTTTCTGATAATGTTATTTTGGATTTAACATATACAGGCAATGAATATTCTGATGCACTACAGGTAACATTAAAAAAGATAATTCCATCAAAATTTACATTCTGTTTAGCATGAAATTTAACTGGAATATTTACGCCTGAATTACCTGCAAGATAAATTGGCAGCTGAATACCGGATATATCAATATAATCACTGAGGTAAGTATTCACTTTTATTGCATTGATAGTAAGTTCGTAATTACTGCCATTATATATAACAATATTCTTTTCTTTGATATTTCGAATTCTCAGCAATTCAAAATCAAGTGTATCAGTTATTTCGACATTACAAAAATTTGTTCCGTAAAGTGAATTTGAAAAAAATACTAAAACTAAAATTGTAAAAAGAAATTTCCTCATTATTTACCTTTTCCATTTTTCAACAAGAATATAAACAAAAGTAATAAATTTGTAGCATAATATCCGAAATAATAGAAAAAAATAATTATTTTGCAGGAATAAATCTCACACTACTGAGATTATCGGAATTGATATATTTTGCTACAGTATTTTTAATATCATCTGCTGAAACATCATTAATAATCGAAATCGTTTCTTTAATATTTTCAAATCCAGATTCCATAAATACTGCTTTAGCAAGCCCCTGCATACGGGCGGATAAACTCTCAAGTTCCATAATTATACTTGTTTTGAACTGCTCCTTGGTTCTTTGAAGTTCAGGGTCTTTCAAAGGATAATTCAGGAATTTATCAATTTGCTCGGCTATCAATTTTTCAGTCTTCTTTAGTTTGTTTTTATCCGATGCAGCATAAATATAAAAAACTCCAGAATCAGAATGAACCTGTATTGTAGAATATATCGAATAAGCTATACCGTGGCGGTCCCTTAAATTCTGATATAGTCTTGAGCTCATACCATCTCCAAAGAGAATATTGAACATAGGCAGCGTATATCTGGTCTCAAAGCTATATCCGGGTATTCTCGAACCTAATAGAATATGTGACTGGCTAACCTGTTTTTCTACTTCGATTTCACCCTTTGGTAGAATTTCAGGATATTCCCTGATTCTCAAAGATGATGAATCTTCGGAAATTGATGTGTAGAGAAGAGTTTTTTTAACAATATAATCATGCGAATGTGGTCCTGCGTAACTAATGATAAGACGCCCGTTTTTAAAATTATTCCTGTGATAATCTTTAAGCTTGTGACTGTCAAAACTCAGCAGATTTTCTTCAGTCCCTAAAATCGAAGTACCCATTGGATGAGCACCGAAAATCAATTTATCTCCATAGTCGAAAATGGATTCTTCAGGGTCGTCATCATACGATTTAATTTCTTCGATTATAATCTGTCGTTCTTTTTCAATGTCTTTTTCATTAAAAACAGTATTCCGAGTAATATCATTCAGCAGCTTAAATGTTGGAAGAAAGTTATCTTTCAGCGCCCTGACATAGAAGCTGGTTGATTCCTGAGTAGTATAAGCATTGGCATAAGCTCCGAGTGATTCAAATTTTGAAGCAATCTGGCGTGAGGAATAGCGATTAGTACGCCTGAATGCACAATGTTCGATAAAATGAGCAATTCCGTTCTCTTCCTGCTTCTCATCGCGTGAGCCGGTATCATAGAAAAATCCCAATGCATAAGTCTCAGCCGATGGAATTTCCTCGCTGACAACTGTCAAATTTTCTCTAATTTGGGTAGAATTTATTTTACTTCTGTATAAATCTCTGCTTTTTATTATCTTTTTACTTTTCATTACTTACAAAAAACTTAACAAATATGAATTAGTCAGATTAAATATGATTCAAATTGTAAAATATCTAATAAGTAAAATATGACGAAATTCAACAAAGATATTATTATTTATACATATTTAAGCAAATTTTTCTAAGTAAACTATTTAAGTTATTTTCTTTTGAATTTTTCAATTTAAGTATATTCTTTACAATAAATTAATAATTAGTCAGTTTTTACAGATATAAAATTTGAAAATGGATATTGCGATGAAAGTACTTATTCTTGATTGTGTAAAAAATGATTTCAGCCCTGAATTAAAGCCGGCTTTAGATAAATTTGTCGAAGGAATTGAATCAGCAGGAGGTCAGGTCAGTCTGCTCAATATTAAAGACCTGGATATTAAGCCATGCTTTAGCTGCACAACTCAGTCCTCATTTAAGTTTGACGACAAATGCCGTTGTGATGATGATATGAACAGACTTTATCCCGAATTTAGAAATCACGACTCATGGGTTTTTATCTCTCATATTAATTCAAATGGCTCCACAAACTATTTAAAAAATCTTCTTGACCGTATGGAGCCTTTATTTCAGCCGGTATTTACTCTTGACTCTATGGAAGTTGCAATTCCACCGGACAACAAACTCAATGGAAAAATTGCACTACTGTCTTCTTACGAATATGAATCAGCAGACCTTGCAAGAAATATTTCCGATTATATTGATTCAATCAGTTTACTTTTCTCAAAACAGTCAGCCGGAAGCATACTTTTTGAACGGACAAGAATTAATAATGCCAGACTCGATAAATTCTATGATGCCGGGAAAAAATTGATTACAAATGAATGAATCAAAATCCCAATCTGACAAATTCGATACAGCCAAAGTAATTGCAATCACCGGAGGCATTGGAAGCGGCAAGTCTGAGGTGGCAAAAATTCTAATTGCTAAAGGGTATAAAGTAATTTCTACCGATATTCTGGCAAAAGATATAATGATAACTGATGAGAAGGTTAGAGAAAGAATCATAAACACTTTTGGCAGTGATACCTACACTTCGGACAATAAAACCAATGTTAAATTCCTATCTGAAATTGTCTTCTCAGGTGATAAACATCAATCCGCCAATATCGAAAAATTAAACTCAATTGTACATCCACCTGTAATTGACCGAATTGTACAAGAAATTGAAAATGCTGTTTCTGCAGGATTTGATACAGTCTTTGTAGAAAGCGCTTTAATCTATGAAGCCGGTTTGGATGATGGATTTGATTATATAATTTGTGTAGCCGCAGACGAAATAATCAGAATAGAACGCACAATAGAGCGTTCAGGATTGACCCGTCATCAGATAGAAAGCCGGATGAGCGAGCAGATATCTCAGGAACAAAAAATCGGACTGGCTGATTTCACTATCGAAAATAATAAATCGCTCGCAGAACTTGAGAACGCTGTAAACTTCTTACTACCTATAATCCAAATGCTACCCCAAAATTTGAAAGAAAAGTAGAATCAGTAAAAAAGAAAAGTTTGAAAACACTTGCAATCAAATAGCTATAAAAACAAGAACAAATCAAATTATAATTTAGGCAAAACAACAGAATTTATGTTTTTGGAAATAATAACAAAATGTTTAATCGTAAACGAAATAGATTAAAGGATTTTGACTATTCAAATGATGGGTATTATTTTGTCACTATTTGTACACAAAACAGAGAAGAATTTTTTGGAAAAATTAAAAATGGAAAAATGATTTTAAATGAATATGGCGCCATAGTTGAAAAATGTTGGTTTGATTTACCTAATCATTATAAAAATTGTTTATTGGATGAATTTATTATTATGCCAAATCATATTCATGGAATTGTGATTATTGAAAATTATAATGTATGGAACGGTTTGAAACCGTTTCAAATGTAAAATGAAAATGTAGGGAACGGTTTGAAACCGTTTCATACGGAAAAAAATCATGGATTGTCGGAAATAATTCGTGGATTTAAAACATTTTCATCAAAAAACATAAATATAAAATATGGGGAAATAATATTTCAATGGCAAAAATCTTTTTTTGACCACATTATTCGAAATGAAAATTCATTGTATAATATTCGACAATACATCTTGAATAATCCTTTAAATTGGAATGATGATGAAAATAATATCAATTAAAAATGAAAATGTAGGGAACGGTTTAAAACCGTTCCCTACTGGATATTACCCTTTAAGTCTTTAATATCGAATTTTGAAATCCCACTTTAGTTAGAATCTTCTGTTGTCTGCGATGTACAACCATATCTGAAAACAACTAATAGTACGAGCAATAGTATGATTTTTTTTCATGTCTATATCAAGTTTTATAAATATAAATTAAATTGGCATATTTGGTGCACAAACTTCTGCTTTTGTACAAGGTTTATTATGAAATATCAATAATACCTTTTCAGTATTACATTTTTTTTTGTATATTTCTTTAATTTTAATTCCTGATTCCGAATCATCATATCCATAAATCAAATGAATTCCTCTATAGTAGCCATTTTCTATTTCTGTCATACATTTTAATTTACGAAAATCTTTTGAAATTTCATTATCATCGGTATTCTTAATTGACTTAACTTCTATGATTACAAAATTATCTTCTAATCCCATTTTTCCTGGTCTATGAACTAAAAAGTCCGGTATTATTTCTCCGCATTTCTGTGATATTATAGGATGTCCTTTTTTATCTAATTCACCACTTAAAGTGAAATTAAAATCATTGGGTAATTCCAATTTAATGTTATGATATAATTCATAACAATATGACCTTTCTCTATAAATAGCCTCCTCCTTAGATGCAACTGGTATCATAAAATAACCTTCGGGTATTTTCTCTGTTGCTTTTAAAAGAGATTCTAAAAATATATTAAATTGTTCTTCTTGATTATTCATTTTTTCCTTAATATTATTTATTGTGGTGCTTGAAAAAGTCCTTTTCCGTTTTCATCAAAAAGAATAATAGATGATTCAGGGTTATTAATTTTCCGTCCCTTATTGTCAATTGTGGTTGTGTTTCCAATAGAAGTTCTTAAATTGTATTTATTATCATAAATTTTAATGTAGGCTCCATCATCTTTGTCATTTGCAATTTCTATCCTTGGTTGATAATTTATAAAATTAGTAGAATGTCTTTTATAAAAAATTATTCTTTTTGAATCAAACCTAGCAAGAGGGAAATTACCATCCCTAAAAGACAATTCACCGACATTTAAGTGACAAATAACCGCATCTTTATCAATCCTCATTCCGAAAGAATCCCACATATGTTCAGTATGATAACCTAAAACTAGTCTATTACCATCTGAACCATTTATTTCTAATTCACGTGGTTGAATATTTATATTTCTCCCACTTTCACTTTTAATATTTATATAACCATGGCTTTCTGTTGCTCCAATCAAACACATAACACTGTCTTTAGAATTTTTCAGCCGGAACTTAACAACATCACCATCCATTAATAATACGGCTCTTTCTTTACCTTTCTTATCTTTAAGAATCAGCTTTTCTGTTTCTATAACTTTGAAAAATTGAGATGATACCTGAAATCCAAGAATTGGAATAAGTACAACTATAAATATTAAGATATAGTTCATTCTTCTTAAAAAGTTGTTTTTCTTTTCAAGTTTGTTTAACCTATCCATCATTGCGAAAATTTGTTCATTCTCTTTCATATTTTACCTTAATTTACAAATATAATAATTATTCTGTCTTTTTTACATCTGGCGCGTTATACTATAAACTATTAAAACATCATGACATTTCTAACTCAAGTTCTCGTATGCGTTTTTTAAGAAAGTGATTAACTTGCTTTGAGTTTTTGAAATATTTTGCAATGTCCGGTTCAAGATCTATAGACGGGTAAATGCTTTTGATATAAGGATTTTTTTAAATTGTTTTTAAATCAAATTCAATTTCATTAGGAATATCATCGTTCAAATCCTGAGATGGCTCCTGAATTATAGTAATTTTATGATTGTTTATATATTCAGTCCTTGTTTTCATATTGCTTATCAATGGAACGCTGATTAAAGCTCAAGTTCAGCTAATTTTGATTTAGATGCAAATGAAACAACTTTATTCGGATTCAAATTTTGTTGTTTCAAAATATCCCTAAGGATAGCTGAAATGTCATAATTTGCTTCAATTAAGATTTTCTCACGTGTATTTCTGACTTCTACAACAATTTTATCTTTCCACATTTTAAACCTTTTAAAAAGTCATGATTGCAAACTTATTTTACTCTTTGCTTTTCCACCATCATTCAGTATTTTACAACGCTTACTTATATGTCAAATTTTAAATAACTTACCTTCTGATTCTACTTTTCCTGTTTTGTCGAAATCAACAATACAAACATAAATAAATATTTCAGTTTTGCAAAATACTAATAATTTTAATTTTGAAGTTGTTGTTATTCAACAGCTAAAACAGAGTCAATCATAATAGCTGTAGAATCAACTTTCGGACGACGCTTAACAAATCCCATATACTCGTCATATTTATCAGGGTGAAAATGTGTATCAAGTATTTTGTGAGCAATCGGAGCGGCTACCTGACTACCGAATCCGGCATTTTCAACAAATACGCATATAGCAATTTCGGGGTTTTCTTTCGGAGCAAAAGCAACAAACCATGAGTGGTCTCTACCGTGTGGATTCTCGGCAGTCCCTGTTTTTCCGCAAACATCCACATCGTCAAGCCTTGCAATTGATGCAGTTCCACCAGCGACATTAACGACATCGAACATACCATTTTTGATAATTTTGAAAAACTTATTATCAATCGGAAGTTGTTCACTTCTGTAATTAATTTCTTCTTTTTTATTAGTGATATTATTTCGGATATGAGTCACAATATGAGGTTGATTGTAAGTGCCTTCATTTGCAATAGTTGCTACGTAGGCTGCAATTTGGAGAGGGGTTGTAAGAATTTCCCCCTGCCCGATTCCGTAATTAACAAGCCTTCCTTCAGAAGCTCCGCCTTTTCCGAGCCTGGATTCTAACCATGATTTTGTAGGGAGCAAGCCCTGATTCTCATGGGGTAGGTCAATTCCGGATTTCATTCCGAAACCGAACATTTTGCCATATTTTTCAAATTTTTCATATCCAAGTCTCATACCGAGAGTATAGAAAAATACATTGCACGATGTCTTAATAGCATTTCTTACAGAAGTATTACCATGAGCACCATGACACTTGCGGAATCTGCCTCCATACTGCAGTCCGCCGCCACAGAATATAGAACTGTTTTCTGAAATTAAACCTTCCTGAAGTCCTGCAAGTGCTATGAGCATTTTCCAAGTTGAGCCGGGTGGATACTGAGACATTATAGCTCTGTGAAGCAGTGGGGAAGCGGGGTCAGTGCTTAAATCCCTGAATAGCCCGGGTGGGATTTTCCCTGAGAAACTTCGCGGGTCGTAATCGGGCTTACTTGCCATTGCGATGACAGAGCCATCTTTCGGATTTATTGCCACTACACTCCCGCGTTTTCCGTCAAGTAGTTTTTCAGCAAGTTCCTGAAGCTTTATATCAATACCAATATATAAATCAAAACCATTCTTTGCGGGAATATCGTTGGCGCCGTCGTTATATCCGGCAACCCGCTGACCGAATTTATTGACAGCAACATACTGCACGCCTTCACGCCCACGCAAATCACTTTCATAAGTTCTTTCAATGCCTGACTGACCAATCAAATCCCCCGGGAAATAATATGGAAGTTTGTCAAGCTGCTGACGTGATATTTCTCTGGTATATCCCAAGAGATGCGCCATATTGCCGGAAAATTCATAGAGCCTTTTTGGCTCGACAACAACATCAATTCCGAACAAATCATCGCTGTATTCTTCGATCAGAGAAATTATTCTGAAATCAGCATCCCTGTAAATTTTGATTGGATTAAATTTTGAATACGTCTGATATTTCTTAACTTCAGCTTGAATTTCTGTAGAATCCATCTCAAGTATTGAGGAAAGAAGTGGCATTACTGCAGGATTGAAATTTGCAGGTGTGAGAGTTACTGAAAATGAAGCTTCGTTATGAACAACCAGGTCGTTATTTCTGTCATAAAGATTTCCTCTAAATGGTTCAATTCTGACTCGCTTAATTGCCTGAGCCTCGGAAACAGACTTATATTTATCACCTTCAATTATTTGAAGTTGAGCAAGTCTTGCCGAGAAGATTAAAATGATTGCAAATACAAGATATTTCGAGAATTTGTATCTTCCACCTGAGGCAAATTCGGGTGAATCCCCGAATGAACTTCTATATGCCATTTTTTACCTCGTCAGCAAGTTGTTTCTTATTTATTAGTCTTTCCGCTACTCCAATGAATGCAATTGAAAGAGCCGTGACAAATATTCCATCCCGGTAAAAATACTGAGAACTTGTAGTATTAACTATATACAGTGACAGTAGTACGGATAATGCAGCTATAAGAAGCGCCCTGTGGGTCGGGTCTTTTGAATACTTTAATAATTTTCCTGATTTAACTGTATAAAATCCGAGGAAAAATAAAAACAGCAATGTCATAGGAATCCCTGTCCTGTAAAGCAACCAATAGTATCCATTATGAATAATATGTGTATGACGTGCTCGGCTATTTATTGGAAAATGGAATGAGAATGTCTTTGTAAGTCCATTGCCTCCCAATGGATTTTGCCTGATGTGATATTCGACTTTTTCCCATTCTTTGAATCTCGCTATCAGCGAAGGGTCTTTCCTTCCTGCAGATGAAGACTCCAGCCTCGAAAACGCTACTTCGAGGGCTATATCAGCTTTATCACGCATAAAAAGAAAAGTGGCGAACAGCAGCACGACTGTTATCACACCCAAATATGTCAAAAAACGAACTTTCATTTTTGCTGGTAAAAGAAAAAACATAAGCAGAATTGCAAGTGCCAAAACAAGCCAAAATGTTCTTGAAAATGTCGAAACGAGAAACACCACATAAAGCGAAGTCATTGCAATTACAATAATTTCACGCACTCTGTTTCTCTGTGAAAATGCCAGAATGAATCCATAAATTGATGCAGCTGTGTATAGCGTTTGATTTATTGTTATCGAACTTTTCAGTTGATATGCATAAACAAGATCAGTATTTACTTTGTTGTAATATTCTATAACTTGATAAATACCTGCAAATATGATAATCACACCTAAAAAAAACAAGAACGCATTGACATCGTTTTCATTTTTGAGTGCATCTCTCACAGGAAAATATATAAGTAAAATACTGACTAAAAGATATTCCCGAACCCAATTCATTGGAGGTACATCATTGAAATATGCGATAAAAAAATTAAAAAGCAATAATGTGTAAAATGTCAGAATAGCCCAATCGCCCCAGTTGAGAATGATTTTTTCTTTCAGAATCAGTCCCTTTCGTACAAAATAAACAGCTATACTACCAATATAAAACATTCCCAGCATAACATCAAGTGCTCCGACACCTTCATCACCTGCGTGAAAAAATATCGCAGTCGAAGCAGCTACTGCATACAGCCAAATCCTTGGACGCACAAGCAAAAGGTAAATAAGTGGCATAGCAATCAGGGCGGGAAGAACGTATAAATACAATTCAATATATATACTTAAACCGGTTATAGTACCGGCAATTATTACAATCAGTAATACTCCAATCTTGCCTATAGGTCTGTCTATGGCAAGGAGCTGATTAAAAGTTGCTATTTTATTTTTATCATACATTCTTTGGGTCAACTTGGCTTATTCTGCTCTTAAGATTTCTTAAAGAATTTACAATAAGTATTATGAATATAGTAAGTGCAAAACCGCCGAAAGCAGAACCGGCAACAATTAGAGAACGCTTAGGTCTGTCCTTTCTATCTGAAGGTATTGCATAATCAAGCACCATCAGATTCTTCATTTTCTTGGTTTCGTCGAGCTTGTTTTTTTCAATCATTGGTAGCATAAATGCTTTAACTTTTGAATAAGTTTCAAGCTCAGTATATAATCTCATAAACTCAATACCTTCTCCTGCAGCCTCATCCAGCGAAAAATTTCCGGCAAAACCGGGCTTAGTTTTCACTTCTGCAATCTTGGATGACATTTTATCTTTGAGACCTTTTATTGATTGAGTGACATAATCATCATCACCATAAAGTTTGGAATAATAATCAACGAACATTTCATATTTGATTTCTTCGCTTTTAAGTTCTGCAAGTGATTTACTAAGAGCCGCAGCTTGCTCTGTTGGATAAAACATCATCGTTCGGCGTGAAAATTTCTCTAAAGTATCACTTATAGCTCTGATTGTGGAATCAGTATCTGTCATTCTGTCTTCCATATTTTTTTTGTTCATGGCAACTTCTTCGCGATAGAGCTTAACTGCTACATTGTTTGCGATTTCTATGTAGCGGTTTGCCATCTCAGCGGCGCGATTTTTATCAGTATCCCAAATTGAGACAGTGTAATTGCCTTCACGCTCGTAATTGATTTCCAGATTTTCTTCAAATTTTTCGCGAACAAGTGACATTATAGTATCCGGAATATCGTAAATTTTCGGAAGATTAAATTCATGAATTATGGAATCCTTGACAGTTCGGCTTTCAAGAACGACAATAAAATCATAGCTGTCGCCGCCAGAACCACCAAGCTTGGTTAGACCGATGTCTTTGAGTGCTCCGGAAATTGAGCCAAGGGCATTGTCCATCATTGAGCCGGATTGAGGTGGAACGACATTAGTTGTTGCTTTGTATTCATTTTCCAAAAACAAAACTGATACAATTGCTGCAATTAGAGCAATTACAAATGTTACTGAAAATATCAGAATTTTATGCCGCCAAAGCATTGCATATACTAATATCGAATTGAATTCTTCTTCTTTTTTGATTTCCATATCGGATAAATTTTAAATTTGCGAAAATTCATAAGTACAAAAATACTTAAAAAATTATAATTAGTTTGTGAGTAATTATTTAAAATCAAATTTTCTTGTTTTAGAGATATTTTGAAAATGTTTTGACAGTAAAGTAAATGACGTCATTAAATGTCTGATATTTTTATTACTTATAATTGAATAATCAAACAATTTCAAATTACAAGAATTTATCATTTTTTGATAGTTTGAAAATAAAATAATGATAATATCAAAAAAATGACTATTTTGCTTATCTGAAAATGTAAAATCCGGAAAAATTTTATGGCACTGATAATTCATAATAAGGCTTTTAAAGGCAAAAAACTTCCCATGTCAGCTGAAGAGTTGATTAATGATGCTGTAAATAATCAAAAAACTGATGATTTCATATTAATTTTGCCAACCGGAAGGCTTAATCGTTTCTTAAAATATGAGATTATTGAAAAGTATTTTCGTATAAACAATCAACCCAGTGGAAAAATCAATATCTATAATCTTGAAAAATTTTCCGGTTTGTGCTTTCAGGCGGTCTCAAAAACAAACCGTTTTACAAAAATTTCTGAATCATACAGATTAGCTCTCACAGAAGAAGCCATTGACAACTGCCGACTTGAATTTTACAAATCCCGCAGCCGTAAGCTAAATCATCACGTAATTGAGCGACTTGCAAACATTGTTTACGGACTTCGCGAAGATGGTATTAACAGCAAATCAATGTTTGATGACCTGAGTAAGCTCGAAACAGACGAGACAGGTATTAAAGACTTCAAAAAGTTCAAAGACATAGCTCATATATTAGTAGAATATGAAAACCTGCTATCAGATAAGTACATTGATGCACCATATATAATCAAATATTTGCTTAGAAATGCAGATGAATATTTTATAAAAAATCCTAATATTGACAAATCTTACTTTGACGACCTAATAAATGCTGACGGTAATATTAAGCAAATTTTAGTTTATGGTTTCAGCGAGTTCAAGATGCCTGAAGTTGAATTTCTTTCAAAATTTGCAACAAGCGAAATTCCTGTATCTGTTCATCTTGATTTTTCTGAAATCAACGGACCGCTTTTTGGAAATCTTGCTGAAATGAAAAGCACTTTATTAACTGCGGGTTACAACTTTTTCTATACAGATGATGAGATCATAAATCAGCATATAAACCCTGAAACAGAGCTTAATTCTGAGCCTAAATATTTTCTCAAAAGATGGCTTTTTAATGTAGAAAAAGATATAAAATACAGAGGTCTAAGCGATTATCTGAACATTTTCGAATTTGATACTCAGGAAGATGAAGTCAAATATATTACTAAGTTAATCAAATATCTGATTTTAGAGCACAAATACAAAGCATCTGATATTGCCGTTGTAAGCCGCAATACAGACATTTACAGTACTCTTTTGCGGTCTTATTTCAGCATAGAAGGAGTGCCGGCAGATTTCTCGGACAGATATGACCTTGCACAATCTCCGTTAGTTATTTCAGTTGTATCTATTCTTGATACTATCGCCGGCGGTTTCAAATATATTGACGTTTTCAAGACTCTGGACAGCAGTTTCCTTGAAATTAAGAATGAGAATGGAAGCAGTATTGACAAATCAAATTTAATTAAAATCGCTGCGGAATTAAGACTTTCAAAAAGCAATTACTCGCTTAACGCTGAGTTTTGGATTAAGAGAATTTCATCAATGATTGAATTTTTAAAACCGAAATTGCAGTCCGGTGAACATGAAATTTATGAAATGGATAGAAACATAATTGCCGAAAAAATTGAATCTTATGAAAAAGCTCTTACTGATTTCAAATTATTCAGCGGAATGCTGCCTAAAATTAAGAATTTATATTCGCCCGATGAATTTAAATTGTTAATCGAAAAAGATATTATCGCAAGATTTAACTTTATTGAAAAAATTAATGGATTATATCATGATGTAAATAATAAATACAGCGATAATCGTGGCTATGATTATGATATTGCAATAGAGCGTATCGAAAGATTCTCCAAAGCTTTAGGCGTACTTTTACAAATCGTAAATGAATTTTGCTCAATTTTGAAGGACAGAAAATCCAAAACTTATCCTTTGAGTGAATTGCTAAGTAAATTAAAAACTGCAATTTCCGGAGCCAAATATCAAACACGTGAAAGACAAAATTACGGAGTTAGTGTTACGGCAGTTGAACAAATAAGACACATACCTTACAAGGTTACTATTCTTTGCGGACTTAACGACGGAGTTTTTCCGCTTCCCTATAAACCGGAACAATTTCTTGGAAAAGAGCTTAAAGATAGTGAGCAAAGGCACTTACAGTCTGAACAGATACAATTTTATCAGTTTCTTATTAATGGGGCAGAGTATTTCGGAAGCAAAGAAAAAAAAGTATATTTAACTTATTGCAACAAAATATCCGGATTTGAATCAGCAAGGTCGTCTTTTATTGACTCACTGATAAAAGTTACAGGACTTGAGAAAGATAGAAATATTTTTCAAATAAGTCCTGAGAATCTTTCAAGATACATCAATTTGCATCCTTGGCTAAAATCAATCTCCAATCGCTTTGAAGCATCGTCAATGATTAGTAGAATTATTATGGAAGCAAGATTAAATCATGTCAGGTTGGATATGTCTCGATACTCCGATTTTGCAAATATTTCAGGTTTAATTGACTATTTTGAGAAAGTAGTAACCAAACAAAACCTCACGGCTGACAATAGCTTCTATACATTGAACGAAGCTTCCAAAGAATATTTAGAAAAATCAATTGACAGGGTTTATTCGACAACAGATTTTGATACATTTGCCGGCTGCAGTTATAAATATTTTGCAAATAAAATATTGCGTCTGAAATCTCAGGAAGATGATGACAATATTTTTAGTTCAATGGATTATGGGAATATTCTACATTCCATTTTGTACAAGTTCTATTTAAAGCTTCAATCCATTTCGTCAGAAAACTGGATTAGACCCGAAACAAACCCAAATTACAATTTACCCGAATTGAAACCTGTGAATATAACGAAACATATTCCAAATGACTTGCTGATGCTCCTCAACGAAATTATCGAAAAAGAATTCGATGACATCAGACTTGATCATCCTTATATTCAATCAATTAAACGTGAAATATTAGGTACCGATAAAGTTAAAGGATGGGCGGAGATTTTCATAGAGTCTGAATATAAGCGATTAGAGCAGTTTTTGTCTTACCCTGTACTTTTTGAGCTTGAATTTGGTATGGGTTCGGGTATTCCACAAATTGAACTTCCAAACTCCATCAGGCTTCGAGGCAAAATTGACAGAATTGAGCTTGCCGGAGATTCAGGCTATAATCCTGAATCACAGGAAACGAAATTTACTACTGTTGATTATAAAAGCACGGATAATGGTAATTTTACTAATCAAAAAATCCAATCAGGCAGAAGCTTTCAGATGCCATTATACTCAGTGGCAATAAACAAAATACTCACAAACTATTTTGGTATTAATACCAAAATGAAAGGTGCTGCTTATTATATCCTGCGTCCTAAAGTAGAAAAAGGGAAATACAAAAATACCAGGTTAGTACTAATGACAAACAATGAACTTGCAGGTACTGAATTTTTTAAAACCAATCTTAAAGCTGACATCAATCCACAGGAAATGCTGGATGAATCAATACGTGCGGCAGAAGATATAATTATCAAAATCACTAACTCTGAATTTGAAGCATTGCCGGCTGATAACCAGGTTTGTCAATATTGCGACTTTCAGACTGTATGCAAGATTCGGGAGAGGAGTATAATTGATAGCAGTCATGAAGAAATTTCAGAAGAATAATTTTTATTTGTCTTTTCAACTAAGAATTTCGAGTTTCATAACACACTTAATATATTGAAACACATAATATTTTGTAAGAAATCCTTATTTTTGTAATTATTGTTTATGGATTGATTAGAATTTTACAATATGCCGCTAAGAGTAACAGACGATATAATCATAAATGAATCTGATATCGAGTTTGAATATTCCCGCTCCTCAGGACCGGGAGGTCAGAATGTCAATAAAGTCGAAAGTGCTGTTACATTGCGATTTAATCTTACAGATAGTTCTCTACCGGATTATATAAAACAAAGGATATTGCTTTCCGGAGACAAACGAGTTAATAGCGCAGGTGAGCTGATAATAAATTCACGCGAATCAAGAAGTCAGCTAACAAATAAACAAACGGCAATCACAAAACTGATTGATTATTTGAAATCTGCTTCAGTCGAGCCAAAAAAAAGAAAGCGAACCAGACCAAGTGCTGCAACAAAAGAAAGAAGACTTGAACACAAAAAGAGGCGTTCGGAAATCAAGCAAATGCGAGGGCGAATAATATAATTTTTTTTCTTAAATACCGGGAAATTTATTTAACAACTTTATGAGCTGTATCTCCGGGCAAATCCTGAACTGATTTGCCCGAAATTGACGTAGAAACAATTGAAATCCTGTAACCGGCTTTTTTGATTTTTTCAATCAAGTCATTTTTTGAAATTTGCGAAGCGTCATAGATTAATGTCAGTAATTGGTTTGATTCATTAAAATATGAATCAATGACTCCTTTTTCCATATTCAGGTTATCAGCGACTTTGACAAAACTATTGGAACTTGTCATATTTGCTTTAACAAACATAGTTTCAGGTGTACTGGAATATGAACTATATGCAGTAAAAAGCATCATAGCAATAAAAGCAGTCAACGAAATCTTGAATTGGGATTTCATCTTATTATCTCCGATAAATATTAATTAAACCTTTCATTATGTCATACGCTAATTATTATTTATAGTTTCAAAAAATATTAATTTGTTATAAAAATGCATATCTTACGTCAAAAGGATATATAAGTAAAAATAGTTTATAATGTTATTTTAAATATGAAAATTCAAAACGTTTTATTAATTTTAGTCGCATTTTTAGTTTCAATTTCATTCGAGTCAAATGCTCAATGGGTTATTATGCGTCACGATGCTGACAGCCTTGTTCGCGAAGGTACAAATCATATTTACAATGTTGAATTTGACAAAGCCGAGATTTGCTTCAAGAAAATCATTAATATCTATCCGGAACATCCGGCAGGATATTTCTTAGATGCAATGGTTTACTGGTGGAAGATTACTCTTCACCGCGAAACAAAAAAATTTGACCAACCATTTGAAGACAGAATTCAGAAGGTTATTAATATTTGCGACAAGATATTGGATACGAATGAATTTGACCTTACAGCCTTATTCTTCAAGGCTGGAGCTATGGGTTATCGTGGCAGACATTTTGCTCAAAGGGAAAGCTGGGTAAAATCCGCTTCAGACGGTGCTGCTGCATATAATCTTATGGTCAGATGCCAGAAACTTGCACCTGCAAATCATGATATAATGCTTGGTACCGGAATTTATAATTATTTTGCAATTGCTATACCTGAAAAATTTCCAATGGTTAAACCACTCATGACCTTTTTCCCAAGAGGGGATAAACAGTTGGGAATTTATCAACTCAGAGCCGCTTCCAGAAAAGCAAGATACGCTGCTGTCGAAGCAAGAGTAGTGTTGCTCCAGATTTATAATACATTTGAAAAAGAATATGATTTAGCTGGCTCAATTGCAAAAGAACTTTTTGAAACTTATAACAATAATCCATATTTTCACAGATATTATTCCCGAATACTCGTTAGAAAAGGCAGTCAGGAGGAATATGAAGCCGAATGGAGAAAAGTTCTGATTCGCTGTATGGACAAGTATGTTGGTTATGATAATTTCACAGCCCGTGAAGCGATGTATTATATCGGGCTTTCACTAATGAGAAAAGGTGATCGGGAATCTGCATTGCGGTATTTCCTAAAAGCAAATGAGGGGAAAATAATTGATACAGAAGATTCAGGTTTTACTGTTAATGTAAATATTTATTTAGGCAATCTCTATGATTTAAAAGGGATGAGGGAGGAAGCAAAAAAATACTACAATGCCGTCCTCAATATGAAGAATTTTGATAATTCACATACTAAAGCTAATGTTTATTTACAAAAGCCTTATGGTAGCAGATAATTATTTTATTGATATAAAAAATAATTTCTTAGAGTTATTGTCATAAGACAATAATGCCAGTCAAATTTTCAAATATTGCAAATATTTTATCAGCAAGGATAATTCCGGTTATACTTGCTGTTAGTTTTGTGTTTGTTAATTATGCAGGATATTTTCATCATCACAATCAGGATGAATCACATTTTTGTGGTTGCTCAGGTTGCGCATCTGAATTTTTATCAAACAATGATATTACTTTTCGTGATTTAGAGGGCAAAAAGCTCAATTATGATGAATGTAATCTTTGTAAAGTTTTAAAAAATTACGATAGAAATTTTCTATTAGAATGTAGTTTAACTCCAAATTTTGAAAATTTAATTATTGATAATATTTTTTACTCAATAATTAATGTCAATCATTCCAAACATACTCTCAGAAATAAATCCCCGCCTTTTTGTTGAAAATATTTGATCTCTTATAGTTAAGTAAAAAAAAGTTCTGTCACATTCGGTGTAGAAGAAATGTCTATTTTAGTCTTCGACTTCGCTCAGACTGACAAATTTGTATTACTGCGCATTAGACATTTAATTTTTATCAACAAAATTTAGGATTTAGAAAAATGAAAAAAAACATTATTTTAGCTTTATTTGCAATATTTGCTTTCTTATTTATTTCTTGTGAAGACCACACTCACGACCATAGTGACCACTTTGAACCGGAAGGTTGGGTCTTCATTGATGGCACTTCTGCAAGATTTATCAAGATTTTCCGTGGTCAGTTTTTGGCTGATTCGAAACAGGAATTTACAGTCAAATCCGGAGAAAAGACTGACCACTTCGATATTAAATTCTTTGACAAAAACCAAAAGGAAATTGACCCTCCAAGCGATACAGACTATAAGTTATCATGGTCAATCACAAATGAAAACCTGTTTGAAGTTGACAGACATGATGGTGAAGAATGGGAATTTCACCTCGAAGGTAAAGCAGTTGGAATTACAGAAATTGAGTTCTTTGTTATGCATGGCGACCATAATGATGTTCGCTCAGGCAAAATAAAAGTAGTTGTAGAATAAGATTTGTTTATCAATTACGTTATTCCGATGATAAAGATGACCAACACTTTTTAAAATCAATTTAAGGATAAAGAGATGAACAATCCACACATTGTTGCATATATTAATGGTATTATCTTGCTTATAGCCGGAAGTTATTCGTTTTTCAGCAACCCTGAAAGACCGCTAACGGCATTGATAGGTCCTATCGTCGGATTAATTATTATAGCGATGGCTCCAGCTATGCAAAAAGGAAACCGCTTGATTGCACATATATTGGTTGGAATTACATTTGTATTTGCGTTAACAACCGGTGCTATGGCAATTAATTCGGGCAAGGTGGAAGATATCGAAAAGCGTCAACGCCGAATCGCAGTCTTCTCCACTATGAGCATAGCATGTCTTGGTGCTACAGGATATTATGTTGCAAGATTCATTAATATTAAGAAATCTCAAAAAGAGAACTAAAATATCATTTGAGATTCAATTGAAATTAATTTTATCATTCACTTCTGCGATGGTTTACGCTATTGCAGGAGTGATTATTTTTTCACCTTCAGTATACCCGGATAATACTCAGCTAAGATTAAAAGTATCAGACATCGAAACTGGTCTTCCTGTTGATAAAGTCAAAATTTATTCTGATAATGAATTAATTAAATATACTGACAGTCTCGGTTTGGCTTATCTTAATTTATCCTCTGGAAGTCATAATTTAACTTTCAGGCGTGCCGGTTATAAAGAGCTTGAAGAGAAAATTGAAATCAAGCAAGGTAAAGATTTTATAAGAATTTATTTAAAGCCTGAAGGAATAAAATCTCCAAATGTTATTGTTACAGGGCATTATTACAAGAATGAAATTGATAAAATCACAGGTGAAAATTACGCTATTGAGGGTAACGCATTAAAGCGTAATCTAAAGCAGACAATCAGCGAGAGCATGGCTGATATTACAGGAGTTACAATCAGCTCAATGGGTGTAGCTACATCAAGACCAATTCTAAGAGGTTTCGGCGGGAATAGGGTCGAACTTCAAATGAATGAATCAATTATTGCCGATTTATCCGGAACATCGCTTGACCATGCAGTATCTCCAGAAGTTTCATCTGCTTCAAAAATCGAAATCCTTCGTGGCGTTGATGCACTTAAACGCAGTACTAATGCAGCTGTCGGACTTGTCAAAATTACAGGGAATCAGATACCGGTTGAAAAGCACGAAAAACCGAGTTTTCAGACTATTTTGCTTGGCGAATCCGTCAATGAAGGGTTTTCTGCATCCGGCTCAGGTGATTACACTTTAGGAAATATCGGTTTACACGGTGAGGGCTCATATCGTAAATTTGACAATATGATTACTCCAGTTGGCAAACTTGGAAATTCAAACGGAGAAGCCGGAAGTTTTGCATTTGGAAGCTCTTATATTGGGCAGAATTTCGTTAGTGGTGGTTCTTTTACATCGCTTTCAAATAGTTATGGAGTTCCCGGAGGTGTCGTTGGCGCCCACCCAAATGGTGTTAATATTGACATGGTTTACAGAAATATTAATTTACGCTCAATAATTCACATTCACAGTGATTTATTTGATAATATTGATATTAATTTTTCGCGAACATATTATCACCATTATGAATATGAGTATAGCGGCATCTTAGGAGCAGAATTCAAACTTGTGGATTATTTCGGAAATGTTGACTTTTCAAAAAAATCAGACGATTTGACAAATAATATTGATTTTGGTATTAGCTTCAACTCGCGAAATCACACTTACGGTGCTTTTGTATTCACTCCAAATACTGAATTAGTAAGTCTTGCAGCTTACTACACTCAAAAACTTGATTATGATAGATTTACTCTGCAATATGGCTCGCGAATTCATTATTCAAAGTATGAACCGCTTGCAATAAAATCCAAAACTGAGCCTCCTCGAAACCGTGAAATGCTACTTCTTTCAGGAGCTGTTTCCGGAGCTCTAAAAACAAGCGATAATTCACATTTAATATTGCATTTAGGTCGCAACAACAGGCAGCCTTCAATTGAGGAGCTTTATTCAGGTGGTCCGCATCTTGCTTCTTATACATACGAAATTGGTAATTCAAATTTATCACCGGAGACTTCATATTCAGTAGAACTCTCTTATGACCAAAATATCAGACGTGGAAATTTCTTTATTACAGCATATCTAAATGAATACTCATCTTACATAACTTTTAGAAACACTGGCGATACTAACTGGGCTCAGTTTCTTCCGATATTTTCAAGTAGTGAAATTAAAGCAAGGATAGCCGGTATTGAAGCCAATTTTAAGTTGGATATTACTAGGACATTTCAATTTAATTCAGGATTATCTATCAATTATGGTCATAATTTAAGCGACGATATACCGCTACCATTTTTTCCGCCGGCATTCGGAAATATTGGGTTGAAATATCGCCTGAATGGATTTGGAGCAGGAGTTAATACACGCTTTGCACTTGAGCAGACGAGAATTGACAGATTCGAAAGTACAACAGATGGATACATAGTTTTAGGTGGATTTGCAGAGTACAAATTTCAAAATAGTGGCTTATTTCATGATATTACTTTAGCATTTGACAATGTTTTGAATAGTGAATATTATAATCATCTTTCACGCTTGAAGGAGATTATTCCGGAAGCAGGTCGTAATATTCGTCTGATTTACAGGATTTTGTATTGAGAGATAATCTTATAATATTGATTCAATTAGAAATTTTTCGGATTAATTGCAAATCTTTGATAAGGGAAAATAACTTCAGGTCTTCGAGGTTTGGTATCATTCCACTGAAAAAGAGGCAAGTAGTGAGATTCTTCTTTTCCGAATACATAAGTTTCAGGAAAAAATTCAGCATAAGTCATACCAAGCCAGATAATATCCTCAGCTTCACCCTCGACAAACTGTACCTTAATTGTATCAGTTGTTCTGCGGTCTGCTCCGCTTTCGCCCTCTTCATCCCTGAAAAAATACAAACTTTTAGCATCACCAATGCTTGTAATTCCCTGAACCTTACCTGAATCAATCTCGATAATAATTTTATCTCCCATAATCTGGTCTAATCTCTTCAGCGAAACAGTATCATTTCTCGAAACGGCAATAGCATTTTTATACGATTCAATACCTTTTAATTCATTGTCAGGCATACGAATCACAATAGAATCACCGTAAAGCTGAGTCGAATCATACCATACCACGGGTTTTCCGCTCAAAGTGATATAATCTTCATCCTTGTAGAATACTGATTCTTTAGCCGTTGCCCTAACTTCACCACGTATGATTTCGACATTACCCACGAACACATACTTTTCGTTGAATAGTTCTCTGTAAGCGTGCATTGTATCAGCCTTTACTGACAAAGTATCAAAGAGATAAACGCTTCTTTCGATGGGAATTGAATCTTCTCCGTAAAAAGTAGTATCAATATGTGAAAAAGATGAGTCAATTTGCATAAGCAATGGATTTCCAATTGCAAATGAATAATTTTCTGAGGGCACATTGAGCAAGGTATCACATTTCAAAATTGCATTTGTGAATTGTCCTACAATCCACACATTTCCGTAAGCCTCGCTTTTTCTGTCATTGCGATTGTGAATGATAAAATCCGAAATAATTTTAGCTGAATCATCTTCAATGAAGACATTCTTCTGGAATTCGGCAATTCTGGTGCGAGTGTTATAATTACCCAAATCAGCTTTCAGAAAGGTTTCTTTATCCTTGATTGTAACTCCGTCAACAGCGCGGGCAACAGAAGTATTTCCATTATAAAATATTTTGGGAGATTTTAGAGTAAGTGTCCTTTGCAAAATCACAACATTGCCAATCAGGTCGGCTTTGTTAGAGGCTTCATATTGTTTAGCGAAATCAGAACGAACATCTACATCGCCGTGCTCGAACTGCACATTTCCGTAGAATTCACGAAATTCAATTCCGGGAGCCATCGAACCAATTAAACTATCTGCATATTTCAGTCGAATTTCATTTGGAGTTTGAGATTGGGAATATATCTTTATAAAATTGAAAACAAATGAGCATAATATTAAAACAAAAAAGCTCAATCTAAATTTCGAGAAAATGCTACTTTTGAAATATCCAATCAGCATATATTAAACCTCAATTTTGAGAACCGAAAAATTTACGATACCAAACAGAAATCATAAGCAACAGGAAAAGTTCATTTTTATAGTCTCGTTTACCGGATTTATGCATTTCAAATAGTTTTTTGATAAAATCGGCATTTAACAACCCGCCCCTTACAAGCTCAGATGCAAGCACTTCATTTATTGCATAATCATACCAGCTAGTCCTGAACCATTCCTTAACAGGGGCAGCAAAACCCTGCTTTTTGCGATAAATAATATCATCAGGAAGGATGCCTTCCACTGCTTTTTTCAGAACAGACTTTGTAAGTCCACTTTCAGGAAGACGAATATGTGGTGGAAGTGACATAGTAAACTCCACAAATCTATGGTCAAGGAATGGTACACGTGCCTCAAGACTGTGAGCCATTGTGATTTTATCCACTCGCATCAGCAGTAATTCAGCCAGGCGATGATGAAATTCAAGATAAATCATTCTTTGGAGATAATCAGCATCAGCAAAATCAACATCAACCAAATTATGCATATATTTAGCAAAGAGCCATGATTGGCTTTTTAAATGCTGATAACCTGAACCGAACAAATCCTCCTGCATCAATGGTGATATTTTTGAGACGCCGCTCCAGTAAAGTTCTTCATCAGCTGCCGCCCTTCGGAAATATTCTCCCAAATCATATCTTCCGATTGACTTTGCGGTATTAATTGCGATTGAAGATTTGAATTTCTTGATAAATCCAGGCAGTAAATTAAATGCTTTCCAGAATGTATTTTTGAAATTATACTCCCGCTTCATCCAGTCATAGCCAATGAATTGCTCATCGCTCCCTTCGCCAACCTGAATTACAGTAGTACCGGACTCACGTGTGAGTTTACTTAGAAAATAAAGTGGAATACACACGGGATCGCCATTTGGTTCATCCTCATGCCAAGCCAGATTCTCAAGAATCGGTAAGGCATCTTTCTCATCAATTAATATTTCATGATGATTAGTTTTAAATAATTTTGCAATTTTGTTTGCATATTCAAGCTCGTTATATTTCCTGAGCTCCTTAAAACCAACTGTGAAAGTATCCACAGGTCTGCTCATCAGCTCACTCATAAGTGCAACATTCAAACTCGAATCAATTCCGCCACTAAGGAATACCCCAAATGGAACATCACTCATCATTCGGGCTGAAATCGAATCACGCAGAAGATTAATCGTATGTTCTTCAATTTCTTTTTTGTTAAGTTCTGTATAACCACTGAAGTTCCTGAGGGGTGACCAGTATTTATGAACACTCGGTTCATATCCCCGTTTAAATTTCATAAATGAGCCGGCAGGAAGTTTTCTGATATTTTTGAAAAGAGTTTGGGTATCCGAACTCATCGTATAATTCAGGTAAATTGGTATTTGTTGATATTCGGGCTCTTTTCGAACATCCGGATGACACAGAATAGATTTTATTTCAGAGCCGAAAATTAAAATTTCATCTTTATAATAATAATAGAGCGGCTTGATTCCGATTCTGTCTCTCGACAAGAATAATTCTTTCTCAAAATTATCCCATATAGCAATAGCCCACATTCCAAGCATCTTTTCAAGAAATCCTGTGCCATATTTTTCGTATCCGTAAAGAATTGTTTCAGTATCAGTTCTTGAATTGTATTTTTTGCCATCGTATTCAAATTCAGTGCGAAAATTATTATGATTATAGATTTCGCCGTTAAACACAATGTGATATCTGCCGTCAGCAGTATGCATCGGCTGATTTCCAGATTCGCTCAAGTCAATAATTGAAAGCCTTCTGAATGCAAGACCACATTCATTATCGGGAGAAATCCACTGACCATCAGAGTCAGGACCTCTGTGATAAATCACATCACTCATTTTTTTAAGCAAAGAATTATC
Source organism: Ignavibacteriota bacterium (assembly GCA_019637995.1). Classification (NCBI taxonomy): domain Bacteria; kingdom Pseudomonadati; phylum Ignavibacteriota; species Ignavibacteriota bacterium. The sequence goes on from JAHBUQ010000002.1 coordinate 280,678, forward strand.
AATTCGGCTCTCTGCTCTTAAATCAAAAATGCCGGCAATGCCACACATCAGACTAAACCGCGATTTATTATTTCTATCATTTCACGTACAGCTTTATCCAAACCAACATATGCAGCTCTGGAAATAATCGAGTGACCAATACTGTACTCCTGAATCTCACCAATCCCAAGCATATCTTTAATGTTATAATAATTTAATCCGTGTCCTGCTGCAACTTCAAGCATATTATCGTTAGCATATTGAGCAGCATGTGCAATTCTATCAAGTTCAAGCACCATTAAATCGATATTCCTGTAATTATTGGCGTAAACTCCTGTGTGAAGTTCTACCATATCAGCGCCACACTCTTCAGCTGCTTCAATTTGTTTTGTATCAGGTTCGATAAAGAAGCTGACAATAATATTCTTCTCGTGCATTCTTTCGCAGAGTTCAGTATACTTTTCAATATTTTCAGCCAAATTAAGACCACCCTCTGTTGTAAGTTCAGTGCGCTTTTCCGGAACAATTGTTACCAAATCAGGCTTGATCTCAAGGGCAATTTTGATAATTTCCTCAGTGGCAGCCATTTCTAAATCAAATCTTGTATCAACTATTTCACGAATAAGTCTGACATCGCGGTCATTGACGTGGCGACGGTCTTCACGCAAATGTGCCACTATTCCGTCGGCACCTGCGAGCATAGCAATCTGCGCTGCAAATACGGGGTCTGGCTCTGTGCCTAATCTTGCCTGTCTCAGGGTGGCTATGTGGTCAATATTTATATTTAATCTTGGCATTGTTGAAATCCTAATCAGATAATTTTAATTTTACAAAAATAAGTAATTATACCTTGTTAAGCAATATTATATCACAATTATACTTGATTATTCTCTTTTGTATTAATTATTTTTTTTGGGGTTGGTCTTATGAGAGTTAAATAGGGTTACATTTTTTTACTCAGAAATGATTATTTATTTTTATAATTCCTTTTTTTTTCATATTTTAGTCAAATATAATTAACATAATCAGTCAAAGGTTCTAAGATGAAGTTTTTGAAGGATGTTGAATATAAGACACCTTTTATTTTTTTAATACTGAGTATTCTCTGGATTGTGCTGAGCGATGCATTGTTGTTTGACTATTTAACAAACTCAACGAACCAGAAAACAATTTCTATAATCAAAGGATTAGTTTACGTAACAACTGCTGCAATAATCATACACTTGCTTATCAGAAGCGACTTGAATAAAATCAGGTCTATCAACAAAAACCTTGAAGATACAAACAACTACTATGTTTCAATTTTTGAGAATAATCACTTACCATCGCTTTTACTAAATCATAAAACTCTTAAAATACAGGAAGTTAATAAAGCCGCTTTAGATTTGTACGGATACACCACTGATGAATTCAAAAATTTACATATTTCAGATTTGTTTGTAAAATCACATTCTCACAATGTAGAGCTTGAGCAATTTATCAAATCCTCTCAAAATAGAAATTATATTAAAACAACACATCAAATAAAAAATGAAGAGTTGATTATTGTTGAAATTTTCTCCGGTCCGCTTATTCTGAATGGGAATTTAAACATACTTACTATTATTAATGATATAACAATCAAATCTAAAGCTGAGAAAGCTCTTAGAGAAAGTGAAGCAAAGTATAAAAAACTGGTCGAAAATATACCTGATGTTTTCTATCTGATGTCACAAGTGAACGGATTTCAGTACATTTCGCCACAAATCAAAAATCTAATTGGTTTTAATCCTTCAAAAAATGATATGACAAGCGATATTATTCTGAATCATATTTATCCGGAGGACAAACAAAAGTATCTTAATTTCAGAAAAATAGTATTTGAAACATTTGAACCTGATGAAATAAATTATAGAATTCAAGATTCCGGAGGACAAATCAAATGGCTTCAGGAAAGAGTATTTTCTATCCAAGCTTCCATTGATGATGTAATGTTAGAGGGAGTCATAACTGATTATACAGAAAAAAAATTACTTATGGATGAATTAGTTCAGGCACATACAAAAATAAATCAAAGCCTGAAAGTAAAGAATGTAATACTATCAAATCTTAACCACGAGCTAAGAACGCCTCTTAATGGTATTCTTGGATTTGCCAATTTAATCAACAAGAATGTTGTAACCGGCAATGAAATCAATGAATATACAGGCTTGATAATAGAATCTGCAAATAGATTGAATCTTACTTTAAATTCACTTCTGACTTTAAATGAAATCGAGCTTGGTCACAGAAAATTGTTTTTCGAGGAAGCCGGAGTCAAAGATTTTTTGAGATTGATCTATGACTCAAATTCAAAATTTGTAAAAATGAAAAACCTTACTTTTGACATTGATGTAAAAGATGATTTCAAATTTTATACTGATATAAACATTCTCAGCCAAATATTTTTTAATTTAATTGACAATGCAGTAAAATTCACAAACACTGGAAAGATAACTCTTAAAGGCGAGTTTATAACCATCGGCGGTATTTGGATTCAGCTATCTGTAATTGATACCGGCATTGGTATGATGGAATCTGAAATAGAATCCATATTTGAACCATTCAGACAAGGCAGCGAAGGAATTAACCGAAATTTTGACGGAATGGGTATAGGATTGACAATATGCTTTAAATTAATCAAACTGTTAGAAGGAAAAATCGAAGTAGTCAGCAGCCCTGGTCAAGGCTCAGAGTTTAAGCTTCTGATACCTTTTAAAATACCAAAAGAAGAACCTGTTTCAGCTTAAACGCCTCGTGTATTTGGATGCCAGATATGTTTGTGTATTTGGATCTGCATTCTTATATTTAATCGGTCTTCAAGTATCCATTGGGCAAGTGTCAAATAATCCAGCTTACCAAATACCGGCGAGAATAAGATATTCCCAACTCTATTACTGAGTTTATTATCTGCAATAAATTTTACAGCCCAGTCATAATCATTTCTGTCAAGTAACACAAATTTTACTTCATCGTGATAGTTGAGGTACTTAATATTATCCGGGTTATTCCTGTTTTCCATTTTGGAGCCGGGAGCTTTGAAATCAATTATTTTAACAACATCATAAGGGATTTCTTTTACACTTAAATAGCCCCCTGTTTCAATGGCAACAGTCTTACCCTGATTAATGAAATATTCCATAAGATGAACAATATCAGGCTGTTCGAGCGGTTCACCACCTGTAAATTCTATAAAGTTGCAGTTGTATGACATAACTTGGCTGATGATTTCATCGCTTTTCATAATTATTACACCCTTATCGCCACTAAGTGCATAAGGAGTATCGCACCAAGAGCATCTGAGAGAGCAGCCTTGCAACCTTACAAACACACACGGCATACCCGCTCTTGAGCCTTCACCCTGAATTGAGTAAAAAATTTCGGAGACTCTGAATTTCATTTCCTGCAACTGCAAATTATTTACCCCTTTAACTGAAGTACAACAATAGATTCTATATGGTAAGTCTGAGGGAACATATCAAAAGGTTGAATTGTAACAACAGAATACTTTTCAGACATAAGCGATACATCACGTGCCTGTGTGGCAGGATTACAACTCACATAAACTAATCTTGGCGGTTCAATTTCCAGAATATGATTAATTAAATTCGGGCTCATTCCTGCACGAGGAGGGTCAAATATTACAACATCGGGTTTATCAAGTTGATTCAGAAGCATCGGAATTTTTTTATTATTAAGGTCTGCGCTATAAAATTCTACATTAGTTAAATTATTCAGTAGAGCATTTTCAATAGCATCATTAATCGAGGATTCGACCAATTCAATCCCGATAACCTTTTTTGCAAATTTTGATGCAGGCAGAGTAATAGAGCCGGTACCACAGAACAAATCCCATACTGTATCAGATTCTTTAATATTTGCAGAATCAACAATATTTTTGATAAATTTATTCAATTGATGGGAATTCGTCTGGAAGAACGAAAAAGGTGATATTTTAAACTCAACATCAAGAATATTTTCTCTCAAGAAACCATCGCCTTTAATTACTTCAAAAGATGATATACCAACAGGATTTTTAGACTCATTAATAGCGTGTACTACATTTGCTACCTTTGTAAAAAGACCGGCAAAATCACTCGAGAACCAATCTATAAACTTTTTCTCGGCATCTGAATAAGCAGTTTTTGTCATCAAAATAACTGTAAACTCATCAGTAAGCTTAGAATGTCTGATAATCAGCCCACGAAGGAATCCATTATGTGTGCGGACATTGTATGCATTCAATCCGTAATCACGTGAATATAACCTGACAGCATTTAATATTTCATTAGCGTAAGGTTGCTGGATTTCGCAAGATTTTATATCAATTATCTTATCAAATCTACCCGGAAGGTGCATACCGAATGCAAAATCTTTATCGGTAATTGGAAGTCCTGAATTAATTTCATCTTCAGAAAGCCATCTGGAAGCACCAAAAGAGAATTCCATCTTATTTCTGTAGGAAAAGTCTTTCTCAGCTCCGACAATTGGCAAATATTCACCGACATCTACACCACCAATTCTTTGGAATAAATCAATCACATTTTGAGATTTAATCTCAAGCTGCTTATCGTAACTGACATTCTGCCATGAACAGCCACCGCACATACCAAAGTGTTTGCATTGTGGCGAAATTCTATGGGGTGATTCTTCTAAAATCTTCTCAACTTTCGCTTCGTTAAATCTTCTTCTGTTTTTTTGTATTACAGCAAGTACTTTATCTCCAGGGACAGTATATTTTGTAAATACTACTTTTTCATTATATTTTGAAATGCATACCCCTTCAAATCCTGCTGATTCAATATCCAGCTCAACGGAAGGAGAATTATAAAATTTACTCATTTTTTAATCTTTAATAACCTTAAGACAAACTTTTAACAACTGCATTAAAAATGGAGTCAACGCTCAAATGATCCATGCAGAAATAATCATCATTTTTACATTTTGGACTGAAAAAACATTTGCATGGTACTGCTGGCTGAACAATTTCACCGCGACCGTAGAGTTCGAATTCTGACGGATTAAAAATATTATTCATCAGAATGAGTGGCTTTTTAAGTCCAACAGCAATATGCATACCCATAGTTACAGCAGATACAACAGCATCGCATTTATTCATAAGCGAAATAAACACACTTAATGAGAAATAACCAAGATAAGAAGCTCCGGTTTTTTCAGCAAAGTACTTATTCTTATCGTCTTCCTGAGAACCGCCCAATAAAAGCGGGAAATACCCTTCAGCCTGAAGCCTTTCAATAAGCTCAATCCAATTATCATCTGACCATAATCTTGAAATCCAGCGGGCACCACAACCGGTATTTAATCCAACAACTTTCTTCCCGTTATTATAAAATTCCCAATTGATTGAATTGTCGCAATCGAGAATGTATTCTTCACCTTCAAATTGCCAACCGCAAATATTGAATATTTCTTGTAAATATGACAATTTGTTCGCCTGATTGACATCATCAAAGAGTCCTGTTATGAATTTATCATCAGCCAATTTGTTTACAGGTGCCGGAACACCGTTATGTATAGTAAAACCGTATTTTGTCTGAGCTGTTACTGCCTTAAGTATTGCACCAGCCTGCAAATCCTTATCAAGATTAATTGCAATATCGAACTCTGTTGATTTCAATATTTCAATATTTTCTGCATTATAACTGAACACCGAATCAACAACTGAAGGCACAATATCAGGGGAATAAGTAAGCCACCAAATTTTTTTGTCAGGATATTCTTTTTTTATTTTATGAATCAAAGGCGTTGTTCGAATTACATCACCAATAGCGCCGAGCTTTATTATTAAAATAATACCGTCGGTTGGGGTGTAATCATCGCAATTGTAACAATGCTTGCCAAACTGTTTATGAGGTTTACAAGGTACAGTGCCAACAAAATGTCTGCAATCGGACTTGTATAATTTCAAAGTTTCATCCATTATAAACTGAGATTTCCTTTTCTACGAAATAATCATAAATTATATTGAATTAAAATAAATACCTGAAGAACAGAAAGCATATTTTCTTCAGATTCGAATATTGGCAGCGGGGTGAGAAGTTCGCCTCTTTCGTTATCTCTTCCGATCAGATTCATAATACCAATATTTACACCGGCATTAACGAAAAATTTATCACGAAGTTTACCTTCAACACCTAATTTTACATTTCCGCCAAATCTCAACGCATTATCTTTAACAGGGAATTCATATATATCATCTTCTTTAAATCTATCCAAATAGCGTATTTTTTCGACGCCATAAATATTATGCACATAAAATGCTTTTAAATCAAGTCCTGTATATAATTTGGCATTTGCAAAATCGAGATTTGCCCATACGTATTCCACACCTAATCCAAATGCTCCAATATTTAAGCTATGCTCATAAGCAATATTGACATTTGGAGGGATACCATAACGCTCTTTACCGGAGAAAAACATATAATCTAAAGCTGTAACAAATCTTATATCAGGATTACTATCAAAAAGAAATGTTGCTTTTGCCTGTATTCCCGGCTGTGCATTTTTAAAACTACCTCCGATAAATGCATCACCTTCAATTGCGGTAGGACCAATAGGCATTTTTGCTCTGTTTTCTCCTAAAATATTTGTTGTAATAATTCCGGCACCAAAATTAACTTTAGCACCTAATTGCGAAAAAGTATTTTTTGACAAAGCAAAAAATACAACGCTAATTAAGAGTATGAAATTTTTATAGTTTACCATTATGATTCCACTTGTAATATTTTTTTTGTTATAGACAAATAAATTGGTAAAATGTTTGATAATTACTCTAAAATTTCTTTTATACTGTAATTATTTTCATTTAAAAGCATGTGATTTTTCACCATCATTTCACCAATTAAACCCATCGAAATAAATTGAACACCAACAATTATTAAAGCTATTCCCAAAAGAGCAAGAGGTCTGTTGCTTAAATATGTATTTCCTGCAAACCATTCAATAGTGAGGTAAAGATTGATTATCAAACCAAGCAAAGTTAGCAGCATCCCACCGGCTCCAAAAAAATGAAGCGGACGCTTGAAGTATCTTGTTGTAAAAAGCACTGTAAGCAAATCTAAAAAACCGTAAACAAATCTCGATACACCAAATTTTGTTTTGCCATATCTTCTGGGATGATGTTGTACGGGAATTTCTGTAACCTTAAAACCTTCCCAATGAGCAAGCGCCGGAATATAACGGTGCATTTCACCGTAAATTTTTACGGTTTTAACAACTGATTTTTTATATGCTTTCAACCCGCAGTTAAAATCGTGCAGCTTAATTCCGCTTGCAACTGAAGTAACATAATTAAAAAGCTTACTCGGCATAGTTTTAGAAATCGGGTCATATCGTTTCTTTTTCCAGCCGGAAACTAAATCATAGCCATCATTTATTTTGCTTAAAAGATTTGGAATTTCAGAAGGGTCATCCTGTAAGTCGGCATCCATAGTAATAACAACTTTACCTTTTGCTTTTTGAAAAGCAACAGAGAGAGCAGCACTTTTCCCATAGTTTCGTCTAAATCTAATACACTTAAATCTTTTGTTCCTACGGTTAATTTGCTTTATCATATCATAAGAGCCATCTGTCGAACCATCATCAACAAAAATCACTTCATATCTGCCTTTAGCAGATTTTGCAAGTTCTTCTTCAAGTAGCAATGATAATTCGGGAAGTGAGTCCACTTCATTAAGCAGTGGAATTACAACACTGATTTCCGGCAAATTGCTTTCATGTGGCTTACCGGAATGTGATCTCGGACTTTGATTCGGACGATAATTGCTTTTTTCTGATGCTTTCAAAATTTGAGGAACATCTTTACTCGTAACTTTTTTCTTTATAGGTTTATTTTCAATCATTTTCAGACACTAATTTTTAACAAATGTGGATGTAGTAATACCACTTTTATTATAAATTCTAATACCATAAATTCCGCTTGACAGATGCTTTATATTAATCGTATTTTGATAAGGAATATCAAATAATGAATTACCAAGCATATCAACAATTTCTATTCTATCGCATTCAAAATCATTAGAAATATTCAACATATCATTTGCAGGATTTGGATAAACAGTAAAACTTTTCTTACTGTCTTCCCTAACTGAAGTTGTATTTAGATTATAATATACATGTATAAAAAGTTCGCGAATTTCATCATTATCCCATTCAAAAGAATCTGTTTCTTTCATATTATAATTAATTACAAACCCATTGAGTCTGTCTTTAATAAATATTGAATCAATAATCTTGGGAATAGAATTTTTATTCCAGTTTATTTGTATTTTCTTACCGTTCCCAAATCTGTAAATCATCTTGTGCCGAACATAATAGTAATCAAGTGTATCAGGATAATGCCTCAAATCTTTATTTGTCCAGATTCTATCATAATATTTCGAACCATCAGCTTCAACTTGTGTAGAATCAATAAACTCAAATGCAGTATAAAAACCTACAAAAGGAGCAGGAGGTAAATTCAATTCTCCTAAGTCAGGGTCCAGAACATCTGTTGCAAGTGGTGATATTCCAAAACTGTAATTATAAGGGGATTTGTGTCCTAAATCATTTTGGACATTTATGTTGATTTCCACCGGCTGGCGTGAGAAGACCGACACAAATGTCAAAAACAGAAATATAACTGTAAAACAAAAAAATCTCTTATTCATTTCAATCACTATTATATAAATAATATATTTTAATACTAAAACGGGCAACACGGCTTAACCTTGTTGCCCGTTTGAAAAAATCAACGACAAATTAATTATCTGATAACATTAATCTTAACAACAGAAGTCTTAGTGCCGGAAGTCAATCTTAAGATATAGCTGCCGGTATTAATATTCTTGAGAGAAATTGTTTCAGTATAATCGCCTTTAGTTCTGTATTCGTTAATGAAATCTGCAATTTCATTACCAAGAGCATCAAATAATTTAACACTTACAAAATCATTATCAGTGATGGTGAAATTGACATTTGTGAAATCATTTGCAGGAACAGGAAATGCAGTAAATGCAAATTCTTCACCAGCAACAGCTCTCTTCATCATTTTAACAGCACCAAATGGTAATTCATCAATTGTTACATTGCCATTAGTTCCGGCTTTGATAGTGCCATAAACCTGATTAGTAACAGGGTCAACGAATAAATAATCAGCATCAGCTTTTTCGATATTGAATGATACAGGATAAGTAACACCCTGAACTCTGATTACTGATTCATTATCATTTGTGAAGTAGCCGTTATTATTGAATCTAACATCGAACATATCTTCTGAGAATACAGGAGGTAATTCGAAGATTCCGGTATTAGCAGTTTGGTCATTGCTTACATAGATATCTTTTCTGTGCTGAGCATTGTCAAACATAGTAATTTTAGTTGAACGTTCAATCATATCAAGCTTGGTATTATTAGACATAGCTTGTTTATCTAGTTGGTAAGTAGGATTTAAACCATAAAAACCGTCACTTGAAGCTTTAATCCAATAACCAAGACCAGGTACCATATTACTTACTTCAAAGTAACCTAAATCAGTACGGTATCCGTAAACACCATATTGTTTAGTATATGCCAAGCTTGGAAGCTGGTTATCAGAAGTAGGATAGAATCTGATACCATCAATGCTTGTAATATTTGATAAAGCACCAATTAAATTCCAACCACCAAAGAATTGGTTGAACTGTGGATCCGGGAAGTCGCCTGCCCAAATTCTTACATTGTGTCTGTCTTTAGTAATAGAGTCAATAATGCTGCCTGCGAAACTAACATCAACTTGTGATGAATATTTCAAGAAGAAGCCTTCTCCAACTCTTAAGTTTGGTCTTTCCTGATACTGACTGTTAACAAATGCCCAAGGTACATTAATAGCATTCTTGTAAACTACATTGTGTACAGTGTTTGTTGGAGCAAGTGGCAATGAAAGAAGGTTCCAACCGCGTTTAATAATCGGGTCACCATTTTCATCTACAAAATCCATAGTAGTAGGAAGCGTATATTCAATTCTGAATGAAGTAACATTTCTGTCAGCAATTGTGATTGAACGTCTGAACTGGTCAATCTGAGTTGCAAATCTCATATCAGTAGCCTGAAGCGGAACACCGTTCACAACCTGGCGGATGAATAATTGAGCACCTTGAGGGAAATCATTAATATTCCATTCAACACTTATAGGATAAGCATTTGCAGGATTGAAGAAACGAGCTTCATAAATATGTGAATTCTGACCTTTAGGCATATTATATGCACGAATATCTCTTGAAACTGTTCTTGCAGCTGCAGCGTTAGGAGCTACATCACCAAAACCAAAAGGATATTGCGCAAGTAAGTCTGCTCTCAGTGGGAACCAACGAGCATCAAAGTTAGCTGTTGAAAGTGGAACATTATATGCTGCTTCACCATAAAGCAAGTCTATGCCATCAGTAGCGCGTGTACCTGTACCGAATACAAGTCTGCGTTCTTCACCACCGGCACCGGCAGAGTTTCTAACGATAATATTTATACCGCCGGGATTGCCCGGAGCTTTATTCCAATCAGGTTCGTAAGGATTCTTCATAAATAAGAAGAGTACTTTTACTCTGATAGGGCTAACTCTTGCATAGTCTGATTTAATCGTTACATATCCAATGTGAACACCATGAGGTTCGCCATCACCACGAGGAGGTAATTTAGTAGGATCGCACTGTAATCTGATATAAACATCACCATCATCATTAGTAGGTTTCATTACAGGGTCAAGCTCTTCACCAAGAATTGAATTATCAAGGTATTGAGCAAAACCATAACGTCTTTGATTTCTAGGGAAAGTAAGAGTTCTGTTTTCATTCAAATCGTCAACGTGCATCTCAAGCCATGCAGCATCAGTTTCAAACCAGATATTCTGAAGTCTTGATTTTGATGTACTGTTTGATATTTTCATTCTTGCTAAACCAAATTGCTCAGGTGAATTATCATCAACAAGAACAATAGTAGGTAATTCATACATTGTCGGTAATTCATTTCCAGATTGATCTTGTTCATATTGAATAATCGGGAAAGCATCATCAGTAACTGATGCTACACGAACAGACGGAATATCATCAGATATTTTTAGTGTGATTACACCGGGATATACAGGCTCAGCTTTGTACATACCATCATCTGAAAGTGGTCCCGGAAGAGTGATTAAGTTATCATCTTCTGCCGTTGGAGCATTGTTCATACCATCAAGATAAGTATCAGGATAGAATAAATCACCATCAAGTCTGCCACGTCCGTTACCAATAATTGGGCGTGAATAGAGATTCTGATAGTTATTGATATCATAATCAGTAAAACCTAACCAAGAATTTTGCTTTGCAACATCAAGGTCATTATACTTTACTGATCTGTTGTCAATGTATATCGGAGTAGTCTGAATAAGGTTAAAGCCAGCACCGCCCTGACCTTCTTGTCTTTCAGCCATAACGCGGAATCTGACATAAAAAAGAACTTTAAATTCTTCTACATCAAGATCGGTATTAGGTAGAGCAAGACCCATAGAAGTACCATTGAAAGTAACTCTTCTACCGTCTAAATTATCTCTTGTATCAGCCCATTTATTTGGATTGATATAATACCAGTAATAGTCATCCAGCTTGTCTTCAGCATCAATATAGAATTGCTGAGCAAGCGGTTCATAGCCGGGATCGTTGAAGACAGAATTCACTGTTTCAACACCAATAAAGCGTATAGCTTTTTCATTATAGAAAACTGAGAAGCTGAAGCTTCTGATAGGATCAACTGTATATAAAGCAGCACCTTGTGCATTGCGATAGCTATACCAGTTATTTGTTATAAACACAGGCATCAAGAACTCTCTGGCACCTGATACTGATGGTGGAACCCAAATTCTACCATCAGGGTAGAAATCGGTTTCGTAATTATTCGCTACGCCTGTCAAGCTTAATCTTGGCAAAACAGGACGCGTAAATTGCGAATAGGACTCTACCGCTGTCATCAGAATTAAACCTAAAACTAATGACAGTCCAAAGATCTTCCTAAAACTGCGTAAACCATGTAATAGTTTCATCATGAACCCCTTATAATTTGAAAACAATTAATTATATATTATTATTGATTTATTTACTTCACGTTTTGTAGTTTTTATCTTAATCAGATAAAAACCACTTTTTAAAAACTCTATACTGAAGTTCAATACTTCAGAATAGGAATTTACATTCAATGATTTAACTCTGTTACCAAGTAAATCATACAATTCAACTTCAATTATTTTATAACCGGAATTATTTCTTATGTTAAGCATACCATCATTAATATTTACATTAATTTTTGTATCAAAATAACTACGTACACTAACACTTGAATCTACCGGCTCGCCAACACTTAGCAGCTTAATTTCATCACCGGTAAAATCTGAATAACAATAACATCCTTCAAATTTTCCCGGATTAACAGTAAACCTTGTCTCGACATCAACAGTATCCTTGAACTTTTCTTCAAAAGTAAATTCAATGATATCTTCATCTGTTATATAGTCGAAAAGATTAATCAGTAAAGTGTATTTACTGTCAGCAATTTTTGAAAATTCTGTAATCGAAATCTTGTCAGAAATTGCATTTACACTACTAATGGTAAAAGGCTTTTCTTCATCTAAATATATCTCAAAGAACATTTTTTCTGAATCCGTTGTGGGATTCATCTTCACATTGAGTTTTGAACTTAATACTTTAGTATCATCAAATTTCAAAATCTCATTGTCAAGATTAACCTCAACTTTTTTATCAGGATCTACTACCCTTTCGGGTATAAAAACCAAGCTGCTGTCAACTACGTACTTTCCTTTAAAATCATCTGTCAAATCGAAATCAATTATTTCAAATTCAACATAACTTTGGCAATCGTCCAAATATTTAGCGACAAATCCAATGATTTCTCTATCGCCGGATAATGCCTTGTCAGAGTATCCAAACGCTCTAATATATCCTGTTTCATGTGCCACACTCACATTCTTATACATTGGAATAAATTCAGCAAATGTATTCAAATATACAGGACCATCAAATCTGACTTTCTCAGGATTATATTTAATCAAAATATCAAATGCAAAGAACTGGTCTTGTGACGATATTGCACCCATTCCGACAGTTACCAATATATCTTTATCTCTGTCGTTGCCACATACTTTCACATTATAATGGCTCTTAAGCTTTACTACACGTTCTAATGCTAAACTATTTCGGTAGCCGGCGGTCATCAAAACCGCCGACAACCAAAATAATATTATTATCTTATTAATCATTATCTGTTAACAATAATTTTGCCTGATTCATTAAGACCGGCACCATTAAGTCTATAGATATACATACCATTAGAAACTGAACTTCCGCTCATATCTTTTGCATCCCAGTTTAATAAGTAGCTTCCGGATTTAACGTCACCGCTCATAATCCTTGAAACAACATTACCCTGTAAATCATAAACATTAAGTTCATAATATCCGTCAACACTGATATTAACATTCATAAATGCTTTGTCAGTTATAACGTTAGGTGTAACTGAAACGGCTGCAAATAAAGCATCGTTGTTTTCAACTGAAGCAACAACATTCAAATCACCAACTTCTTTATCATTAAATCTAACACCACTGAAAACAATATTACTTGCATCAGTAGAAACTTTAATGATTAAGATAGGATTATTTGATTCAAAGTCGCCCTGACCTGAAACTACAACTCTGTTTTCATTTGAAATAACGAGCATTTGAGTTGCTTCATTTTCATTTTTAACAACATCAATAATTCTGCCGTTAATTTCAAACTTTGCACTCATTGGACCGTTTAAATCACCGTTCAAATAAACAGGAATCTGATATTCATTGTTCCCTAAAGGAGCAATTGTACCAATTTTAAGATTTGAAGCTATATCATTGCTAATTACTTTGCCCCATTGTACAGCTGTATCAAGCAGCCAAGGCAATTCAGGAACACGACCTGCCATATACGCTAAGATAAATGATGCATCATGTTCGTTTGCTTCAAATAGAATCTGCTTAACAGAACTTACTTCATTTGGTAAATCATCAGTAAAGACTTTGCTTTTCTTTTTGATAGGGATCTTAGTTCCATCAGTAGCAAAATAGTAACGACCATTATGATTCACATCACCATGATATGCCTGACGTCTGCGAACAGGGTCTAAAGGAATGCCGGTAGCAACTGAATTCATAATCAGGCGAACGTCATTTACTGTAACAAAACGGCTCTGCGTCATACCAAAGTGTTTGTTACCGCGAGCTTTTGAAAAGTCAACGTCACCATCGCCCCACCATTCAGCAACATTAAATACTGAAGAAGCAGTAAATAATATTCTTTTATCTGAACCGCCGGATGGCTGCCAGTTACTTGTTTTAGCCTGGCTGGTAGCTGCAAGTGTAATATCCTGATTATAAAGAAGACCATTTAAATAGTCTGCACCTTCACCAACGATTTTACCTTCGCCTTTAATACCAATAGTACTACCAGTAGTGATTACTCTTGTGTCAGTCATATCAGGACGATTGCGTGGACCAACAGTACCATAAGCAAATTCGATATTTCCCTGATAAGAAAACGCATCAAGTGATTCATATAATCTTAACTGGAAATTAGCAACACTTGATTTAACTGGTTCATTATTAAGCATATAGTTTATGTTCAAATCTTTCCATTGAACTACAAATACTTTTTGAAATCTACCATCTTCGTGTTCAATTTCTTCAAGTTTATATGAAATTTCAGAAATCACAAAACCTTCTGTAAAGAAGTCTGTTTCATTTCTTAGATAATGGTCACCCCAAAAAGGAGCGATTACATTAACAGGATAATTGTTTGCATCTAAAAATAGTGCATTTACATTTTTAGCAGGAAGGAAAGGTGGTGGCGATAATGTAATAAAGCCATTTACACCAATCCAGCATTGGTTAAATACCTCACCGTTCATCTCGAAATCGAATCCGAGATTTACTCTGTGGTAGCCGTCATTTCTGTCCGTGGTAATATAATTCGGACCAAGGGCAAACTGAGCATGCGGAATAACGATTGGGTCAACCAGATTCTCGTAAGGTGTATTTTCAACAAGGGTAATGGATCTATACTCTCCGTTCACTTGAGAAAATAAGCTTGGAGAAACTGATACAGCAATCAATATCGCAATTCCGACAGCTGTAATCAAAAATTTCTTCATTTTGAACTCCTAAATTTATTAATTCTTTTATTTTTAGCTCATTAATTGGCAGTACCCTATCGTATAGGGCACTGCCATTGCTTATATTATCTCACAATCATAATCGGATAAGTGCTGGTAACATTACCGGCTGACAAACGAACCATATACTGACCGCTTGCAACCTTAGTACCTTTAGTATCACCGGTATTCCAATCAATTGAATAAACACCGCTGCTATAATCATCACTTACTAGAGTAGTAACAACATTACCAATCATATCAACAACCTGTAATGTAACGTAAGAAGGATTAAGCACTTCGAAGTTGATTGTAGCGTTGCTGCTTGCAGGGTTTGGAGATACACTGCTAATCTTGGTAGCAGATGCATTGTCACCAAGCGTTTGTACACTGCTTAACCAATCGTGCATAATCACAAAACCTTGGATAGCTTCGTCAACCACTGTGATAGTAGCAACTCCGTTAACTATATCAAATTGTACTGCATTAGAATGGTATCCAATACTTGGGTCATTCATATTGAAGATAAACAAGTTACCGTCCGACCATCTGTCTTTGATTAACCAAGTAGAGCCTGCAGGATTACGTGAATCAGTTCTTGAAGGAATTTCATCAGGTCTCCATTTAATAGTTACAGGGTATAATTGGTTACCAGCTCTTAGATCACCGGCTTGGAACTGTGCTCTGTAAACATAAGATCTTTCCTGACCTGAGCGTGCAATCGGGAATATGTTTCTTAATATACCATTTCTGTTATTAATTGACCAGCGTGCATCAAATACATCATCCCATGGTGAAGGAGGTAATTCATATTCGCAAAGTTGTTCATCAAGTTTACCAATATAGAATCCATCATTACCGTCACCTGTTGAAGCATCCTGAAGACTTGAAGTTCCGAAAACCAAATCTTGATTTGCACCACGTGAATTTGCAACATTAATTGTAGCAAGGAAGTCAGTTTGATCTGAATAGTTTAATCTAATAATCAAAGTAAATTCTGCGCCATTTCTGTCTTGAACTCTGATCTTAATAGTAACTTTACCATCAGGATCAACCTGAACAGGAACTCCTGCACCTTTAGCTATAGTAATAGCATATTCATCAGTTGAACCATTACCATTGATTACATTAGGATTTACTGTAAAGCCTGTAAGCGGTTGATCGTTAACATCAAACATTGTAAGTGTTAATTGTTCTGTATTGCCTCTTAAAAGATCAGTATCTCTGACAGTCAACTCAGTTGACCAAGCACTTGCCTGATCAATACATTCAACAGCAGGAATGCCACTGATATGTGGATCATGATTAACACCGAATACTCTTAGTGATATTCTCTTCATTACAGATAAACCGTTTTCGTCTGTTACAACAACAGTAATCATTTCATCAAGTGGAGAAGTAGGAACATCTTGAACTCTTGGAGTGCCATAAAGTAAACCGGTATTCGGGTTAATTTTAAGCCATTCAGGAGTAGTTTTAATGTTAGTAAGGTCAATACTTCCAGCCTCAGAGAAGCAAGGATCAATTGCAATTGCGTCTTCAGTTGTTGAAGGATAAATCAATCTGTAAGTATGGCTTTGACCAAAGTTAGGATCAAAGATTCTAATCATTCTGCTTGAATCAAGAAGTGATGGATTGTAATCTCTGTCTTCAATTGCGTCAGGTAAAGTTTCAGTAAGAATTGCAGGTTGTACGTTAATAAATACTCTGTAATCCTGTGAAGCAATACCACCGTGACCATCATTAACAACTACAGTAAATACTGTATCATCAACAATAGTATTATTATACTGTGGATTTGGTGTCAGTAAAGCTAATGCATCACCGGCATCTATACGAACATTAAGCTGTCCGTGAGTTGTAAAATCAGCACCAAATACGTCTGATTGATCGTCGCTGTCATATCTGTATAAATTATCATTACTCATCCAGCGCGGTCTTGATTGAATAACCATAGTACCTTCCAAACCTTTACCGTCAAGATCATAATCTAATGAGTCTATAACAGTAGTATCTGAAGGATTGTTACGAATTGCTGTATTGAAGAATCCATAAGCAGTTCTACCATAGCGGAAGTCCCAGCCTGCAGCAGCAGGTGACTTATCTTCCAACTCGTCTGTAGTATTGATGTCCATCTGGAATCTTAATTTATCAGTAACGTTAGCAATCAATCTTTGTACTTTATCACGACCACAAGGAATTCTTGTTGGTTCGTATCTTACATAAAGTTCACCGGGTGAATCTACTTTGTCAACTTCAATTACTGCATCTGTTTCATCAAAGAATACAGGAGGAGTATTGACAACAAATATCTTAAACTGATATGAGTTTGTGTATCTTGAAGCGACATTTACTGTGTCTTGTTGTAAATATCTTGCATTATCAATATCATACTGAGGAGCATGTAAGTATGCAGGATATGTTTCAATCCATAAATCAATTTCATCCTGAGACATAGTAGGATTCAATTGTAAAATCGAATCTAAAGTTCTGTAATGAGGAGGGAAATTTGATGCAAAAACTGTCATCGAATCACCACCAGGAACTATGAAAGGATTAATTGGACGTCCGGCTAATTCGAAGTAACCCTGAGCTCCGTCTTTGATAGGATCAGCAGCATATCTCTTACGAACAACAAGCCATCTGCTTAAAGCTGAAGTGCTAGGTATTAAAGCATTATAATCTAAGCGAGCATAATTGTTAGCTTCAATATATGAGCGTGGATCATAAAAACGATTAGGATCAATCGCAGTAATATTTAATATGGAGTCACGACCGCGTCCACCTTCATAAATTTTCTGTGATTCATCTTCCCAGTTTTCAGGATTTGCTTCTATTGGAAGACCTGAATAAGTACGGAATTGAGCAGGATATGTTCTGTCTTCTGTAACAAATACCTTATTTAAGAACTCAGTAATAACAACTTCAGTTCTCACGTCAGGATTTTCTTCTGTTGGAACATTCTTTCTAATTGTATCTGTAGAAAGTTTAACGATATCGCCTGTAAATACAGGAGGCTCAGTTGATTCAGTTACTCTGAATGCTAAACCTTCAGTAGCAGCAGCATGTACACCATCTCTCCAAAGAACAGTTCTTGAAACGATAAGTACAGAGTCGCCAACTCTTACAGGTAATGAACGATATCTTTCACCAGCGAAGTATGTTACCCAGTTATTGTTACCAATTTGGTTAGAAGCAGGCATTTGTGGTCTGTTTGAGAAGAGGTTTGAAACTCTTGCGAAGTTTCTGTAATCTTCAGTATAACGACGACCTTGAAGTGCAGCTGCATCTTCATTGTATTCATTTTGATATAATTTGTAAAGTAAGTCAGGACCTGAACCTAAGTTAGCAAGACCTTCAGCTGAACGTCTCCAAGACGGATCACGTCTGTTAGTTGAGTCAGGAATAAGTTCGATTACAGTACGGAAAGTTTCTCTGTAAGGAGCATCTTCGCTTACCTGATTGAGGTTAGCACGTACATAATCACCAGTCATAAGATTAATTACAAAGAAAATTGATTGATTCAATAATCTTGGATCATGATTGCTTATTCTTGTTAAACCTTCGTAGTTAGCACGGGTTTCAAGGTATAGAGGGTAACCGATTGGGTGATAGTAAATACCTTTATCATCCGGTTGGAATTCACCTTGAACTGAATTGATACCAGGATAAACGAAATTACCATTATCATCCAAAAGTTCAGCAGCCATAGGATCTCTCAACCAACGTTTGATATATCTGCCATTTGAAGGCTGATTCAAATCGCTGTATCTTCTGATAACAGGAGGAATACCTACAGCAAAGTCTTCAATCGGACTCATTCTGCGTTTTGAATAATCAGCAGTTTTAATGTCAGTACCTTTATCATGAAGGTCATAAACATGTCCGCTGAATACTAAATGTTCAGGAATTGATAATGGATCAGGCTGAGTATCATCACCAGCTACGTTAGCAAGAATTACAGGTTTGTAAGTGATATCACCTCTTTCCTGTGATTCAAATGGACCTTTAGTACGTGGGTCAGCTGCATTAGGATTGATTAACTCAGGATAAACAAAAGGTAACCAATTTTCACCGTCTGTATCAACAAAGAAAGTTGTGAACGCTGAAATATTTGGATTGTCATGAATGTGTGGAATATAGAAATCTACATTCGCTTCAGTATGACCCCAGTAGTTACCGCGAAGAGTATCAGTACCGCCATAACCTATACCTGTAGTACCGGCTAAGATACCTTTAGTATCAGGTGCATCAGGAAGTCTTATTAAAAATCTTGCTTCATTGTTATAAATTGAATTTGCCGCTTCAGAGAATTGGTGTGAAGGAAGCGGACCTTGAACTTCACCATAAAGAATAGCACCGGCTAAGTCAGATGAAGCCGGGTTAAAGTTATTCGATCTTCTGTAAGGACCAGTGATAACATTTTGGTTAGCACCGGCTTCAGAATATGCCTCGTTACCTGTAATAAGTGAACGATTCAACACAAGTTTAAGATCATAGTTATCTGAATAGATTGCTGAACCAGAATAAGATGAGTTATTCTGGAATCTTACACGATTGAAAGTAATTGAGTCAATTCTTCCAACTCTTGTATGAGCAATACTATCAAGAATATAAAGACCACCACCAAGACCAATACCATTTTCAGGAAGTCTTGAATCTAAATTAATACGATTAAATGAACCAACCTGAGTTGCACCGCTACCCATCTGTGAAGCAGTAAATTCAGGGTCAGTTAAAATAATTTGGTTATCTAAAAATCTTGTTAACATTCTTAAGTCAGCAGGATATTTGTCGTCTTTTCCTGTGAACGGGTCATTAACAGATGTATATTTGTAAGGAACATAATCAGCACCGATATCAACCATATCAAGGTCAGACAGCCAGAATCTTTTAGTTGTAATATCCTGAAGATTTACAAAAGAAACTGCACCACCGTTACCATTATATACGGTATTACCGATGAAATCTGTAGCTTTAATTACACTTAAATCACCATTATAGGAATAGACAGCACCACCACCGCGGATTTGCTTCATGTTTTCGCCTTCAACGCCTTCACCAACTACGTTATTAACAAATTCTGCACGAATAAGATTAATTACGCGGTGTTTGTGAAGAAGAATAGGAACGGAACTAGGAATACGAATATCCACAGCACCACCTGCAAATCCTGCACTATTGTTCCAGAATCTAACAGGATATTTACCATCATAACCTAAAATCGCATCAGCTTCGACACCACCGGAGCCGTTAACTGACATATTGCGTTTAGTTAAGATAGCACCACCGAAAGCGAGAGCTACGTTATTTTCAAATTTAATATCAAAACCGTAATCACGTGTAGCTATTTTAGTATCTGAACCACCAATAACAGGCGACTCAAGCGGATTAGTGTTGCCATCAACATAGATAGCGCCACCTGCAGCAGCCATATTTCCTGTAAAATATGTTTCATTTATACCTTCACGTTCCGGTCCGCCTCTAACCTGAAGTCTGCCAAGAGAGTTTTCGATGAAGATACCGCCACCTATTGAATAAGCTGCTGATGTTTCACCAAATCTATCTGCATCATCATAGTATTTAGCATAAGTTTTGTTATTTGAGTATTGTCCTGCAGCAATTAAAGAAGTATAAGGACCAACATAAACAGCACCACCGCGAGAGCCTTTTGAGTCTCTGGAGTTCTGATAGTTATTAGCTTGGTTTCTTATAGCACTGAATTTATCAATAGTTGGGAAAAATACTTCCTGACCACCAATAAGTAGGCTATGATTAACACCAAAACCAATTTCAATGTTTCTTTCTTTAACTCTTGAGTCACCACCAACGTAAACAGCACCTCCATAAGCACCATTTGCATAAGTACCATAAGGGAACTGAGCAGGTTGGTTGATTATATCATAAACTCTTGGAACACCGCCGATATTTTCTTCTCTGACGTTAGCAATCTGTACGTAGTTATTTTCAAAGTGCATATTTCTCATACGACCTAAGAAAACAGCTATACGAGCATCGTCAAGAGCCTGACGGTAAGTAGCATTGTTAGAACCAAAAGGTTCTGCAAGCTGGCTACTTTCGTCAATATTATCAATTCTCGGAATAGTTGTGTTTGAATTTATGCTTGATACACTACCGTCTTTATTAGTAAGATTTGGATTCTTACCGGCAGAGTAATTTGGAACTGTTGCGTTAGCAGGTTTAGTAAATCCGTATTCTGTCGGAGCCTGAAGAATGTTAAGAGCACCGCCACGTAAACGTGCCATATTGCCTTTGAACTCAACATCAATCAACCAAGTTCTTGAAGAAAACGTAGTAATAGCACCACCGGCGCCATTAGTCAATTCTTTAAGTTTATTGTTAACAGCATTCCATGAAGCACCCATATTAGGTCCGTTCACATTATATACCGGAATTCTGTCAACTGTAGTGTCTTTTCTAATGTTTTCGAAAACAACATTACGGAAGAAAGCAGCTCTTGCACCGGGAAGTACAATAATATGACCCCACTCCCTTGAGAAGTTATTTACAGGTTGACCCACGAATTTGATTGGAGCAGGTACTATGTTAACATTATTAACACCCTCACCTCCAACTCTTTTCCAAGGTAAAGTTTTCAAATTCGGATCAAAATTTTCAGGATCTCTGAATAAACGTGCATTGTAAAACATCAATGCTTGTTCAAAAGAAACTACTATATGATTGGGATTACCGGAAGTAGCTGAATTTCTTTCTTTAAGAAAGTTAGCTGAATTCGGATCCACAATATCTACTACCTGACGAGTTGATTTGTCAAGTAAAACATGGAAAATATGATTAAACTTGTCAGGGTGAACAGTTGGATCTTTAGGTGTTTCGACCCTAATTGTTCTTGCAGCTGCAGAATTATCATTATATTGATTTACAGCGCCTAAAAAGAAATAATCAAAGCTGGCATAACCGAGTGGCTCGTAAGCTGTCACAGGGTTGATACCACTAGGATTCTGAACGTAAGTTGCCTTTGCAAAACCATCGGCAATGATACGTCCACCGGTCGAGTCAATAATTCTACCCTGAGGGTGGAAATGTACTGTCGTGCCCGGCTCAATTATCAAAGTACCACCTACAACATAATCCTTATTGACTATGTAGAGGGAGTCTTTAGCGAATATTCTCACCTTTCCAGGTGCAATACTACCCGAAACGTAAACAGCCGGCTGGGCAAAGCCTTCAGCCATGGTAAACATTCCAAACAGTACCACTAGAATACTCAAACGAATCAATCGTTGCATGATACCTCCAAAAAATAAATACTTATGTACAACAAATTATTTAATAACATTTAATTTCTAACTTATAAAAAACATAAAAATGGGGTCTTAGCCCAATTGCATTACTCAATAATCGTGCCAATCCTTGTTAATCCAGCCTTAGCAAGTGTGCTAAATTCGCCAAATTCACTTAATTTTAATATTTCTCTATAAAGAGATTCAGCTTGGGCACTATTTTCTGCCTTTTCGTAACATAATGCTGAATAAAACAAATATCTTGATTTTATATTATCTTCATCTGCATATTGTGATGCGCTTTTATAAAGTTCTGCAGCTTCAGAATATTTATTTTCGATTTCAAGAGTTGCAGCTAAACCGGCATTGGCGCCAAGTCTGATAATATCGGCAGAGGATTTTTGGGCAATTTCGAAATATTTTTTTGAATCTGATTGCTTGTTACTGTTAAATAAGGAGTTAGCAGCATATAGAGCGGCTATTTTGCCTTGGTCAGTACTACTGAATTCATCAGCGATATACTTCAAGCCTTTAACCTCTTCACCAAGGTAAGTTTTTGAAGGGTCACCATTTAGAGCTTTTTCATAATCACCTGCTTCATAATATTCCATTACTCTGGTAAGCAACACAGAAGCTCTTCCTGAAGCTTCTTCAGACTGATAACGCAGGTAAAATGCTACTGCTATTGCAACGACAACAACTAAAGATACTATTGATATCAATTTGCCGTTTTTTTCGATAAAATTTGGTTCACCGCTGTCAGATGATACCGCACCCGAATCTGCACCTGTCAATAACTGACTTGCATCTTCCTGATTCATTTCTCTCTTCTTCATTTAATCTCGCAATTATAATCATTTAGTTTAACATATACTTAGCACGCCCGAAGGGAATCGAACCCCCAACCTCTGGAACCGGAATCCAACACTCTATCCAATTGAGCTACGGGCGCAAAAAAATTTTGCACCAAACAAGTTACAAATATAAAGGGTGATACCCAAATAAACAATTTTATTTTTTGGGCATCTTGCAATTTCAAATATAATAATAATTTATTTAATAATCGCTTGTAATTTTAACTTCACACTGTCAAGTTTATTGCACACTCAATATTTTATTATTATTAGAAAGCTAACACTTTCCTGATTGTTTCCATCACATCATTCTTGTTCAAAAGAATTTCACTTTCATAATTTTTGGCAAATCCAACATGTACATCCTTAGAACCAACTCTTAGTACAGGCGCATCAAGATGTTTGAACATTTCAGATGTTATAGCCGAAGAAACTTCTCCACCGAAGCCTCCTGTTTTACGGTCTTCGTGAGCGATGATCACACGGTTAGTTTTGCGAACTGATTCAAATACAGTTTCAGTATCCCATGGTGCTAAAGAACGAAGGTCAATTACTTCGACCGAGATACCTTCTTTTGAAAGTTCCTCAGCAGCAAATAAGCTCAAATGAACGGCTGTACCATAAGCGACAACAGTAACATCACTTCCTGCTCTGCGAATTTTTGCTTTACCGAAAGGAATTACATAATCCTCATTTGTTTTAGGACCTGATGCGTGCTTAAAGTTGTATAAAAATTTAGGTTCAAGGAACAAAGTTGTACCCTTTGAACGGATAGCATTTCTCATTAATCCTGCAGCATCTTCAGCAAATGCAGGAACAACTACTCTAATTCCGGGAATTGTCGTAAAAGTGGCTTCAAGATTTTGCGAGTGATATAACCCACCCTGAATATATCCGCCACTGGCAAGTCTGATTACTACATTTGGTGAGAACTGTCCTTTTGTTCGCCAATAATCATGGGAACACTCAATCAATTGTTCCATTGCGGGCCAGAAATAATCAGCAAATTCAGCCCCTTCGATCACTACTCTGACTTTATCATTATATCTGGTAAAACCATTTGCAGAGCCTACAATTGCATCCTCTGCAATTGGTGCATTAAATACTCTCAATTTACCGAATTCCTGAGGCATACCTTTTACAACATTAAAGACGCCGCCTTTTCCGATATCCTGACCCCATAAATATGTATCAGGATTAGATCTGAACTCTTCCTTAAGTGTATTGTTAATTGCTTCAATGAAATGTATCTGTTCTTCATCACCTGAAAGTTCATATTCTGTCTTATCGCTTTGATTTACATAAGCAGGTGGAAGGATAAACTCTGTCCATGATTTGCCATCAGCTTCGGGTGCTGCCTCAGCAAGGTCAGCAGCTTTAAATATGATTTCCTTGTTTTCTTCTTCAATGGCTATGAGTGCCTTTTCGGTAATAATTTTTCTGTCAAGTATATGCCAGCGGAATTGCATCAAAGGGTCACGTCTTTTGACTGTTTCTCTTTCTTCTTCGCTTCTGTAAAGTTCGTGGCGATCAGAATTCGAGTGTGAGCCGATTCTGTCGCAATCAGCATGTACCATAGCAGGACCTGCACCTGATTTGGCATATTCAACAGCTTCTTTTAATTTCTGATAAGAGTCAAATGGGTCACGACCATCAGCTTCGAAGATTTTGATATGCTTAAAACCACTGAAATTATCTGATACAACCTGATTTGCGGTTTGGTCAACAAGTGGAACTGAAATTCCGTATTTATTATTTTGAATTACAAATACAACCGGTAGTTGCTCTAATGTTGAAATATTAATTGCTTCGTAGAAATAACCTTCGGAGCAAGCCGATTCTCCGCCTGAATAAAGCGCTACTGCATCATCATTATAACGCTTGATAGCTCTTGCAACACCTGCTGCATGAAGGCTGTGATTACCTGTGCAGGATGATACATTCTGGATATTGATTTCAGGTTTTGCAAAATGATTGCTCATATGACGACCGCCACCTGCAACATCAGTATCTTTGCTCAGACCGTTAAGAATAATTTCCTCAACCGTTATACCCGCTGCAAGCGAAGTCATCATATCCCGATAGTAAGGAAACAGGAAATCTTTTTTTGCACGAAAAATCTTGCCTAATGCAAGCTGAATTCCGTCATGTCCGCTAAAAGGTGCATGATAAGACCAGCCTTTTGCCATTTTCAGGTACAAAGCTGCTTTGTCGTCAAGTCGTCTGCCAAGATGATTGAGTTTATACCATTCTATAATTGTTTTCTTATCAAATCCGGAAAAATCAAACTTGCTGTATAATTCGATTTCTACATCATGACCCATATATTTCATATTAACAATCTTTTGCTTCCCGGCCACTCCATTGCTGCTTTGAGTTCTATTTTCCTTTCTATTTTTAGTAGCTGTCGCCATTAAAAATTCTCCATATTTATTTATATTTATTTTAATTTCTGAATTTAAAACATGCAAAAAATCAGTTACTTGCATGCTATATTTTACAAGAAGATATAAAGACGCATATTTTTATTTTTAATTGCCGAGATCAACAGTCCGATTTGTTGGTGAGGCATGCTGAGTTTAGATATTTTTCTAATAAATGATTATTTAATGGGCAATATTTGAAAATATGATAACCTATATTAAAACAAAAAAAATTATATTTAATAAAAAAACGTTATACTCTCTTGTTACTTATTTAATAATAAATCGTCAATTCAATATGGAACTTGAAGAGTTCACGGCAAATGTAATGCCGCTGAAAGATAAGTTGTTCAGATTTGCAAAACGGCTGATGCAAGACCATGAAGAAGCCGAAGACCTTTTGCAGGATGTAATGGTTAAACTTTGGGTCAACAGAGCTGAACTAAGCAAAAAATCCAGCGTTGAAGCGTTTGCTATGGCTGTAACTAAAAACTTGTGTATTGACAGATTTCGGTCGAAGCAGTACCAGTATTCTAATACAGGTATTGATGCAGCTGAGCTTGATTTAAGCGACAGAGGAATTTCTCCTCATGCTCGTGCTGAGCAGCTGGAAGCAGTCGAACTCGTACACAGGGCAATTGATAGTCTGCCGCCAAGTCTTAAAAGCGTGATTGAGCTTAGAGATTTGCAAGGTTTAAGCTATCAGGAAATTGCAGATGTGATGAGTATGAACATTAATACCTTGAAAGTCAATTTGTCAAGAGCAAGAAAAAAAATAAGAGAAATTTTAAGTACTAATTATAATTTTAACTACAATGAAAAATGACATTACCCATATTAAGCAACTGCTTGAAAAGTTTTACGACGCTGAGACTTCAGAGCAGGATGAAATTCTCCTAAAGGAGTATTTCGCGGGTGATGTAGCGCCTGAATTTGAAGTTTACAAACCACAATTCGAATTTTACAAATTCGGATACGACGACAACAAGCCACTTTCTCAGAATTTTGACGAAAAGTTTTTGAATAAAATTGCAGGATCAGGCTTGAAACAGGTCGAAAATAGGAGCTACAAAACTTACTGGTATGCCTCTGTAGCTGCAGCTATTTTGGTGATTTTCGGAGTATTTCAATTTATTAATACATCCGATAAAGCCACCGATAAAGATTACGCTTATGCTGTAGAATCTCTCATTCTAATTTCCGACAATTTTGAGATTGCCTCATCGCAACTTGAATCACTCGGTGATTTTGATTCAAATTTTGACCATTTCGATGCCTTTAAGGCATTGGAAACTTACGGAAAACATTTTATTAAACAATAGGAATTTTTATGATAAAATATCTTTACATATTATTTATTTTTTCTTTTACATTCAGCGTTTATTCGCAGAATAGAGCTGTAGATACTTTCTTCGGAAAATATGGGAATGCTCAGGACTTTAAGTCGGTTATAATGAATGACCCCGCATCAGTCCTAATGCAAAATGAGTCCGGAGAAGCAGCCGAGCTTGGCAAAGAAATGCTCAAAGGTATTAATACTATTAAAGCATTATCATACAAACCTTCAAA
Source organism: Ignavibacteriota bacterium (assembly GCA_019637995.1). NCBI lineage: Bacteria > Pseudomonadati > Ignavibacteriota > Ignavibacteriota bacterium. Next base: position 307,984 of record JAHBUQ010000002.1, read on the forward strand.
AGGTAATCTCTCAGAGGAAGGTAAAAACTTTGTCAACGAACTGGCTAAATTTCAGGCTACTGATGGTTTTGCCGAGATTATGTCAATAAATGAAGGCAAGAACACCGTTAAGAGCATGGTAAAAAAATCAGGCGATAAAGTTGTGGAATTCATAATGATAGTAGCCGGAGAAAGTGAGTCCTCCCTTATTTGGATAAATGGAGATATTAATCTTCAAAATGTTGCCAATATTGGTAGAATGCTCCAATTAAAAGGAAATGAAAAATCAGGTAGAAAGAAGAAATAAATTCTTTCTTTCTTAAGTGAAATATCAAATGGTTTTACGGTATATTCCGTAGAATCATTTGATATTTTTTTTTGTCTTAATTAATTCCCCTCTTGAGGGGAATTTAGCAGCCAACGAAACTCACTCCACCACCAAAAATTTTCCGCTATCATAATTATTTTCAAAATGAAAAAAATCCATTTTTCGAAAAATTGAATATTACAATTGAATACATTCTAAATCAGCTCTTCATCATACTTTTTTAGTATTTCATTTAGAAGACTTTTGGAGAAATATCTGCCGTTGTTAAACCAAATTTCAAAAATGTTTCTCAATTCAGTTAATAAGCCGTTTTCTTTTGATTTGATGAGAAGTCCAATTGAACCTATACAATTAACTCCAATTGATTCAGCAATTTGTCTGGCTTTGTTATCATCTGTAAGTAAGAAATCAGCACCCATTTCGTTATACAACGTTACAGCTTCTGACTCACCCAAATCCATGATTGAATGTAAATAATTTTTTGTGTGAATTTTTAATACATGATTTTTAATTTCAGGAAGATTTCTAAGGTCGAAATTAGGATTTGAATAATTTACTAACTCATTCCAAACTGCTTCAGGAATAAAATATTGTCCGATTGATTTTTCAATTAAATCAAGTTTGTCAACAAGTAAAAGTGAGATTAGCGAAGTTGTATCGGCAATTACAATTTTCAATTTTATATATCCTTAAGCTTTTCAATATCAGATAATACGTCATCAATTGTAGTAGAATTTATGGATATTTTTTCTTTAATTAGAAATTGCTCAAACATGTACCTTGATAATCCAGATAATTCGATTGCCTTGCCAAGAGTTAGTTTGTTATGTTTATAAAGAAATGCAGCGGTTACAGTTTTGACAATTCCTTTTAAACCTTGTTCTGAGTCATTGACTGCAACAAGTAATTCTTTAGGTATTTCAATAGGTATAGTAATTGTTGACATTCTATTTCGCCACTAATTTTACAAATAAATTATAAACGTTAATTATCTTTGAATATTTCAAACTTCACTCCACCACTAAAAATTTTCCGCTATGGTAATTTTTTCCATATTGCAACTGCAAAATGTAAACACCGGACGGAAATTGAACAGGTATTTCCATTATGCTGTTTCCTAAAGATGTTTGCACCTGTTTATGAAATACTAAATTTCACTATCCTTTTCCCCGAAAGTATAACACAGAAAAATCAATGTGATATTATACAAAAAGCAGATTAATTTTCATCTATCCAGTTTTCATATTTTAGATTTTGAATTCGTTCAAACTCCTTAATATTCCTTGTGATTAAAACCATATCATTATAAATTGCAGTAGAAGCTATTAATACATCAAAATCGCTTATTGGCAATCCTAAATTTCTTAATCTTGCCTTTTCTTTAGCATAAATTTTTAATCCGGGAAATATTGGCAAAATTGGGATACTTTTGATAAAATTTTCTACAACCAGTAAATTTTTTTCAATATTCTGACTCTTCTCAGCTCCGTAAACAAGCTCTGCATAAGTAATTTCAGAAATTGCAAATTTGTCAAGTCCTTTTGAGGCGAAAGTGTCTATCAAATTGAACTGACCTTTCAAAAAATATATACAAATATTTGTATCAAGCAAATAACGCATCACATTACTTCCAATTCTTTCTGATTGACACGCGAAGATTCGATTTCAATAATAATATCTTCAGCATTTCTGTTATCATTCCATCCGCCAAATAATTTACTAAATTCAGGTGAAAAATGACTTTTTTTATTTAGAGAATTATTTAACTTTAAAATCAAACTATTCTTTGACTCAAAATCCCAATTATTTATTATTTTGAAATAATTTTCAACAACATTTTCTGCAATCAATACACTCATTTTAAACCTCTTATATTAAATATGTAATATTTAAAATTTAACGAAAATTGATAAATAATATTTCAGTAACTCACTCCACCACCAAAATGTTTTTCTGAAATTAATTGATTTTATTATCAAGCAATCAAGAATAAAATCATTTTGTGTTTCATTTTGAAACTCCTTAAATAATAGCATTACAGCTTTTAATAGCTAACGACCTGAAATTTTATTTGTGCATCAAGTGCATTAAAAACCTTATTAATTGTAGATATTCGGGAGCTGCTTGAACCTCTTTCGAGCTTGGAAATTTGTGCTTTCTGCACGCCTATGAGCTTACCTAATTCTTCCTGAGTAATTTTTCTCTCTAATCTCAACTGTTTCAACTTCTCACCAATTATTTCGATACTCAAATCAAACTCATATTCTTCACGCTGTGGTGTGCCACGTTTTCCAATGTATTTATCTTCGAGCTCATCAATTGTTTTATATTCATTACTTTTCACTGTTTCTTTCCTTTTTATTTATAAAATACTTAGCTTTAATATTCTCTGCATTTTTAATTTCTTTGTCCATACTTTTTAACGTTTATAATGCAAAAATAGTTTCTTTATATGGAAACCCTCAATTTCACTCCACCACCAAAAATTTTCCGCTGTGGTAATTTTTTCCATCCTTAAACTGCAAGATGTAAACACCGGAAGGTAATTGAACAGGTATTTCCATTATGCTGTTTCCTAAAGATGTTTGTATCTTTTTATAAAATACCACATTTCCCTGAATGTCATTGATTGATAGTTTGATATCCGGTGAAATACTTTCGAATCCTGAAATCTTTAATATCCCATTTCTGTAATCAGTTACGAGTTTTTTAATTGGCTCATTTGATTCATCAACACTGACAGAATTTAGGATTTTATTAAAGTCAAGGGCAAGAGCACCATTAATTACAATATTATTATATTTTTGATTAAAAACCGGGAAATATGAGTGGTATAAATCTGTTTCATAAATTATTTTATCATTGTTGATATCATAAATTGCTGAATGATTATTTGGAGCACCTCGTATGTATGAAAGATATACATAATCATTATTTATAAAACAGATACCGTGCGATCCATAAGGTTTTGATTTTTCTGTTTTAACTTCCCACTTCTTATAAGGTGATTCGCAAGAGAAAAAAGTTGCTTTAGGAGTACCACCAGTCAACTGACCATACCCCACAAACTTAGCATTTTCGGAGAATTGAATGAACTCAATAGTTCTGCCTTCGGCTAATACATTTTCAAGTTCACGTATGAGCTGCATTGTTTGGGCATCGTAAAGGTAAAAGTGGGTGCGTTGTTCGTTAATTGGTAAGCTCGTTTCTTTACTTGCAACTGCTAAGAAACGACCGTCATTTGATACATCTATTGATGTTACTAAATGTGGTATTTTATAGCCGGTTGAAGTACCATCATTAATATTGTATACTAACCAGCTATTCTGTCCCTGGCTATAAATACCTAAAACCAGAATATTATTACTTGGATTCAAAAATTTAGGAAGTACTGTAATTTCTGGTAATTCTGCAATTACTTCTCCTGTAGCATAATCCACAACTTTTTTTGCAATAGTGAGTCGTGTACCATCCTTTGATATAGCAATTTGATTTGGGTCAATATCAGATACAGGTACTGGTATTCTTCGTATCAATTCCCCAGTAAGTCCGTTAAGTTCGATTACATCACCTTTGCCTTTGTCACCGATAAGCACATTTCCATTAAGGTGAATTGCCGGATAAGTAGAAAAACTGGCTTGACCATAAGTCCACATCACATTAGGGTCTTCCTGTGCAGAAAGAGAGTAAGTGCCGATTAACAGCACAGCGATTAAAAATAATAATCTTTTCATGATTTTTTCCAATTTCACAAATACTTTTTCAAAAATAACATTCTTTTCAATAATAGTAACACATGAAAATGAAAAAAATCTCAAAATTTTTTTTTGGGGCGAGGTACTTGGGACGTGGAGCGCGTTTATTAAGTTGTAGAACAGACGTCACCTTCATTATATACACTATAATTTAGTTGATATACAATTTGGGTATAGTTTTTTGATGGATTTCTTGTGTTCTACATAGCCCTGACCATCATGTAGTCGGATGACTATCTGAATTATTTCGTAAAAGGCTGAATAGCCCTGTCATAAACACCATGCAAATAAGCTATAGCCATACCATAATTAGTCACAGGAATACTTGCAGATTTTGCATTTCTAAGCCGGTTAATTAGTTGTTTACGAGTAATAACACAGCCTCCGCATTGCACTACAAGTGCATAATCTTCAATAGGTCGAGATAATTTATCCAAGCCTGCTACTACATCAAATTCTAAATCTTTTTTCGTAAATTTTTTCATCCACCTTGGTATCTTTACTCTACCAATATCATCGCAATTTGATGTATGTGAGCAGGATTCAAGCAATAAAACCCTGTCACCGTCCTTCAGCTCGGATATTTTCGGAGTGCCATTAAGATATTCTTCAAAATCGCCTTTAAGCCTTGCAAGCAAAACGCTAAACCCGGTGAGCATAATATCATTCGGTACGACCTTAGATACATAATCAAACATCTGGCTATCTGTAACAACTAATGAGGGTTTAAGATTTGACATTTTGAAAAACAGTTCCAGTTCAGACTCTCTTACCACAATAGTAATACAACCTTTATCCAGAGAATCCCTAATTGCGTTGACTTGTGGCAGAATCATTCTGCCATCAGGGGCTTCACTATCAATTGGAGTAACCAAAAGCACAACATCGCCATAGTCCACCAGACCACTTAACAGAGATGGTCTGATTAAGTTTAAATTTTTTCTTATTTCAATTAGGGAATTTATTAATAAGTCAAAATTTATTTTTTCTGTAGATGAAACCTGAATTATATTCTTGCGAAATTCAGACTTTATTTTTTGTTCAATTACGGAATTAGCAGTAAACAAGTCAGACTTATTTGCTACAATTATAAACTCGACATCCCGCTTACAGAATTGACGAATTAAATCAGTTTCATAAGAACCAAAATCATCGCCGGTAAATACAAGGACGGCAATATCAATTAGCTCAAGCATCTCCTCTGTCTTTCTTATCCTTAGAATTCCAAGTTCGCTTTGGTCATCAATACCTGCTGTATCAATAATGACAACATTACCGAGCCCAATAATTTCAATTGATTTTTTAACCGGATCGGTAGTTGTACCCGCAACCTTGCTTACAATAGCCAAATCCTGCCCTGTTAAAGTATTAATAAGTGAACTCTTACCGGAGTTTGTTCTTCCGAACACACCAATATGAAGCAAATTTTCCTTTCCCTTTGCCACTTTATTTACCTGTTATTTTTTAGATTTGAATTTATCCTCTTCATCATAGAAAAGGAAATTAAAAGATGTCATTGAACCGTAACACTTAGTAATATAGCTTTGATACTTTACTTTTTCACCTTCAGACAAATTGTCATTAGAATTGATCTGCTGCTCCAGCACCCGTAGATTATCTCTAATCATAACAATTTTATGAAACAACTTATCAATAGGCAGTTCATGGTCTCGTGTATCACTGTTTTTTGGCAAAAAGAATATTGAGCCTCCTTCCCACTTAGGAGCTAAATCAGCATTATGTATCGAATCCATCTCTTCCACAATTGCTCTTGCTATTTGTTTTATATCGTTATAATCCATATTAAATTCCTTATAAAATATTATATGCGAAAAATGAAAGCAAATATTTTATCACATAACAAACTAAAAAAGCAGGAATTAAGAAAATACCTGCTTTTTGAAAATTTAAGAATATATATATACCTAATTATTCTTCTTCGCTGATAACCCAAACTTTAACGTTAGTACTAACTTCAGGATGCAATTTAACTTTTGCATCAAATACACCTAAAGTTTTGATTGAATCTTCAATTACAATATGACGCTTATCAATATCAAACCCTTTGGCAGATAATTCCTGAGCGATCATAGTTGGAGTGACTGAACCGTAAAGTTTACCTTCTTCACCAACTTTCATAGCTATACTTACTTGTACTTCAGACAAACTAGAAGCAATTGTTTCGGCAGAAACTTTTTCCTGAGCAAGTCTTTTATTGCGTTGTTGTTTTTCGATATCGAGTCTTTTAATAGCGGTTTCAGACGCATAATATGCATAATCTCTGGGAATTAAATAGTTACGACCATATCCGTCGCGAACATTTACAATATCACCCATACTGCCTAAATTTACAAGATCTTTTCTTAGAATGACTTTCATTTTAATATTATCCTATTTTTTTCTTTGAAAGAAAAATAATCAAGCATAAACTATGCTTCTACTTCTTCTACTATTTTTTCAACTTCTTTTTCAGTTTCCTTGTCCTCAACCTGTTTTTCTTCAGTCTTAGCAGGAACAGTATCAGTACCTGAAATCAGCTTAGTACCTGATTCATGACCTTCAGCAAGTGCTTTTTCTTTTCTCTGTTGTCTTAATTTATCTGATAAAACAAGAGTCAGATGTCTTAATACTGTATCTTCCAAAACAAAGAAACGCTCGAGAATCGGTAGATTTACAGGCAGAGTTTCGAATACGATATGAACGTAGTACCCATTGTACTTTTTGTTTATAGGGTAAGCTAACCTTTTACGCCCCCACTTATCAATCTCAAGAATCACACCGCCATGATTTTCTAAATAAGTAGTAATTTTATTGATTACCGCATCAATATCATTATCTTCTAAAGCGGCATTAACTATTATAGTTGACTCATAAACACGGCGAACATTCATTTAATATTTCTCCTAATTAATTTTCTTTTTTGTTGCCATATAAATCATTTGAAATGGCAAAATACAGAAATACAAAAATAATACATTTTTTCAAATTGACAAAATATTTTTTAGTTATCTTAGATTTATTATACTAAAATTTATCAGATAAATTATTGGAATATCTTTCATCAATAATTTTTCCATAACCCATTGAGCATATTCTTCCCGCAACAGATGCAACATCACTGCTGTGAGTAGCCACAATGCAGGTTAATTTATAGTCATTCATAATCTGCCCTAACAAATCAAGAACAGCTTTTGAATTTGCAGCATCAAGATTTCCGGTCGGTTCATCCGCCAGAATAATCTCAGGGTCGTTTATCAAGGCACGTGCTATAGCAATTCTCTGCTGCTCACCACCGGACAATTCTGTCGGTTTGTGAGTCATTCGGTGCGACATACCTACTTTATCAAGTAAGAATTTTGCTTTGTCATTTGCTGTTTTCTTACCAACTCCAGCAATAAATGCAGGAATCATAACATTTTCAATAGCCGTAAATTCCGGTAAAAGCTGATTAAATTGAAATACAAAACCAAGCATCTTATTTCTTAACTTAGATAACTCGTAATCATTCATAGCCGTTATATCATAATTCCAATCATTTGATTGAAAAAGGATATTACCACAATCCGGTTTATCTAAAGTACCAAGAAGATATAGCAAGGTGCTTTTGCCTACACCTGACGGACCAACCAGAGCAACGAATTGACCTTTATCGACTTCAAGATTTAAATCCTGAAGAACCACGGTTTTTTCTTCACCCTTAATTTGAAATGACTTAGTAATATTTTTCGCTGAAATCAACATATATAAAAAAGAGGCTGTAAAAAATGTTAATATTTATTATTAACACTTGTACAGCCACTTTCACTTCTTAATAATAAATTAGTCTTTCTTTTCTTCTTCAGGTGAAGAGTCTTCAGAAGATTTCTCTTCAGAAGGCGTTTCTTCATTTGAAGGTATAACTTCTTCAACAACTTCGCCAGCTTCTTCAATAACTGATTCAACAGTTTCAACAACTTCTTCAACAGTTTCAACTGTGTCAGCTATTACTTCTTCTGCTACCTGAGAAACAACTTCAATTTTTTCCTCAACAATATCAGCAGCTGCAACAACCGGAGTTACAGTTTCGTTTGCAGGTTTAGGAGCTTTAGCTTTTTTCTTTTTCTTCATACTTGAAGCGCCATCCTGAGGAGCAGAAAAATCAACCAATTCGATAATAGCTGTTTTTGAAGCATCGCCACGCCTTATACCTGTTTTGATAACCCGTGTATAACCACCGTTTCTATCTACTACTGAAGGGGCAATAGAGTCAAACAACTCACTCAATACCTCTTTAACGCGTATATGCTTACCAACAATTCTTCTACTATGAACATCAATTGTTTGACCTTGAGGCAATTTGCCTTGCTGTTCTTTCAGCAGTGCATTTTTTGCACGAGTAATAATACTTTCTGCATAAGACCTTAATTCTTTGGCTTTTGCTTCTGTAGTTTTAATACTCTTATGTCTGAAGAGCTCAGTAGCCAGATTTGCAAGAAGTGCTTTTCTGTGGCTGCTGGTTCTTTTTAATTTTCTTCCTGATACTAAGTGTCTCATGATTAGAACTCTATTTCAACAGTAATACATTCAAAATTAATCAATATATCCATCGGGAACAACTTTTTCGTCTTTCAGGTATTGCTCTACGCTCATACCAAATTCAAGCCCGTTAAGCATAACTACTTCTGTAAGTTCAGCAAGAGATTTTCTGCCAAAATTACGGAATTTTAGTAGTTCAGACTCCTGAAGCTGAACAAGTTCCGAAAGATTTTTAATGCTTGCAGCTTTGAGACAGTTATGTGCTCTAACCGAAAGCTCGAGCTCTTCAACCGGAGTGAGAAGAATTTTCCTCAATCTGTTTCGCTCAGCTGTTTTAACTTCTTCTTCAACAACTTCCTGAACCGGCATTTCTTCTTCAAACTGTTCAAAATTAATGAAAAACTTAATATGGTCATTCATAATTTTGGCAGCAGCATGAACAGCTTCCTGAGCTGAAATAGTACCGTCAGTCTTGACATCGAGAACAAGTCTTTCGAAGTCGGTTCTTTGACCAACTCTGAAAGGCTCAATCAAATATACAACATTCTTAATTGGAGTATAAATCGAGTCAATAGGAAGCATACCGACAGGGAAGTCTGTAATAACTTGTTCTTCGGCAGGAACATATCCCTTACCTTTACCAAGTCTTAACTCAACATCAAATTCTGCATCCTCAGCCAAAGTAGCGATATGTTTATCAGGGTCCATTACCTCCATAGTTGGAGCTGCATCCTGAATATCCTTCGCAGTCCAGCTTCCCGGACCCTTTAATTGGAGCATCACTTTAGTCAATTTTTTATCGGCAGTTTTAATTCTAGTTTCTTTTAGATTAAGAATTATTTCCGAGGTGTCCTCAACTACACCGTGAATGGTCTGAAATTCGTGCAAAACATCGGAAATCTTAACACCGATAATAGCAGTTCCCGGAATTGAAGAAAGCAATATTCTTCGTAAGGCATTACCAATAGTAACACCGAACCCCGGTTCCAGAGGTTGCATAATGAATCTGCCGTGTGATTCAGCAGACGTTTCTTCGATTATTACCCTATCGGGCATTTGCATTTGAGTATTCATATATTAATTTCAATCTTTAATATTTGTGAACAATTATATGAATGCCACCAGAATTATACTCTTCTTCTTTTTGGCGGACGACAACCATTGTGCGGTATTGGAGTACGGTCAACAATACTATGAATTTCGAGACCTGCCGAAGCTAGCGCACGAACAGCGGCTTCACGTCCCGAACCAGGACCTTTAACCATAACATCAATTTTTCGTAAACCCATATCATAAGCTTCTTTTGCTGATTTTTCTGCTGAAACCTGAGCGGCATAAGGTGTGTTCTTTTTAGAACCTCTAAATCCGTTCTTACCTGCGGAAGACCAACAAAGGGTGTTACCATACATATCAGTTATAGTTACTTGCACATTATTGAAAGTAGCTCTGATAAATGCTTTACCATGTATATCGGAGACAACTTTCTTTTTGACTTTCTTTTTTGCCACGTTTTTTTCTACCTAAAATTTAATGTACAAATTATCTCAATGAGATTATTTAGTTGCTTTTTTCTTTCCGGCAACTGTTTTCTTACGACCTTTACGTGTACGTGCATTGGTACGTGTTCTTTGACCTCTGACCGGAAGTCCGCGTCTGTGACGAAGACCGCGGTAGCAGCCAATATCCATCAAACGCTTAATATTCATTTGATTTTCGCTTCTAAGCTGACCTTCGACTTTGTAATTATCAAGAACTTGTCTGATTCTTGAAACTTCATCATCACTCCAGTCTGATACACGTTTAGCTAAATCAATACCTGCTTGGTTCAAGACCTTTTCTGAAGTAGTCCTGCCAATTCCGAATATATAGGTTAGTCCTACAATTCCTCTCTTATTCTTTGGTAAGTCTATACCGGCAATACGAGCCACACTATACTCCTTTTATTAACCTTGTCTCTGCTTGAAACGTGGATTTTTCTTATTGATAACATAAACTCTACCCTTTCGGCGAACAATTTTGTCATCAGGATTTCTTTTTTTAACTGATGCCTGAACTTTCATGGCTAACTCTCTATTTAAACCTGTAAACTATTCTTCCTTTAGAAAGATCATAAGGAGACAATTCGACAGTAACCTTATCACCTTGTAATATTTTTATAAAGTTCATTCTCATTTTACCTGAAATATGTGCAAGTATTTTGTGACCATTTTCAAGTTTAACGATGAACTGCGTATTCGGCAATGTTTCGTCAATTACTCCGTCAACTCTTATTAAATCTTGTTTTGCCATAACGAAATTACCGAATTAATCCTTAAAATCCACCTACGCCGGTTCTACCCCGAATCTTACCGCTTTTCATAAATCCATCATAATGACGCATCAGTAGATGTGATTCGATTTGCTGAAGAGTATCAAGAGCAACACCAACCATGATTAACAAACTTGTACCTCCAAAGAAAGATGCAAACAGCATATCTACTTTGAAGAAGTAGGTAACAAACGTAGGCATAACAGCAACAATACCAAGGAATACCGAACCGGGTAGAGTAATTCTGGTTAGAATTGACTCGATATATTCAGAGGTATTATTTCCGGGTCTAATGCCGGGAATAAAGCCACCCTGCTTTTTCATGTTATCGGCAATATCTTTTGGATTGAAAATAATTGCTGTATAAAAATATGTAAAAAACACAATCATTATGAAATATATACCTGCATAGAAAAATGACTGAAAGTCAAATAATCTTGCTACGGTATTAAAAAATGGACTTTCCGGAAAAAATGTCGCAACCGTATTTGGAATAAACATAAGTGATTGAGCAAAGATGATGGGCATTACACCTGCTGTATTTACTCTAAGAGGTATATACTGAGTTGTGCCGCCGAACACTTTATTGCCAACCTGTCGCTTAGCATATTGTACCGGTATTCGCCGGGCTCCTTGTGTTACCAGCACTATCGCAGCAATAATAACAACAAGTAAGGCGAGTACAACTAATTCAACAGGCCACAATCTTGAACCGGTCATTACGAGATTCCATTCGTTCATCAGCGCAACAGGAAGCTGTGCAATAATACCGATCATGATTATGAGCGAAATGCCGTTTCCAATACCACGTTCGGTAATCTGTTCACCAAGCCACATCATAAATACAGTACCGCCTGCAAGCAGAACGATAGTAGTCAAAGAAAACAGGAAACCGGCTTCAGGAACAACAGGAATGCCACCGACATTGTCATTGGCAAGTTTTATGCTTATACCCCAGCCTTGAAGAGCAGCTATAAATACAGTTAAAATACGTGTGTATTGATTAATTTTTCTTCTGCCATCTTCCCCATCTTTCTGAATTTTTTGAATTTCGGGAACGACTACACCGGCGAGCTGAAATATGATAGATGCCGTAATATATGGCATTATGCCCAGAGCAAAAATTGCAGCATTCGAAAATGCACCACCTACAAACAAGTCAAACAAACCGAAAAGAGTATTAGAGTCCTGATTAGCAATCATCATCTTAAGCACAGTAACGTCAACACCCGGAAGAGTTATGTGTGCACCGATACGAACAACTATTAGTATTCCAAGAGTAAATAAGATACGATCTTTTAACTCTTCAATCTTAAAAATGTTCTGAATTGTCTGTAAAATTTTACTCATTTATTATTACGGTCCCTCCGGCTGACTCAATTTTGTTCTTAGCTGACTCTGAAAATTTATGTGCTGTGATATTCAAAGCTGCAGTTAAATCACCATTTCCCAAAATTTTGAGTGGTAAACTTTTCTTTTTAATAACTCCAAGCTGAAATAACGATTCAAAAGTTACTGAATTGTTTTCGAAGCAGTTATTATCAACAAGTTCCTGCAGTCTTGAAACATTAACAGTTTGATATTCCACTCTAAAGCGATTGAAGAAACCAAATTTTGGTAATCTTCTGTTAATAGGCATCTGCCCACCTTCTTTAAAACGCGATATCTTGGCGCCGGAGCGTGATTTTTGACCTTTGTGACCGCGTGTAGAAGTACCGCCATGTCCCGAACCGGGACCGCGTCCTATTCTTTTGGACTTTGATTTAGCACCTTCTGCGTAGGTTAAATTACCAATATGCTTCATTTTACTATCTTATTTTATTCTGAAACTTCTTCTACTGTGACTAAGTGCTTAACAACTTCGATCATACCTCTTGTCTGTGGGTTGTCTGGCAATACATTGCTGTAATTAGGCCTTCCAAGCCCGAGAGCTTCGATAGTCTTTTTTTGTTTGTGCACTCTTTTAATAACACTTTTAGTTTGAGTAATTTTAAGTTTACCCATTTTATTACACCTTATGTTAGCTTATTCAATAAAATTAGCCGTTCAATACTTTTTCAACCGCAATACCACGACGAGCGGCAACACTTGTAGCATCTTCCAGTGAAGCAAGTGCTGCTACAGCAGCTTTCACTGTATTATGCGGGTTAGAAGAACCAAGGCTCTTAGTCAATACGTCCTGCACCCCTGCCAATTCCAAAACAGCACGGATACCACCGGAAGCAATTACGCCAGTACCGGCAGTCGCTGGTCTGACTAGAACTTTTGCTGCTCCGAATTTTCCAACAACCTGATGTGGAATAGTATTATCAGATAGTCTGACTTTTACAATATTCTTTTTAGCAGACTCTGTAGCTTTAGTTACTGCGTCAACCACTTCACTGGCTTTGCCAAGACCGAAACCAACATGACCATTGCCATCGCCAACAACAACCAGTGCAGAAAAATTAAATCTTCTACCACCTTTTACAACCTTAGCTGTTCTGCCGACATAAACAAGTTTATCCTTAAGGTCGAGTTCTGATACTTTGATATTAACCACTTATTATTTTCTCCTTACCTGAAATTAAAACTCTAATCCGCCCTGACGTGCGGCATCAGCAAGGGCTTTAACCCTTCCGTGATAAATATAGCCGTTTCTGTCAAATGCTACTTTAGTAATATTTGCTTCTTTTGCCCTTTTGGCAATGTAATTACCAACAAGTACACTTTTAGCAGTTTTAGTCATACCGGCTTTCACTTCACTACGAATTTCTTTATCAATAGATGAAGCCGAAACGAGAGTTTTGCCTTCAACATCGTTGATTATCTGAACGTAAATCTGAGATTCACTCTTAAAGACTGTAAGACGTGGTCGCTCAGCACTACCGGTAATCTGGGAGCGAACATGAGCTTTTCTTTTCAGTCTGCGCTTAGCTTTTAAATATTGAACTTTCATTTTTTTCTCTCTAACTTTTATCAGCTTTTAAATTTATTACTTAGCCGAAGTCTTACCGGCTTTACGACGAATATATTCACCCTGATATCTGACACCTTTACCCTTGTATGGTTCCGGCGGTCTGATCTGTCTAATCTTGGCAGCAAATAATCCAACAAGCTGCTTATCAATACCTTTTATTTTGATAGTTGTAGCCGTAGGCACTTCAAATGATATGCCATCGGGCGGAATTATCAATATGGGGTGCGAAAAGCCAAGGGACATAAACAATTTGCCGTTTCTTAACTCAGCTTTATAGCCCACACCTTCTATCACAAGGTTTCTTTCAAAACCTTTATAAACACCTTCTATAATATTAGCAGTTAAAGCTCTTGATAAGCCATGAAGAGCGCGAATATGACGCTCGTCGCTTTCTCTGCTGAAAGTAATAGTATTGTCATCCATATTTAACTTAATAGATTCCGGAATTTTATATTGCAATTGACCAAGAGGTCCTGCTGCAACAACTATACCTTCATTAAAGCTGACTTTAACTTTATCAGGAACTGTTATAGGTTTCTTACCAATCCTTGACACTTTTCGGCTCCTTCAGAAATTACCAAACTGTACATAAAACTTCACCGCCGACATTAAATTTGCGTGCTTGCTTAGCTGTCAAAACACCTTTCGATGTAGATACTATAGCAATACCCAAACCGTTGTAAACTCTCGGTAATTCATCAACCGAAGAATATACTCTTCTGCCCGGTTTACTAATCCTGACAACTTTCTTAATTGCAGGCTTTCTTTTGTAATATCTCAGAGTTACTCTTATCGTACCCTGAGGTCCTTCATCAATTTTCTCGACATCCGTAATATAACCCTGATCTTTCAGGATTTCAGCAATATGATATCTGATATTCGAACTTGGCGAATCAACAGTTTTATGCCCTGCTGCACCTGCATTACGAATACGTGTCAAAAAGTCTGATATTTGATCTGTTACTGGCATATTTCGTTTACCATATTAATTTTTACCAACTTGCCTTTCTAACGCCCGGGATTTTCCCTTCAAGCGCCATTTGACGAAATACATTTCTGCACAATCCGAATTTACGATAAACTGCTCTACCTCTTCCGGTAAGAGCGCAACGACTTCTAAGTCTTGTTGGAGAGCTGTTTCTTGGCAATTTTTGTAAACCTTCAAGATCTCCATTTGCTTTGAGTAGTTGACGTTTTTCTGCATATTTAGCAATTAAGCGTCTTCTTTTTTCGTTTCGTGCGGTTACTGATGTTTTAGACATATATAATTATACCACTTAAATTTAACTTTTCTTACGGAATGGAAAACCAAATTCTGATAATAAAGCGAATGATTCTTCATCAGATTGTGATTTGATTACAAACGTAATGTCAAAACCTGTGATTCTGTTTACTTTATCTACATCAATTTCCGGAAAAATAATCTGCTCTTTGATACCGACAGTATAATTTCCTCTTCCATCGAAACTTTTATCGGGAAACCCTCTAAAGTCACGGATACGCGGTGATGCAATATTGATAAATCTATCAAGAAATTCATACATACGTGCACCACGAAGAGTAACCATACATCCGATAGGCATTCCTTGACGAAGTTTGAAGTTAGAAATTGCTTTCTTAGCTTTTCTAACAACAGGTCTTTGACCGGAAATTAACTCTAACTCATTAATAGCACTTTGCAGTGCTTTAAGGTCTTGAGTAGCCATACCGACGCCCATATTGAGGCAGATCTTTTGTAATTTTGGCACCTGCATAACAGATTTAAACTGAAATTTATTCATTAGTGCAGGCGCAACAGTACTTTTGTAGTAATCTGCAAGTCTCGGGACAGGCGGCTTAGCCGTTTGCTTTACATCTTCAAGCCTTTTACCCTCCGGAGTAAATTCTCCTTTTTTCGAACCTGCTTTACCTGTTTGTTGTTGTACTTTCTGCTTAGCCATTTTAGATAATCACTTTAAAATTTTAAATTACTTTGTTATTTTTTTTAGAATACCTTACGGTACTTGTTTCAGTGCCTTTAGTTTCTTTTCTGAAACCGACACGTGTTGCATTTTTGTCTGAATCTATGACGAGAACATTTGAATAATGAATTGGAAATTCTTTTTCTATACGCCCACCATTCTGATTTCTCTGACTTGGTTTTTCGTGTCTGACATGTATATTGACACCTTCAATGAGGACTGTCATTTTTTTAGGGTCAACCAGAAGTACTCTGCCGGATTTGCCTTTATCATCGCCGGCAATAACTTCAACTATGTCATTTTTTTTAATTTTTAGTTTCATTTCAATTACACCTTATTTAAATTACTTCAGGAGCGAGTGAAACAATTTTCATATAATTCCTTTCACGCAACTCTCGAGCAACCGGTCCAAAAATGCGAGTACCGCGTGGTTCGCCTTTATCATTCAGGATTACTGCTGCATTATCATCAAATCTGATATATGAGCCATCGCGTCTTCCAACTTCTTTTGCTGTGCGAACTATAACAGCTTTTACAACTTGACCTTTTTTCACTGCTCCGTTTGGAATAGCCGCTTTTACAGCGCATACGACCAAATCGCCAAGTCCTGCATATTTTTTGCCGTGACCACCAAGAACTCGGATAACTCTCATTCTTTTTGCGCCTGAATTATCGGCAACAGTTAGATTAGATTCTTCTTGTACCATAACATTTACTCCTTGATTACTTGGCTCTTTCTAAAATTTCTACCAGATTCCAACGCTTATGTGCACTTAAAGGTCTTGATTCAACAATTTTCACAAGGTCACCGATATTGCAATCGTTGTTTTCATCGTGAGCCATTACTTTTTTAGTAACTTTATAGTATTTTTTATAAAGCGGATGGCTGACTTGTCGCTCTGAAGTTACGGTAATTGTCTTGTCAGCTTTGTTAGATTTTACTCTGCCAACCAGTATTTTCTTGTGTGCAGTTTTCTTTACTTCTGCTACAGGTGCAACTTCATTGTTCATAATTTCTGTATTATTATCCATTTTGCTTAGCTCTTAAACGTTCGTTTAAAATGGTTTTAATTCTTGCTATATCGTTTCTTAAAATATTAAGATAAGCAGTATCGTGCAATTGCTTTAGAGCGTGCTGAAAATTTTGCTTTGAAAGAGTTTCGATTGACTCTGTATAAAGCAATGACAATTCTTCGTCGTTCAGCTCTTTTAAATCTTTAGCGTTACGTGGTTTCATTGTAAACCAGATCTGTTCGTGTAACAAATTTTGTTTTTATAGGCAATTTATGAGAAGCGAGTCTCAATGCTTCTTCAGCAAGTTCTCTCGATACGCCGTCGACTTCGAATAGAATTCTGCCGGGACGAACTACAGCCACCCAACCTTCTGGGCTACCTTTACCTTTACCCATACGAGTTTCGAGAGGTTTCTTTGTGTAGGGTTTGTCCGGGAAGATTCTTATCCAGACTTTACCGTCACGTTTTAAGTATCTGTTAATCGCAATACGTGCAGATTCTATCTGACGATTAGTTATCCAGTGTGGCTCCAAAGCTTTCAATCCAAATGAACCGAATGCTACGGTTGAGCCTCTGAATGACTTTCCGGTCATCCTGCCGCGAAACGTTTTGCGTCTTTTAACTCTTTTAGGTGATAACATGACTTAATTTCCGTTTTTTTAATTTCTTATAATTATTGCTGTTTTCCGATAACTTCGCCTTTACAAATCCATACTTTGATACCGATGATACCATAGATTGTAAGAGCTTCGGCTGTTCCGTAATCAATATCAGCACGCAAAGTATGTAGTGGAATTCTACCTTCCTTGTACTGCTCAGTCCTTGCCATTTCGGCACCGCCGAGACGACCTGAGCACATAATTCTAATACCTTGTGCGCCCATTCTCATAGTAGAAGAGACAGCCATTTTCATAGCACGGCGGAATGATATTCTTCCTTCGAGCTGCTGACCAATATTTTCAGCAACAAGTAATGCGTCTAATTCCGGACGTTTAATTTCGCTGATAAGAATCTTAACATCTTTTCCGGTAAGTTTTTTCAATTCTTCTTCAAGCTGAGTAATATCTTTACCTGAACGACCAATAATAACACCAGGTCTTGAAGTATTGATAGTAATACGCATTTGTTTTGCAGTTCTTTCGATAAGAATTCTTGCAATACCAGCTTTTTTCTTACGATTGCGAATATAATTTCTTACTTTGAAATCTTCGGCTAATTTTTCGGCTACATTTCTCTCGTCGAACCAATTAGCGTCCCAATTGCGGATAATACCTAATCTAAAACCAATCGGATTAGTCTTTTGTCCCACTTTAATTACTCCTTGTTGCTTGATTCGTTACCGGAAACATTTTCATCCTCTGTTGGTGTCGCTACAATAATAGTCAAATGATTAGAGCGTTTTTTGATTCTGAAAGCTCTACCCATTGGAGCCGGTAATATTCTTTTAGCAGCCGGTCCACCGTTAACGAAGGCAGTCTTAACATAAATATCTTCATCATTAAAAGCAATTTCATTCTGTTCAGCTTTTACATTGAGATTGGCGATAGCCGAACGTAATACCTGTTCTGCGACACGAGCTGCATGCTTTGGCGAGAATCTTAATATATTAATTGCCTCTGCAGCATTTTTGCCACGAATCATGTCTATCACAAGTCTCATTTTCAGAGGTGATGACGGTATATATCTTTTTAGAGCTTTTGCTTCCATTTTTAAAATAATCTCCTATTTATCACTTTTTAGCTGAACGTTGTTCTTTTCTATGACCGGCATGACCTCTGTATATACGTGTTGGGGAAAATTCACCGAATTTATGACCTACCATGTTTTCAGTCACATATACAGGTATGAAATTTTTTCCATTATGTACAGCAATAGTATGCCCAACAAAATCAGGAGTAATAGTACAAGCGCGAGCCCATGTCTTAACAACCTGTTTCTTTTTGGCTTCGTTCAAATCTGCTACTTTCTTGAGTAGTTTATAATTAACAAAGATGCCTTTTTTTAGCGAACGCGACATTCTCTTTTATCCTTGACTATTTTGACTTTCTGTTTCTAATAATTAACTTATCTGATGGTTTGTTCCTGCGAGTTTTCAAACCTTTTGCATATTTGCCCCAAGGGGAGCGTGGATGCTGACGACCACCACCTGATTTTGATGTACCTTCACCACCACCCATAGGGTGATCTACCGGGTTCATTGCCATACCGCGTGTTTGCGGACGAATACCAAACCAGCGAAGTCTTCCTGCTTTACCCCAAAGGATATTTTCATGATCGGCATTGCCAACTGAACCTAAAGTAGCATAGCAAACATTTGGAACCAGTCTGATTTCACCTGATGGCATTTTAAGATGTGCGAATCTGCCTTCATTTGCTACAAGTTGTACCTGAGAGCCGGCTGATCTTGCAATCTGTCCGCCTTTTCCAGGCTTAAGTTCAACATTATGTATGAACAAACCAACAGGAATTTTTTTAAGCGGAAGTGCATTGCCATCTTTATATTCTACATCAGGACCCGAAATAATCACATCACCTACTTTAATTTTAGCAGGAGCGAGAATATATCTGAACTCACCATCTTGGTACTCTACTAAAGCAATACGTGCATTACGGTTAGGGTCATATTCAATAGTTTTTATAGTAGCCGGAATACCGTGTTTATTACGTTTAAAATCTATAATTCTGTAACGTCTTTTGTGACCTCCGCCTCTGTGACGTGAAGTTATTCTACCGGTATTGTTTCTGCCGCCCGATTTCTTAATCGGAGCTGTCAGCGGTTTATGAGGTCTGTCAGTAGTGATTTCGTTAAATTCACTTACTGAGTAAAATCTCGTACCCGGCGTAATCGGTTTTAGTGTTCTAATTGCCATTTTTCAAAACTTACTTGAAATTGATAATAATTTTATTCGTTGTCTCCGCCTACTCCGGACACGATTTCAATCTGTTGTCCTTCTTTCAGAGTCACGTATGCTTTTTTCTTTGAAGCTGTCTTACCACGCATTAAACCGCGGCGAGTCATTCTAATTTTGTTTTTACCTTTTACATTTACAGTGCGAACACTTGTAATATCTACATCGAACATATCCTGAATAGCTTGTTTTATCTGAATTTTGTTAGCATCAGGATGCACCTCAAAGACGTACTGTCTTTGAGAAGCAAGGTTCATTGCTTTTTCTGTAATTATAGGCTTTTTAATCAATTGAATCATTTTTCTAAACCGCCTTAATTGCCAAAAGTTTTTTCAATCTTGTTAATAGCGCATTTTAAGATAATAATTTTTCTATGATTTAAAATATCATAAGTAGAAATTTTATCAGCCGGCTGGATGCTTAAATTTGGAATATTTCTTCCTGACATATAGACATTATAATCCACATCAGGCAATAATACCAAAGTTTTAAGACTACTCAGTGACAATTTATCTAAAACGCCTGCCATTTGTTTAGTTTTGATTGCATCAAAAGTAAAGTCATCAACAATCATGAGATTGTTTTCAGTTACTCTTAATGAGTAAGCTGATTTTCTGGCAAGACGACTCACCTTTTTGGGCAATTTATAAACGTACTCATGAGGTTTCGGACCGTGAACAGTACCACCGCCGACCCATACTGGAGACCTTGATGAACCTGAACGGGCAGTTCCTCTTCCCTTTTGTTTCCATGGTTTTTTGCCGCCACCTGAAACTTCGGAACGAATTTTAGTTTTTGCTGTACCCTGACGGCGATGAGCCAGATAAGCAACAACTGCCTGATGCATTGCATGCTCATTGGGTTCCACTGCAAAAATGGAATCCGGCAGTTCTACTTGCCCTATAACTCCGCCTTCCTTAGAATATAAATCTACTTGCATAACTTGCCTAAACCTTTACTATTTCTAACAAAGTATTCTTTGGTCCGGGTACACTACCCTTGAGCAATATAATATTTCTTTCCGGTAGAATATCAAATATTTGTATATTTCTTATGGAAATTGTTTTTCCGCCCATACGACCTGCCATTCTTAAACCCTTGAATACTCTTGAAGGGTAAGAAGATGAACCGATTGAACCAGGGTGACGTTGGCGATCTGACTGACCATGTGTCTGCATACCGACTCCGCCAAAGTGGTGACGTTTTACAACGCCCTGGAAACCGCGTCCTTTGCTTGTACCACTGACTTTAACTTTATCTCCGACTTTAAATTCTTCTACAGTAACCTGTGCGCCAATTTCATATTCTTTTTCAAGATTACGAAATTCTTTCAAATGTCTGACAGGTGTAACACCTGCTTTTTTGAAATGACCTGCTTCAGGTTTGTTTACCTTGTCTTCACGGATATTGCCGTAGCCAAGCTGTATTGCACTATAGCCGTCTCTTTCGGGAGTTCTGATATTTACAACCGGACAAGGTCCTGCTTCGATAACAGTAACCGGTACAGCTACACCATCCTGATTGTAAATACTTGTCATACCGACTTTTTTACCTAAAATAGCACTTTTCATCACTTAGCTCCTATATCACACTTTCACTTCAACATCTACACCGGCAGGCAATTCAAGTCTCATCAGAGCATCAATTGTCTTTTGGGTCGAGCTGAAAATGTCAATTAATCTTTTATGAATTCTAGTCTCAAATTGTTCTCTAGATTTTTTATCTACGTGTGGCGAACGATTTACAGTATAAACCGAGCGTTTTGTAGGCAGGGGGATCGGTCCTGAAACGACCGCTCCCGTCTGCTTAACTGTCCGAACAATTCTTTCTGAAGATTTGTCAATCAGGTTATGATCGTATGATTTAAGTTTTATTCTTATTCTTTGTGTTGCCACTTTGTATTATCCTTGAGATTTATACGATCCCTGTTTCTTATTCATTAATTTTAGTTACAACGCCTGCACCAACTGTTCTGCCGCCTTCACGAATAGCAAATCGCAAACCGTCTTCCATACCAACAGGTGTGATAAGTTCGATATCAATCGCATCAAGGTTGTCGCCGGGCATAACCATTTCTACGCCAGCCGGAAGTTCCATAGAGCCGGTTACGTCAGTAGTTCTGAAATAGAACTGTGGACGGTAACCATTAAAGAATGGAGTGTGACGTCCGCCTTCTTCTTTTTTCAATACGTAAACCTGAGCTGAAAATTTGTAGTGAGGTTTGATTGAACCCGGTTTGATAATAACCATACCACGTTCCAATTCATTTTTGTCAACACCGCGAAGAAGAAGACCAACATTATCGCCGGCACGTCCTTCATCGAGTAATTTACGAAACATTTCAACACCAGTACAAGTTGTTTTCTTTTGAAGACCGAAACCAACGATTTCAACTTCTTCGTTAACTTTTACAATACCGCGTTCAATTCTACCAGTTCCTACAGTACCACGACCTGTAATTGAGAATACGTCTTCAACAGGCATAAGGAATGGTTTATCAACATCACGAATAGGTGTTGGAATATATGAGTCAACTGCATCCATTAAATTCCAGATACACTGGTATCTTTCATCATCAAGAGGAGCATCTGCTGCACCGGCATCAAGAGCATGAAGAGCTGAACCAGGGATAATCGGAATTTCATCGCCGGGGAAATTATATGAAGAAAGAAGATCACGAAGTTCCATTTCTACGAGCTCAAGAAGCTCTGGGTCAGCGATATCAACTTTATTCATAAATACAACTATACGTGGCACACCTACCTGACGAGCAAGAAGAATATGTTCACGAGTTTGTGGCATCGGACCATCAGTTGCAGCACATACGAGAATCGCACCATCCATCTGAGCAGCACCGGTAATCATATTTTTGATATAGTCGGCGTGACCGGGACAGTCAACGTGAGCATAGTGACGTGCTTCAGTCTGATACTCAACGTGAGCGGTAGCAATCGTTATTCCACGTGCTTTTTCTTCTGGCGCGTTGTCAATTGAGTCAAATGTTCTTTTTTCACCGCCTGATTTTTTTGACAATGCCATTGTTATGGCAGCGGTTAAAGTAGTTTTACCATGATCCACGTGACCAATTGTACCAACGTTCACGTGCGGCTTACTGCGATCAAATTTTTCTTTAGCCATTAGTACATCGCTCCTAATTAATACTGAGTTTTATAAATAAATAATTCAATTACAAAATTAATACAAACTTTTGATTACAGCAGGTTCATAATGAGAAAATGTCATTGTGAAAACTGCTCTGCCCTGACTTTTGGAACGCAACTGAGTTACATATCCAAACAATTCCGAAAGAGGCGCTATCGCTTTTACAAGCTGCATAGAAAGAACACTTTCGATACCTTCAACTCTGCCTCTTCTCGAGCTGATATCTGCAATTATATCGCCTACATATTCATCCGGCGAAGTAATATCCACTTTAAAAACAGGTTCAAGCATTATCGGTATAGCCTTCCGGCAAGCGTCCTTAACAGCTGTGGAAGCAGCTATTTTTGAGCCTATTTCTGTAGTTACATCTTCGATATAATTACTTTCTAAAATCCTGACTTTGACATCTATCATAGGATACCCTGAGGGTCCTACATTCAAAGCTTCTCGAACACCTTGCTCTAAAGCAGTAACAAGATTTTCGGGAATCTTCGAT
This sequence comes from Ignavibacteriota bacterium, assembly GCA_019637995.1. Lineage (NCBI taxonomy): Bacteria > Pseudomonadati > Ignavibacteriota > Ignavibacteriota bacterium. Next base: position 331,370 of record JAHBUQ010000002.1, read on the forward strand.
TTTCTGAGCATATTCTCAACGACAAGACCTTCATTTCTATCAGCAGGCATTACTTCAATTTTTACATGTCCGTACTGATTCTTATTAGCCATTTGTCTCTCGAACTCTCCTACTTCTATCGCTTTTGCTGACACTGTTTCACGGTAAGATACTTGTGGTTTTCCAACTTTTGAAGGTATTTTGAACTCCCGGTTAAGTCTGTCCACAATAATTTCAAGATGAAGTTCACCAACACCGCTAATAATTGTCTGACCACTTTCTGCATCAGCTGTGAACCTGAAAGTAGGATCTTCATCGCTGAGTTTTTGTAATGTTTCAAGCAGTTTATCCTGATCGGCGATTGATTTGACTTCTATAGCCTGATTAATTACCGGTTCGGTAAAACTGATTTTTTCATATAAAAGTGGTTGATTTGTTTCACAAAGAGTATCACCGGTTCGGGTAAACTTTAAACCGGGAATAGTAACAATATCTCCGGCGTAAGCTTCCTGTATTTCTTCACGTTTGTTAGCATAAATTTTCATAATTTTCAGAATTTTTTCTTTCTTTTCAGCTGAAGTATTGCTGACACTGCTGCCAACTTTCAAACAGCCGGAATAAATTCTGATAAAAGTGAGTTTACCTATAAACGGATCGGTTATTAATTTGAAGGCAAGGGCTGAAAAAGGCTCGCTGTCATCAGGTTTGCGAGAAATCAGTTTTTCGGTATCCTTAACATCATAACCGGGGAAATACTCTACTTCGAGTGGTGATGGGAGGTATTGTATGATAGCATCCATTAAAGGCTGGACACCAACATTTTTTAGGGAAGAGCCACAAAGTACGGGTACAAATTTTTGCTCAATTGTACCACGTCTTACAGCCGCCATGATTTCGGATTCAGATATCTCTTCGCCAGCAAGGAACTTTTCCAAAATATTATCTTCTATATCTGCCAGAGCTTCCAGCAAATAGGAACGATATTCCTCAGCTTTTTCGACAAAAGCCGCAGGAATTTCATATTCAGCGTATTCCAAGCCGAGTGTTTCGATATCAAAGCGCAAGGATTTCATTTTAATTAAATCCACCACGCCTTCGAATCTGTCTTCGGCGCCCATAGGGAACTGTACAGCAACAGGTTTAGCTTTGAGACGGGTTCTCATGGTTTCGAGAACTCTCTCAAAATCAGCACCGGTTCTATCCATTTTATTGACGAATGCAATTCTTGGAACACGATACTGATCTGCCTGATGCCAAACTGTTTCCGATTGTGGTTCAACGCCGCCCACTCCGCAAAACAATGCGATAGCTCCATCAAGTACACGAAGTGAACGCTGCACTTCGGCGGTAAAATCAACATGACCGGGAGTATCTATCAAATTAATTTGATAGTCATTCCACATACAGGTTGTTGCCGCAGACATTATCGTAATCCCTCTTTCTTTTTCCTGCTCCATGTAATCCATAAAAGCAGTACCGTCATCAACCGCTCCCATTTTATGAAGGTAACCCGAATAATACAAAATTCTTTCTGTAGTAGTCGTTTTACCAGCGTCTATGTGAGCCATAATGCCGATGTTGCGAAATTTCGATATGTCAACTTGACGAGTCATCTCAAGTCAGGTTTACAAATTTACAAAGAACATTCTAAAATCACTTACCATTTAAAATGTGCAAAGGCTTTATTAGCTTCTGCCATTTTATGGGTATCTTCACGTTTCTTTACAGCCGAACCCTCACCTTTGGAGGCAGCCATAAATTCTGCAGCAAGTCTCTGAGACATTTTTTTGTCACGGCGAGCCTTTGCATAATTTTTTATCCAGCGAATAGCAAGAGCAAGACGTCTTTCTTCGCGTACATCAACGGGCACCTGATAAGTAGCACCACCAACACGGCGGGAACGAACTTCTACCAGGGGAGCAACATTTGATATCGCTTTTTTGAAAACCTCTACCGGATCTTCATTAGTCTTTTCTTTAACTATATCAAACGCATCGTATATAATTGTGCGGGCGACATTCTTTCTGCCCTCAAACATAATGTTGTTTACGAACTTAGCTACAACGTAATCATTGTATATCGGATCTAAAACAACCGGTCTTTTTTCTGCTCTTCTTTTTCTCATTGCTGTATTTTATTTAATTATTTCTTTTTACCTTTTGCAGCAGGTCCTGTAGCTTGTCCCGGTTTAGGACGCTTTGAACCATATTTTGATCTACCCTGACGTCTTCCGTCAACACCCTGAGTATCGGCGGTTCCACGTACGATGTGATATCTTACACCCGGCAAATCTTTCACTCTGCCACCGCGTACATATACAATTGAGTGCTCCTGTAGGTTATGACCTTCTCCAGGAATATATGCCGTTACCTCAAAACCAGATGTAAGCCTTACACGGGCAACTTTTCTGAGAGCTGAGTTAGGCTTCTTAGGAGTAGTGGTATATACTCTGGTACATACACCTCTTCTTTGAGGGCATGAATTCAGAGCCGCTGACTTACTCTTTTCTACTAACTTTTTTCTGCCCTTACGGACTAACTGACTGATAGTTGGCACTTTAAATCTCCAAAAATTATATTTTTCTTACACTTTACGGTGATAGAGCTTACAAAAGTAATAAAGTTTTCCGAATCTGCCAAATTATTTTTCAACTTTTTTTGATTTTTTTCAAAAATATTTTAACTTCTTTTTTAAAATATCAAGAATATGGCTTTTTATAAGTAAATATTACACTTTGGACGGTAATTACCTGAATTAAGTATTTTTTAAAAAAATTTTTATATTATCTTTTGAAAACTAATATTACCTTTTATAATATTTTTTTCTTTTCTGTGGTTGAATCTCATTTTTTGCACGGTCATTAACATTGAATGTATAGTTAATACGTATAAAAGGTAAAATATTATTTACAGAGTTAGTATATTTATTAGCAAAAGTATAAATATAATTTCCTCCAATCACAAGATAATATGATGGAGACAGGTCTATTGATACTCCTCCGCTTATCAGCAGATTGTGATTTCTGATTCCTTCGCTTTCATAAGCAAGATTATCCCAGGTTGTTACCTTAAACAAACTTTGATTAACGTAAGCAATTCTTAAAAAGAGAGTCGGATAATTATCCCGCCGTACTGTATTAAATGTAACAGATCCAAAATAATTCCAAGCAAACGAACTTCCACGCGTACTGTCATATAATCTGCCTTCTCCCATAAGCCATTTAAAGTTGTATGAGAAATCAGCATCAATATGCCTGAAATCAAATCCGGCTCCTACATCATAACGAATTGCAAAATTATCATACTTTTCGATATGACCAATTCCCAACATACTTCCAAATAAAATTTTTCCATCTGTCAAACCACCATCAAAACCTGCGAAAATTCCAATCTTATTATCAACCTTATAATCAAAATGTGCATCAATAATAGTATTTACAATTGTTACCTCACCCTTTTCAAGTCTTTCATCAGGTATTAATTGAAAATTTTTATTTTTGTTATGAGAAATTCCAATTGAAGCATCAACCCTGCTTGTATCACAGGGTTTTGTAATATGAACAGGTAAATATGCCGCACGGGATTTCACCTCAGCATTATGCACTATCATATTTTCAGCCGTGCACGAAACAAGTAGCACAAACACACTGATTACATATAATATTCTGATTACTAACATCCATTTGTCAGATAATTTCGTAATAATAGTTTTTCAAAAATACAATTATTATCTATATATTCAATACAATTTGTTTTTGCCGGATTATCTATTAATCAGCAATTACTCAATGATGATAATAGTTAGCAACTGCATTGTTGATATGTAATGTAAATTCATTTACTAACCCGCAATCTAAACAATTTCTCAATTGTAAAATAATAAATTACCAATTTGTTTGTTTATATAAAATTATGCTCAATAAATTGAATATTTTATGAAATTCGACTATTTGATTGTAGGTGCAGGTTATGCGGGTAGCATTCTTGCAGAAAGAATCGCAACCCAACTGGATAAAAAGGTTTTAATCGTTGACAAGCGTGACCATATCGCCGGAAATGCTTATGATTACTATAACAATGACGGAGTGCTTGTTCATAAGTACGGTCCCCATATTTTCCATACTTCATCAAAAAAAGTTTGGGATTACCTCTCTGAATTTACTGAATGGAACACATACAACCATTATGTTCAGGCAATAGTCGAAGGAAAACGTGTACCTGTTCCGTTCAACTTAAATTCTATCTATGCCCTTTTTCCACAAAAATATGCAGAAAAACTTGAAACCAAGCTAATTGAAAGGTATGGATACGGAATTAAAATCCCAATCCTGAAAATGAAAGAGGTCGAAGATGAGGAATTGCGGTTTTTGGCTGAGTATATATATAAAAATGTATTTTACGGATACACAGTCAAGCAGTGGAATTTAAAGCCGGAAGAGCTCGATTATAATGTTACTTCCCGAGTACCTGTTTATATTTCACGAGATGACAGATATTTTCAGGATACTTATCAAGCACTGCCAAAAAACGGCTATACCGAAATGTTCAAACGAATAATTTCACATCCAAATATCCGAATTTTGCTAAAAACAGATTATCGCGAAGCTGTGGAATATATTAAATTCGATAAGCTGATTTACACAGGACCACTTGATTATTATTTCGACAATATGTTCGGTGAGCTTCCATACAGAAGTCTGAATTTTGACATTAAGACATTTGATACTGAGCAATATCAGGAAGTCGGTCAGGTAAATTATCCCAATAATTATGACTACACGCGAATAACCGAATTCAAACATTTATCACAGCAAAAGCATCTTAAATCAAGCGTAGCTTTCGAATATCCTCAGGCATATATTCCGGGAGTAAATGACCCTTATTATCCAATTCCCCGCCCCGACAATAATGAGCTTTTCGCAAAATATAAAGCTGAAGCAGATAAATTAGATGGTTCCGTATATTTTGTAGGCAGACTTGCTGATTATAAATATTACAATATGGATCAGATTGCCGGAGTTGCGCTTCAGCTTTTTGAAAAGAAAATTGCTAAATCAAGATAGTAGATTACAGTTTAGAATTAATTATATCGTGGACTTGTTTCATCAGTTCCATCTCATCGGCTTTATTTGACCCATTGTAAGTAATCGGGTCAGAAATATTGATGCTAATGTCACCACTTATGATGAGTAATTTTTTGTTAGGCAATACTTTTGCAGAGCCGTTAACAGTTACAGGTACAATCTTTTTGCCACTTCTTGAAGCGAGAAGGAATGCTCCACGCTTGAATTCACCTAATTTACCATCCTTAGACCGGGTGCCTTCCGGAAAAATTACAACTGAATCGCCACACCTGACGGATTCTACAGCAGTTTCAAGACCTGACATTGAATCTCTTCCGCTTTCTCGTTTGATACCAATAAAGGGTGACAATTTGAGCCCCCAACCAAATACAGGTATTTTCTCCAGCTCTTTTTTGTAAATTATTCTGAAATTAATATCAATTGCTGCAAGTAAAGCAGGAATATCAATGAGACTACTATGATTTGCTACAAAGATATAACTTTCATCTTTGGATATTTTATCTTTACCCGAGATTTTAAGTTTAACCCCTGAGGCGTAGAGCAGATGCATTGCCCAATGTCTTGCAATCGGATAAAAGATTTTTTTGCCAAATAACAAAATAGCAAAAGCAGCAATTATTGAGTAAACAAGAGATATGTATGCAACATAAACTGATTTAAGAAAAGACAATATTTTATTAAATAAACTAATATTCTAATCTTCCGCAAACTGCATGACATATTTTTTGAACTGTGAAATCAGTTAGCTTATAGTATCTCATAAGTCCTTCGGGTCTGCAGTTAACTATACCATTATTTTGCAGAATCCTGAGCTGCTTTGATACATTCGCCTGAAGTAAGCCGGTTCTTTCGATGATTTCGGATACTGATTTCTCTCCGTCGAAAAGCGAGCGAAGTATTTTCAATCTCGAACCTTCCGACAATATCTTGAATCTTTGAGCTACGTGCTCAATTTCAGAATCGGTCAGGAATTTATTCTCATCATCCATATAAATTATTTCAATTAGTCGTTCCATAGTATCGCAAAATTAATAAATAATAGTTTCTTAATAAAATTATTTATCAAAATTATATGCTTACAGATTCTTATTTTCATAATTTTGTATCTTTTGACAAGATATGAGTGGCAATATTACTTTTTTCTAATAATTCTAATTCCGGTATTTGAGCCAATTTGCAATGGAAGTGACCTGTTAGATGACCTAGCAAAATTCATCCCATCGCTCCATGAACCGCCACGCATCACTCTGCTGTTGCCTGTGGCAGGACCCAATGGGTTGACATCAGGTGATGTACTGTAATATTGTCCACCGTAGAAATCCCAGCACCATTCCCAAACATTGCCGTGCATATCGTAAATTCCAAAGTCGTTAGCTTTTTTTCTGCCACCCGGATGCATTTTCATTCCTGAATTTTCAGAATACCAAGCCATCTCGTTCAAAATTCCGCTTCCGGCGAAATCACCTTGAGTTCCGGCTCTGCATGCATATTCCCATTCTGCTTCAGTAGGCAGACGCCATCCGGTTTTAGCTGTATCCATAGTTACATCAATACCTGTAACGGTATATACTGATTCAAGGTTGTGCATTGCAGAAAGCTTATTACAGAATTCAACTGCGGCAAGCCAGCTTATACTATCAACCGGTAAACGAATATCTTTAACATTTGAAGGATTACTACCTGTTACTGCCTGATAAACTCTCTGATTAACTTCGTATTTGCTGATATAGAAATCACTTGATATTGCAATTTCCCGGGCAGGCATTTCATTTAAAGATGAAACATTTGAGCCACGTGTGAATTTTCCGGCTTTAACTTCGACAACATCAAAAAAAGGAACTTTACTTATTCCTATATAAGTACTGTCTATAGCTAAAGTATCAAAATAAAGATACGCCATTCCTGAGCGAGTGCCGTTAGGAATTACAAGATGAATTTCTGAATTATGCCAAAGCAGGCATTCATTTGAATTTACCGAAACTAATGAATCAAATATCAATCTTTTCCCGGGCATAGATGAACCAAAGAATTTACCTTTAATGATTAGAGTATCACCATAAGCCAGTGAATCGGAATTAAGTGATAGTATTTCTGTATCGCCTGAAGGAATGACGGGATTATCTTTATGGCAAGCCGATAAAGCAAAAATTACTAAAAGTAATATAATTATTCTGTATCTCATGATTTTAAAAAGAAATTTTAATTTTCAAATTAAACAATTTACAAATATAATGAAAAGTATTTAGATGTTATTAGCATTAAATTTATTAATTTTGAATTTCTTTTAAGGTTGAATTTGAAAATAGATTTAAAAAATATAGTTAAAGAGTATCAAAAAGGTACAAGAGCAGTAGATGATGTGAGTATTTCCGCAGATTCCGGTGATTTTCTCGTACTTGTAGGACCATCAGGTTGCGGGAAATCAACTATTTTAAGAATGATAGCCGGACTTGAAGAAATTACTTCAGGAGAGCTGTTTTTTGATGAAAAGAAAATAAACGACCTGGAGCCAGGAAAGCGAAATATTGGTATGGTATTCCAAAATTATGCCTTGTATCCGCATCTGACAGTTTATGATAACCTTGCTTTTCCACTAAGAATAATAAAGATTCCGAAAAAGGAAATTGAAGCAAGAGTCATAGAAATTGCTCATCTTACCGGTCTTGACGAACTTCTCAAACGTAAGCCTAAGCAGCTTTCGGGCGGTCAACGTCAGAGAGTTGCACTCGGAAGGGCGCTTATAAGAAAGCCGAATGTATTTCTTTTCGATGAGCCACTTTCAAATCTTGATGCTAAACTAAGAATTCAAATGCGTAATGAAATTGTTAATCTACACGAAAAAGCAGGCACAACATCTGTCTATGTGACACACGACCAAGTGGAAGCTATGACAATGGGTACTAAAATTGCTGTGATGAATAATGGTAAAATTATGCAATACGGCACCCCAGACGAAGTTTACAATCGTCCTGAAAACATTTTCGTCGCCGGGTTTTTAGGTAGTCCTCAGATGAATTTTTTCAAAGTCAGACACCATCCCCTTGGTTTTGAAATTGATGAGAATATAATCAATGTCGGTCATGAAATACATGAAGATATTTACTCATTTGGGATAAGACCGGAGAATATCAGTATAGTAGCTAATGATGAAGATATTTGTTCTACTGTCAAACGATATGAATTCTTAGGTTATGAGCAGTTGATTTATGCAACTACAGGAAGAACTGATTTCTGTATCAGACAAGATATAAAAAGAAAATTTAAAGCAGGCGAAGAAATTAAGATTAAGTTAGACCGTGGTGCTTTACACTTTTTTGACTATCAAGGAATAAGGTTATAATATAATGCCGTTTATAGGTGAAATTTCCGCACTTGCAGCCGCAATATTCTGGGCAGGTATTTCAATAGTTTTTACAACTGTGGCTTTCAGAATTGGAGCCATCCAGCTGAATATTGACCGTATGATTCTCGCCGCAATATTTTTACTGATAACAATTTTTGCTTTTTCAATTGATTTTACAGTAAATTTAAATCAAATACTATTTTTGACAATCAGTGGCTTTATCGGTCTTGTGCTTGGAGATACATTTCTTTTCAAGTCATTTCAGGAAATTGGTCCGCGGGTTACTATGCTTATTTATTCAATTAATCCTGCAATAGCTGCCATACTTGCATACTTTTTCCTTGGTGAAGTAATGGAAGTATTAGCAATCACAGGTGTGCTGGTTACTCTAACCGGAATTGCTGTTGTTGTAATGGAGAAACCGAATGCAGAAAATAAATTCAAGACTACTCGAAAAGGGCTTATGTATGCACTTCTCGGAGCTGCGGGTCAGGCTATCGGACTGATTTTTGCCAAAGGAGCCTATAGTTACGGTGATATTCACAGTCTGACAGCTACATTTGTAAGAATTGCATCAGCTGCGATTGTGATGTTGCCATTAGGTATATTATTTAAAAAATATAAAAACCCAATTAAGCTGTATTTCAAAGAAAGAAAAACATTTAATCTTGTGATTTTAGGTTCGATTATAGGACCATATTTGGGTATATCCCTCAGCTTCGTGGCTCTGACAAATACTAAAATCGGTATTGCCGCAACATTGATGTCAACAGTACCTGTTATAGTTTTGCCGCTTACATGGTATTTTTACAAGGAAAAATTGACATTTATATCAATAGCCGGTGCATTCATAACAGTTGCAGGTGTTTCTATGCTGTTTTTATAAATATTTGTGATATTTAAAAAATTTCTAAGAATTAAAATCATATAATAATTTCATTTTTTTGGAATGTATTTCGGCTATTAAAATAAATTTTATTATTTTAGGTTTCTTAAATAAAGTATAATTAAGAAAATATTTGATAAATATAAAATTTGAATGAAACCTATACACCTGCTTATATTGCTTTGTATATTAACAATACTGATAACTCTCGGTATTGCCTTATATACCAATAATATTGTTTCTTACGGAATGCCGGGACTTGAGCAGCTCGAGAATCCTCAAACAAATTTAGCAACAAGAATCTACAGTTCGGATGGCAAATTATTAGATCATTTTTTTAATGAACGGCGTGTAAATCTGACTTATGACAGCATTCCCGATAATTTTATAAAAGCTCTTGTAGCTACTGAAGACAGAAAATTCTGGACACACTGGGGAGTTCATACCGGTAGGGTAATAAATGCCGCCATAAAGAACGTATTAGGCGATAAAGAAGGAGCCAGTACACTTACGATGCAGCTTTCACGAAATTTGTTTTTGAGCCATGCTGTATCTTGGGACAGAAAAATTCGGGAAGCGTTTCTATCATTACAAATTGAAAAGACATATACCAAAAAAGAAATTCTTGAGATGTACTCAAATACAGTATATTTTGGAAGCAGCGCTTATGGAATTCAGGTCGCTTCTCAGGTTTATTTTGATAAAGACCCTTCTGAGCTCATTCTCCCTGAATGTGCTCTTCTTGTAGGATTACTAAAAGCACCGGAAAGTTACAACCCTTTTAAAAAGCCTGAAAAAGCAATTTCGAGACGCAACCTTGTATTGAAATTAATGTATGACCAGGAATATATCACAGCCGGTCAATACACGGAAGCGATTAAATCGCCTCTAACTGTATTTAAGCAGGAAAAAGGTGCAGATAAGAAGAAACGAAGATTTATGGGTGAGCTGATTGCACCTCATTATGTAGAGATGATTAGGCAGGATATTTCGCGTGACAATTCGATGCTTGATTACAATCTTTATCGCGATGGTTTAATAATTCATACTACACTTGATTCGAGAATTCAAAGACACGCCAACGAAGCTGTTGCAGAGCATTTGAAGGAACTTCAGCAATTATTCGACAAAAAATGGAATTGGAGCAGACAAAAAACATTACTGGATGATTTACTTAAAAAAGCTATCACAGGAAGAGCAGATTACAGAGCTGCTGATAAAGAAGGTAAAAAATCATTAGACCAACAATTAAGAGCTGATAAAAAATTTATTGATTCTGTTAAAAATGCAGCTATTACAATTCAGGTAGGACTCGTGGTAATTGACCCCACAAATGGCTCTTTACTCGCGATGGTTGGCGCTTCACCAAAATTTATGCAGGAACACAGAGAATCCAAATATTCTTTAAACCATGCTTTCCAAATTAAAAGACAACCCGGTTCTGCTTTTAAACCGTTTGTATATGCAAGCGCCCTGCAAAAAGGAATGACCCCGGAATCTATGATTGAATGCGGACCATTTTCTTATTTGCTCCAAACAGGTGAAGTATGGGAGCCAAAGGGCACCGGAAATTGTGAAACCGGTGAAAAAACAAGTCTTTTAAACGCTTTAAGAATTTCGATAAATACAGTCTCTGCAAGATTAATTACTGAAGTTACTAATCCAAGAGATGTCGTCAATCTTTCCCGAAAGATGGGTATTCAATCTGTGTTAGCAGGAGTACCTGCTTTGTCATTAGGAGCAGGCGGTGATTTAGATCCTCTTGAGCTGACATCTGCCTACGGAACTTTTGCAAATAACGGGATTTATGTTCCACCTTATTATATTTCAACAATTTACGACAAACACGGCACTTTAATACGCGAAAAACGTAAATTTGTAAATATGACTGAAGCAATGCAACCGGAAATTGCGGCTCAGATGATTTTCATGATGCAAAGAGTTGTTGATGCAGGCACAGCATCGAGAGCTATAAGGTCACGATTTAAGGATATACAGGCTGCCGGAAAAACAGGTACAACAAACGATGCCGCTGATGCTTGGTTTGTTGGTTTCACACCACAGCTTGTGTGCGGTGTTTGGCTGGGTTTTGATGATAAAAGAGTAACATTCGATGTTTTAGGTTCTGATGGATATGGTGGTCGCTCTGCTGCACCGATTTGGGGGATTCTCATGGACAAGATTTATTCTGATATGACTTTACCATACAAGCAAAGAATGTTCAGTTATACTAAAAAAGATGACAGTCTGACCTGGAATGCAGTTCCCTATCCTGTAACTGAAATGCAGTTGAATAGTGACCCGCAACTACGTCAAAAAATCGAAGACACGGTCCCAAGAATTCTCCCTAAAGAGATTATACTGCCGCCTTTACCGTTAAGATAATTTTGTAATTGATAATTTTATAATGAATAAATGAGAGTTATGCATGAGCTACAAAAAATATTCAATTCAGGGAGAGAGTGATATTGAAGTTGGTACTATTTATTGTATAGGTCAAAATTACTCAAAACATGCAGCCGAGATGGGTTCAAGTGTATCGCCTGAACCTGTGATATTTATCAAACCGCCAGCTGCTTATATTCAAAGTGGGGAAAATGTTGTTCTTCCTGATTTTTCAGAAAATGTTCATTATGAAGTTGAGCTTGTGGTCTTAATTGGAAATGACTGCCATAATATTTTGCCTGAGGATGCACATAAGTATATTGGTGGATATGCTGTCGGGATTGATGTTACACTCAGAGATTTACAGAAAAAAGCAAAAGAAGAGGGAAAACCCTGGTCTGTTGCAAAAGGTTTTTATACCTCAGCTCCTGTTTCCGGATTTATTCCACAGAGCCGTTTTGAAAATGAAGTACCATATTTCGATTTGAAATTATGGGTCAATGATGAACTTAAACAGTCAGGTAGTACTAAAGAAATGGAACGTACGGTAGCTGAATTGATTCAATATATTTCCAAAGTTTTTTCACTAAGAAAAGGTGACGTCATATTCACCGGAACTCCCGAAGGTGTTGGACAGATAAGGAAAGGAGATATTATAAAAGCTGAGCTTTCAGGTTATGTAGAATTATCGGTTGGAGTTGTTTGATGAAAATAATTTTTATCATATTATCATTATTATTTGTGATTTTAATTTCGTCCTGTGGCTCTCTGACACGAACGGAGCAGGATGTGTATACAATAACCGATAAAGATACAATTTTCACTTATCATGTTCGCAATAATCCGGGCAATCGCGATAATGGTGTTATTTATCCATCATCTAAAGTCGTAATGCCTGAACGGGAGTTAATGCAACTTGACTCAATTGTCGAAAGATTCTATCCCGATTTTATCAGATTCGGCTTTTTTGAAAGTGTTGGAACAATAGGCGGAAACAGTGATTTTGGAATTGGAACCGGTTTATTGGGCATTTTTCCTGATTTGGATAAAGTAACAGATACATACCGTGGAAATTCAAATTCCATTTTCACTGGTGGAATCTACAGAATTGGAATTTTTGAACATCGCTTGAGGTGGTTTCGGGATTCAAAAAACTGGACTCTCGGCACTCACGGATTAGAATTTTTATTACCTGATGCACGTGGTGAGAATATGCTATTTAGTGTTCTGCCTGTTTATCTTAGAAAGAGGTACTACATCAGCGAAGAGATACCATATCTGTCAATTACTCCATCAATAGGGTTTGGCTTTTATCCTTCACTTTATACAAATATTTCAGGTAGTATTGAATTTGGTTCAATTGGTGGATTAAATCTACGAGCTTATCTAGGACTTGCAGCAGGATATAACCCAACATACTCCCCACAAATTCGCAATAATGATTTTCAGAACCGAAATGAAGGAATAACCTCGGTGTTTCCATATTTTGGAATAGGAATATCATTTTTAGATTTTCATAATTTAGTTCGTGAAACAGAGACAGAATGGAAAGACCACGAACATTCATCATGGAATATTGGATTGGTTCAATTTGCATTTCTGAGAGGCAGTTCAGTAAATTCAATTACCGATAATGAAATTTTTACCGGATTTCAGTTTAAACTTGCTAATTCATATCTTGCCATACCCCATAAAAATAACAAGATTTTTCTCGGCACTTCACTTCTGAATATGATGATTTTGGGCAGAGAATCCTGGGGAATTGGCATATTGCCAATCAGAGCCGGCTATTGGTTCGTTCTTGCCCATGACGAGCTATCTGCCGAACCATTCTTAGAAATCAGTTATTTCCCTTCATCTATGATTAATACCGGTATCAAGTTAAATCTCGTTATAAGTGAATCAATAAATTTCGGTCTTATTGCCGGATATGCAAGCGGTTCTACAACTATCAACCTTCCAGCCGGATTAATTGGCGATTATGGAATTACAAAAAACTTTTCAAATTTTTATCTTGGACTTAATTTTGGATTACTTGACAGGATATTTTATCCTCATGAATTGAGGTATAACAAATGATTAAATATTTGATAACATTGTCTCTTATTTCAATACTCTTTTCCGGATGTCACCCTGATAAATTCACACTCAATCGCCATGACCAGTATCGGGTAATTGGAACAATACTTGGTGATTTGGATTCTTTCAAGCAAATTAATGATAACAGCTTCTCTCTCAAAGATGGCGCTATAGCACTTAAATGTCAAAGAGTAACACAACTGGATATTCATTTTAATTACGAAGTCAGGACAGGAGATAAGATTGACTTCTATTTGAGAAATATTGAAAATAAATTTGATCCAGAAAAAGGGCTGAAAATCACTATCTCTAAAAGTGGCACTGAAGTCAGGGAAGATGATAAATTGATATTGGAAGATAAGGATACAAAGCTCACTTTTGGTAAAACTGCATATATAAATTTCAGAAATGTAGGAAATATATTAAACTTTCGGCATAATTGTTCCGATATTAAAATTAAGAGCAGACTACCCGCTACTGAATATATGTTGATTTCAGCAGATAAACAAAGCGAAATTTATTTTAGCGGAATGTACTTTGACAGAGTTTTAAAAACACCTGCAGAAATAATTTTAGGTTTTTGAAAAAAAATCCTAAAGTTTTCTTCAAGTAAGACGATATGAATAAGTGGATGAAAAAATATCAATCGGCAGGATGCCCGGCAATAATTAATTTAACTTTACATGGAGGTTTATTATGGCTACGGCTATATCCGGTGGATCAAGAATCCGCACAAACACGCCTGCTGAAAATGCTTACAACGCATTAAAAGCATCTAATGATAACATTGCACTTCGCCAGTTGAGACTGTCAACAGGTAAGAGAATCAACTCTGCGTCAGATGACGTTGCAGGTTATATCACTTCACGTGCCTTACAGGCTCGTAACACATCACTTAAATCAGCTCTTAAGTCAGTTGGTGAAGCCAAGAACGTGACTGCAATCGTTCAGGATTCACTTGACAACATTCAGAACCTTTTGAATGATATCAAACAGCTTGCTTCAAATGCTGCTTCTGGTGCACTTGGTACTGACGAAAAAGTGGCTCTTGCAAAAGGTGCTTTCCGTCTTGCAGAACAGATTCAAACTATTGTTGACTCGACTGTATTTGGTGGTCGTGAACTTCTTGACGGTACATTCTCTGGTTCTTGGAATATCGGGTTTAAAGCAGATAATAGTCTATTGAATATTGACGTGAATCTTAAAGAAACTAATACTGATGATTTCAATATAGTTGGAGATGGTATAGCAACTGGTGAATTTAATTTGAATTCAACATCAGATTCTGGTGTATCAAATTTTGCAGCTGTTGAAGGTTTAAACTTAGCTGACTTGGATGGAGTTGCATCAGACGATCTTGATATATTTAGTGAAGCAAACATTGCAACAACCCTGCAGAGTTTATCTACTGCTATCAACAATGTGAATAAAGTAGCATCTTATATTGGTGGTATTGATGCTCGTTTGACATCTCAGGAAAGTCTTTTGACTTCACAGATTACAAACTATAATGCTGCGATTTCAAGAATTGAAGATGCAGACGTTGCAGAAGAACAGTTAGAACTTATCAAATCACAGTTCTTACAACAGGCATCATTGGTGTCATTGACTCAGGCGAATCAGAATCCTCAGAATTTCCTCCAGCTCTTTAGATAAGAGTAACAAGGAAGATTCAGGAATCTTCAAGGATGATGAAATAATTTACGCAGGGTGGCGGTTATACCGCCGCCTTGCTTTGTTGACATATAAAGGGTGTTTTGCTTATTTTATATTTTAAAAATAATTGTCAAAAATATGCTAAAGATATTTGTTAAGCTGACGATATTAAAGTAAAGTACAAAATAATTTTTCAGGAAATCAATATGTCAAATGTAGCACAAAAGTTAGCAGCTTCTAAAGTTTACGGTGGTGAAAAAGGTAAAGTTCCGGCTTATTTAGAACAGGAAGTTCTTTCATGGAGCAAGGAAAAAATTATCCTCAAGATGTATGACTTATTCCTTGTCAGTGCCCGTAAGCAAGATTCGTCCAAAATGAATCGTGTTCTTGTCGAATTAATGAGCTCGCTGAATTTTGAATACGAAGAAGTGGCAACAAGACTTTATCGCTTGTACGAATACTGCCAAAGATGTGTGATGCAGAAAAAATTCGATGAAGCTTATACGATTATTAAAGAGTTGCGTGTTTCATGGGCAACAGCTTTTAATCTCGAATAATTATTTGAGATATATGTAGAGGAGAAAAGAAAATGAGTTTAAATAGTGTATTACAAACTAATCAGTCTCAAACAGATTTACTTGTTGAGTCTTATAAAGCTACTCAGCAAAATAAAATTGATAGTTTGACTAACAGACGCACATTGTTGCAGTCTCGTCAGTCATTCTATACTAATTTAAATACCCGTATTAATTCCCTCTCATCTCAGATTGATAAATTCAAAGCCGCAGATGCAATTGACAAATTCTTTGCCAAGTCTGTAACTTCATCTGATGCCTCTATTGCAACAGCAAGCTCAAAAAGCGAT
This sequence comes from Ignavibacteriota bacterium, assembly GCA_019637995.1. Taxonomy (NCBI): domain Bacteria; kingdom Pseudomonadati; phylum Ignavibacteriota; species Ignavibacteriota bacterium. Next base: position 347,646 of record JAHBUQ010000002.1, read on the forward strand.
GGAACAATAGGCAATAATACTCTGAAAGTAAATCAACTTGCCTCTAATGATTTATTAATTACAAGTAGATTGAACCTTGGTGATAACTTCGGAGAAGATGCCGGGGACAAAACTTTTGAGTTTACTATTGGCGACGTAACTAAAGAAGTTTCGGTAACTTTCGACGGTACAGAAACGAATGAGCAGGCAATGAAGAAAATTGTTCAGGCTATTAACAGCGCAGCTGACCTTGATATCAATGCCGCCTTTGTAAAAGATACTACAACTACCGGAAGATTATCTCTTACTGCTAAGAATACAGGCTCGGATAACCGTATCAGATTTTCGGAAAGTACAGTATTGGATAAATTAGGGCTCAATCCTACTGCTCTCCTTAGCGATACGAATACAAGAGTTTTATCAACTGAAACCGGTGCCGGCTTCAGACGCGAAGATTTTTCTGATTTAGATGCTAAATTTGAGCTGAATAGTATCAATATTACAAGAGGCTCTAATACTGTTACTGATGTTTTGGATGGCTTGACTATCAATCTGCTCAAAACCCAGGAACAGGATGCCAGTCCGATTACACTTTCGACAACTGTTAATACCAAATCAGTTGAAGATTTTGTAAAAGGCTTGCTCACATCTATAAATGATGTAATGTCAAGTATTAATCAAAATAAAGATATTCGCAGAAATGACTCGGCAGTAACCGGACTACTCCAGAATTTGAGAAATGTTGCTCTAACTAAATTCACCGACTCTGCTGAAGACGGTTATCAATATTTGGTAGATGTTGGAATTAAGTTTGATAATAGCGGTTTTCTTGTGATTTCTGACAGCGATAAATTCAAAACCGCACTTGAATCTGACCCTCAGAAATTAGCTGATTTGTTTTCAGGAGAAAACGGCATAGCAAAGCGAGTCGAAGAGCTGATTTCTCCTTTCAAAGGAAATTCAGGATTGGTGTCGGAACGAAACAAAAATCTAAAAACTCAAATTGATTCAACAAGTAAAAGACTCGCAGATACTGAAAGCAGAATTGAAACTCAGGCTAATGCTTTGAGAAGACAATATCAAAGTTATTTGAAACTCTTCTATGAAGCACAGAATCAAAATACATATTTAAGCGGTTTCATTACACAAGGTAGTGAAAACGGATTATTCTAAAACCTTTTAATTGAGGTGCATTATGATTAGCGCTATTAGTGGATTGCCTGACCTTATGATTGACAAGCAGAACGATGTTCAGATTGAAATCGAAATGAACAATCGTGCACGGCTTGAAAATTCGAAAATAAATGGTCAGCCCAAAAGCGATTCCGAAACTCAGAAGGTTGAAGTTAAGGAAAAAAAATACAATCAGGAATCAATTGATGACTTGAATCGTGAACTTAGAGGCATTTTGGAAGGTAACCAACTAAATGTCGAATTCAAGTTTGAGAAAGAAGCAAATCAACTGATTATGAAACTGATTGACCAGGAAACTCAGGAAGTTGTTCGTCAGATGCCTCCTGAAATTATGCTTAAAATTGCAAAAATAGTATCGAATCAAATTGGCAGCGGAGCTCTGGCTGATGCTAAAGTATAACGAAGCGATGAAACTACTGAATTCTACTTATGAAATTACGTTAGGAATTCAGGCATTTCTATGTGATTCTGCAGAAGACCACTTCGCAGATATCGCCTCGTATTATACTGCCAGAAAACCAATTTTAGATGAGTTAAGTAAGTATCTTTCATCTCCTGAAGTTGGTACTTTAACTCAACGGCAACGTGAGCTTATGAATGATAAAATTCAGGAAGTAATCACATTCGATAAACAAAATATTGCATTGATTGATGAGAAAGTCAAAATTGCAAAAAATTCGATTAAAAAGTTAAATAGTCAAAAATCATTGTTAATTTATAGCAAGAGCTGAAAATGAAAATAAACTCTGTTAATACACTTGCCAATATATACGGGCTCAAAAATGAAACTGAATCCCGTAAAGCAGCTGTTGATAATAAAGCAAGCAGCTCTTCGGAAAGAATAAATAAAAGTGATAAACTTGAAATTTCTGATGATATCAAAAAAATTCGTCTAATAAAGTCAAGACTTGAAGATGGAACTTATAACAATAGAGATATTGACTTGGAAATCGCAAGCAGAATATTAGAATACGCAGAGATTTAATTTTTTTTGTTATTTTTGTAATCTAAAATTTTCCATTAAATATAATGGAAAATTTTTTTTTGTTATAGATGTAATTTATAATGATAATTTCGTCTATTCTCTTTAACAAATATTTATTCATTACGATATTACGGGATTGGAACACTTATGTCGAGAGCACTTAACAAAGTAATGTTGATTGGAAATGTTGGAAAACAGCCTGAATTAAAACATACTCCTTCGGGAATTCCGGTAGCTCATTTCAGATTAGCCACATCTGAATCATGGAGGGACAAAGATGGTAATTTTGCAGAGCATACTGACTGGCACACTATTGTAGCATGGCGTTCTCTTGCTGAAATTGTAATGAAAATAGTTCATAAAGGCACCAGAATATTTGTTGAGGGTAAATTACGAACTCGTAAATTCGAAGATAAAAATAATGTTAAAAGATTTTATGTTGAAATAATTGCAGATAATATCCTGCTTCTGGATAATAAGAGATTTTCGCGAGATAATTCAGAAAACCATACCGATGCTGATAATGTGAACGATGATTATGATTTTGACTATGATAATCAAAATGATAGTGCTTTCGGCAATTTTAACAATGATGATGAGCTTTTATATTAAAATATTTTAAATGAATGAAAAATCAAAAAAATAAGGAAATAACAGTAGGCATTGTAACTTTTATTGCACTTGCATTGCTATTTTTAGGTATTTCACTTGGGAAAGGATATAAAGTTACATCCGAAGACAGACTTTTAAAAATCAGATTTCCAAACTCAGGCGGTGTGCAGGTATCAGAACCGGTAGTAGTAAATGGAGTTAAGCGCGGCAGTATTATTAATGTAAAAAATGATAACTCATCAGTGCTTATAACTGTAATGCTTGATAATTATAACGATATCAAATCTGATGCAAATGCAAAAATTACTTTACTTGAAATCACCGGTGGAAAGAAAATCGAAATTAATCCGGGCGTTGAATCACAAAAATTTAATATTCAGAATGAAATGACAGGATTTACTCCTCCTGATATTGCGCAGCTGGTAACTTTGGTTGGCGAAGTTTCTGGTGATGCTGTTATGTTAGTTAGAAGGCTTGATACAATTGCAGCATCAGCAACAGATTTGCTTGCAGATGGCGAAGTTCTGAAAGACATTCGCTTAACAGCTAAAAATGCAGCTGAACTCTCTGCGAATCTGAATAATTTCCTTGATAATAATTATACTAAGCTTGATAATTCAATTAGTAATCTGAATTTACTGACTGAAAGCCTTAGAAAAGCTGTTGATAAACACGAACCTACAGTTGCCAATATACTTGGTGATATTGATACAGCTTTAGATGATGTCAAAATTTTACTTAAAAATGTTGATACAACTATAGCCGGTGCTAACGATTTGATTGCGAATGTAAATACAATTGCAGTTGACCTTAGAAATGGAAGTGGATTTGCCAGTAAACTTCTATATGATAAAGAGCTTATGAATAAATTAGACAGTGCATTTATCAATCTTTCCATTCTTCTTGAACAAGTAAATAATCACGGAGTGAATGTTAATGTTCGACTTGGAACAAGACCATAAGAGGAAATTCTAAGATGTCTCAGAAACCCACACCCGTTGATGACCGTTTGTTTGAATATCTGAAACAAAATTTCTCTTCAGAAGATGATTTTTTGCGAAATCTTGTCGAAGAAGCAAGAACTGAAGGTATTCCCGATATAAGCATATCACCAGAACAAGGGCTTTTTATGCAGTTCATTTTGAAATCTATTAAAGCCAGAAACATTCTGGAACTTGGAACCTTAGCAGGATATTCTGCCATAACAATGGCAAGGGCTCTGCCTGATGATGCTAAGATTATTACCATAGAAAACGAATTTAAGCACGCTGTTTTTGCTGTAAAGAAAGTTAAAGAAGCGGGACTGGAAAACATCATTGAAGTCCAAAACAGTGACGCTCTTGAATTTTTAAGAATATACAATCCTGAAAATAAATTCGATTTTATATTTGTTGATGCTGATAAACCAAATTATGCGAGGTATCTTGATTTTTTGACACCAATGTTAAGAGTTGGCGGTATTTTTGCCGCAGATAATGCTTTTGCCTTCGGATTTGTAGCAAGTTCTGCTCCGGAAAGAAATCCCGAAGATGTGAAATCAATTACAGGCTTCAATAACTACTTCCGAAATCATGAACAGTACTCTGTTTGTATGGTTCCGGTCGGTGATGGAATAATTATGGGTGTCAAAATAAAATAGGTCAGTGTCATGAAAAAGTCCAAATATTTGTTAATTTCCATTTTAATGCTATTTTCAATCAGCTTTCTGACTAATTCTTGTAAAACTCCTCGTAAGACAGGATTCGAGCTTCAGAAGGAAATTTACGAAGAGGAAATGCGATTGAAATATGGCGATGAAGAACCTCCAAAAGAAATTTATCTCAGCGATACAAAACCCATTGATTCAGTAGATGTAAATTTGCTAATATTCGATATGTTCAGGTTTGAAGCAGAGGATTATCCAAAAGAAGTACGGTTCTTTGCAAGAGTTTACGACTCTTTGGGTAATTTCGTCACTCATATGGCTGACCCTTACAAAAAAGATAAGGATATCGAATATTTTACTTCGGTCAGAGAGGAACTTGGGAAAAATTACAAGATTAGGCACGCTCCAATCAAAGATTTTAAAGTCAGAGAGTTCGGAGCAGATGATTCAATTGCCTATGATATTGTGCTCACAGTTGATTACAGCGGCTCAATGGATGCAATTCTAAGTGCGATATTCGAAGGAACGGAATTGTTTGTTTCAATGAAATTTCCGCAGGATAGGATTGCTCTTGGCACATTTAACCGAACACTTGATGTAAAAGTGCCTCTTTTAAAAGATACTGCCGATATTCTCAGGCTTTACAGAGCTAAACGTAATGAAGGTCTGGGTCTTTTTACAGGTGTTTTTGATGCAATTTACGGAAGTATAAATTTGCTCAAAGACAGCCCGAAAGACCAACCCAAAATTGTAGTAATTTTATCCGATGGTGATGATAATTATTCCAAAAAAAACCTTGATTCTTTAATCCGAAAAGCAAAAGAGCTTGATGTTCATGTATTTTGCGTCGCTTTTGGATATTCAAAGGATGAATCATTGAGATTGCTCTCGCAATATACCGGTGGAAAATTTTACAAAGCCCATACAAAAGAACAACTCATAGCAATATTTAAAGATATTTATATGAGCCTGAGATATTTTTACCGAATTACTTATGTACCGCCTACATATTGGGGTTATCATCATGCCTACGCCGCTATAAATGTGCCCGGAAGAGCAGATTCACTTGTAGCGGACGGGTTTTATGATACAACCGGCTGGCTTGCACTTTCAGATACAGTCGTCAGGCCGATTAACTTTGATTTTGATAAAGCTATAATCAAGGAAGATTCATATCTGACACTTGATGAATTAGTTGATTTAATGATGACCTGGCCCAATTTAAAATTTGATATTCAAGGGCATACTGACAATATTGGCACAAAAGAATATAACGAAGCATTGTCAGAGCGCCGAGCCCAAGCTGTTTATGATGCTTTAGTTGAGCGTGGGATTGACGAAAGAAGGCTTAGATATCGCGGTTTTGGTTTTGCTAAGCCTGTTGCCAGCAATGAAACAGAAGCAGGACGCTCAAAAAACAGAAGAACTGAATTCATTATAATCGCAAAATAGGTATTTATGAATAAATTCGCTTTTCTAAAATATTTACTACTGATTAATTTTCTGATATTATTAGGATTTCAGGCAAAATCTGAGCAAAATTCTGCTTTTTTCGCTGAGAACTATTCAGGTATAGCTGATTTAATAATCAAACAAGCGCATTCTGATACATTAGCATATCACCGGCTTGAATATATGTGTGATGTATTCGGTCCGCGTCTTAGTGGCTCGGAGAATCTTGAGAAAACTCTTGAATGGATGCTTTCGGAAATGAAAAAAGACGGCTTTGAAAATGTCAGAGCAGATGAAGTTATGGTGCCTCACTGGGTAAGAAATCACGAAAATTGCGAGCTGACTCATCCCAGAAAAGCTAATATTCCTGTTTTTGCATTCGGAGGTAGTATTGCAACCCCAAAAGGAGGAATTGAAGCTGAAGTTATTACAGTTGATAGTTTTGAAGATTTACACAAAAAGAAAAACCTTGTTCAGGGTAAAATAGTTGTATATAATTTTCCTTATGAAGGTTATGGAAAAGGATTTGCATACAGATTTTATGGTGCCGACAGTGCTGCAAAGTACGGCGCTGTTGCATCGCTTATGAGACCTCTCAGTACAAATATTTCAAATAATGTTCATACCGGGATGATGGTTTATTCCGACTCTGTCCCAAGAATTCCTCATGGTTCTATCACCCCTGAAGATGCAATGCTTTTTGGCAGATTAGTCAAATATGGAATCACTCCAAAAATAAGATTGGAATTTGATTTGGATTCTTTACCTGATGCTGTGTCGCATAACTTAATAGGTGAGCTGACGGGCACTGATTATCCTGATGAAATAATTGCTGTCGGAGGTCACACTGATTCATGGGATGCAGGAACTGGTGCTCAGGATAATGCAGGTGGATGTATTGTTACCTGGGAGGCTGTCAGACTATTAAAAAATCTTGGTCTGAAGCCTAAAAGAACAATTAGAATTGTTCAATGGACTAATGAAGAGAATGGCGTAAGAGGCGGCTACTCATATCGTGATGCACATCAGCATGAAAAGCATGTACTTATGTTTGAACATGATTCAGGCATTTTCCCGCCATCTGCTTTGAGATATACCGGTTCTGAAAGTATGCTTAATACATTAAAAATTATTGAGCCATTGCTTCAAAAAATCAATCCGGAGATTCAGGTTACAAAAGGTGGTGGTGGCGTTGATATTGGTCCAATGATGCGTACAGGTGTTCCGGGCATGAGTCTTGGCACAAATGATGGCGGAAAATACTTCTATTATCACCATAACCATTCAGATACACCTGATAAAGTGAAACCAAAGGATTTGAACGATTGCATAGCCGCAATTGCAATTGCACTATATATTTATGCGGATTTACCACAAGAATTGATTAATCAAAAATAACGGGATTTTTAATGACAAGAGAGCAACTTGCTGCAGAAATTTATAAAGCATCTTATATTAAAGGTGAATTTTTACTACGCTCAGGCAAAATAAGCAATGAGTATTTCGACAAATATCAGTTTGAAAGCAATCCGGTTTTACTGGATGCTATTAGTGATTTTATGATTGACTTACTTCCAAATGATTTCGATATGTTTGGAGCACTTGAAATGGGTGGAATACCACTTGCAACCTTACTTTCGGTCAAAACAGGGAAACCTGTAATATTTACTCGCAAAAAAGCAAAAGAATACGGCACGCAAAAATTTGCCGAAGGACCTGATTATGATGGTAAGAAAATCCTTATTGTCGAAGATGTTGTTACAAGCGGTGGTCAGATTATTTTAAGCGTAAAGGACTTAAGGAGTACGGGCGCTTTGATTCAGGATGCTGTCTGCGTAATTGACCGTGAAGCGTCAGGTGTGGAAGCATTGACCGAGAACAATATCTGTCTTCATCCACTCTTTACTATGAGCTATATCAAAAATGCTGCAAATAAGGCTGGTTTAATTTAGAACTCAGTTTTTTATTAAAAAATAAATAATTCTAAAAATGAAAAAGCCGAAAAGCAGTTAATCTCTTCGGCTTTTACAATTTTGTTATAGCTCATCTGAGATTGTAATTATTATTCGCTCTTATCAACTTCAATGTTTTCAATTTCAGGTTCAGTGTCATAATTATCTTCAAAACCATAATTATCAAAATTGCTTCTGAAATCATCCATAAAATTATCCTGATCATTCTCAGGCTTTTTCTTGAAACTATTCAAAATGTCAATTCCTGTAGCATTTTCGAGCATTTCGGCAAGGTTTACAACAGCCGCAGGAATTTGATTTACTACCTTTGTCATAGGAGAGCCTGTTCCGCCACCTGAATCAATGATGCTAATTTTATCAATTTTGACATCCTTAACAGTTGAAACGAGCTGCTCAATAATCTCAGGAAGCATATTTAACATAAAAATCCTGTCACCATCACCTTCTGCAGAAATGTAAGCTTCAATTTTCTTACGCAGAATTTCGAGTTGAGCTTCACCATCAGCAATTATTGATGCAGCCTGACCTTTAGCTTCAAGTTCCATTGCTTCTTTTCTGGCTTTAGCCGGCTCTATAACATCAGCCATCAGTCTTTTCTTTTGGAGTATGATACGCTCTTCTTCAAGTTCTTGTTCGAACTTAACTTTAGCTTTTGTACCGGCAACTTCAGCTTCTTTTTCCTTGACAACAGCAATTTTTTCAAGTTCAGCTTTTTTAATACGATAATTATTATTTTCAATTTCAATTTGCTGGTCAGCTTGTGCTTTAGAAATCTTTACGTTCCTTTCGGAATCAATCTGTGCTTGCTCAATAGCTTGCTTGGCAATAGCACGAGCTTTTTCTGCACGCTCACGAGCAAGTGCGTCGGCTTCCTCGGTAGCGGCTCTTTTATTTGATGCAGCAATGTTTATACCTTGCTCGGCTGCAATCTGTGCCTGCTCGATTTCCTGCTTAGCAGCGGCTTGAGCTTTAGCGGCACGCTGCTCAGAGAGGGCTTCTGCTTCGCGTGTTTCTGCATTTTTGTTTGCACGCGACACAAGTACATTCTGTTCAGATTCAATCTGTGCCTGCTCAATGTTCTGTTTAGAGAATGCTTTTGCACGCTCAGCACGTTCCTGAGCTTCAGCTTCAGCTTGCTCTGATTCAGCTTTTTGGGCGGCTTCAACTTTTTTAGCATTGGCAATTACTTCAGCAGTTTTTCCACGACCAATAGAATTGAGGTAATCATTTTCGTCAGAAATATTAGTAATTTTCAGAGTATCAAGCTGAAGACCAAGCTTCTGCAAGTCAATATCGGCTTCGTCCATAAGAGTTTCTGCGAATTTCAAACGGTCTTCATTCACTTCTTCAGGAGTAAGTGAAGCAAGAACGCCACGCAAGTTACCCTCCAAAGTATCTTTAGCTATACCATGAATTTCAGACTCTTTGCGTGTTAAAAATCTTTCAACAGCATTACCAAAATATGGCTCCTGAGATGCAATTTTAATATTTGCTATAGCCTCAACTCGAAGAGGAATACCTCCTTTTGAATAAGCGTTAGTAACTTGCAGTTCAATCGGTATTGTCTCAAGAGACATTCGAATTGCTTTTTCCAAAAGTGGTATTTTGATTGTTCTACCGCCACGAATTGTTCTGTAGCCGACTGATTCTCCATTTTCGAGTTTGCGTTTTCTACCCGAAAGGATAATCACTTCATTTGGATGCGCTATAAGCAAAAGTTTGCTTATAGTGACTAAAATAATAATTATCGCAATTGCTCCTAATGCGGCAAGCGGTAATAACAACTCAATAATACTTTCCATATCATACCTCTAATTTATCTACAATAAGTATATTTTCTACAACTTCAATAACTAAAATTTTATCTCTAATGCCAAGACTATCATACTGCGAAGATTCGGATAGCTGAACAGAATATTCACGGCTGTTCGAGCCTGTATAAATAACCGCTTTTGAAATACGGTCTTTTGTAATAGGAAGTCCGGCAAAACCTGTCTTGCCGATTAATCCTCTTATGCTGATTTCTCCACCTGATTCGCTATTTCGCAAGTATTTCATCAGTCCGTAACCAAATAAATAGCTGAATGCACCCATACCAAGTGATGCAATTAGCACCAAAATTCCTGATATATCGAACAAATTGAAGACTGTGCCGGTCAGACCGAAGAAAGTCATAAAAAATATAAGGTTTCTGAAACTGAAAAATTGTGCGGCTTCCTTGATAATTCCTGATTTGCTGATACTCTCAATCGTATTTGATGCAGAAGTACTTGTCAGGTCGGTATGGTGGTCGTAATCTGAGGTGTGGGAAATTTCGGTATCATGGCTCACATCAACATCATGGCTCACATCAACATCATGGCTCACATCAACATCATTTCCAATATCGGTATCAGACAATTCTCCCGTATCGCCACCACCAAAGCTAATCAGGGAAGCTCCAAGCAGAATTCCGCCGAAAATTAAACAAGCAAGATAGAGAGTAAACATTTTTCAAATTTGTAATTGTGATACTTTCTAAATTAATACTTTTTAAACTAATATCTCTATTTAATTCGATTTTTTTAAAAAAATGTTTCAAAAAAACTTGCCATTACAAATATTTAGAGATTTATTAAAAAGGCATAGGAGGTAAATCGTCAAAATCAACTTCAATTTCTATGTTATATGTATTACCTTTTTCAATCATAAGCTGAGAAGCTTTAGTTTTATCGCCCGTTTCGGTATATACTCCTATTACCCTTTGGGATAAAATATCAGGTGTATATTGCCATACAGCAACAATATAAACCAGATTTACGGGTGCTTCAGTAATATCGAATGTAAAATTAATAGAATCCTGATACATTGGTAGTGACTCACCGGTAAAATACGCATTACCGCCAAGAATTGCAAGTATGATATTCGAGTCGGGCATTTCCTTGAATGCTGCCGCTCTGATAGCAAAAACAGAATCTTCGGGGGGCCAGTTGTCATTGCCCTTAACAAATTTTATTTTTCCGTTCAAAACTGACTTGTCTGATTCCTTACGTGGAGCAAGTCCGCCGTCACAAGAAGAAACAATGAATAGAATTGTAACAGAAAATATCAAAGATAATATTTTATTTATAATAATCATTTTAATTCTTAATTCTTAATTTTTAATATATTCGTAATTGATTGCAGTAATAAAATTATTTTCAGCATCATACATTGCTGTACTGATAAGTAAATTATTTTCATCATAAATATGCTTAACCGTGACCATCAATTTATTTGGAAAACCAATATTGCGAACTTCGGAAAGATTGGATTTTTCGTCATATATATTATGATATTTTATTTGGTAAGGTTCATCAATATTTTTTTTGTAAACTTCGCGACTGTTTATACCGTTTGAATCGTAAAAATATGCCGTAATTCCATTGATTTCGTTATCCTTTGTATAATATGAAGTTTTAATGATTTGGTTAAAAGGCTTGTCATAAAGATGAATTGCATATTCTATGACATTATTACTACTATCTTTTATACTTTCTATGACTACGCTTTTCTCTTCAACATATTCGTATTGAACAGTTTGTATATGCACATCCTGATAACCTGTGGTCAGTACTTTCACCAGCTTCCCAAACGGGTCATAGGAGTAAGTGTGCTTTTGGATAATTGTACGAAAATTATCCGTTTCCTCAAGATTGATGAGCATACCTTCATCATTATATTTATATATAGCATTAATTTGGACTGAACCATAATCATCAATTGATTCAAATTTCAAGATATTGCCTTTTTCGTCAAAATACTCTCTTGAAACAATCTTTCTATCTGAAGTATCCAATTCACTTAATAATCTGTATGCGTATTTTTCAACAACCTTATTATTAATTATCTGACTTCTGTTTTTTGCGATGTTTAACTGACTGAACTCAGAAAAAGGTTCAGTATGTTCGCTTCTGACAGAATTAAATATTATTAAAAATATAACAATAATGTATAAATATTTCATGAATATATTACGATTTATAAAAATTGAGATTTAAAACTGAAATAACGATTTGAAATTATAAAAATTGAAAGATATTTATAGCTTTCATAACCAAGAAACATTGTTTTTTAATAAAATACAAGTTTTTTAATATAATTTCGTAACTTTTTTCATATTAAATTGTCATTATACTAATTGTGTTAACATAATCTTAAATGAAGAAATTTTACAAAATAGAATCTTCTCGGAAAAGTCGCTTTTTACTTTTAATTGCGACAGCTATTTTGTTTTTTTCCTTTATTAAGAATGGATATTCTAAAATTGATACTGTTGATATCAAACCACCTGTTATAGTTAGTGGGTCGCACTGCGGTGAGTTTGCCATACAGGTAACAGATGACCGCAGCTTAATGATTAATCAGGATACTTTCCAGCGCGATGTAGGCATAATTCAACCACCGGTACTGCTTGCCGGACGGTCGGAAAACATATCCGAGATTCACTCCAGCACATTTGAGCCCGGACAAGTGAATTATGATTTCTCGTTTATGCTTAGTGTATTGAATAAATATGTAGATGCAAAAGCAGTTTTTTTTGTAGTAGATTCAACGAACAGGAATTTTGCATTTGATTCGGTTGTTTATCGTGCTGAGCGAATTCAACTGACACCAAATCTCCTTTCATTCGGAAATGTGTTTATTAATACAGAATCCCGCTTAAATGCTCAAATCGAAAATATGACCTCCCGAGATATAGAAATAGTTTCAATCAGGCTTGCAAAAGGAATACTCTTCAGCATTGTTGAGATGCCCAAAGATTTGATAATTTCACCTGATTCAATTCATCGAATAATAATTTCATTTAATCCTCTCACAGATAAATATTCAGAAGATGTATTTGATGTTGATACTTTACTTATTGAAACCGAATGTCTTACATACCGTCTTCCAATGAATGGAATAGGGGTCAAACCTGCAATAATTGTAGAAGACATTGACTTTCGGGCTGTTGAAGTAGGCAAAATAGTCGTATATAATGAGTCATTCAATCCTGTTTACGGTAAGGGGTTAAATATATCAAATCCGGGTTCAGGCAAGCTCATAATCTCGGGATTTTATCCATTATCAGACTTTAGTCCATTCGGTATTTCGCAGCAAGCGGCTATGCAGCTTAATAATTTCGAGATTAACCCACAGATGGAACGATTTATTAACGGAATCACGTTTCAACCGACTACACATGGCGAATTTTTCGATACATTAACATTTAAAAACAATGCTTCCGGTCCTGACAGTGTTTGTCATATAAGAGGAATTGCATACCTTCCCGGTCCATATTTGTCTGATGTACATATTGGCAGAGTTCGAGTTGGGGACAGAAAAAAAGGATATTTATATCTCAGAAACAGCGGTGAAAATCCTGTGTCTGTAAGTGGTTTTGAATTAAGCCAATTATCAAACGAATTCAGAATAATTGACAGCGAAATTAAACCAAGGCTTAGCTCTCAATCGCCTGCGTTACTTTATCCTGACAGACCTGAATACCTTGGATATTTACAGGAGATACAAATCCCGGTGGAATTCTCACCAAATACAGAATTTTTAAAGGAAATCAAGGTAATTCCGATATTTGATATCGCTTCCGGAATTGAAAAAGGTCGTATATTTAATTATGTACGCGGATTCGGATTTAAACCATTAATCGAAGCAAGCGGTTATCAATTCCCCGGTAAAACACTTGTAAGTATCAAGCATCCTTCAACGGGCAACGTCAGTATTGCATCAAAATCATGGTCAGCAGATTTATTCATCAAATCAATTGATGTTATGCCGGTAGGGTTTACACTACCGGATGAATTTACTTTTGGCAAAGCACTTCCTCGGGATACTTCTATCAATATATTAAATCCGCTTGAAATACCCGTTTCTTTTCTTCCACGTGAAGCAGGCGAAAGGCAAGTAGCTTTGAGGATTATTTCCGACTCTTATTATGGTGTTGACGGCTCAAAATGGGATACTACTTTTATTTATGTCACCGGAACAAGCTATAACAAGGTTATCTCAATTGAAAATATATCAATTGACAGTGCATTTCACTGCCGTATAACAGAGGGGCTCATCAAAATCAAGAACATCTCAGATACTACTGAAGCCTTCATAATCGAGGTTAAGCCTGTTGCAGGAGATTTAGGAGCTTTTACTATCGATACAGACAGCATTGATAATAATTTTGTTATACTTGATCCTTTAGACAGTATTTACCTTAGATTCAGGTTTGAGACATATGATGAAGATAAGGACATTTTCGAACTATTCCTGCGTGTGTTCAGCGATGTTGATACTTCTACAGGAATAATCAGAATCAATACAGTCAAGAGAAATTTAATTGTCCAATTGCCTGAAATAGAAAATACAGTACCGGGAGCAATTCTTGAATATAATCCTCCAAAATCATTTGGACCGGAATTTGAAATAATCGGTGACTTTACCGATTTGAATGAAATTGATATTTATAGTTTTGAATTGGAAATTGAATATGATAAAAAAGATTTGTTCTTTGGTGGAAAAGTTTTGCCGGGAGATATTACAAGTGGATGGATAAGTTTTGATACATACGAAACTGAAGTTGATGGTGATAGAATCAGATTAAATATCACAGCCCGTGGAAGTACAAGTCTGAAAGGACTTAAAGGTGTTTTATGTAAACCGGTATTTATTGTACTTCTTGGAGATTCAAGCTCAAGCGATATTGAACTTAAAACTGCCATTTTTCCATCTGCTGAAAGATGCATTAACAAGAAATTATTTTCAGGTAAGGTCAGAATGTCCTATTGCGGTGAAGAAGTTCGCAAAATTGTTTTGTCCAATAGATTTTATGATTTGAAAAGTAAGACAGCAAATCCTGTTTTAGGTGGTTTTGCAGAAATCAGCTATACTGTGGCTTTACCGGCTCAGACTTATATTGAAGTGTTTAACTCATTTGGCGAATCAATAAATTTGATTTCAGACGGATTCAAAGAAAGTGGCACTTATACTCAAATAATTGACTTTAAAGAACTAAATACAGGCCTCTATTTTGTAAAAATGGTATCGGGTCCATTTGCCAAATCAATTAAAATAATGGTAGTCAAATAGCTGCTTTTCCTAATTATCAGCTCATTGTTGCTTGTATTTAGATTTGTTTTGATTTACCTGATTCATTTTTTTTGAAATAATATTTCAGGCTTACATAAATCATCCATACGTTGAATGCCAGAAGCAATGTTGCCCAAAACCAATATGGCAAAAATAAATTATCGGCTATAACCTGCGTATCACTCATATTGGGCGAACCATCTACTGAAGCTCCAGTTGAATATAAATATCCTATACTTTGATACACGCTTATAAACGCTTGAACAGCAAGGAATTGAAGTGTCATAATTTTGGCATTAATTGAAGCCTTTACAGATACTAAAGTAGCTGAAACCGCAAAAAACAATACGATAAGAAATCCCCAACTTATAAGTGGTCTTACCCATATAAGTGAAGATAAAATCAGCAAAAAACTGAAAATATAAAGAGCCCATTCTGTTGATTTTTTATTAATTGATGCAATTATAAACAGTGAACCTGCTATAGTTGGACCAACAGGACCTGCAGCTGCAACAATGGATTTCCCTATGCCACCCAGAAAAAGTGATGTATATGCAAATTGAGCGTAACCGGAGCCATCCGGGAATATAACCAATTTCTGAAAACTACCGCCCATTAAAATCGCAGCAATACCATGAGCCATTTCGTGGAACCAAGTTCCAAGTAAAGTAAACGGATATAAAACTAAACTTAAACCGGGAATATTCCATAATATTATTGTAACTAAGCCAAACCCGAAAAGACTGTATGTTTGTATCTTCTTGACTTGCAAATCTGACATATACGGCTCATTCTAATTTAAAAATTATATAAAGTATATGAGCTTAAAATATTGTTTATATGTTTATTGCAAATATGTTCCTTAGAATATACTTCGCACTGTTAAAATGAATAATTTTGCTCTAATCAATAACACGAAATAGAAAGCAATTAATCAATATTTTAAGAATCTATACTCTCAAATTACTCTACTTTGTTGCAATTTACTGCAATCAATATCCGATACTATTACTTTCTGACTGATATATTTACACTTAAAGCAGCATTTGAGAAAGAAAAGGGGTACAGCAAGCTATACCCCCAACAGAAAATTTTTAGCTGAAAATACTAATAGATTTACTTTTCAATTCTGATTAATTCAACTTCAAAAATCAAAGTTGCGCTTGGTGGTATAACCGGAGGACGTCCATTTTCTCCATAACCAAGTTCGGAAGGGATGTAAAGTATTGCCTTACCACCTTCGCCGAGAAGCTGAAGACCTTCAGTCCAGCCGGGAATAACCCCATTCAGCGGGAATTTAGCTGGCTCGCCACGTTCAATACTGCTGTCAAAAACAGTACCATCAATAAGGGAGCCTTTATAGTGTACAACAACATTATCAGTAGCTTTAGGTTTTGCTCCTTTGCCGGGATTGATGATTTTGTACTGAAGACCTGATGCAGTTACTTTAACATCACTTTTTGATTTGTTTTCTTCAAGGAATTTTTGTCCTTCAGCTAAATTCTTGGGTCCCTGAGCTTTCAAAGCTTCCTGCTCGGCTTGCTGGGATTCCATTTGTTTTTTCTGCAATTCGCCAACAAAAGCCTGAATGATTTCATTACTCTTTACTTCATCAATTTTGATTTCGCCTTTAAATGCATCTTTGAAGCCCATAGTTATTGCTTCGATATTTGCAGCAATAGAATCATTATTTAACTGCTTACCCCAATTAACACCTAAAATGTATGAAACTGAGTCCATATTGGTTTTCAGTTCCATATCTTTGCTGGCATTACCTTTAGTATCGGTATTACAAGCACTTAACAATACTAAGATTGTTAAAAAAAGCACAATAAATTTATTCATTATAAAATCCGTTTAAGTTAAAACAATAGTTAATTCGACTATAAAAAATATAAAATCGTTTAAGAAGAAAAATAATTTTACATTTTGCAATTTGACTAATATTAAAAGTAACTTAAAAAATTGGAAATACAAAGTTTAAAGGAAATAAAATTATGCCAAAAGTAATTGAGGGCATATTTGATGCTCAGGATAAATCATTTGCAATTGTAGTATCAAGGTGGAATCAGTTCGTTGTAAGTAAATTGCTTGATGGTGCTTTAGATGCACTAAAGCGAAACCGGGCAGATGAGAGCAGAATTACTATAGCTTACTGCCCTGGTGCTTTTGAAATTCCACTGGTTGTGAAAAAATTTGCAGATTCCAAAAATTATGATGCAGTAATTGCTCTTGGAGCGGTTATCAGAGGTTCAACACCTCATTTCGATTATATCGCTGCTGAAGTTTCAAAGGGAATATCAAAAATCAATCTTGATAGCGGTGTGCCTTGTATTATGGGTGTTTTGACTACCGATACCATCGAACAAGCTATCGAGCGATCAGGCAGTAAAGCCGGCAATAAAGGCTTTGAAGCTGCAGTGTCAGCAATTGAAATGGCTTCTTTATTAAAAGCAATGTAAACAGGAGATTCCAAGTAGATTTTTTTACTGCTTTGTTAAATTATTTTCCGGAAAAAACCAATGCAAAAACTCCTGATAAGCTTTTTGACAGTTGGGCTAATATTTATTTTTAATATCAGTCTTCATTCCCAATTGCGGCTTGACAACTGGAAAGCCCATACATCACTTGTAAATACACGTTCGGTTGATATTGACAACAGTGGAAGAATTTGGGTGGCTTCCACAGGAGGCTTATACACAATTGATACTGATGCAAATAATTTCAAGGTCTTTCGTAATATTGACGAGATGCTTGATATTAATATTAGCGTCGTAAAGATACATCCTCATTCAGGAAATGTTTACGCAGGCAGTGAAAACGGCTATTTAGATATTTATGATGAAAATATTGGCTGGACACATATTACGGATATTTTTAGTCAGAGATTTTCAAATCCCGGAATTAATGACATAGCTTTCCACGGAAATAAAGCTTATATCGCAGGTGGATTTGGTCTTGCGGTATTTAATATTGATAGAATGGTATTTGAAGAAACTATCAGAAGATTTTCAAATTTTAATACTAATAATCCTGTCAACAGAATATTAATTGATAACGGAAATATTTGGATAGCTACAACAAATGGAATTGCTTCTGCCAATCTCAATTCACAGCTTGCAAACCCGGCAAATTGGAATGGATACCGGTCAAACCCGGGCTTATTTGAAACATCAATCATTGATATTGCAATTTATGACGGCATAACTTATGCAATGAGCGAGAAATTTATAACAAGACTTGTTAATGATACTCTGAGAGAATACCGCTCTACACAAGACAGATATACCTCGATTTATTCAGATGAAAGCGGATTTGCATATTCAACAATTTTCGGAATGCTGGATTTTGAAGACAGATTAATCGAAATTCCAAATCCTGAATCTTTTGTCAATGGTTTTTTACCTTATAATAAAGCTGGAAAATCAGGTTATATTGTAATATATAATAATAACGGCATCGGAATATTTCTAAATGGAAATTTTATTCATTATTTACCGGATTCTCCATTGCTGAATGTATCAACAGACCTGGAAGTTGATAAAAACGGGAACCTGTGGATTGCAACAGATATTGACCCTAATGGACGCGGTTTTGCCAAATTTGACGGAAAGACCTGGGAAAATTTTACTGTAAATAAGTATCCTGAAATCAAAGGGAATAATTATCATAAAATAACAGCGGCACCGGATGGCAGAATAATCGTGTCGAACTATGGTACAGGTCTTCTTGTGCTTGAACCTCAAGGTAACGAATATAACTTCAGAACTTTTGATACGAGCAATTCTAAGCTTTATGGCTTGGCAAATGCAGCCGGATATCTTGTGTGCGGGAAAGCAAGAGTAGATAATAGCGGCAATATATGGGTTCCAATTTTAGGCAATCAGTCTCAGGGTCCTGCAATAGTAGCGTTTGACAAAGAGTATAATTCTTACGGCTATACTAATCCGCGTAATTCTAATCAACGATTTTTCTCGTCTCTTGCAATTGATTTCTTCGGAACAAAATGGGTCGGTGGAAGTAGAATTGAGGGCGTTGGTATGATGTATGTCAACGAAAACGGAAGTTTAAGCAATCCCGCTAATCAGCAGCATCGTGGCTTTTTGACTCAAAATGATTATCCTAATATCCCTGATAATACTCATTCTCATATAGAAACTGATAAGGCAGGATTTGTCTGGATTGGCACCCCTCGTGGACTTGCTGTAATATCAAATCCCTCAACTGTTGTTTCATCTCAGGTTAATATCAATGTGCGAAATCTCAATCGTTTGATTGGTGAGCAGAATATTAATTATATAATGGTTGATGCTCAGAATAATAAATGGCTTGCAACTAATAACGGTGTGTGGGTAATAAATGCTGACGGCTCTGATACTTTAGGTAATATCAACCGTAGTAATTCACCTCTTCCTACTGACGAAATTCTTTCAATTGGCTACAATGAAATTACAGGTCAGGTTTATCTCGGAAGCAAATCCGGAATTTACGAAGCACAGAGTTTATTTCTGCAACCTGCGACATCTTTTGATATAAAATGTTATCCTCAACCATTCAACCTCTCAAGCGATAATGAAATGGTAATTGATGGGCTTGAGGAATTTTCAGATATCAGAATTGTTACACCTGCGGGAGCACTTGTAAAAAAGTTTCTGGTGAACAGCAGAAAAACTATCTGGGATGGCAGAGATGAAAATGGCAACAGAGTTCCTAATGGAGTTTACCTTGTATTAGCCACTTCATCGAGTACAAAACATTCTGCTGTGCAAAAAATCGCTGTAGTAAGCTCTGACTAAATTTTGGATTAAGGAATTATTTATATTGAATGAGAAAGAAGAATTACTTGAAATAATTAAAAAAGATATTATTTCAACACAACTTGAAATTTTACTATTGGAAGGTAGAACTGAAGCCATTGCTCCGGATGATTCGATTGGTAGAATTACCAGAATGGATGCAATTAATAATAAAAGTGTTGCTGATTTTTCGCTTACAATGTCCCGAGAAATGCTGAAAGGACTCGAATTCAGACAAAGTAAATACGGTACAGATAAGTTCACAAAATGCGTAAGGTGCAATGCGGAAATACCTATCAAAAGGCTGATGTTTATGCCCCATAGTCTTACTTGTGTTGCTTGCAGCCCAAGTTGATTAAATTGCTAATTTTAAAAATAATAATGCTCATCAAATTTCGTTAAGAAAAAAATAGTCAAAATTTTAGTCATATATTGGAAATTATCAAATGAAATCAGTGATCTTATCAGCAGCAAGAACTCCAATCGGAGCCTTTATGGGCAGTCTTGGCTCACTTTCGGCGCCACAACTTGGTGCAGTAGCTATAAAAGAAGCTGTAAAGCGGGCAGGTATTGCACCCGAAGATGTCCAGGAAGTAATTATGGGCAATGTTCTCACGGGTGGTGTCGGGCAGGCGCCTGCACGTCAGGCAGCAATCTATGCCGGACTTCCAAAAAATGTAGAATGTATGACAATCAACAAAGTCTGTGGAAGCGGACTTAAAGCTGTAATGCTTGCTGACCAGGCAATCAGATGCGGCGACTTACAGGTAGCTGTAGTAGGTGGTCAGGAATCTATGACTAATGCTCCATATATTCTCCCAAGAGCACGCGAAGGCTACAGAATGGGAAATGGCGAGATTGTTGATTCAATGATAAGTGACGGCTTGTGGGATGTTTATAATCAGCTGCACATGGGTATGGCAGGTGAGTTATGCTCAACTGAATGTGAATTTTCACGCGAAGCACAGGATGAATTTGCTGTCGAAAGCTACAAAAGAGCTATTGCAGCTCAGCAGGAAGGCAAGTTTACTAATGAAATCATACCTGTTGTTATTGAAGACCGCAAAGGCTCAGTCACGGTTGATACTGACGAAGAACCCGGAAAAGTTAGATTTGATAAAGTGCCTTCATTAAAGCCTGTATTTAAAAAAGATGGCGCAATTACAGCAGCAAATGCTTCTTCAATTGATGACGGAGCTGCAGCACTTGTGATTTCTTCTGAGGAATTTGCCAATGCTAAAGGAATCAAACCGCTTGCTACAATAATCAGCCATAATTCACACGCTCAAGACCCGCAGTGGTTTACAACAGCTCCAACTGCTGCCATCACTAAATTATTAAATAAAACAGGACTGAGTATCGCTGATATTGATTTATTTGAAATTAATGAAGCATTTTCCTGCGTGCCGATGCATACAATACGCGAACTTGCTATTCCAAGAGAAAAAGTAAATGTTCATGGCGGTGCTGTTTCGTTAGGTCATCCCATCGGAGCATCGGGTGCGAGAATATTGACAACTTTGATTTACGCTTTAAAGCATTATAATCTCAAACGCGGAATTGCTTCGTTATGTATTGGTGGCGGCGAAGCAAATGCATTACTTATTGAATTATTATAATTCTGAAAACTAAATATAGCAGATTATCTGAGCGAAGTTGTGAATAATGGTTGAATAATCAATATTTCTACTTCGCTCAGTTCGACAAAAGATTATTTATTTGTTCATATTAGAATTATCCCACGAAAAATTAAGATTTAACTTAAATTTGTATGATGAAAAGAATACTTGTAATAGAAGATGAAGATGACATTAGGTCGAATGTTCGTGACCTTATGGAATTGAACGGATACGAAGTTTTATGCGCTGAAAATGGCAAAATTGGAATCGAATTGATTTTAAGTTCCAAGCCGGATCTAATCGTATGCGATATTAATATGCCTGAAATGAATGGGCTTGAACTTATTAAAGAGCTAAGACAATATCCGGAATTTTATACAACTCCTTTCCTTTTTCTAACTGCTAATGCGAGCGATGATGCAGTCCGAACGGGTATGAATCTTGGTGCTGATGACTATATCACCAAGCCATACAAAGGTTCCGAATTAATCAGAGCAGTTGAAACAAGGTTGAAAAAGAATGAATTAATGAAAGATTCGCTTTCAAATAAAGTAGATGACCTGATTAAAAATATTTCTATGTCTATGCCGGGTGAGCTAACAGGAACTTTGAATGCAATTATGGGATTTTCTAAAATTCTAAAAGGGAATGTTGCTGAGATAAAAAATGAAGAAATGGATGGAATTATCGAGCATATTCATGATTCAGGCGCCAGACTGATGAGATTAGTGGATAATTATAAATATTTCAATGATTTGAATAGCAATATCATCACTTCAACAGATGTTAAAAAAATCGAAGATTATTCAATTGAATCTGTCATACGCTCTGCATGCGGTACCGCAAAATCTAATTATTCAAAAGTAAAAAACATAACTTATGAATTATGCCCTGATAAAAATATCAAGATTGCTGAGCAATATGCCTATAAAATTTTGTACGAAATTGCCGATAATGCTGCAAAATTTTCAGACCCCGATAAGTCACTTGATGTTGTTAGTATTGCGAGTGGTGGATTTTATATTATCAAAATTATTAATTTCGGCAGAGGTATGGACAAATCAGAAATTCAAAATATTGGTTCTTTTATGCAGTTTGGCAGAGAAATATTTGAGCAACAAGGAATTGGGCTTGGGCTTGCAATAGTGCAAAATTTATTAAGATTAGCCGGAGGCAAGCTCCAAATTGACAGTAATCCCAATGAATACACTTCTGTAAGAATTTATCTTCCTGTCGTCTAAATTTATCACCTGATTATCAAAAATACTACAAATAATATAAAAATAATTGCGAATGAAACAGCAATGATTCTGGAATATTTATTCAAAAATACTTGAACTGCCGGACCAAAATAATTTATCAGTAAGGCAAGCAAAAAAAATCTTGTAGCTCGACCCACAAATGATAGAAGTAAAAATGTTGTAAAATCCATATCCGCCACCCCGCTTGCCATAGTTGCCAACGCAAATGGCAAAGGTGTGAGCGATGCAACGATTAAAGTCCATTTTGCATATTCACCTCTAAAAGTATTAAGCATAATTTCCCAAGTCTCTTCACTGTCAAATAAAGCAACAATAGCTTTACCAAATGAAGCCATAAATTCATGACCGATATAATATGCAAATATACCGCCCAAAACAGAGCCAATTGTTGCCCATAGAGCAAAAATAAATGCTTTTTTTGGTGCTGCTATCGAAATAGGAATCAGTGTAATATCAATAGTTACAGGGAAAAATGACGAATCTGCAAATGAATGAAGAAAAAGTGTAGTTTTGGCATATGGTTTTTGAGCGAACCTCATCAACCATGATGAAATTCGCCATTTCCATATTCGCAGACGTCTTAGCATACCAATTCTGTTTTATTGTTTGTATATGGTTAGGGATTATTTGGCTTCTTCCCAAACTCCCATAGAATAGAACTTTTCTCTTCGCTTTTTAAGAAGTTTTTCAGCATTGAATTTTTTAACGGCATTAAGCTCACGGATTATTGTTTCTTTCATAATTGCAAACATTTTATCTCTATCCTTGTGTGCTCCACCGAGGGGTTCTGGAATAATTTCATCTATTACATTCAGTTTTTTCAGGTCATTTGCTGAAAGTTGAAGAGCTTCGGCTGCTTGCTCTTTGTAATCCCAGCTTCTCCAAAGTATTGAAGAGCATGATTCCGGTGAAATAACTGAATACCATGAATTTTCCAGCATAAAGATTTTATCTCCGACTCCTATTCCAATAGCACCTCCGGAAGCACCTTCTCCGATTACTATTACTAAAACAGGTACTTTCAACTGATTCATCAAAAGTAAATTTGCCGCAATAGCTTCTGCCTGACCACGCTCTTCAGCTTCTATGCCGGGGAATGCACCGGGTGTATCAAGTAGAGTAATTATTGGCTTGCCGAATTTTTCCGCGAGTTTGAAAAGTCTTGCAGCTTTTCTGTAGCCTTCTGGATTTGACATACCAAAATTTCTGTAAACATTAGACTTAGTATCAACACCTTTTTGGTGACCAACAACCATAAAAGATTGCTTATTAATTGTTGCAAAACCGCCAATAATTGCAGGGTCATCTTTGAACTTTCGGTCGCCGTGTAATTCAGTAAATGAATCAAAACAATTTTGAATATATTCAAGTGATGATGGTCTGTCCGGATGTCTGGCAATTTGCACTCTTTGCCAACGATTAAGGTTATCATAAATATCGTGTCTTAGCTCATCAATTTTACTTTCCAAAGTATTAATTTCTTTGGAAATATCAATTCGCTGTCCCAAATCACGCATTTCAGCAATTTTTGACTCTAAATCAATAATGGGTTTTTCAAAATCAAATGTTAATTTACTTGCCATAATAATAAATTTTTGTTAACTGAAAATTCAAATATCAAAATCAGTTTGATATACTAATGTTATAACGTAATAAACAAAACATATTTTTTATTTAGCAATATTTTGAATTTCGTAAATATTTATTTTCATTTATTGACAATAATCAATTATATTCGTAATAATTTTTTTTGCAAATAATTAAAATATTATGGAGAAAATGTATGAACATTAAGACATTATCAGTAACAATCGTGCTTGTTGCGATTATTTTAATAGCTTTTCCAAGTGAAAGCCATTCTCAAAGAGTAATGAAAAATTATAACGAAGCTATAACAGCCAACCCGCTGGCACTTGCTTTCGGCATATTTAATGTCAATTATGAAATGCAGGTAAGCCGTGAAAACTCACTGACTATCGGCGCTACTTATTATGGTTATCAAGGCTGGACTGGTGTTGGTTTGCAAGGTATTTACAAATGGTATCTTTTTCAGGATGCTGACAAAGCTATAAAAGGATTCGGTTTCGGTCCAAGTGCTTCGATTGGGTATATCGGCTATCGCGATGCAACTTATGCCAATAGAATGACTCTTGCGATTGGTGCTGAAGCTACTTATAAATGGATTTTTGATGATTTTGTACTTGAGCCTGTTTTTGGAATCAATTACAATGTTCTTGTTGAAGCAGGCATGGACTGGAGACCCTTTTACTTAGGCGTCAATGTGGGATACGCATGGTAATTGAGTTTGACTTATTAAGTAAATTTTGCCGCTTGGATAAATAGATTTTCAAGCGGCTTTTTTTATTTTTGCAAAATAATAATTGATTATTTTAATCATTTTACTAATAAGTATGGATATTAACAAAAAATTGTTTTTATTTGTGTAAATTGATAAATAAGTTTAAGGAAAAGTTAAATGAAAATTTATAGAAATTATATTTACATTGCAATTATAATTGTTCTTCTGCCTTTATTGACAACTGAATCATTCGCTCAAATAAATCCCGAGCAAAGCCGGATGCGTGAAGCAGTCAAATACCTTTCTGATGACGAACTCAAAGGGAGATTCCCCGGAACTGAAGGTATAGAAAAAGCCGCTGTTTATATCGAAAATCACTTCCGCTCAGCCGGACTTAAGAATTGGAATAATACTTTCAGGCAGGAATTTAGTGTAGCAACAGGTTTCAGCTATGGACAGGCAAGCTCTGTGGCTTTGCAAACTGTTGTTCAGCGTCCTGGAGTTCCGGTAGCAAGATTGCCGAAAGTTAAGCAGAATTGGGTTTTAAGCGAAGATTTCGTGCCACTTGGCTTCAGTGAAAATGGGCAGGTTCAGGGTGAAATTGCATTTGTTGGTTTTGGCATATCGGCTACTGAGCTTGATTACGATGATTATGCCGGAATTGATGTCAAGGACAAAATAGTAATTCTAATCTCTGAAACACCCGATAAAGAAAAGAAAGACGGTCCTTTTGCTAATTATTCTTCCTTAAGATATAAAGCAACAAATGCAAAAAATAAGGGCGCTATTGGCATAATCATGGTTAGAATTCAGGGCGACTCGATGAATGTATTCGAAAGACCTGAATACACAAATATGGGCAAAAATTCCGGCATAATTGCAATTCAGGCATGGAGGCAGTCCTTGTCAAAATTTTTCCCAAAAAATCAGGCGCTTATCGCATCTGAAAATAAAATTGTTGCCGACCGTAAACCGCAAAGTTTTATACTTCCCAATGTTACAGTTGAAATCAATGTTGAAATAATTGATCAGAAGTCACCTGCCTACAATTTGAATGGATTTATTACAGGAACTGACCCAAAGCTTAAAGATGAATACATTCTAATTGGCGCTCACTATGACCATCTGGGATACGGAGGTCCAACATCAATGCAGCAGGGCAGACGTCCTCAAATCCATAATGGAGCAGATGATAATGCTTCTGGTGTAGCAGCGATGATTGAACTGGCTTACTATTATGCTCAGAATCCTCCTAAACGCAGCATTATTTTCAGCTCGTTTTCCGGAGAGGAAATGGGGCTTTTAGGTTCATCTTACTTTGTAAATAATCCACCTGTTGACCTTAGCAAAATTATCACAATGATTAATATTGATATGGTCGGCAGGATGAATAAAAACGAGTTTACTGCATTTGGAACTGCATCCGGCAATATTTTTCCACAAATGATTGACTCACTTGATTTGATTGATACTCTTTCAATTACTAAAGCATCTGACGCATACGGACCAAGCGACCATGCTTCATTTGTTATCAAGGACATTCCTGTTCTGATGTTTTTCACTGGCGTCCATGAAGATTATCATAAACCAAGCGACACATTCCAAAAGATTAATTTCAACGGAATGTCATGGGCTGTTAACTTTATTTCCAGAGTAGTAGAAACTCTTGGTAACTCTGATTCCAGACCAGAATTTATCAAATCCGAAATGAAAGCGCCGGAGAGAAAATCCGACAGAGAAAAAGGATATGGCGAAGTATGGTTTGGTATTATACCCAACTTTGAAGAAAGTCCGCTCGGATGCAAAATATCAGGTGCTACTCCCGGCAGTCCGGCTTACAAAGCAGGCTTACAGCCGAACGACATAATTGTTCAAATTGATGAAACCGAAATTAAGAATTTATATGATTTCATGTACAAAATACGCGAAAAGAAAGCCGGTGATGTTGTGAATGTACATATTCTACGCGGCGATAACTATCAGGAAAAAATAGAAGTTAAAGTAACACTTGTGCAAAAAGCTCAATGATAAGTCATTTTTTTGAAATAATGAATTTATCAGGTGATTTAATCAGAGGGGATATTCGTATCCCCTCTGAAGTGGGAAAATTTCCTTTGGTTATTTTTTCCCATGGCTTCAAGGGCTTTAGAAACTGGAGTTTTATCCCGTATATCTGTGAAAAATTTGTAGAAAACAATGTAATTGCTATAAATTTCGATTATTCCCTAAATGGTATAGTGGATGATTTGAATCAAGTTTATGATGACTCAATTTTCAGGCGTAATAAAGTATCAGTTGAAGTTTCTGATTTATCGCAATTAATATCAAAAATAATTGAAAATAAATTAGATAATGATGAGCTCAAAAGCAAATTCAATGGCGAAATATATCTTGCAGGACATTCATTAGGAGGAGCGGTTTCGATTCTTACAGCTCGCAAGTTTGAGAATATTAAAAAGATTGCACTTTGGGCTTCAATTTCACAATTAGACAGAAATACAAATCGTCAAAAAGAGGCTTGGAGAGAAAATGGAAGTGTTGAAATAGAAATTGCTAAAACAGGACAGAAACTGCATCTTGATTATAGTTATATTGAAGATAAAGACACGAACTTCCCTGATAATGCAATTTTGAACGAAATGTCGAAAATATCATTGCCTGTGCTAATAATTCATCCCGATAATGATATTACTGTCAAGATGAAAGAAGCACTCGAACTTAAATCTACTGAAAGCATTAACAAAAAACGTGATTTAATCGTCATACCAAAAGCAGGACATACTTTCAATTGCTCACATCCATTTAAAGGTCGGAATGAGGCAATTGAAACGGCAATTAAGTCCACTTTAGAATTTTTTAAGAATACGTAATGAACAGATTACTTGTAATATTATCGTCATTTCTCATTTGCGGTTGCGAATTGGTTGTTGTTGGTACGAGAGCAGATTTTGCTACTCAAAATTATGTAGAATTCAATCAAAAATCAGCTTTAGGTGCTATATATTTGTTCAAAGCTGAGCTTGACAGCAATAATGTTCCCGCCGCTTCTCAAATGATTAAGCAGGAGGACGGCATGGCTTATCTTGCAATCGAGAGATATGAAAAATTTTATGATATACACAGAATTAAAAGGATGATATCACTTGCTGAAATAACAGATATCAAAGCTGATACATTGTCTTCAAATCAAATGCGGTACAATCTTGAGTTTAATTTCAGAAGAAAATTATTTTTCAATGCCTTAAAAGTAGAAAATAATTGGTTTATAACTGATATGGGGAACTATGAATAAGTTATATATGCTATTTATCCCTTTAATCATTCTTGCCGGATGTATTAATCTACGGGAGCCCTATCCTGTTATTAATTACTATGAGCTGAAGCAGGAACCGACTCTGCTGAAGAATTTACCTGTATTGGAGCAGACTGTAATGATTAGGAGGGTATTTGTAAATGAGACTTTTGATACGCCTCACTTCCTGATAAGTACTCCTCCAAATAATGTAGAGCGTCTATTTTATCACAGATGGATTAGCGATGTTTCGACTTTAGCTACCGACTTTGTAGCAACTAGAATAAATCAAAGCGGACTTCTGAAACACGGAGTATTGAAAAGCGGCTCGATAGCTCTGCCGGAGTATATTGTGGAGCCACACTTGATTGAAATGACTACTTATAATGATGACAGCCCTCAGACAAGAGAATACTACGTTCAGATTGAGTTCAAAGTTGACTATCTAAAAAGACTGAACGACAATAAACTTGAGCTCTTTTTCAGCAGTAATTATAAGCAAAAGTTCGTAAGAAGGAAGTACGAAACTAAATTCATAGCAGAAGCATACAGCAGAGTTTTTTCTATGGCTGTAGATAATATCATATCCGATTTGTCGAACATTATTAAATAATAATTTTTTTTATGGATACTAAAAACTCTATACTATTTGCAGATATAGGCAATTCAAGAATTAAACTTTTCAAGAACGGCGTCAAAACTCCGTTTCATTATAAGCATACCGGATTTGCTCTTAGTTTGTCCGATTATCTATCTCATGAGTCATTTGATAGGGTTGTTTACTCATCAGTAAATTACAATGCAGAGAATATTTTCACTACTATTGTTCGAAATAAGAAGGTTTACGATTTTGTCAACATCAAAGATTTAATAAAAGAGCAAAATATAGTTGATATTAGAGATATTATTGGAATTGGAAATGACAGGCTGTTGGGTATTGTCGGGGCTACCGTTTTCGACGAACCACCAATTATTACGGTTGATTGCGGAACCGCTGTAACAGTTAATGTACTTGATTACAAATACAAAGTCCTGGGTGGAGCAATTTTTGCCGGTGCTTATACTCAAAAAAATACACTTGCATCAATATCCGAAAAACTTGGATTTCCGAAATTCGATTTTAATCCAAAAGGTGCAGGTGCAAATACTCCTTCTGCTCTTAGTTTAGGAATTATTATTGGAGTTGCAGGAGCTATAAGAATGATTATTGAAAATATAATCGAATTTGACCATCTTGAAAATCCGTCAATTTTTATTACCGGCGGCTATGGCGGGAAAATTCAGAAGTATGTTGTAAAGCATTTCCCGGGTGCTGTATATGACGAAAATTTGATTTTCAGAGGTATGGCAAAAATTTATGATAATGTAATGTCTAATAGTTGATATTTATTTGATTCAATTTTTAAAATTTAAATTTTTGCATATATTTATAAATTGATTAATTATTATTACGTCTCTGAATGCAATGATAAAATGTAATTGTAATATGAAGCAAATAATAATATTCCTTTTAGTGTTAAGCACATTCGAAGCAAATTCCAATACAGTCTATTGGGCTGATAAGCTGGTAGGCTATTCATCGCAAACCGGCAATAAAGAATATTCGGCATTTCAGGTTTTGGGCAAACCAAGCATAATGCCGTATCAGGGACTTAGTGCCAGTGCCTGGATGCCAAAATTCCCTACTGACAGAATTGAATGGATACGTGTCAAATTTCCTGAAAAAATATTCGCAGAACAAATTATAATAAATGAAAATTTAAATCCCGGAGCAATTGTAAAAATAATTCTTTACGACTCACTGAATCAAGGTCATCTCGTATTTTCTAATCACCATGTCAGAAATCAGCTTCGTGAAGGCAGACTTAGCAAGTTCAATATTGACAGAACAGCTTTCCGAACCGATGAAATCAAAATTGAAGTTAACGTCATTGAATATTATGATAAATATCAAATTGAAGCAATTGGCATTGCTGATTATCACAGCGATTACGAAATCACAATCAATACTATTGAAGACAGCGTAACTTATGAGAAGGAACGCCTGAGCGACAAAGTAAATAGTCCATATTCGGAACTTGCTCCAATTATTTCTCAGGATGGCAGAACACTTGTTTTTACCCGCGAAGGTCATCCCGGAAATATTGGCGAAAAGAAAAGACAAGATGTATGGATTTCACGCCTTGACAGCACCGGAAATTTTTCAGAAGCCGAAAATCTCGGCGAGCCTGTAAATAATGAAAATGCAAATTTTGCAATTTCTATTTCTACTGATGCAAATTCAATTTTTCTCGGGAATATTTATCTTCCTGATGGCACTTTGAAGGCAGGTTTCTCTGTTTCTAATTTTGATGGATACAGATGGTCATATCCTGATTCTATAATAATAAATGATTACTATAACTTATATCCTAAATCAAGCTTCTGTCTTGCAAATAACA
This sequence comes from Ignavibacteriota bacterium, assembly GCA_019637995.1. NCBI lineage: Bacteria > Pseudomonadati > Ignavibacteriota > Ignavibacteriota bacterium. The sequence goes on from JAHBUQ010000002.1 coordinate 378,293, forward strand.
GCAAAATTCTCATTACAGCAATCAAACAAGATGACAGCTATGGAAAAACCGATTTGCATGTCAGTTTCCTCGAAGATGATTCTGTGTGGAGTAAGCCTAAAAATTTAGGCCCTCTAATCAATACTTCAGAAGAAGAACTTTCGCCATACCTCGCAAGTGATAATAAAACCCTTTATTTTTCTACTTCAGGAAGACCTGGATACGGCAACTGCGACATGTATGTCTCCCGCAGACTTGATGATAGCTGGACAAACTGGACCGAGCCGGTAAATCTTGGTCCGCAGATTAATACTTCCGGATGGGATGCTTATTATACTGTAACAAGCGATGGACAGTATGCGTACTTTGTCTCATCACATAATTCTGAAACTGCTGAGGATATCTATCGTGTAAGGCTGCCTCAGTCTGCCAAACCCGATATCGTAGTATTGATTAAGGGAAAAGTATTAAATCAAAAGACCAATCAGCCGCTTTCTGCTGATATTCGTTATGAAATTCTTCCCGATGGAAAAGAAGCCGGAATGGCACGTTCAAACCCACTGACAGGTGAATACAGCATAATACTTCCTGCCGGAAATATCTACGGTTTTTTGGGTAGGTCGAAGGGATTTGCCTCAGTTAATCAAAACATTGACCTAAAAAATATTAAGCAGTATAATGAATTGAGAAGAGATTTATACCTTGTGCCTATAGAAGAAGGACAAATTGTAAGAATAAATAATATTTTCTTTAACTTTGCTGAATCTGAGCTTCTACCTGAGTCATATTCTGAGCTTTATCGTCTTGTTGATTTACTCAATCAAAACCCCGATATGAAAATTCAACTTAATGGACATACTGACAATGTCGGCAAAAGTAATTTCAATAAGACCTTATCGTTAAAGCGTGCTGAAGCTGTTGCTGATTTTCTTCAAGGATATAACATCAGTATGAGTAGAATCAAAATTCAAGGATTCGGTAGCACAAAACCAATTGATAATAATACTACCGATGAAGGCAGAGCTCAAAACCGACGCGTTGAATTTGTCATACTTGAAAAATAATCTACAAACTTCCTGCTTGTGGTGTGATGATTACTTCCTCAATCATAAGCCGGGGATTTAGTGATAACTTTATGTTTTCAAAAATTATTTCAGCAATTTCTTCCGGTAGCATCATTTTGCTGCCATAAGAAGCAGCGAAATCTTTATCCCAAATATCAGTCAGTGTAGCGCCGGGTAGAAAGTCTAAAATTTTGATTCCTTTTCCACGAACTTCCTTTCGAAGTGAACGTGAAAATGAAAGAAGTCCCGCTTTTGTAGCATTATATACGCTGCAATCTGCAAAATTTTCTATTGCTGCTATTGAAGAAATGTTAACAATTATTCCAAATTGATTTTTTAGCATATCTCCTAATAAATTATGAGTAAGTGAAATAGCTGATGATAAATTCAAATTTACCATATTGTAATTACTTTCAGAATTAGAACTTGCAAAATTACAAAAATCAGCCAAACCGGCGTTATTTACAAGCATATTTAATTCATACCGGCTTTTAATTTCATCAATTACAGCTTTTGTCCTGCTAAAATTTGTAATATCGCAACTGATATGAGTAAAATTTTGATGGAATGCCGCAAATTCACTCCGACCTAATGAAAACACTCTCGCACCGGCATTTAACAATGATTTTGCAACGGCAAGCCCAATTCCTTTATTTCCGCCACTTATCACAGCATTAATTTCGTTAAAAGATTTTTTATTCATTTAATTTTGTATTATGACTAACAAGTATTATTTTTAAAAAAATAAATTTACAAAAATCGTGAAGTATGAGTGAAAATATTATTTCAATAGATAGTGTTTTATATGATTTATTCGCAAAGCAACGATTTGGAATTAAGCCCGGGCTTGAGCGAACTCTTGCACTTTGCAATTCGCAGAATAGTCCTCAGAATAAATTTCGAAGTATTCATATAGCCGGAACAAACGGAAAAGGTTCGGTATGCTCGTCAATTGCCGCAATTTTGATGGATGCCGGCTATAAAACAGGGCTTTATACATCACCACATCTGCTTGATTTTAACGAAAGAATCAGAATAAATGACACACTTATCAGCAATAGTGAAATTGTTGAATATTACCACAAACTTAAGGGCACTGCTGAAATAATTGGAGCCACTTTCTTTGAGATTACTACTGTAATGGCATTTATGCATTTTGCTGAGAAAGCTGTTGATATAGCTGTAATAGAAACCGGAATGGGTGGAAGATTTGACTCTACGAATGTAGTATATCCACTTGTATCGGTAATTACGAAAATTGATTTAGACCATCAGGAATATTTAGGAGATACTATTGAAAAAATTGCTAAAGAAAAAGCCGGTATAATCAAACCGGGCATACCCTGCGTACTTGCACGCAATAACGATAGAGTTAATAATGTCGTAAATCGGCATTGTCCGGAAAGCGTATTGATTGAGGCAGACAAATATATTCAAATTAAAAATATCATAAGCAAAAATATTCTTGTATCAAATTTTTCTGTAAAATACCCCGATGGAAAATTACTTGAGACAGACTTTGGTTTAAGCGGAAAGGCGCAGAAAGACAACTTGAAAACCGTGCTTTCGGCAATTGATATTATCAGACAAAATTACAAAATCAATGATTTAAATATTCAAAACGGATTAAAAAATGTAAGGTCGCTAGCAGGATTAAAAGCAAGAATTGATGTACTGTCAAATAGTCCGTTGATAATACTTGACGGGTCTCATAATGACAATAGCATTGAGAATTTATTTAATACTTTGGAGCAGTATTTTCCTGATAAAAAGTGGAATATTATTTGCAATTTTATGGCAGATAAAAATTTTGAAATATTAAATCAATACTTGAAGAAATATGCTTTATCGGTTCATATTCCTGATTTGAAAATACAAAGAGCGATGAAATCTTATGACCTTGCAAATAAATTCAAATCATTTGGAATAAGTAATATCAAAACTTATACTGATGTAAATAATGCATTAACAGCAACCGCTGATTTAGATAACATCCTGATTTTCGGCTCATTCTATCTTGTCGGTGAAGTCCTCGAAAATATAAATATAAATTAACAAATAAAGGGAATAAATTGTGAGCAAAGAAGAAGTATTAAATTGGTTCGAACATAGATATAATCCTGCTAATATCGAAGGAATGGCAAGATTCGGAATTACGACAACTAAAGCATTCGGCGTGACTGCCGGTCAACTCGAAGAGCTCAGAAGGCAAATCAAACGCAATCATCCACTCGCACTCGACCTTTGGGAAACAGGTTTTCATGACGTGAGAATACTCGCTGCATTAATTGCTGACCCCAAGATAATAGAAGAGCAAACAATAGACAAATGGGCTGGAGATTTCGATAATTGGGCAATATGCGATTCGGTAACCGGTAAGCTCTTTCAAAAAACAATGTATGCTTATGACAAAGTTCATGAGTGGCAAAATGATGAAAGACTTTTTGTCAAGCGGGCTTCATTTGCATTAATTGCATGGATTGCGGTTCATCATAAGAAGTTGCCGGACAGCTTTTTCAATCAATATATTGACATCATTATCACACATTCAACTGATGAAAGACATTATATCAAAAAAGCAGTAAACTGGGCACTCAGACAAATAGGTAAGCGCAACAGAAACTTAGCATTAAAAAGTTTGGATATTTGCGATTTACTTAATGAAAAATATTCGAAAAGTAAAGCTGCAAAATGGATTGCATCTGATGCAAGAAGGGAGCTGAAAAGTAAGTACGGAGATTTATAATGTTATCCTGATATCTTAAAAAATACAAAGTATTAAACAAGTCATGCCTATTTTATTGTTCCCTTGATTTTGGAGTTTGATTATTATTCAGTTATAAAAAAAATTGATTAATATTCATAAAATAAGATGTGGAAATTATTGTGAATCAAAAATATTTTTTTAAATTAATATTTTATAATTATATTGCGTTATATTTTTGTACATATTTTTATAATTTTTACTTACTAAAATGAGGTAATTTATGAAACATTTTTTTACTATTTGTCTTTGTTTCTTATTTGTAATTCTGATTGCAAAATCTGAAGAACCAAAATTAATGTGGCATACATCCGACAAAGTTCTTAGTGATATTCTTTACTCTGGAAAAAGTTTTACCGGCGATACTTTGGTTATAGTTGAACAACATTATATCAAACTTATTAATTCATCAAGCTTTGAAATAATGAGCTCTATACCAATTATGTCTTTTAATTATAGTTCTGCTGACCCCTCAAAAACTTTTACCCAACTCACTCTAAACAATATATACCATATAAACTTGCCATACATAATTGTCGGAAATTATCTTTTAAATATTTCCGATAATTCCATTTATGACTATGTTCAAGGTAAATTAATTGACTTTAAGATGAATAATGATGGCAAATCTGCATATTTTGTAACTTCAAGCAAAAACAGTAGCAACCAAGAAGAATCAAAATTATATGTCCTTGATTTCGATTCAAAGTCAACAAATGGAATATTTTCCATTTCACATTTGAACAAGAGCATAGAAAATATACAAAAATTTTCCGCAGATGAGTACATTTTTATTTTTGATGGAAAAATTCATTCCTATACTGATGGCAAATTTAAGTTGCTAACCATAAATGGTTTGGAAGGTGTTATGATAGACAACTTAAAATCGCATAAGTACAGGGATATAATTTACTTTTACAGCAATAACGATACTGCAAAATTATTAAAACTAGACTTAAATAATTTAAAAATCGAGAATATCCCTTCTTTTGACAGTTTTTTCTCTGACAAAGAAAATTATTATTTAGTCAGTACATTTATTGATGATTTAAATCCAAATAGTATCTCATTTAACTATGTAATAAAAGATGATAAATTTAATATCAATTCAATAAATTATCAACAATCAATGATTATTAGTTTAGAAAATGAAGAAATAAACAATATTAATTTATTAGATATAAATCCAAATTACTATCAATATCCAAAAAAATATTCAGTTTAAATAATAACAATGTAGAATATTTGTTTTATGTACAAGACTGGGTGAATAATTACTTTAATGTTGATATAATGAATGTCGATATTAGAAGTAGTCAGGGAACTTTAGTCCAACAATTTAATCTTACGCGATCAAGATTTTTGCATTTTGCTAAGCCTTATTTAGCAACATCAGTTGGTCCATATTTAGACTTTATTGATATTAATACAGGGGATTTGATATATACAAAGACTTATGATAAATCCCTCGATATTTATGGGCAACCTTTAAACATCTCGAAAGTGTATTCAAATGACAGCAAAGATGGTTTCTTGGTGGGTCTTGGTTCTAAAATTATAGACTCTGAAAGTGAAAAGTTTATCGACCATATATTCTCAAAAAGAACTGGAAATATTAGTATTTTACCAAATTCCATTTCTGATGATCAAACTAAATTGCTTTCTCATGGTAGTCTCATAGATACAAAAACATTAAAAGTACTTAAGAAATTTATTGACGGGTATGTATTCTACAATGACTCATTGATTTATTTTACCTCAGGTGAGATAATTTTTGGTAGAGAATATCCAAATATATATAATATCAATAAAGATGAAGTTATTTCATTTGATTTGAATATCTATAAAGCATTTAGCGATTACACAAATTCAAACAATAAACTATTCGCAATTTTCAATGAAGAACAAATTGTAAATATTGATATATCAACTGGAAATTTTAGAGCAATTTCAATATACAAATTTGAGCCGAAGTTAGATGTTATTTTATATGATGTTTCATCAGATAACAAATATGTGGCAATTTTGTATAAAGAACAGAGTTTTAAATTAAGAGTTTATGACGCAGTTTCACAAAAAATTATATATGACGAAACTCTAAGCAAACAAGGAAGTGTAAATCATCTTAAATTTATCAAAAATACAGATGAAATTTTCTTCACGGTGTTAAATCCCGATGAAAAAATCAGCAATATTGCCTATATGAAGGCATCTGATTTGAAATTGAAGTTTAGTAATGATCTGACTCTTAATCATGAATATTATGATCAAGGTAATACTATGGGATTTACAAGTTTTGATTATCATAAAAACAGATTTGTCTATCAGGGTAAACGAGATGAAATCATATTTCTTGATAAAGAGTTCAAAATTTTACACAATGAAACTTTTAAATCAACATCTTTAGATGATAATACTCTTAGTGTTTTTAATTCATCATTTGTCGAGCAAATACATCTTTGGAAAGTAAACTCAACTATTTCTTTATATGCCAGGTCTACGATAAATCCAAGAAGAGCTATACATGCAGATATTTTTTCAACATTCGATCACAACAATAATAAACTAAGTGAATTTTTAATTACAGGATTCACCTATAATATTAGTAAAATAAAACCTTCAATTTATAACATTTTTAGTTTGAGAGATAATGTCGCAATATTTGAGCAATATTATTTAAAGGATGAGATCAAATTAGTTGCAAATATAAGCAATAGTGCTGGTTTGGATCCTAATTATTCGCTATCTGATGATGATTCAAAGTTCCTTGCAACAGATGGTTCTAAGATTTATACTTTTGACTTGGCTAATAAATCAGTAAGCGGTTTATTTGATGCACGGCAATATCACAACAATGATTTCGTATATAACAATTCTTGTGTGATTCAATATGCTAATCCCAAAATAACTCAACCGGGCAATATAATTTATATCAATGATATAGCTTCGGGGAATTTAATCGAACAGAAGGTAATTGAAAAATCAAATATTTATCCGCATAGAATTGTTAAATTTTTAAATATTCCCGGAAGAAATTCTTTTGTTACAGCCCATCAAGACGGCACAATAAGATTTTGGGATAAAGGCACCAATACTCCGAAGCATCTCATAAATACTTATAGTCCGGTGAGTGATATGCTTTTGATTCAGAGCAAATATCTTATTGCCAAAACTACTGATAATCTGCTTGTTGGTATTCAACTCAATGATTTTCAAGGTACATCAGTAGAAGATACTGAGGATAATTCTATAGAATTTTCTATGAAAATCTATCCGAATCCTTCTTCTGAATTTATTGAAATCAAGATTAATTCTGGAGAATTGAGTGATAAAAAACTTAAAGTAATTAACCCATTAGGTATTGATGTAACGAGTATTTGCAACATAAACTCATCAAACAACTTTAAGACTGTTATAAGAGTTGATATTTCAATGCTTCCAAGCGGTGTTTATATTATTCAAATTGGTGAAAAAACTGAAAAATTTGTAAAAATTTAATAATCAAATTAAAATATTTTCTACTGGATGTATCATTTCATTCATATTGACAAAGCCAATTGTCAGACTGAATGAAAAGATGCATCCATTTTTTTAGTTTGTATTTTTATGGATTCAGCCATTTGATTTCAAATATTCAATCTTAAGAATGACCTCGCGGATGCTTTCAAACAAGTTGAATTAATTCGCTCCGGTAAACTCAAAAAACAAAGTAAGGAAGATATTTTTGAATGAGATAAATTAGTCATTTTTTTATATTTTACACATTTTTCCACCCTTTCTTTTATATTAATTATAAATGCCGTATTTATGTATATTTAATAATTTATAACATCAAAATCATAAATTTATTAATAATTACGAAAAATGTATAAAAATAACAAATTACAAAGTTATTCACAAAAAAGTAATTAACGTCTGTACCTTAACGGGCTTTTTCCGTTCATTTCACTTGCTGGTGTGTCTTTCATTGTTGCAACCATCCCAATATCCTGAATTGCTGAAGATATAATTTCTTTGAATAAATCTTTGTTATTATTCATCATATCCATAATTGCGGATTTAATCATTGATTCCGACAGAACATTTTCAGTTAAGTTTTGCATTTCTTTTTCTCAATTAATTTAAAACATAATATAACAACGTAAATTAAAATATTTTCATTTATTGAAATGTAAAATTCTTTTTCCCATCCATTCTTTTATTTTAAACATAAATACCGTATTTTTGTAATATTGATTTAATGATGATTTAACAAAAGGATTTATGATTATGCAAAGATTAACTGCTTTAGTCATTGGAATTTTATTTATTGCTATAGGCGCATTTTCGCAGGAAGCAAGATTATTAAGATACCCTAATACTTCAGAAACTCAGGTTTCATTTATCTATGGTGGTGATGTTTATATTGCACCGATTTCGGGGGGTATTGCACAACGAATCACCACTTCGGAAGGATTGGAACGTTATCCAAGATTCTCTCCCGATGGCAGTAAGCTCGCTTTTACAGCTGAATACGACGGAAATAATGAAATTTACACAATTGATTTGAAAGATAATTTCCTTAATCCAAAACGTATTACTTATTCATTTATGGAAAGTGGTGTTGCTGAACGTCAGGGACCCGATAAATTAATCATGCAATGGACTTCCGACGGCTCGAAAATTCTTTACCGAAGCCGCCATATTGGATGGAATTTAGCAGGGCAACTATTTTTTGTTGGTCAGGATGGAGGACTTCCGGAGCAGTTGCCTGTTCCACGCGGAGGTTTTGCCACTCTCAGTCCGGACGGAAAGAAGATTGCTTATAACCGCATATTTCGCCAGTACCGTACATGGAAACGTTACAGTGGCGGGCAGGCAGATGATATCAGAATTTATGACCTGACAAACGGGCAATCCGAGAATATTAGCAATACGAAGTTTCAGGATATTATTCCAATATGGGCAGGCGATAAGATTTATTATCTATCAGACCGCGATTTTACTATGAACCTTTTCTGCTATGATTTAACTACCAAACAGACCAAGAAAATCACAGAATTTACAGAATTTGATGTTAAATTTCCTTCTCTTGGTGCAAAACATATTGCTTTTGAAAATGGCGGTTATATTTATCTGATGGATTTAGTTTCGCAAAATGTGCAAAAATTAGAAATATTCATCACTAATGATTTTGCTGCTGTGCGTCCATCACCGGAAAAAGTAAGTAGCAGAATTACATCCGGTGATGTTTCTCCTAATGCTCTTCGTGCAGTTTTTTCAGCACGCGGCGATATCTATACCGTGCCAGCAAGCAAAGGTAAAATCGAAAATCTGACAAATGAATCTGGTGTTCATAACCGCAGTGCAGTTTGGTCACCCGATGGAAAATGGATTGCTTACATTAGTGATAAATCCGGCACAGATGAAATATATCTTATGAAACCGGATGGCTCGGACAATATGCAATTAACAAGTAATGGCAAATTTTACCGCTATTCGCTTTTGTGGTCACCGGATAGCAAAAAAATTCTGACTTATGATAATACCCGCAATTTGTATTATATTGATATTGCAACAAAAAAGCAGACGAATGTAGCAAAATCTCAAATCTGGAATATTAGTGATTTCGAGTGGTCACCTGACAGCCGTTGGATTGCTTATGTTGATTATCCTGAATCGCGTTTCGGGCAAATCAATATATATTCTCTTGAAACTGGAAAATCAATCCCCGTTACAAGTGAAATGTACAGCTCATACAACCCGAAATTTACTCCGGGAGGCAGATTTCTGCTATTTGTATCTGATAGGGAATTCAATCCGTCAATGGGAAATTTTGAGTATAATTTTCAATACAGCCACATGGCAAATGTTTATGGTCTGACGCTTCAGGACACAATTATGAATCCATTTGCAGTATTTGAAAATGATGAAGAGTCTCTCGACGAGGAAGAAAAGCAAAAACGCAGCAAGAAAGGCGATGAAGTGCGAGTCGAAATTAATTTCAACAACATAATTGACCGCGTGTTTAAAATGCCGGCTCCTGCGGGATTATACACAAATCTTGTTCCTACAAAGAATCACCGGCTTTATTATATCCGAAATGAAAAGGACAAACCTAAAGCTATGTTCTATTACGATTTTGCAGGTAAAGAAGAAAAAGAAGTTGGCAATGTGGATGGATTCTCAATCAGCAATGATGAAAAGAGCATATTTTTCAGAAGCGGTAGAGATTATTATATTACAAAACTTACCGAAAAAATCAGCACAAAAGAAGGCAAAGAGGGCAAGCTTGACTTAACCCAAATGGAAAAAGTTTTGGATAAACGTGCAGAATGGAAGCAGGTATTTAATGAATCATGGCGACATTTCCGCGATTTCTTCTATGACCCTAATATGCACGGCTATGACTGGGAAGCTATCCGCAAACGTTATGAAACTCTTCTTCCTTATGTTTCGCACAGGAATGATTTGACTTACATAATTGGTGAAATGATTGGCGAACTTGATGCTGGACATGCCTATGTAAGTGGAGGCGACCAACCCAAAGTCAGCCCTGTTCCGATTGGCTTACTCGGTGCTGATTATGATTTTGACAGTAAATCAAATGCTTATAAAATTAAGAAAATTTACAAAGGTATGAATTGGGAGGACGATATACGCTCACCACTCACAGAGCCGGGTCTGAATATCGCTGAAGGAGACTACATAATTGAAATTGATGGGGTGAAACTCGACAAATTTAATACTCCTTCATCTCAATTATTGAATAAAGCCGATAAGTTTGTTAAGGTGAAAATTGGCAAAACTGCAAATGACCCAAATGCAAGAATACTTGATGTCAAAACTGTGAAAAGTGAAAGAACACTCAGATATTACGACTGGGTCGAAACAAACCGCAAAAAAGTTGACTCAGCTACAAATGGAAAAATTGGTTACATTCATGTACCGGATATGATGCCAAACAATGGTCTGAACTGGTTTGTACGATATTTTTATCCGCAGCTCGGCAAAGAGGGCTTAATAATTGACGACCGTTTTAATGGTGGTGGAAATGTATCTCCTCTTATTATTGAACGACTTCGACGCGAGCTTGTAATAGCCAAATATGCACGTAATATGGAAAAAGTTCTGACAAATCCTGATGCGGTTATGACCGGTCCTATGGTCTGTATTATCAATGAGTTTTCAATGTCCGATGGTGATTTGTTCCCTTATCAGTTCAAGGCACTCGGCTTGGGACCTGTTATCGGCAGACGCTCATGGGGTGGTGTTATCGGAATTTACGGCAGTTTACCACTTCTTGATGGAAGCAGTGTAAATCGTCCCGAAGTATCAAATTTCAGTGCTGATGGTAAATGGGTACTTGAAGATGTTGGCATGGTTCCGGATTTAGATGTAGATAATGACCCTTGGCAGGAGTTCCACGGAAATGACCAGCAGCTCAACAAAGCCATAGAAATGGTACTCGAACTGCAAAAAACCGATAAAAAGCCAAAAGTTCCGAGTGTACCGCCATTGCCAAACAAAAAAGAGGAATTTGGAAAATAGATGATTTTTTTGATACATCCGGTGTTTTGGAAACATCGGATGTTTAGCTATTATAGCAATGGAGCTTGCTCCATTGTTTATGGAAATAGATGTCCTGCACTTCGCAAGTGTAGGACATCTTGCTTTTTTAAAAATCTGCGAAATTCCTTAATCCAAATAATCCACGATTCAGGCAAAAATTGGCAGTTGTATGGAAATATTGGTAAAAGTAATAAAAAATATTAGCAACGTCATATACGATTAATTTTGTCGTAATTTTAATCAGAATTTATGAATCTCGAAATTTTAATATCAAATTTAACAAATCCCACATTGTTGTTTTTCATTCTTGGTATTATTGCCAACAGGGTAAAAAGTGATTTACAGATACCTGAATCAACATCAAAGTTTATTTCATTGTATCTTTTATTTGCAATTGGATTTAAAGGTGGGCAAGAGCTTACTCATAGTCCATTATCTTATGAAATTTTAGCGACTTTAATTTTTGGAATTATCATTGCATCAATAATACCACTGTATTCATTTTATATTTTAAAAACGAAATTTTCAATCAGTGATGCAGGTGCCGTAGCCGCATCTTATGGCTCTGTGAGTGCAGTTACATTTGTAGCAGCAGCATCATTTTTAGAAGCTCAATCTATTGATTTTGGTGGGCACATGGTGGCAGTAATGGCACTTATGGAATCTCCGGCAATTATTGTTGGTGTAATTCTTATAATGCTTTATGAAAAAGAAAAAGAAAGCGGTACCGGTATGAAAAAAATTCTTCATCACTCATTTACAAATGCAAGTGTATTGATGCTAATAGGAAGTTTGGTAATCGGATTTGTTTCAGACGCTAAACAAGCCCGCGGAATTGAGCCGTTTACAACTGATATTTTCAAGGGATTTTTAGCAATATTTTTACTTGAAATGGGTATTATCAGCTCACAAAAATTTAACAGTTTTCTAAAATACGGCAGGTTTGCAATATTATTTGGACTATTGATGCCTTTAATCAATGGAATTTCTGTAGCATTTTTAAGTCAGATTGTTACAGAATCAGTTGGCAACAGATTTATGTTCTCCATACTTGCGGCAAGTGCATCTTACATTGCTGTTCCGGCTGCAATGAGAATTGCAGCACCTAAGGCAGATGCCGGGCTTTATATCCCAATGGCACTTGCAGTAACTTTCCCTATGAATATAACTTTAGGAATGCCATTGTATTACTATATCGTGAATTTGTAGTAATTCTTATTAATTTAATTTCAGAATTTAAAACAAATTGTAATGAAGTAATCAGGTTGATGTAATAATTAGCATCTGGCAGAAAAGTATTCAGTTTCAAAATAATACAACCAAGTGTCACACTGAGCGTAGTCGAAATGCGTACAAATCTAACTATATATATTTACCGACACTTACAAGACTGTCATTGGCAGCGAAGTCGAAATGAGTGTTATTTGCTAACAGGTTTCGACTTCGCTCAATGTGACAAAACAAACAATTTGCGAATTTACATGTTGCGATTTAATTCTTGTAACTGCTTTATTTTGCTATGTTGGGTCAGGAGTTCTGAATCTGCTATTCATGCCTCTAATAAAACATCCGATGTTTTGGAAACTTCTGATGTTTATGATAGAATTATAGGGACAGGGCTTGACCTGTCCACCCAAAGAATTGATGTGTCTCATTTGCCGGCAGGAGTGTATTTCATCCGTGTTGGGAATATGGTGGAGAAATTTGTGAAATATTAAAAGTCAAATCCCCCTGAAAACATTGAGTTTTATTACAGGGGGATTTTTGCTGAATTTTTAACTTCACAAGCTACAAAGTGCCGGAATCAACCTAATTCACGTGTTTTTGGCTTGCGTTTGTTAGCATCTAATTCCATCTTTCTGATTCGGATATTTTCAGGTGTAACTTCAATAAGTTCGTCATCAGAGATAAATTCGATAGCCTGATCAAGAGTAAGAATTCTTGGTGGTCTAAGAACAACAGTATTGTCTGAACCGGAAGCTCTCATATTTGTCAGTTTCTTTTCTTTTGTAATATTAATATCCATATCGCCGGATTTATTTCTCTCGCCAACAACCATGCCCATATAAACTTGAGTTCCAACAGGTATAAACAAGTCGCCACGGTCTTCCATACCTTGACAAGCATAAGCTGTGACGCGTCCCGGTCTATCTGCAACCAGAGCGCCTGAAACACGCTGTGGGATGTTCCCTGCCCATTCAGAGTAACCATCAAACAAAGTATTCATAATACCTGCACCTTTTGTATCAGTCAAAAATTGACTTCTGTAGCCGATTAAACCTCTAGCAGGAATTCTGAATTCAAGGTCAACTCTGCCGTGTCCATGATTTATCATATTCTGCATAATTCCTTTACGAATTGAAAGTTTTTCGGTTACAATACCTGTATGTTCTTCAGGAACATCAATAAAAACGTGCTCATAAGGTTCATGGGTTTTTCCGTCAACAGTTTTTGTTATTACATTAGGTTTCGATACCATAAATTCATAACCTTCCCGGCGCATAGTTTCAATTAAGATAGCCATTTGAAGTTCACCTCTGCCTTTTACTTCAAAAGCATCAACGCGGTCAGTAGGTGTAACCTGAATTGACACATTACGAAGAAGTTCCTTTTCAAGTCGGGCTTTAAGGTGACGTGTAGTAAGATACTGTCCTTCAGTTCCTGCAAATGGACTGTTATTGACATAAAATATCATCGAAACAGTTGGTTCGTCAACTTTTATTCTAGGTAGAGGCTTTGGGTTTTCAATTGAAGTGATTGTATCTCCAATTTTTGCATTTTCAACACCTGCAAGAGCAATTATATCTCCGGCTAAAACAGTATCAACAGCCTTTTTCTGTAAGCCTTTGAATGTATAAAGTGCAGAGAATTTCACTTGAGTTCGTTTATCATCCTCACTGCAAAGCAAATAATTTTTATTCATAGAAAGCGAACCATGAGAAAGTCTTCCAATCAAAATCTGACCAACATAGGAGTCGTAATCAAGACTGGTGACCAAAAATTGCGGTACTTCGTCATCTGTTGCAATTGGACCGGGAATAGTGCTGATTATTGTTTCAAAAAGCAGTTCAAGACTGTTTGACTCGTCGCCTATATTTTTGAATGCCTGACCTTCCTTGGCAATAGTATATATAATCGGAAATTCAATTTGGGCGTCATCTGCATCAAGATCAATAAATAAATCATAGATTTCGTTTATAACTTCCTGAATTCTAGCGTCCGGACGATCTACCTTATTTATGACAACAATAACAGGAAGGCTTTTAGCCAGTGCTTTTTTGAGTACAAACCGAGTCTGTGGAAGCGGTCCTTCGCTTGCATCAACAAGAAGTAAGGCACCATCAACAAGATTCAGACTTCTCTCAACTTCACCACCAAAATCTGCGTGACCGGGAGTATCCATTATATTGATTTTGATGCCTTTGTACTCAACGGATGTATTTTTCGCAGATATAGTAATACCGCGCTCTCTTTCCAGATCCATTGAATCCATTACCCGCTCATCAACCTGCTGATTATCGCGGAATGTTCCGCTTTGTCTTAGTAAATGGTCAACTAACGTTGTTTTGCCATGGTCAACGTGTGCGATGATGGCAATGTTTCTGAAATTTTCTTTTCTCATCTTATATAATAACCTAAAAAAATTAAAAATCTAACTTGTAAAATGCTAATACGATATGCAATTTTGGTATATCTTTTCTTGACACGTTTTATAATCTAAAATAGTTTAACTGATATATTGATTCCAATCACCAAATTAAAAACTCTAAATAACAGAGAAAATTTCATTAATAAAAAAAATATAAGTATTTTTGCATAGATATGATTCACTAAAATAAAACAAGTTGAAAAGAAAGAAGATTTTATTTCTGACATCAAGGTATCCTTTTCCATTAATAGGAGGGGATAAAATCAAAGCATATCATCTGCTAAGGCACTTGGCGGAGAAGAATGATGTGTATTTGGTAGCATTCAATTTTGGATCACTTCCATTGGAAGCAGATTTAAAACCGGTAAGAGAACTTGGTGTTAATGTTTATCCAATTGCATTAAACCCTATGCTTTCAGGGCTTATAACCGGAGTGAGACTTCCTTTGGAATATCCTCTTGAAATTTCATTTTATCTGACAAGGGAATTTAAGCATACAGTTGATGAGCTTTGCAGTAAAATAGATTTTGATTTGGGTATAGCATTTTTTATGCGAACTGCTGAATATATCAAGGATAAATCTTTCAAAAAAATATTAATTTCTGAAGATTGCCGTGTACTTTATCAAAGCAGGTCTTACTCAAGAAGCACAAATTTACTTCAAAAAGCCGTAAGATGGTGGGAAGTAATGAAATTAAGAAAATATGAGCCAAAAATAACTTCTATGTATGACTACACTACCCTCGTTACCAAAGAAGACATTGAGGAAATGAAAAATGGAAATCCTGATGCCCGATACCGTCTTGTAACAAATGGTGTAGATATTGAAAGATACGCTCCCAAAACTGACTATAACAAAAGAAAGAAATATGTTATTTTCACAGGGAAATTGAGCGTTTGGGCAAACACAATGATGGCTCTTAAAATTTCAAAAGAGATATTCCCTAAGATATTATCTGAAGTTCCTGATGTCAAGTTGCAAATTGTTGGCGCAAATCCACCCAAATCTATTCGTGAGCTCGCAAGTGATAGTATAGAGATACATGCGGATGTACCTGATTTAGCTGATTTTTATGCAAATGCAAAAGTGTTTTTGCACCCTCATGATGGTGCTTCAGGAATTCAAAATAAGCTGCTCGAGGCAATGTCTTCGGGCTGTGCAGTCGTAACCACACCTACAGGCAATCAGGGAATTTATGCTAAACATGGAATTGATGCAATGTTGTCCCACAGTGACGAGGAATTAATTGCATATACAATTGAGCTTCTCAAAAATGAAGAGCTTGCAAAAACTATTTCCGAAAATGCCCGAAACTGGATTATTACAACTCATACATGGGAAGTGGTTTTCAGCCAGATAGATGGTGTAATCAAAGAGCTTTTCGATGAAGAATAAAGCGGTTTTTTTCGACAGGGACGGCATAATCAACAAAAGAATTTTAGGAGATTATGTAAAGATAATATCCGATTTTGAACTCAATCCTGAAATTCCTGAAATTTTAAAATTTGTTAAAGATAGAGGTTTTCTTGCAATAATTATTTCCAATCAGCAAGGTGTTGGAAAAGGAATTATGAGCAAGAAGAATTTAGATGATGTCCACAATTACATGCAAAACCTGCTGCTTCAAAAGTCGGGAGTTGCATTCGATGATATCTATGTTTGTACTGAGCTTGCCTCCTCTGATAGTTTCAACCGAAAACCTAACCCGGGAATGATACTTTCAGCAGCTGAAAAATATAATATTGACCTTCATTCGTCTATAATGATTGGAGATACAGATTCGGATATTTTGGCTGCCCGCAATGCCGGGGTTTGCTCAATTCTTGTAGCAGAATCGCAGGAAAATTCTAATCCGGATTATTACATCTCAGAATTAAACAATTTATTAATATTATTAAAGAAAATACTTCCGGAATTAAATAATGCTTGAAACTATAATAGATTTTCTTTCTCAAGTGCCTTGGTACTGGGTTCTGATTATTGCATTTATAACTACATTTACCGAGAATATTTTCCCTCCATCGCCCGGTGATTCTGTCCTGGTTTTCATGGGTACACTGATTGGAATTAAATCAGGGAGTTTTGTGGAAATCTTGCTTGTTGCTACTTTAGGTTCTACTCTCGGCTTTGCGGTGATGTATTATTTGGGCTTGAAATTCGATACTTTGGTTATGGATGAGAACAGATTCAAATTCATCTCAAGGGACGCTATCAAAAAGGTTGAGTCATGGTTTGCAAAATATGGCTACGGACTTATAATAGCCAATAGGTTTCTTTCAGGAACTCGTGCTGTTATTTCATTTTTTGCAGGTATGTCCAAACTTAATTTTACAATTACTATAGCCCTGTCAATTGTTTCTTCACTTGTATGGAATTCTATTTTGCTTGGATTAGGCAATGCATTTGGTGATAACTGGGAAGCAATTGATAAATATTTGTCACTTTACGGAAAAATAATCTTTCCTGTTGCGATTATAATAGTTGTTGTTTTTGTTGCATATCAGATTTTTAAAAATAAATCTAACAACAAGAATAATGAAACCGATAATACTCAGGATTGATTTTATTTATAATCTATGTAAAATAGACATTTTTTTTTAAACTATTTAGAATTCAGTCAGAAATGACTTCTCTTAAGGGCTTAATCGTGTATAAAACATTGTTGTACAAGTAGTTTTCCGTATTTTTATTATTTTTTTAAAATCCTAATATGAAAAATAAATAATCAATATATCTACATTTTTAGCTGTTTTATTCAAATTGCTACGCATTTCTACTTACATTAAATTACTTAGAAAACAAATATTTCTTTATTCATAAATAAAAAATATTTACATTTGTAATCTGTAATTTTTCAAGTACATAATTAGTATATGAATACTAAAGTAGAAGATATTTTTACACGAATAAAAAATTCGAAAGACAACTCAAAGGAGTTATCAAATACAGACAACAAGTTTATATTTGATAACAATTTTTTAGTTGAAGAACTCATTGAAAAATACTTGATACTTGAAAATGATAAAAACAAATTAGAACAAGAAAATGAAAAGCTGAAATTTCAGGTAAAAAGGCTCCTCAAGAGTGAATCAAAATTTAAAAGAATTGCCGAAAGTACTTCCGATGTTATTTTTATAACAGATTTAGATTTGATTATAAAATATCTAAGCCCTTCATTTAGTGATAACTTTGGAGTACCGGTTGAAAGTGCTTTATCGAAACGACTTGATGAAGTTTACCCCGCTTCGACTGTTAAAGCAATTTTAAACAAACTTAGAGTTGAACTTAATAACGATGAATTCATAAATTTTGCCAATAATCTGATAGAATCAGATATAATTTCCAACACCGAAAGCATAATAACAATATCTACAAATGTTTCATTTTTAAGAAATGAGGAAGGCAATGTCATTGGTATTCATGGCGTTACCAGAGATATTACTGCCGGCAAGAAAGCTGAAAAGAAAATAATTGAGCAAAGAAACTTCATTTCATCTTTGATTGATGCTATACCTCTGCCGGTCTTTTACAAAGATATTAATGGAAGATATCAGGGTTGCAATCAGGAATTCAAAGAAGTAATGGGTGTTTGTAACGAGACAATTTCAGGTAAAATGCCTAATGAAATATGGGATTTCGAATTAGCCGATATTTATCAGATGAAAGACAGGGAACTTTTTGAAAATATGGGAGTTCAGGAGTACGAGGGAGATATTATTGATAAAGACGGCGTTAGAAGGTCTGTGATATTTTCAAAGCGTCTTTATTATGATGTTAATAATCAACCCGCCGGAATTGTCGGAGCATTCGTTGACATTACTGAAAGAAAGAAAAATGAGCAGATGATTTTCAATCAAAACAGTTTGCTAAATACTTTAATTAATAAGTTGCAGGTAGGCATATTTATGGTTGAATCGCCAAGTGGCAAACCTGTAATAGCAAATAATCTTGCAAAAAGTATATTAGGCAGAGGGATTCTGCCGGATGCCACAAAAGATAATCTCGATACAATATATGAAGCCTATAAGTATGGCACTAACGAAAGATATCCTATTGATGAAATGCCAATAATCAGAGGTATGCAGGGCGAAGAATCTTTTGTAGATGATATGATTATCAAGCGCCCTGATGGCAGATATACTCTTCTTGAAATTTACGGCACCCCTGTTTACGATAGTAAGGGCGATGTTATGATGAGTATAGCATCATTTAGTGATATCACTAAGCGAAAGGAAGCTGAAATTCTTTTACAGCAAAGTGAAGAAAGATTCCGTGCTTTAGCTGAAAATTTACCTGCTTTGGTTTGTGAATTTTTACCTGATAGTACACTCACTTATGTAAATCAATCTTATGCTGATTACTTTGGATTACCGAAGGACAAACTGATAAATAAAAAATTCTTTAGTTTCTTAAGTGATGAGGACAGTGTAATTTTATCCGGGAAATTTAAAGAACTTACAAAAGAAAACCCAATATTTACTAATCGCCATAAGATTGAATTTAACAACTCTATCAAATGGCATAACTGGTCAAATTGTGCTATTTTTGATGATGAAGGAAATATTATCAAATATCAATCCATCGGAATGGATATAACTGACCAAAAACTTGCAGAAGAAACACTTCTTCAGAGCGAATTGAAACTTAAAAAACTTAATTCTGCAAAAGACGTTTTCTTTTCAATTATTGCACATGATTTAAGAAGCCCAATGGGTGCTTTCAATAATGTTACCAGACTACTCGATGAAAATTATTCGACTTTATCTCAAGATGAAATAAAATCATTTATAAAGATGATAAAAGAGTCAGCTGATAATATTTTTATTTTACTTGAAAATCTGCTTGAATGGGCTCAGTCGCAACAGGGAACTATATCGTATTTCCCCTCCGATTTATACATTTCAGTTTTAGTTGATAATATTATTAAAGTTCAATTAGCTAATTTGTCAAGCAAAGGCGTTATAGTTTTTAATCTTATACCGCCAAGTACTTATGTATATGCTGATTCAAATATGATAACTACTATTTTCAGAAATCTAATATCTAATGCTATTAAATTTTCTAAATTTGGAGATATTATTGAAATTGGCAAGCTGGAAGAAGGATTTGACAGTGATTCGGACTCTATTTTCTATGTAAAAGATCAGGGATTAGGAATGGACGAAGAAACCCAAAACAAACTCTTTCAGATAGATAAGAGAGTGTCAACTCTTGGAACTGCTGACGAGAAAGGAAGTGGTTTAGGTCTTATATTGTGTAAGGATTTTGTCGAGAAACATGGAGGTAAAATTTGGGTTGAGAGTAAAGTCGGAGTCGGTACCATTTTCTTCTTTTCCATACCTAAAGTCGAAATGCACTAACTCATATATTTTCAAAACTTTAAAATGAGTTCGCCGTACAAATTCTATTATCTGGTCATGCCTTATCGTTTACTCCTTTTTATGTTAACCTTTTTTTTGCAACACAGGATGTAAATCAAAAAGGCTTCCCAAATTAACGGGAAGCCTTTTTTTAATGAGGTCAATTTGAAATAATCAAACTATTTGATTACAACTAATTTCTGAGCTAAGCGTACACCATTAGATTCTAAATAATAGAAGTATGTGCCGCTGGCAAGATTATAATCCTGAGCATTGAAATTAATGTTGTGAGTACCTGTCTGGAAGTTACCTTCAGCAAGAATAATTCTACCTGCACCGCTTGCATCAGTCATTGTAATTTTTACAAATGATTCTGTTGGTACAGTAAAGTTGATAGTTGCAACTGACTGAACAGGATTAGGAGTAGCAGTAGTCAGAGAGTATCCGCTCTGGAATACTTCTACAACGCTTGTACTGCCTGTTGTAATTGTAACAGTTACTGTTTCACTCGTTACTGAACCACAATCATTGCTTATAATTACCAAGTATTCACCGGCATTATCAGGAGTAGTAACATCAACGATATAATACATATCGTCCGAATCCTGAACTAATCTGCTATTATGGAACCATTTGTAGTTAAGTACTTCCTGATCATCATTGCCTTCTGCAACAACATCAAGCATCAACTGGCGACCGGCTTCAATTGTAGCGTCTTGAGGCTGAAGCAAGATAACAGGAGGTGTATTTACTTTGAGAGCAGCCATATCTGATTGCACTTGTACAGTTGTTCCCTGAATAGTTACAGTAGCGTAGTAATTACCTTCATCAGCTTTATTAAGATTATAAATAATCAAATGCTTGCTGTTAGTGCCTTCAATCTTTGGAAGATTATCTGTAAGCATATTGCCATCTTTGTACCATTGGTAAATAAGTTGGTTTGAACCGCCTGAAGTAGCATCTACATTAAATATTACTTCTTCTGTAGCACAAATAGTGTTAGCAACAGGTTGCTGAATAATATTAATTTCAAGATTTTCTTCAGTAAGTTTTGCAGTTTCGGTAGTAACCATACCACAGATGCCTTCAACTGTAGCATAGTATTCGCCTTGGTCAGGTAATCTGAAGTTAGCGATAGTAAGGTAATTTGATCTTGTGCCTGAAATCCATTGATTATCAGTTAATTTGATATCATTACCTTCGTCAACAACTTTGTACCACTGAACTTTTACTTCGTCATTAGCAATAGCACTTTCGATATTCTTACCGTTAACGTGTGCATCAAATGACAGAGTAGCTACAGTTCCAACAAATACACCATGAGTCTCAGGTTGACGGGTAATGTCAGTTGAACGGGTTACATAAACAGCTACCGGGTGTGAGTAAATTGGCTCTGTTTTACCCGGACCATTAACTAAACAACGGTAAACACCGGCTTGCTGGTGACGTAAATTTTCGAAATAAAGGATTGGGTCAACAGCTCCCGGTATTGGTGTGCCGTCATGTTCCCATTGGTAAGTCATTGGTGCATTGTATCCTATTGCTGATGAAACTGTAAGGAAGTTATCAGTAGCACCAACACAATCCACGAAACCTTCTGTCTGACGTTCAATTGAAATTGATAAGAAAATTTCATCAGCACCGGCATAATATGATAAACGTGGTTCGCCATCAAAGTCACTATGCTCAACATACCAGCCAGCCCAGTTGTCGTCTGAATTAAACAGAGGTGTATTAAATAGTAAAGCAGCGTTATACACTTTCAAATGCGGATCTGAAGGGCTGAAGAATTCAACCAAAACGCTATTACTTTCTATCATCATTCCTAAATTGTGGATGGCTGCCATAGAAGCATAATTTGTACCGCCGATATTAGCAAGCACATTTCCACTTGTATAAATTACATTCTGGTCAATATTGGTTGCTGATGGAGCAGTAATTGCTGTTCCGGTGCCTTTATTAACAAATATGTTTCTCATAATACTTGCATTATCGCCACTAACTCTTGCAACAGGATTGCCATTAAATTCAACAGATGATGTGTTATATATTACATAAAGCATAGGTGAATTTTCAACGTCAAGACCTAATATGTTTGATCCCATCAACATGTTATTGCCTGCTACACCTGAAGCATTCATGAAGTCAATCAATGCCGCACCAAAGTTTGCAGATTGTGACATTACAACCTGATTATGATTTACAATTGCATTCGCATTGATAACTTTGATACCATTCATATTTGAACAGTTTGTTATAGTGTTACCTTCAATATATGAAGTATGCATTTGAGATAATGAATATGGAGTTTCCTCATCATAACCTTCATAATGCTCTACTTTTATAAGTGCATCTTCAGCACTGCCAACACCATTGATATCAGCAATAATATTGTTTCTGATTGAAGAGCCATTAAATGAGAAAATTGCACCATTTGGATTGCCTGCCATATCACGCTTGAAAGTGTTATTGTTGATAGCAACGTCATTACCATTTGCAGGTGCTTGGATATAGTTGTAAATACCATACCATGAGAAGTTCATAAAAGTATTATTATCAGCAACAAAAACAGGCGATGATGATGTTTCATTCCAAATACCTGCTGAACCCCTGTTAAAATCACTACCAGTTACAGAGAAATTATTTACATTATTTAATGTTAAAATATTATAAGCAGCTGTTTTAGGAGCGTTAGACACACCATTGAAAACAACATCTTCAAATTTCAATCCATTCATATTATCGGCGGTTACAAGTCTGCCTGCATTGCTGATATTTGAATTATTATTCTGAATTGTTATATTTCTGAAAGTTACATTATTAACATCTGCAAGCTGAAGAACGAAATTATTTGCTGTTGAAGGACTGTTAACAAGATAAACATCGTAAGCTTTGCCTGTAGATGAACGGAATATAAGTTGATTGTCGTTAGCCATACGGTTATTCAAAATTACCTGTCCATTATAAGTTCCGGGACGAATTTCGATAATTACTGCACCTTGGCCAAAAATACCGCTTGAATTCATGTATGAAGCAGCTTCAGCAGGTGACTGGAAGTGTGCATTAGCACCACCGGCAAAATAAGTACCTGCAGCCAAAGATGGTCCTATACCGCCTTGATATTTATCATTGCTTGGGTCTTCATCTTGAACTGCATTCGGGTTTTCTGTCCATACTTCTACTTCAAATGGACCAAGAGGAGTTTTATTATAGAATAAAAACGTACCCATATCCAAATCCTGGAACTGATTTTGTCTGATGTTTAAACCTGTAAATGTCTTAGGTGTTTGTTCCTGACCATCAATTTTCCAGTAAACAGTAACCCTTGAAAGTGGTTTAGGAGCAAAATTCATTATACGTGCTCTTACAGGAGTTACACCGGCACCAAATCCTTCAGGCGGACCGAAGAAACCTATTGCACCGCAATCATTGAGATTTGGTGAAATATTTACCTGATAAGTATCATTGCTTGGGTCTGCGTCAGGTGGATCATTATTTACATCTTTTACTGTAAATCTCATTTGGAATGGTCCAAAAACTGTTTCGTTTTCCGGATACACAAAATTATAATTGCCAAGATTAACATTCTGAGTCTGGCCATTACGCATATTGCCTGTCCAGTTGTAGGTTCCCTGATATACGTTGTTAACCCACCAGTCAATTTTACAAGCAGTCATAGCAACTTCATTATTAGAACGTAAAGTTGCAATAACAGGATATTCACCAACTAAAAAAGGCTTAACAGGACTTGTCATAGCTGTAATCTGTCCATCAGGAATTGGAGGCACTAAATTAACAGTATAATCTTCAACTTCGCCATAGGAAGAACCGTCGCAAGGCATAGGGGTTGAAGCCCAGGTCATTCTGACACGTAGTCTTGTTGAGCCAGCTTTTGCATCAAGAGGAATTGTTATATCGCCAGCAAAATTTTTACCAGCGTCACTTGATGATAAAATAAATTCTTCAGTTGATGTATCAAACTTGTCGTCCTGATTAAAATCAATCCACAACCGGACCTGATCACTTGAGTAAGCATAACCGTTTACAACTTTCGCTGTATATGTATCCCCCATTTTCAAGTCGGTTGATAAGTGAGTATAATCTGAAATTGTGCTTGACCATTTCCAATCGTCAACTGCGATTGTGTTAAAATAAAATTCAGCAATGAATTCATCCTGATAAGTTGTGGATGCGCTGCAGTACTGCGACATTGATTGCGAGTACATAAGAGGAAGCATAATTGCTGCCAGTAGAATTATCCTTAGGGATTTCATAAAATTAGAATTCTTTAACATTGTATCACCTAAAAAGTTTATAAAAATTTTTTTAAATTCTTAATTTATATTCATAAAATAATTTTGCAATTTTCCAAATGGTAATTTAACTGTTTTTTTTCAAATACCAAAAAGATTTTTCAGATAAACACTATTCGAACTAGCTTTTTTGAATATTTTTTAAACTTCAAACAAATTATTTCAAAATTTTCATTTCTAAATCAATTTAATAACAAAGTTCAATCAAGAAAGTTACATAACAATAAATAAATATAGGTTTTACAATATTGAATGTAATTATTTAATTTTGCTGATTATATTTCTAAAAAAATGATTATATTAGTTTTTTTCAAAATGGATAATTTGAAATGAAAATAAAAAAGTTACAAATTGGAATCCTTCTTTTTGCAATTAGTTTGATATTTGGCGTAACAGTTTTTTCTGAACAACAGCCACCTGACCCTCTTGAATATCGGGAAATGCCCTTTGTAGTATTACATTATGATGTATATCTTGATTTAAACCGTTACACAAGCAGGCAAGTCGAAGGTGTTTGTACAATTACAGTAGCCAGAAATCGCACGATTGAAGGAGATAAGTTTATCTTTCACCTTGAGAGATTGAATATTAATTCAATTACATCAAATGGAATTGATTTGGATTTTGAGGCAAACGGACAAGCAGGCTCAAGACTTTTTCATTATACAGTCGGATATCCTGATGAAGTATCTGATACTGTTGATTTTGTAATTGAATATTCCGGTGTAATGACAGCAGAAAATGCCGGAACTATGTCATGGGGTGGAGTTCATTATGAAGAAGCTGTTCTATATGCTTTGGGTGTAGGCTTCAGAGCACCTTATGTTTCAACAACAAGGCACTGGATGCCTTGCTTCGACCATCCACAGAATAAAGCAACATATCGTGGGACATTTAAAGTTCCGGACAATTTCAAAGTTGCATCCAACGGTTATTTAGCCGAAGTGCGTGATACTGATGAAGGTGCAAAAGAATTTGTTTGGGAGCATAACTATCCTGCCGCTACATACTTACTTACATTTGCAGCCGGTCCTTATGTATTGATAGAAAATAATGATTACAAAGTTCCAATTCAGATATTTTCATTGCCGATTGACTCCACTGACAGCGAATTTGCCTATAGTGAAGTAACTGCAATGAATGACTGCTATGAAAGTCTTTTTGGCGATTATCCCTTTGAGAAAATCGGTTATACTAATGTTCGGAAGGGAGCTATGGAGCACCAGACTATGGTATCTATGCCTCGTAGCATAATTGTAAGATTAAGTGTCAACAAGGATTCTAATAACGAAATTGCTGCTCATGAGCTCTCTCACATGTGGTTTGGGAATTTGGTTACGCCATTAGATTTCAGGCATGCGTGGATGAATGAATCTTTTGCGACCTACTGTGAATCACTTTGGCTTCGATGTCGAAATGGGCAGCAGGCATATTTATTGAATCAAAAAGGTAAAGCTGATGAGTATCTTAAGTTAATATCGAAAGAAGAAGGTGTATTCCCGCTTTATGACTTTCCAAGAGATTTGCCGTCATCAAATTATCCTATGACAATTTATGAAAAAGGTGCTGTGATTTTGGGGATGCTTGATTGGCAACTTGAGCAGGAAGGGCTGAAATTTGAAGAACTGATAACTCAGTATTTGCAAATATTTGCTTATGGTAATGCTCAAACTAACGACGTTTTTCGTGTTATTGAATATGAAACAGATATGAACTGGGATTGGTTTGCTGACCAATGGATATATCGCGGTGGTTGGCCAATTTTCGATATAATTACATTTAGTGATATGCCGACAATTGTAAGCGATGAAATTGAAATACGTCAGGTTCAGGAAGGAGAACTTTTTATTAATGTACCTTTAGAAATTACTTATTATTTAAATGACGGTAGTAAATTAAGTGAAGTAGTTAATATTTCCGACCCGGTAACAAAACATAGAATATTGCCTGAAAATCCTTCTTTGGTTGATTCCATAAAAATAAATGAAGGCAATATAGTTGCCGGAATTTATGAGCTTAGGGATTTTAAATCTTATGTTTCAGTAAATGAAGGCAACCATGTAAATATTCCCGAAATATATCAGGAAGGCAATTATTTATGTATAAATTACCAGTCTGCTGGAGGAGAAGTTAGAATCATTATTATTGATGTTCTTGGAAATACAATACTGAGCCGTAGTAATTATAACAAATCCGGAATGAATTCCGAAAGAATTATTTTGGAGAATTTAAATTCCGGAATATACTTTCTGAATATTACAATAAAAAATGAAACTTATACTCATAAAATAAGTATAGTAAATTAGAGGAAAGTATGGACTGCGAAGAAGTTCAAAATGAAATTGGACAAAAATATAATGAAATTAAGGAAAGAGCAGTAATTGCTGCAAAAAAAGCAGGAAGAAGCCCTGAAGAAGTAAAAGTTTTATCTGTTTCGAAAACTCAGCCTGCTCGAACAGTTGAATGTGCTTACAGTGCTGGTTTAAGATGTTTCGGTGAGAATTATGTTCAGGAAATGTCTGACAAATTTGATATACTTAAAAATAAAGGCATTGATGATATTGAATGGCATTTCATCGGTCATTTGCAGTCAAATAAAGTGAGGTTTTTATCTCCCTTTGTAAATTTTATTCATTCAGTTGATACATTCAAACTAGCAAATGAAATAGACAAAAGAGCCGAAAGCGAAGGTAGAATTGTCAATTGTCTTCTGCAAATTAATACCAGCGGGGAAATCTCAAAATCAGGCTGCGACCCTGACGATGCTGAAAATCTGATGGGAAGTATAATCAAGCTTAATTCAATACGTGTAGTCGGTCTGATGACAATCGGCACCTTTACAAATGATGAATATCTTCAGAGAAAGGAATTTCGATTATTAAGAAACACTCTTGATAATATCAACAAATCGTTTGGACTTAAATTAAATCAGCTTTCGATGGGAATGACAGGTGATTTCGAAGTTGCAATTGATGAAGGTGCTACAATGGTTAGAATCGGCACAGCGATATTCGGAGAGAGACATTATAGAAATTTTGGATAAAAAAAACAATTTTTTTTAAAAAGTTGAAATTTATGGACTTGATTTCAACTTTTTTTATTATTTTTGTAGTTCGCTAAAAAGCAAACAAGTTATTATTTGGTAAATAGTTCAAAAATTATTATTTTTGTAAACTATATTTGTTATAATTTAAATTTTTCTCAGGAGTGTTACGTGGAACCCTCGGCAAAAATTACTAAGTCATTTAGAAAAGAAGACGTTATTAGAGATTGGTGGATTGTGGATGCTGCAAATATGACAGTTGGACGACTTTCAACACAAATAGCAACATTATTGCGTGGCAAACATAAACCATGGTTCACTCCTCATGTAGATACAGGAGACTTTGTAATCGTTTTAAACGCTGAAAAAGTAATTCTCGAAGGCAAAAGAGCTGAACAGAAAGAATATTTCAGACATACCGGTTATCCGGGCGGTGTCAAAATTGATACATTTAAAGATCTCAAGCAGAGTAATCCTACAAAGATTATAGAGCACAGCGTCAAAGGCATGCTTCCAAAGAACAGACTTGGACGCCAGATTTACAAAAAGCTTAAGGTTTACAGTTCAGATGTGCATCCGCACTCAGCTCAGAAGCCTCAAGTATATGAATTGAAATATAAATAATTAATAGTGAACTAAGGGGTATTTAATGAAGGTGTTTTTGGCAACAGGCAGAAGAAAAACATCAACAGCTCAAGTTAGATTGATTTCTCCGGGAAGTGGAAAAATTGTTATCAACAAGAGAAGTTTCGAAGAATATTTTCCTGTCGCTATAAATCGTCAGGAAGCTATCAAAGCGTTAGCGCTGACTGATTACGACGGAAAATTTGATGTAGCAGTAACGGTCAGAGGTGGCGGCAAAAGCGGTCAGACAGGCGCTATGCAGCTTGGTATTGCTAGAGCTTTAGTCGAGTATGATGCAGAATTACGTTCATCATTGCGCCAGGGTGGTCTTATGACTCGTGACCCGAGAATGGTCGAACGTAAGAAATACGGACAGAAGAAAGCCCGTAAACGTTTCCAGTTCTCAAAACGTTAATATTTTTGTTTTTTCGTGCCTTGGAGTTTACATCTGCAAGGCATTTATTTTTTCTAAATAATCATGCCTTCGGATTGCCGGTTCGCGTGGTCATTGTGACTGAACCTGCAAGTTGATGAATGGCAGTAGTTTAACATTATTTTTCTTGGAGATTATTTAAATGGAACATTCAGTTTCAATTGAAGCCCTGCTCGAATCAGGCGCTCACTTCGGACATCTCACACGCAGATGGAATCCTAAAATGGCTCCTTTTATTTTTATGGAGCGCAACGGTATTCATATTATTGACCTTCGTAAAACTCAAATCTTGCTTGACATTGCAAAATCAGCTATTTATGATGTTGCAAGCAAAGGAAAGATTGTTTTATTCGTTGGTACAAAACAACAAGCTAAAACTGCAATCGCTGAACAAGCAAGTCGCTCAGGTATGAACTATGTTTCTGAACGCTGGCTTGGCGGTATGCTTACAAACTTTGTCACAATCCGCAAATCTATCAAACGCCTTAATGCAATTGATAAAATGGAAGTTGACGGTACATTTGAAAAAATTACCAAAAAAGAAAGATTACTTATTTCACGCGAGCGTGACAGATTACGTAAAGTATTCGGCGGTATCGAAACTATGACACGCCTCCCGGGTGCATTATTTGTTGTAGATATTCGTAAAGAACATCTCGCAATTAAAGAAGCTAAAATATTGGGTATTCCAGTTATTGGTATAGTTGATACAAATACAGACCCTGATGAGGTAGATTTCCCAATTCCGGCAAATGACGATTCAATTTCAACTGTTGAAATTATCGCAAGCGTTATGGCTGATGCAGTAGTTGAAGGTGCTGAAGTTGCTAAAGTCCGTCAGGCGGAACTTGCAAGCGAAGGCAGCGACAAAGACAGCGATAATGAAGATGAAGACGGCAAAGTAAAGCGACGCATCCGCGAAAGAAGAGTTAAACGCTCTGACCGTCGCAGACCGGCTCCGTCTGGAACTATTGATACTAACACAGAAGCAGGTGAAGATACTGCTGTTTCCGAATAGAAAAAATATTTTTTATTAATATTATAGAGTTGTTTTAAATATTATGGCTGATATATCCGCTTCAATGGTCAAAGACCTGCGTGACAAAACAGGTGCAGGCATGGCAGACTGCAAGAAAGCTCTTGTAGATGCCGATGGCGATATGAATCTTGCAATTGATATCCTTAGAAAAAAAGGCGCTGCTTCTGCTGCTAAACGTGCAGATAAAAGTGCTAACGAGGGTATGATTGTTGTTAATACTTCCGAAGACGGCAAAGTTGCCGCTATTCTTGAAATTAACTGTGAAACTGACTTCGTTGCACGTAATCAGGAATTTATTGATTATGTCAATACAGTAGCAGGTGCTTTTCTGAATAATGATGTCAACAATGCAGAAGACCTTTACAAATTATCTCACAATGGTTCTTCTCTAATTAATATGCACAATGATATTCTTGCTAAATTCAGCGAAAGAATCGAAGCAAGAAGATTAGCCCGCTGGAAAAGTGAAGGTTTTATTTCCGGCTATATCCACGCTGGCAACAAACTTGGTGTAATGATTGATATTTCTGCTTCTTCACTTAATGACGAAGCTCAGGCACTTGTTCGCGATATTGCAATGCAGATTGCTGCAATGAATCCTCAGTTCGTTGATCGTTCACAAGTAGATACGACTACACTTGAAAAAGAAATCGAAATTTACAAACAGCAAGCTATTGAACAAGGTAAAAAAGAAGAAATCGCCGAAAAAATTGCTCAGGGTCGCCTTGAAAAATTCTTTACCGAAAATTGCCTGATTGAACAAGCTTTTGTTAAAGACGGTAGTTTGAATGTATCTGATGTGCTAAAGAAAATTTCTGAAATTACCGGCACTGATGTTAAAGTCAACAGATTTTTAAGATTTGCACTTGGTGAATTATAATTTACTGCTTGATGCAAATATGGCGTAATTAAATATTGACAGAGGAGCATCAACTCCTCTGTTATTTTAATGTAGAGAACCTATGAAAATTTATTTTTAAAAAAATCAATAAAATTATTTTATTATGGTTTCATATAAAAGAATATTATTAAAACTCAGCGGTGAAGCACTGATGGGCGAACGTCAATTTGGAATAGACCCGGGTGTACTCAAGACATTTGCCGCTGAAATAGCAGAAATTTATCATCTTGGTGTTCAGATTGGTATTGTAATTGGTGGCGGAAATATATTCCGCGGAATTCAGGCTGCCGCTCATGGAATTCACAAAGTAAGCGGTGACCAGATGGGTATGCTCGCTACTGTAATCAATAGCATTGCCTTTCAAAATGCACTCGAAGAACTCGGTGTTACGACACGCCTTCAGACTGCAATCAAAATGGAGCAAATAGCCGAACCGTTAATTAGACGACGTGCTATTCGACACCTCGAAAAGAATCGTGTTGTACTCTTCGGAGCCGGTACTGGCAACCCTTATTTTACAACAGATACAGCCGCTGTGCTAAGAGCTATCGAAATTGAAGCTCAGATTATTATCAAAGCCACTCGTGTGGACGGCGTTTATGACAGTGACCCTGAAAAAAATGCTGATGCTGTCAAATATGACGAAATTACATATCGTGAAATAATTGAAAAAGACCTTAGAGTTATGGATCATACAGCCATTACGCTGTGTCATGAAAATAAACTTCCGATGAGTGTTATGAATATTAACACAAAAGGTAATTTAAAACGTCTTATCTTTGGTGAAAAGATAGGTACAATTATAAGTGATAATAAATAATTGAGGTAAATAATATGCCAATTAATGATATTTCAAATGAGGGCCGTGACCAAATGGTCAAGTGTGTTGACTATTTCAAAGTTCAACTCGGCAAAGTTCGTACAGGAAGAGCATCCGGTAGCCTAATTGACGGTGTAAATGTTGATTATTACGGTCAGCCAACTCCTGTTTCTCAAGTTGGAAGCGTATCAGCCCCTGATGCACGTACTATCATTATTCAGCCCTATGACAGAAGCATTATTTCTGATATTGAAAAAGCTATCAGGGCAGCTGATCTTGGATTCAATCCTCAGAATGACGGTACGATTATTCGCATTCCCGTACCGCCGCTTACTGAAGATAGAAGAAAAGAATTTGTCAAAATGTGTAAAAAATATGCTGAAGAAGCGAAAGTTGCAATCCGTAATGTTCGTCGTGACATGATTGACGGACTCAAAGCTGAAGAAAAATCCAAATTAATTAGTGAAGATGACAGAAAACGCGGTGAAGACGATGTTCAAAAAATCACTGATGAGTATGTCAAACAAGTTGACCAGATTCTTGATAAGAAAGAAAAAGAATTACTCGAAGACTAATCACATAATTTATTTTTTAAAATTTATCCTCCAATGCTATTTGCACGGAGGATTTTTTTTTATAAAATATTTAATAAAATCAGAATAAACTATGATATTACCATCAAAAATTGATTTTGATTGATATTTTTTTTGAATTTACAAATATATTTTATATTTTTACAAAAATTATATTTTGACAACAGTATTAAGGTACAGGCATATGAAAAATCCCTCTTAAAATGTGATTTAGCAATTATTTTAAAGTCCATTTCAAGTATGGATAATACTTATGATTTACATATAAATGCAATAACTTACACATATTCAGATAACTTAATTACCATGACTTAAGGTTTAGCGGGAATTTGTAATATCTGACTTTACTTGAATTATTGTCTTCAAAACATGAAGTTTTTTATGGAATTGAAGAAAAAATAAACTTAATAAAAATTGGAGGTTATCATGAAAAAGCACATGATTTTTATCGTATTGTTTACTTTGGTTGCTTTGTTGATTACAAATATTGATACAACAACCAAGGTTAGCAGTGTTGACCACTCCGAAATGGTTTCTGGACCATTTGATACTCCTCAGGATGTTACACGGGCTTGTATCGGTTGCCATGATGAACAGGCAGACGAAGTACTCAAATCCCGTCACTGGCTTTGGCTCGGCGATGAATTTGAAGTAGAGGGCAAAGGTAAAGTAAAATTCGGCAAACGTAATAATTTTAATAATTTCTGTATCAATATTAACTCCAATGAGCCAAGATGCACAAGCTGCCACCCGGGTTACGGCTGGAAAGATGCAAGTTTTGATTTTACCGATGCTGAAAATATTGACTGCCTTGTTTGTCATGCTCAAAATGGAACTTACAAAAAAAGTCCTGCCGGTGCAGGTATGCCTGCTGACGGAATTGACCTTGAAAAAGCAGCTCAATCAGTTGGACGTTCCACAAAAGAGAATTGCGGAAGTTGCCATTTTGAAGGTGGCGGTGGAACTGCCGTCAAGCATGGCGATTTAGACCCTACATTACTTGATAAGTCCAAACAGGTTGATGTTCACATGAACAAGCACGGTTTGCAGTGTACAAATTGCCACAAAACTGATAAACATCAGATTTCAGGAGCGAGCCATGGCTCAATTGCAGCGGGACTTAATCATACTTCCTGCACAGATTGCCACGACGACAGTAAAAAGCAAATCCACAAAAATGCAACTATTAGTAAGCACTTGGGTGCAGTTGCCTGCGAATCCTGTCATATTCCCAATGTAGCACGCGATTACTTTACAGCTACTTATTGGGATTGGTCAACTGCCGGATTGAAAGATGATGTCAAATTTGACGATAAGCATCTTGCTTATTCCAAACAAAAAGGGGATATCAAATGGGAGAAAAACGTTAAGCCTGTTTACAGATGGTTCAATGGCAGAGCGGATTATTATATGCTTGGCGACAAAATAGCCGGTAGACCGCTTTTGTTAAACAAACTAAGGGGCGATGTCAGTGATGCAAAAAGTAAGATTTATCCTTTTAAAAATATGAAAGGTAAACAAATTTATGATACTGAAAATAATTATCTCATAGTTCCGAAATTGTTCGGAGAAGGCGGCTTCTGGAAGGATTTTGATTGGAATAAAGCTGCTGAACTCGGTATGAAAGAAGTAAATCTAGCTTATTCGGGTAATTATGGATTTATTGAAACCGAAATGCTTTACCCAATTAATCACATGGTCGTCTCAAAAGGTGAAACTTTGAAATGTAATGACTGCCATGGTAATAAAGGCAGTTTTGACTGGAAGGCGCTTGGCTATAATGATGACCCATTAAAAAAAGGCGGAAGAGTCAGAAATAAATTAGTGAAGTAATTTTTTAAATTGTTACCTGCAATAAATAATCAGGGCTGTGAATTAATCATAGCCCTGATATTATTTTGATAATTAAAATCAGCATTTCTCTTGCAAGATGATCCAATATAAGATTTAATTCAAATTTATAAAGTTACAGGCAGTGAAAATGAAAATTCAGTTCCTTTGCCATCTTCTGAAGATACTTCTATTTTTGAGTTATGAGCCTCAATAAAATCTCTGCAGATTATCAATCCGAGCCCGGTTCCGGTTTCCATATTAGTGCCAAGCTTGGTATTAGATGTACCAACTTTGAACAAATTATTCAAATCTTCCACGGACATTCCAACTCCATTGTCTGAAACTTTGAATATTGCCAGATTATCATTTTTCTTAACGCTTAATTCAACTTTACCACCAAACGAAGTAAATTTAATTGCATTTGTCATTAAATTTCTAATAACAGTACTAATCATATTGATATCAGCATCAACTTCCAACTCATCATCAATATCAAAATATAGGGAAATTTTCTTATCCTCAGCAATTTGAGAAATCAATGATTTAATTTGCTCAGCCAGAAATTTTACATTGAAATCATTTTTATTAAGCTTAATATTTCCTGTTTGCGATCTTGACCAGACAAGCAGATTTTCTAAAAGTGAGTAAAGATTATTGGATGATTCTCTCAAAATAGTAATAAATTCTATTAATTCCTTATCACTAAATGTATTATAATACTCAAGGATCATATCGGTAAGATTTCTGAAAGAGCCTAAAGGATTTTTCAAATCGTGAGCAATAATTGAAAAGAACTTGTCTTTGGTTTTATTTGCATCCTGAAGAAGGTTAGTTGTCTTTACAAGTGCAGCTTCTATTTCTTTTCTTTGTTTGATTTCACCATTAAGTTCAGCAATTTTGTTTTCAAGCTGAAGATTGATTTCTTTTTCCCAATTTATAAATCTCAGATAAAGATTTATCATTCTAAGCAGTTTTGATTCATCAAATGATTTGCTTATAAAATCAATACCGCCATACTCTAACGATTTCATTTCAAGTTCGGGACTAATCTCAGCCGATGTCATAAAAATTATTGGAATTCTGCTTGTTCGAGGGTTACTTCGAATTATCTTTGCCATCTCCATTCCATCAAAGACTGGCATAAAGACATCCATAATGATTAATTCTACTATGTTATTTCCAAGAACACGGATTGCTTCCATACCGGAATTTACAGCACGGATATTGACATTGGACAAATTTTTAGATAAAAAGTTATTCAAACCTTTGAGGAAGGTTTCGCTATCATCAACTAAGAGAATTGTAGTTTGATTGTTAGTCATAAATTTCAATATTATTGAATAAAATATTTACAAAAATAGTCAATTTAATTTATAAATTATTTAATTATTTGAAAGTTTATAATTTTTTAAACTCAAATTTTGGATACCCTCTCTGCTTATCATCATTATAAAAGTCAATAAACCTAAATTTCCAGTAAAAGTCGTTAACATCCTTGAAAATATACGTAACATAATCTTTTGCGGTATAAATTTCACCATTAAGTTCAAAGTCTTTCCATTCGTGCCCAATGAAACCGGGGGATTTAGAGAATGAATAATTGTCAATATCATTTAAAACAATATCAGAAAATGGTCTTAATGAATCGCTTGTAACTTCAGTTAATGTATGATTAATCATCACACCTGTCACACCATAAGGCAAAAGCGAATTATTAAACGGCAGGAATGCAAGATACCTTGTAAACAGAATATCCCAATCCTGCTTTTCCGGCTCTAATTCAAGAGCTTGTTCAGGATAGTCAAAAGAAAACATTATGTAATTATACTTGTTATTTCTTGGAATTGAAGCAGTGGATTCATTGCTACCGTCAAGCTCTGCAAATTTAATTTTATAGCCTTCAAAATTTGCAGATAAAAGTTGCATTTTCACAAATCCCATCCTCTTTCCTTCTATATCCCTTCCCCGATTAATGATATATACATGATTTTTTGATTGAGCTTCATTGCCACCATCCACCCACCATTTTCCTATAGAATAGTTTTCAAAATCACCGTTTGTCGAATCATATTTAAATTCAGCTCCGCTTCTGCTTGTTACAGAGCTGAAATCAACAGGACCCATATCGGCTGCTTCCATAAGCTTGGCACCGTTCAGAAGGATAAAATATTCCTCGTCATAGCACTGAAAAGCTAAATCCCATGCGTCACGGTGATTTTCTTTAATAACTAAGTTTTTTTCAAAATTGAAATATATCTGATTTGTATAATCAGGCGACATTTCAACAACAGTCACCTTAGTATCTCCACGAGGATAAGGCTTCACTGGCAGCTCTGTATCAAAACAGCCTGTAATTATAAAACCTGATACTATTATATATATGATATAATTTTTCATATTGATTATTTAATATTAAATCTAAAACTTGCACTAAATGTTCTTCCCCAGGCAACCGGATTTGTTGCAGAACCATCTGCATGAAATCCACCAGTTGAACCTATTCTGTCAACTTCAGTTACATCAAATAAATTTCTTATTCCGAGAGTAAATGTAATCATTTTATCAATAAAATCACGTGAAAGTGACATATCCATTGTATGAAAATCTCCTATTTCGAACTGATCATACTCTACATCACTTACAGCAAAAAAACCTACAAGGCGTCCAGTAAATTTGTAAAAGGCATTAAGTCTCAAATCCCAAAATGGCAGATTATAAATCAGGTTTGTCATAACTTCAGGTGTAAAAATCACTTCGGTCGAACCTATTAATCCACTCGAGCGATACTGCCGACCGGTATAAGAAAATCCGATTCGAGAATTAATATTTTCTCTGATATAGCTAAGTGCGATATTGCCACCCATAGTATGAAATTCGCCGATATTAATATATGAATATAAATCACCCTCAATATTGGCTAACGAAATTAAATCCTTAACATTGTTATAAAATAAACCACTTTCAATCTTGAAAGAATGCATTTCTGAGGTTGAATGATAGTTGATGCCCAAAATATAGCTGTCTGAGGTTTCCGCTTTTAAATCAGTATTGCCGAGTATATTATGATTAATGTCAACAAACATAAAGTGAAGCTCCTGAAGCGAAGGAGCGCGGAATCCCTTAGCATATGAGCCTCTGAAAGACCACTTGCTGTTTAAATCATATTTAATGTTAAGTGATGGCACGACAGGAGCTTCATACTTTGTATTATGAATAAATCTTACAGATGGCTGTAAAATCAAATTATCAAAAACCGATGCTTGCAAAGACCCGAAAAGGGCATAATCACCAACCTCACGCTCACGTAGATCTATCCTCCTGCCCGCTGCAGTACTTAAGTGCAAATCAATGCCTGCCTGATAACTGACAGATTTCAGTATATTGTCATGGCTGTAAACAGCCCGAAGCATCCAGTTGTCAAATGTGTTTGTATCCTGATCAGCAGGGTCAGCAGTCATCCGTTCATTGAGTGTAACAAGGTCTTTGAAGTATGTATTCTTTGTTCTTGTAAAGGTAGAATAATTTGCTATTATATCATAAAAACGATTTTTCGCTACCTCACCCTTCATTGAAAGTGTATTAGTTAGTCTCAGAGTTTTATAATGGTCATCAAATGCTGTCTCGCGATATGGTGCACGTGGCATTCCGCGATTAAGGATGTATTCATTAAAATATTGTCCCTGATACCTTATTGAAAAATTATCACCGAAGTGATTAAGCTGAACATCTCCAAAATACTGTTCCTTAGGCTTCCAGCGCTTGAAGCGAGAGGTATCAATCTCTGAAAATCCATCGAAAAAGTTTCTTCCGCCTGAGGCAATTATATTATTTCTGCCGAAATTATAGCCGACAATACCATCAAAATTATAAATACCAACAGATTCGTAAAATGAATTTCCATTTATGAAATAACTGTCTTCAACAACATCTTTTGTAATAATATTGACAACACCACCCAGAGCATCCGTACCGTAAATTGCAGACATAGGACCTTCCACAATCTCTACTCTTCGGGCATTATTAAGATTAATCTGACTAAGGTCAATATTGCCGTTCAACCTGCCGACCACCGGAACACCATCAATCATAATTTTGACATTCTGTCCCGAAAGTCCATTTATGCTCATACTGCTACCAAGAATATTGTCCTGACTGACTCTGATATTCATTTCAGTCATCATCAGCTCTCGCAGATTGAAAGCCGATTGGGCAACAATTCGCTCTTCGGAAATAGCATTGATTTTATAAACAGATTTTTGACTGCTTTGCGGCGTAAATTGTCCGGTTGTTACTATTTCATCAAGAACAAAAACTTTTCGATTAAGCAGTATCTTACAATCTTCCTCAGTATTAATTGTTTTTGCAAATTTCTCGTAGCCTGTATGGTTAACTGAAATCAAAAAAGGCAGATTACAGTCCACAACCGCAGTACCAGTTTTATTTGTCATCTGAGATACTAAGGTGTCTTTTGAATTCATAGCTTTTAAAATTACAAATCGGGCATAAGAAATTGGCTCACCTGATTCGGAATCAAAAATTTCAATTCTTGTTTTAGATTCCGAATTTGTAAGAATAAATAACAGAAATATAGGATATAGTATGTATTTCATTCCACAAAATAATTTTCTTTACTTGACTAAGTTTAAAAATACTAAATTTTTCTGAAATTAAAAAGGATTAATTCAATAATGAGGTTTATTCCTATTATAAAACTAAAATTATATCAACTCTTTCGTATAATATTATTTATTTAGATATAATTATTATACTTTTGCATATATGAAATATATAAATTCAAATTTTAATGAATATTAATCTGCAAAATTATATAAAATCAGGTTATAGATCAGTTGAGGGCTGGTATTCTCAGGATTCTCTCCGGATTATAAATCATATTAATTCTTATCAAATTAATAATTTAATTTCCGGAAATATTGCTGAAATAGGAGTTCATCATGGTCGTTCCTTGATTTTACTTTCGCTGATGATGGCAAGTAACGAAAAATGCTTTGCAATAGATTTATTTGAAAATCAATTTGAGAATCCGGAGTTATCAGGCAAAGGTAACCTTGCAATCGTAAAGAATAATTTGACAAAGTTTAACTGCCCGATTGAAAGAATTGAAATTATAAGTTCGAATTCAAAAGATGTAAATGCAGATTACTTGATTGGTAAATCAGGTGAAAAGATACGTTTTTTCTCACTTGATGGCGGTCATAGTGCTGACGTCGTCGAAAGCGATTTGAAATTAGCCGAGTACTGTCTTGCTAAGGGTGGTATAGCGTTATTAGACGACTATTTTGACCAGTCATGGCCAGGAGTTTCAGAGGGACTTATGAGGCATTTACTTCTCAATGATTCCAACTTGATTCCTTTTGCAATATTTGATGATAAAATAATGATGACCAACAGTAGAGAATTAATTATTCGATATCAAGAACATCTGAATAAATTACAACCCGAATTTTTAATCAAATCAATAAAATTTATGGATGCGGATTGCATTGTGATTTCAAAATCAAATAGTAAGATTAAGGATAAATTAAGGCAAAGCAAATTATGGCAAATCATGAAGAATAAAAATATCGGTAAATTGTTAAGAAAATCAGTAAAATAAATTGTGAAATAATCGTTAAGTTCGTAAAATAATGAAAAAGTATTTTTAAATAAAAATGAGTATAATAAATGAAAGG
The DNA here is from genome assembly GCA_019637995.1 of Ignavibacteriota bacterium. Classification (NCBI taxonomy): domain Bacteria; kingdom Pseudomonadati; phylum Ignavibacteriota; species Ignavibacteriota bacterium. The sequence continues at coordinate 417,953 of JAHBUQ010000002.1, forward strand.
TAAAAGTTTAATATCTATTAACGACTATACCAAACAAGAACAGATTGAGATTTTGGAACTTGCATCTCACTTCGAGAAAAATCCAACTCAAATGATACTTGACGGATATGTTGTAGCAACTCTTTTCTTCGAGCCATCAACACGCACACGACTCAGCTTTGAAAGTGCTGTAAATCGCCTTGGAGGAAAGATTATAGGTTTTTCCGATACATCATCAACAAGTGTTCAGAAAGGAGAAACTCTCAAGGATACTATTCTTACAGTAAGCAACTACTCAGACTTAATTGTAATGAGAAATCCTATCGAAGGTAGTGCAAGATATGCCAGCGAAGTGGCTACTGTTCCGGTAATAAACGCCGGTGACGGAGCAAACCAGCATCCTACCCAAACTCTTCTCGACCTATATTCCATCAAGCAAACTCAAGGCACACTTGATAATTTGCATGTAGCATTTGTCGGTGACCTGAAATACGGCAGAACTGTACATTCCCTTGTAATTGCTCTTTGCAACTATAATACTACATTTCATCTTGTGTCACCGGATGAGCTAAAACTGCCGAGTTCCGTTAAAATGCATATAAAAAATAATAATCTGGATTACCATCAATATACCGATATGTCAGATATAATAAGTAAATCAGACATTTTATATATGACAAGAATTCAGCGTGAGAGATTTTCAGACCCGCTGGAGTACGAGAGAGTTAAGGATTTGTATATTTTAGAAAAAAGCATGCTCGAAAATGTAAAGGAAAACATGAAAATCCTGCATCCTCTACCAAGAGTGAACGAGATTTCTGAAAATGTTGATGACTTGCCACAGGCATATTATTTTCAACAGGCACTTAACGGCGTATTTGTGAGACAAGCATTGATAACAACTATTTTAGGGTTAAAATAATGGCAAAAGAATTAATTGTTTCAGCCATTGAAAATGGCACCGTAATTGACCATATTCCAACAAAAAGCGTTTTTCAGGTAATCAAAATATTGAACCTTGAGAATGTTGAGAATCAAATTTTATTCGGAATTAATCTTGAGAGTAAAAAGTACGGTAAGAAGGGCATTATCAAAGTAAGAAATAGATTTTTTGAAAGTTCAGATATTAACAAAATATCACTTGCAGCCCCTAAAGCAACTTTAATTGTGATAAAAGATTTTCAGGTAATTGAAAAGAGTACTGTTGAAATTCCTGATACAATCGAAGGGATTGTTAAATGCTTTAATCCAAATTGCATAACAAATGTACAAAATGTTGATACCAAATTTAAAGTAATATCAAAAGATAAAATCGTTCTTCAGTGCCATTATTGTGAAAAAAATACAGTAGAGAAAAATATAGTATTCAAGTAAATTCTGATAAGATTCGTGGCTACAAAACATATCCATTAGCCTTTGATTCTTCTTACCGGAGTTTTTTATAAGTATTCACTCCTTACTGCACTTGAGAATTATAACAATCCGGCTCTACTGATTGAGAATAAAAAAACCGGCACCTATTAAGGATGCCGGTTTTCCAAAATTAATCACAAAATCAAATTAAGATTTTCTAACCTCAAGAGCAACAATCTGACTTCTTTCGGGATATTTGACATTAAGAATGATAACATCGCCTTCACTTTTAGAGTCAATGATTTTCTTTAGGTCGCCCGGTGATTTGATTGATTTTTTGTCAGCTTCAGTTATAACTGCTCGATTAGCAAGTCCACGGTCTGCAGCCATGCTGAATCTTTTTACATCGCTAACTATTACACCATAATCAACACCATAATCTTTCTTGATTTTCGAATCAATCGGAGCAATAGTAAATCCAAGAGATTCAAATTTTACCGGTGCGTTATCCTCAGGTTTGGGTTCATTTTCTTTTTTATTTGGAGTAGAAGCAGCTAAATCATCTTCTTCGCGTGCTTTTAGAGTTACGGTTTTAGTTATGGTTTTGCGGTCTCTCCAAAGTCTGACATTTATTTTATCACCTGCTTTGTAGAATACAATTCTTGATTGCAGTTCGCTCGGTGAATTGACTTCCTTCCCATCAACATCAAGAATTACATCACCGCTTTCTATACCGGCTGCTTTTGCAGCTCCGTCCTCGACCAATCCATCAACTAAAACACCGCGAACTTTGTCTAATCCTAAACCCTTTGCCATAGTTTCATCAACATCTTTTATAAAAACACCGATGTAACCACGGTCAATTTTTCCGTCCTCAATCAAGTCATCAATGACTGCTGTCATTAAATCAACAGGAATAGCAAAGCCATATCCCATAAATGTTCCTGTACGTGTAGCAATAGCAGTATTTATTCCAACCAGACTTCCATTTAAATCAAAAAGTCCACCACCACTGTTGCCCGGGTTAATCGCAGCATCAGTCTGTATGTAATGTTCAATTGATGCACCACCGCGACCGCTTATTCTTCCACGTCCGATAGCACTTACAATACCGCTTGTTACAGTATGCTCAAGCCCCATTGGATTTCCGACAGCAAGTACCATTTCACCGATACGAATTTTATCCATATCGCCTATGTGTGCAACCGGCAACCCTTCAGCTTCAATTTTTAGAAGTGCAAGGTCTGTATATGGGTCACGACCAATCAGACTGGCAGTATATTCTTTCTTATCAATGGTTTGGACTTTAATACCCTTATCGGTAGCATTTTCAACTACGTGATTATTTGTTACAATATATCCGTTTTCGGATACAATCACGCCTGAGCCGCTACCTCTGGTGAGATTTGGACCATCTTCTCCTTCAGGTCCACCAAAAAATCTAAAGAAATCATGGAACTCATCTCTTGGCATACTACCGCGTCCCTTGATTTCGGTTTCTACATTGATATACACAATTGTAGGCAGGACAGCAGCGCTGGCTGAAGACATAGCATCATTGATAATCTTCATAGCGTTATCCATCTGGACAGGCGCTACTGAAGCTCCGATTTTAGTTTTTTCATTTGCGAAAAGCGGGCTTAGTACATCTGAATTCAATGAACTAATTAATAATATGCCCATAAATATTCCAATTCCAACCAATAACACTGAGACTATGATAGTCTTTTTCATAATTATATTACTCCATTAAATTGTGATGATATTTGTAGATAATAACGATTTTTCAAGCAATTTCTTGTATTGATATATCTAATTATATAAGTTCGATTTAACTTGAAAAAAGTTTCAATTTCTGAGTTAATATATAATATTTTTTTATTGCTATATGTTCACCATTATAATAACAAAAAAGTCTGCATAAGAATTTTCCCTGCAGACTTAATTTGTTTACTGTACAATAATTTTAGTAATTCATCAAAGTTCCCTGACGCTCTTTAGCAGCTTTGTCCCATTCGGTAACTACTGTTTCAAGTAGTTTAATTTTATCATTCTTTTGAGCTTCGATATCAATACCGACAAACTTCTGAGCTTTTTCTTTTGTAGAAACATCCGGTAGAGAATATGGTATCGGTTGCCCAAGTTTAGTCAGTATCACATTAATTTCGCCTCTTGCTTTTTCAGCTTTTTGAATAGCGGTACCAAGCACTCTGAGTGCTTCGACAGGAGAATGGAAACCAACACCGTTGGCAGCGGCTACCCAGTCCCAACGCCACTGTGCGTGTCTGATGTTTTTCAGAACCGGTGCCATGTCAGCTTCGCTTGCTCCGGCATCCCATGCAGCTTTTGCTTCAATATGTGCAGCCGCTATAGCTTTTTCGGCAATACGTCTGATTTCCAGAACTTTATCCTGACGTGAATATACATCATTACGAAGTTGCTCCTCACTTTCTCTATGGCAGGTCTGGCAGGCATTTGCAATGTTTTGAAGCGGACTGCCGATATGATGGTCTGTAAATTTAATACCACCTTCTACCTTATATGGCATGTGGCAATCAGCACAAGAAACATTGCGGGAAGCATGAACTCCGGTCTTGTAAAGTTCATAATCAGGGTGCTGTGCTTTAAGCATTGGTGCTCTGCTTAGTTTATGTGTCCAGTCGGAGAACTCAATATTATCATAATATTCTTCCATATTATCAGCAGAAAAACCTTTATCCCATGGAAAAACAAGATACTTATTATCTTTTTGGAAATAATATTCCACATGGCACTGAGCACAAACAAGTGAACGCATATCCTGATTTGAAAATTCCTTCATGCTTTTGCCCTGCCTTTCAAATGCTTCCACAAGAGCCGGTCTTGTGATTCTAAGTTTCATAGTTTTCGGGTCGTGGCAATCCTGACATCCAATCGGATTAATGATTTCTTCACCATATTCAATCCATTTCTTATTGTAAAAATTCTCAACTCCCACGGTATTCATCATTCGAGGAACATCAGTACTTTTACAAGTCCAGCAAGTAGCAGGAAGTGGGCTATTGTCAACTCCACCTGTTCTCAAGGTCTGGCGGACATCTTTTACAGCATGCAAATGGCCTCTGCCTTGTTTGTAATCAATTGAAAAAGGATATCCAGCCCAGAGGATTACCAATTCGGGATATTCTTCTAAATAATCAATAGTAGCAGAACCGCCGTGCAAACTTGCAAAACTTGTATCACCTGTTTTTAAGTAAGATTCCCATTCTTTTGGGAAATTTTCTCCCCAGATTTCATTACGAGGCTCCCACTCAGGAATTTCGCGGACTATTTGAAGTCTTGCCGCTTTTTCTGCACGACGTTCCATAATTGAAGCTGTAAATATCCCTGCAGCAAAAACAACTGCTACTGTCACAAAGAATAGTATCCAGTTGAGCATAGGGTTTCTTTTTTTGTTTTCCATGATTAAAACCTTTAATTTTTTGATTTAATTAATTTCTGAATCCACTCCGGAACTGATGGTGTCTGATCCGGTACTAAAGCATAAGGAGTTGATGCCTGACTATTGCCGATACCGTGCGGTACTGTCCTGTGACAATCCCAGCACAATCTTCCTTCTCCATGCGAGAAGGCTTTACCTGTGTGACTTGCAAGTCCTGACTCGCCCAACTGCTTTTCGTGGCAGCGAATGCAATTGTCTTGAACAACTTTTATCCCGGAAGGTTTGATTTGAATGATATCAGGTTCAGTTTTAAGTGTAAATACCGTTGCATGACGCATACCATCACTTGCCTTGAACATATATTTTCTGAATATATTATCATGAGGTACATGACAATCGCTACAACTCACACTTCTGCCATGGCTGCTTTTTGACCAGGTTGCATAGTGTGGGGTCATTAGATGGCAATTGATACAAGTTCTCGATTCATCGCTCAGGTATGAAGAAGCATTGGATAAATGAAAAGCTGTAATTCCCACGCCAAATAATATTCCGACTAAAACCAGCACTACTGACTGCCAGTTTTCAGGCGGCATTATTCTTTTAAGTAATTCAATAATTTTCTTCATATAAATTTCTTTTATATAATCAGAACAATAACTCTGATTTAAAAATAACATTATTTCCTTAGACTACCAAATTTATTTTCCAAAAATTAAATAATTCAATGTAGAAAGATAAAAAATAATAATAATATTATTATCTGACATCTTTTTATCCATTATTTTATAAACCTATTTCAGGACAAGACCTTCGCTCACTTTCCCCATTTGCCAAAGGGGGCAGAGGGATTTGACATTACATCACAATTTATCCGCAAGAATCGCTGATTACTTTGATTAAAAGATTTCACGAATTTGATTTCTCAACAATGGAGCAAGCTCCATTGCGACAATTAATCATTTTGAGGGCAGGTTTGCTTAAAACTTCGTCAATTACTTGGCTTAACAGAAAATTGTTTTTGTCTGAAATATTCCAAAATATCTTCTTTAGGCAAATTGACTAATTTTTGGCTTAATCTGTCTCTTTGCTCACGCATATATTTGACTGCATCAAATTTCTTGTCAATCGCTTTCATAATTTTCAAATTCTCTTGGTGAACGAATTTCTAATAATTTATATCCATTTTTTATGTTTATGGCATTATATCCTCTTATTCTCTAAACATTTACTATATGCTTAAAATTCCAGCTCACTAAATAATCAGAATTATATATTGTTGCTAATGAGATATGTAAACAATCGGCAAAACTTGTTTTCCCAACAACTTTTTCGTTTATATATTCATTAGCTAAATCAATAACATCACTTGTTGTTTCAAGGAATTCAGTGTTCGATGAATTTAGATTGTTAACAAGATTCTTTACATTTTGTGGTGCATTTTCAAGTTCGTCCTGAATGACAGCAGAATACAAGAATATAAAATCGCCATTCCTTAACCTTTCAAATAAAGGAATTGTGTGCTTGGAGAATTCCTCATCGAAGTAACCTCCATAAACTGAAGTATCAATATATAATCTTTGCTTCATTGAATGTTAAACGCAATGAATTGAATATTATTTTCAATATCATTTAAATAGGATATTTATTGCTATCTACTTAATATAACAAAGTCAAACTCTACACTTAATTACTTTTCTCAATACATCCGACGTTTTATATTTCCTTCAGAATCACTCATTATGTAGCTTAAAAGATTTCGCGGATTTAAAAAAAACACAACAAGAAAAATCCCTCAGTTCGTAAACTTCCGAAGTTTTGAAAACTTCGGAAGTTTTAAAATGGGGTCAGAATCGCTGATTAAACGGATTAAAAAAAAATCGCGAATTGCAAAAAGCAAGGGCAGGTTCCGAACCTACCCCTACGGTATTTCACATCTTCACAAATTTCTCCACCTTATTCCCAATTCTGATGAAATACACTCCTGCGGGCAGATGAGATACATCAATTCTTAGTCCCTCTCCAATTTGGAGAGGGGTTGGGGTGAGGTCTTTGATTTCTATTCCAAGTACATCAAATATTTGCACTTTATCAGTCGTAGCAAAGGGCTGAAGCCCTGTGTTGCTGAGCTGGATTGTAATAAAATCACTTGCAGGATTTGGGTGGACAATTATGCTCCTCTCACTATCGGGATTGCTTATACTTGTTGCACCTTTCGATATTACAGATATTTTGACTGTATCTGAAAATCTTGGTGCACATTCATTATAATGGTTGACTTTAGCAAAATAATACCCTGCATCCGAAAAGCCAATATCTTTAATATATCTGTACCACATACCGTATTCTGCTTCTGTTTTATCTATTAATCTTGGTGTGCCGGAAAGGCTTGCCATATAATATAGTTCGACAGATATTGGTAATTGAGGTTCATTATCAAAAAGAATATATATAAGTGTGTCTCTGTCTTCATTTGCTACATTTTTTGATATTGGTTGCCGTTTTATATCAGGCTTTGGTTTTACTTTAAATACAAAACCGGCTGGTGAAGAAACTGAATAATCTTGCTCATTGGGATCTCCTGAGATACTCGCCCTTAAATAGAAAAGACCATTATCAATTTTTCTAAGACTTTTAAAATGCAATACATTTGTCCTGCAGCCACTATAAAATTCAGGATTACAATCAAATCGTATATCAGATCGCCATAGGTAATCTATTTTATTATTATTCGGCTTCATATAAGTAAAATAGAATCGCAATGATGTGGTATCATCTTCACAAAACTCTCTGTATTGATTTAGTGGGTCCCTGCCTTCGAAATCATTTAAATTATCACGAACTGTTACTGTATCGGATTGGCTCATTCCACAGTCATTATAAATAGCTATACTATATTTTTCGTCTATATCTCTATCTCTTACAAAAAATTTAGATAAAGCTCCCATTGAATAAGCCGGATTCGGAATATCATAATAACTCATTTTATAGTCATCTAATTTAATAGAATCAAATAAACTGTCATTTTCATAAACATTCATTACTGAATTGCATGATTTTTTTAAAAATACACGTAATGAGATTCTTTTGTAGCCCAAAAAAGTACCTGTCATAGAATCAATACGAATAGCTATGACTTCAGGTTTTGTACAAATCTCAACATCAACTTCATTTGAAAAAACGGCATAATTAATACTATCAATTCTTGCTTCAAGTTTATATTTTCCTGCATCATTCATTTCAATTGGATTGAATTTAAGCTCGTCAGAAAATACTCCCTGAACATTTTCTTTGTGATAAAATGCTTTGCCATCTTTAAACCATCTGAAAGTTAGTTTATGATTTTCAGGATTTTCTATCTGTGATTTGATTGTTTCGAAATTACCTAAGCATGTGTATATGCCGTTAATTGAAATATCGAGAAGTATAAGATTTTTTATTAGTCTGACTGTTTTGGTTGTGACTGTTCCGCATTTGCCTTCTAATTCTGCAAAGTAATAAGTTGTGTCAGGAATATTTTTAGTATTAATACTTAATTTGCTACTGCTTACTCCATCGTATATTTCGTTGTTTTCTAATTTATGACTTGTTAAATTGTCAAATAAAAACCATTGAATTTTGACAAATTCTTTATTATTTTCTGCTTCAAAAATTTCTAAACCATTAATATGTGCTTCAAATTCAAATGAAACCGTTTCATTATTCAGGGTAGTTAATATATCCTGAGGCTCTTTTGTTATATTAGTCGGTCTGAGTGCATATACAGTTGCGGCGTTTGATTTTATTGTGAGTTCCGAATTTGATACTTCGCAATGATAAATTCCTGAGTTGATGTGTTGAAGATTTTCTATATAAATTACAGGTGTATTTGCTTCATTTATTTTTTGATTGTCTTTGTACCACTGAAAATTTAATTGCTGATTTGATTCCGAGAAAGCCGAAACACTTAAAGAAATTGCCTTTCCGACACATTCCACTTTTGAAGATGGATGAGATGTGATTGTTATGTCATTAGAAAATACTAATGAATATGATAAAAATAATACAAATATATAAATGATTCTCATATTAGATTCTCCTTATTTCAATCAAATTATGGATTGAAAATTCTAAAATTAAGCTGCCAGTTATTTTTATACTTAATTGTTTATAAAATTTTGAACATTATTCTAAAAAACGAAATATAAACCATCATATTGATTAAAATGAAAAATACTCTTGCATTTTCAATGTATAAAAACATACTGACAGCCATTATTATTTTAAACTATTTTACAATTCCGAAGTTACCACTAATTCTTACCATGTCATTATGCTTAATCATAAAAGCATAAGTACCACTTGTAAGTTTGTGTATATCAAGTTGTATATCTTTATCCAGTTGGCTTATTGAGAAACTTTCAATCAAAACCAAGTTTCCGGCAATATCATAAACTTCAACAGAATAAATTCCTTTCGCATCAGAAACAAAATTTAAATTTAGAATATCATTTGCCGGATTTGGAAAAACTACTAATTTATCTCCATACCCGGAAAGATAAGTTTCTTGATTATTTATAGTTTGCTTAAGAGAAGGATTTTCGCATACAGCAAAGCAGGCATCTTCTGGATTCTGTTCATCTATTGGGCATATCGGATTAATGCCTAATGTAGAAACATGAGTTGGTGGTGGGTGTAATTGTCCTGTAGCATCTTTACAGATTTGCCATACTTCTCTACAGCATTGTGTTAAATTTTTGCAGGGCACTAATTTTTTTAGATTACCTCCTCCTGTATAGGGATCTATTTCATATTGCCAGCAAGATGCGTAACTAACAGAAATATTGGTTGTACAAGAACTATTGCTTAATCCTGCGAAGCAACTTGTAAAAGGTACCTTTTTTTCCAAAAGTAGAAATGTCATTTCTCGGACAAGCTCATAGACAGTTCGATTACCTTCGCATGCGGGACCATTTTCAAGACTTCCTACAATTGAATCAATTCTAAAATCACACCAACTCATTCCAGCTTCCGGGCAATCTACAAATCTGTATGACCAATGAACATCATATTTACAAGCTGGGTAAAGGAGATCTGGTAGTGGTTCAATTCCTTGATAAACAAACTCAATTTCAGGACAAATATAGTCATTGCAATAAGGACTATCTCCATAAGAAAAAATATCAACCTTCTGTAACGGTAATAATAAAGTAATTATTACAAGAAAGTACATAGCTCTGATACCGTAATATCTTTTGTTTAGTACCTTATTAAAACTTTCAACAATTGAAAGCTTAGCTTTCATTCCAAAACCTGAAGTTCCGGCAGAATCCCTTACTACATAGCTGTGTTTCCGGGGGGGGGGGGGGTTAAGTTCTTTAAATACATATACTTAGCTCCTTTTAAGAAATTAGTAAAAATTATAAATAATGATTTAACATAATATATGTTAAATTACTTTCCAAAAATATTTTTCAAATAACATAATTTTTCAAATACAATTTAGTAAATATTTTAATATCTACCAAATATTTTACAAAATTATTTAGCTATTTATACAAAAAAAGCGAACTCATATGTTCGCCTTTATCAAAATATCAAATAATAATTGATTAACTCAATAATTCACATAGATATCTCTTCTCTGCACTAATTTTCCATCAAGCCAAATCTCGTCAGGAGTGCCGCCCCATTTATCAACAAAAATCTGTTTATTTCTCATTAATCTTTGCTGATAAGCATCATTGCCTTCATCGGCAAAGCTGCGTGAACGATAGTGATGAATAAAGACATATTTCAGAATAAACGTTTTATATCCTGCGATTTGAGCTCTCATACAGAAATCATCATCTTCATAATTTCCGGGAGAGAAAATTTCATCAAGACCACCAATTTTATCAATTACTTCACGCTTAATCAAAGTGCAGAAAAACGCTACACGTGGGAATTTCATCATTTGTCCCGCATTCTCACGCCTGACTTTTACCGCATAGTCAAGCATTTCCTGCATAGTTTGATATTTGGCATTTCTATCAATCTGATAGCCGCTGATATTATTTGAAATTGGTCCGACAAGCCCGTTCTCAGGCGACTTTTCAATCGCTTCAATCATATCTTCAAGCCAATTCGGAGTGACAACCGTATCATTATTTCCAATCAAGATATAACGCCCTTCACACTGCCTCAATGCCTGATTAACACCCTTCGGAAAGCCAACATTCTCAGGATTTGAAATTACTTTAACATTATTTTGACTGTGCTCCAATTCAGCGAAATAATGCGGAATATTATCATTACTTCCATTATCAACAAGCACAAGCTCAAACGGGGAATTAGTGAATTTATAGATTGAGTCTATACACTCTTTTGTATATTCGTACTGATTTCGTGCAAGAATAATAATTGAAGTCAAATTTTTATGTTTACTTGTTTTAGCAACACTCGGCGACTGATGAGTATTATTGGAATTAATCTTGCTTGGTTTGAACCAGTTAATTCCCCAAATTTCCATTGGACTTGGCACATTACCCGCGCCGTAATAATTCTCAAGTTTACGATATAAACAATCTGTACTTTCCTGAACTAATCTATCTGTATGCGATTTGTTTTCAGTCTTAAAACTTGCCTGCCCAACGTGATAAACAAAAGCATCAAGAGCTACAGCAAGTTTTCCGCCGTTAGTGCGTATTCTCCAGCTTAACTCAAGGTCGTCATTGCCAAGGAATAAATCCTCATCTAATCCGCCATGCTTCTCAATAAATTCACGTCTCACAGCAAGACAAAATCCCATCAAAACCTTTACATCAAGATTTTGACCCGAATATTTTCTAACCAAATAATTTGAAATATCACCAAGGGATTTTATTTCAATTTCATCTTTTACATAAAGCTCCAGCTTTTGATTTCCGGCAACACTATTTGATAGTGGTCCGACAGCAGTAATATTTTCATCTGAAAAATGTGAAGTTAAATTATCAAGCCACCCATGCGTAACGATAGTATCAGGATTAAGCAACACGATAACAGGGTTCTTGCTAAGTCTTATGCCGACATTATTACCTGCAGAAAAACCAATATTCTCATTATTTTGTATAATTTTAAAGCGACTATCGCATGAAATTATTTCCTTAATTAATTGTATTGTATTATCTTTCGAATTATTATCAACAACAATAACCTCATCTACATGTCTTAAATATTCCTTCACAGACCCCAAACATTTTTCAATAGTAGCAGAGGAGTTGTAGGTTAGGATGATAATTGAAGCGGGGAAAGAGGTATTAGCATTTTCCGCTATTTTTATATTACTCAATATCTTGTATTCTTTTATCTTTTGAGGCTTAACAACAGAAATTTTTCTGTCTTCGTGTACTATGAAATCAACTTCAACTTTACCAAGCCATTTCTCGTGAAGTCTCTTGATGCTATTCTGCACTCCTTTAATCCTTTCGGGACCGCTCTGAGACTCCAAATGATAAACAACAGACTTGGGTTGATATACTAATATATATCCTTTTTCCCTTAATTTAAAACATAAATCAACATCTTCATAAGCATTCCAGTATTCTTCATCTAAGCCATTTACTTCAAAATATGCAGATTTATTAAGCATAAGGCAAGCACCTGTAAGTGCTTGGTATTTCATTACTTTATTTACTTCAGGTGCATCTTTTGACATTTTATAATAAATATGTCTTGCAACTAATGGATCCCCAAAAGCTTTATCATTCACAATGCAGACACCTGCATGCTGAATTGTATCATCTTCAAATAAAAGTTTGGAGCCAACTGCTGCAACATTTGTATCAACATTCAATATATTGGTAAGTGGTTCAAGCCAGTTTTCAGTAACAATTGTATCATTATTCAGAAGAAGAATGTAATCATACTTTGCTATCTTGGCACCAATATTATTTGCTTTTGAATAGCCAAGATTTTCAGAATTTCTTATATAAACTAAATTGTTATATTTCTCTTTGTATGAATTAATGATAATTTCAGTATTATCAGTTGACCCATTATCAACAATAATTAATTCAAATGAATTTATATCAGTATTCTTATAAATTGAATCTAAACAGTTATTAGTAAGTTCCGATTTATTGAATACCGGTATTATGATTGAGACAGGAGTATTTTTAGTATTTGACGTTATTGAATTATTTTGCAAATTTTGGTACTTAATAACTCTGCTCTCTAAATCTCTTAACTGATTATTTCTCAAATCGCGTAGAGTTAAATCATTATCATCTCCATAATTGCTATAAATATATTTCATGGTTGTCAGAAAATCTGAAAACTTTTCGTTTGTTAAGCTTTGCTTACCTTGTATTGTCCGATACTCGGCAGTAATCTCATCCACAAACTTGAAATCGGTAAAATTTGATATTCTAAGCCAGTATTCCCAATCCTCGTGAGTTTTCATATTTTCATTAAAGTAGCCAGATAGTTTTATCAGACTGGAGTGGTGCATTACACAAAGTGTTGGAAATAAATTCATTAAAAGCAGCAATCTTTTGGAGTAATCATTCTGATAAACAATTTTTTTTGTGATAGTCTTTTGAAATCCGTATTCTTTTAAAATTATATGTTCATAGGCTTTTGTATAAAAGAATTTGATTTCAGGATGACTATTTGCAGCTTTTACTAAAGTATCAATATGATTCTCATAATAAATATCATCATCATCGAGGTAGCAGATGTATTCACCTTTAGCATTCTTAAGCCCGATATTTCTTGCACCTGCAGCACCTTTGCATACAGGATTTTCAAAGTATCTGACTCTATTGTCATAAAATGATTGAATTAGCCCCGAAACATTCTCACCGCCATCATTAATTACCAGTAATTCAAAATTTGGATAAGTTTGAGCCAAAACGCTGGAAATAGCATCCCTTAGCTGAGATGGTCTGTCTTTTGTAGGAATGATTACTGAAACGAGAGGGCTTGGATTGTTTAAACTATTATTTTCATCATAAAACTCAATTTGTCTTAGTATTCTATTTTTCAAATCAAGAATTTCATTTTCTTTATTGAGTTTTTTGCCTATTTCTAATGCTTCATTTAAAATGAGTGCATTTTCAGGTGAAGTGCCTATAGCTTTTTTGTAATAATTAAAACTAGTATCTAATTCATTTTTGAGGCTTAATACTCTTGCATTTAAAAGATAAATCTCAGATGGTATAAATTGTAAAGATTGAGTTACCCGATTCACTATATCGTTTATAGTTTTAGCATTACTTGCTTTAATTTCAATTTTATTCAACGATAATAATAAATCAATTGTGTTATCTAAATCCTCAAATATTTGTTTATTATTCCTCAAATATTTATTAATAATTTCTTTCGCTTTCTTGTAATCTCCCAAACCAATAAGAGATTTGATAAAAATTTGAATTGATAATTTATCATCATAATAATTATAATAATTCAGAACATTTATTGTATTATAATAATCTTCAAATCTAAAAAGTCCCGAAGCAATTTCAAGCAATGCTTTGTCTTGAGATTTTTCATCATTAAAATCAAAATCAGGGAAAATAACTGACAATGGATTTGATTTAATAATATTTCTTATAACCAAAGACTCAAAAGATTTATCAACTACATCATTTAGTGAAATATTATCATCATGCTTTCTATAGTAATACAACACTTTATCAACTTTGTGAAACTTCGCTTTATTAGCCAAACGTGTCCATAATTCATTGTCTTGTGCTCTTAGGAATTCGGTATTTATTAAGCCTACTTCAATAAGTACATTTTTTTTAAATAATGCACCACCTGAAGTAATTCCGACACCATTTATTATTCTTAGTAATAAATATTTTGTACCGATTGTATAATCAGGTGCCTCAATTATGTCAATCCTTTTCTTTAAAGATTTATCAGTAATTTCAATATTACAATAAATTACATCAGGACTAAATTTTTGAATTATGGTAATATACTCTGAAATTATTTTCTCATGAATAATATCATCGCTATCAAGCCATAATATATATTCACCTTTTGATTCCTTAATAAGACGATTTCTCGCTTTAGGTCTTCCGGAATTATTTTGATAGAAATACTTAATTTTATCTGAATTAAAACTATCAACATTTTGTTTTGTATTATCAGTTGAGCCATCATCAACAATAACTATCTCATAATTATCATAATCTTGATTCAATGCACTTTTAATTGCATCCTTAAGATAATTGCCACGGTTATAAGTGGGTATGCAGATAGAGAAGAAAGGTTTATTATTATAAGTCGAATTCGGATTTGTTTGATTTATTAATTCAATAAATTTAGAATTAATTATCGAACTTAATTCGATAAATGAGGCTTCATTTTTAGTTAATTCAGTCAGTGCTTTGCAAACAACAATATTTTTCCTCATTATGAAATAATTGAAACATTCCATAAATAATTTTGAAGTATTTTCAATATTATGGATGAATGATTTCAAATTAAATAAAAGCATTAACGCAACAATGAATATTGATAAATGATTGGTAATTAATGAGAATATTTGATTGTTAAGCTCAATGGAATTATCATAAATTTTTGAGATAAGTAATAGTTCGTGTGCTTTTGATAAATGACCATTATTGTAACATATTAAAGAAAGATTAAATAATGCGTTTGAATAAGATTTATCATAATTATTATACCAATCTAAATATGGAAAAACTCTTTCTAATTTTATGTTTTCAATAAAATTGTCAATATTTGGAATAAATTTAAAAGGCTTGGCATTACTCAAGTCGTATTGTGGTTTCAATAATCTAATATTTTTTGTAGAAAAAATAAAATAATTACTATTTATAATATTTTGAATTATAAAAATATCAAAATTAAAAAATTGATTTTTTTGCTTAAAATACTCAGTATAAATTTTTTTACTAATTAATAAGCCGCTATTAGGAATTTGATTATTTAATAAATATTGATTTGTTATAGTTTTATTACCAAGTAAATTAATTTCGTTTAAACTTAAAATTTTTTGGTCATTTGTATATAAGTGGAAATTCAATAATATTAAATCAAATTGCTGATAAAGTCTGGTGTTGATACAAATATCATCAAATGCTTCATTAATAAAAATGTCACCTGGATTTATCCACATAAAATAGTCATAATACGAATTAAGTATTGTATCTCTTAATATTTTTTCGATTGAATTATTCTTATCAATAAAAACAACTTCAATAAACATATTGTCATTGAAATATTCTAATTGAAATTCTGAAATTATGACTATCTTAAAATAATTATTCTTTTGTTTTTCAATAGATTGTATTGTAGTATTGAGCTTATTATAATTGTTTTTGTTAATTTTTATGAAAATAAGAAATTTAAATTCAGATTTATAATTTTTATTATTAGAATTTAAATTAGTAAATTGGTGAAAAATATCATAATGCAGTTCGATATTAAATTTATTTTGAACTAGTTCTCTATATTTATGTGGTTCAAATATATCAATTGTAATTAATTCTACAGCTTCGTCAACTGTTTTAAAAATATATTCGCTACCAAATATTTTTTCAGGCATTTTATAATAATCATGGATAATTGGTTTGCATCCCATTGCCATAGCTTGAAGAATATTCAGAGGAAGACCTTCAATAAAACTAGTGCTTAATATATAACTTTTATCTTTGAGCCAGTCATTTACATTTTCTACAAATCCATCGTATATTAAATGATCTTTTAGTCCTAATCTTTCAACTGAATATTCAATAAATTGTTCAATAACTTTATCTTGTTTTGAGCCTATCCAAAATAATTTATATCGTTTATCAATTTTTACTAATTTGCTTAAAATCTGCAGTATAAGTGCCGGATTTTTAACATAATGAAAACGTGAAATGAAAGCAATATTGAAATTTTTAATTTTTATTTCAGGTAATGAATATTTCTTTAAATCTATTGCATTATATATAACTTCTGTTTTAGATAAATCCAAATCAATATGCTTATGTAATTTGTAAAAATCGTCACGAACATTATCATTTATAAAAATTACTTTATCAATATTATTAAAATTAATCAAGTTAACTGAATTGGAGTAAATTTCATATCTATGAATTCTAAGTATTACTTTGCAGGTTTTGGGCATATTACTAGCCAATTCTATCGGGCCATTGCCCCATTCAAACCAAGCGATATCATTATTCTGTAATTCATTAAATATTAATTCTGGAGGAATTGAGGGGTTATAAAAAACTTTCTTTGTTGAAAGACCTATTGAATCATAATATTTTATTATGTCTTCTACAAAATGGAAGTTATTATTATCACCAGCAAAAAAAACAATTTTTTTATTCTTTTGGAAATTATTTTTAGTTTGAGTTGTTTTGATTTTTTCCAAACCTTTTAAAAATTCAATAAGCCTTTTATTAATATTATCTAAGTTTAAATTATCAAATGCAAATTGATAAATTCTATTTCTGATTGTTGAATCTTCTTGATATTTGTCACACAATGCAATTATTTCTTCAAATCTTATTAGACTCTCATTATTTGGTATTGATATAGCATAATTTGGTATTTTATCAAAAGGTAAATCAATTCCACCATAGAAAAAAGGTAATCCCATTGCAAAAAATTGTCTATGTTTTAGTGCTGATACTTCATTTAAACCTTTTAAATATGGACTTAAAACTCCGACTCCCATTTGACAGAGTTGTGATATTTTATCAATTTCTTTTACTGATAATTGCCCATAAATTTTGATATTGTTTTCTAATTTCAGTTCTTTGATTAAGTTTAACTGCTCATTATAAATATTTCCAATAATATGGCAATATATATTATCTTTAAAATTTGATTTTGATATACTCCGAAAAAGTCTTTCTAAACCTTGCCAAGGTTGATAATCCTTTGAAATACACAGGAAATTATACTTGCCGTTAATCATTGGTTCATATTTATCAACTAAGTTAATATTTTTTATATTAATTCCGTTAGGTATTACTATCGAAGATAATTTTTTATTTGCCCTCTTCAACTCATAATTTAAAATTTCTTCTGTTACAGCAGTTATGCCCATAGCTTTTGGTAGAACCACCATTGAATACCTTAGCTCATCATAATATAAAGACTGATTGATATTTAATAACTCTAACTCTTCTTTAGTATGATGTTCAAAGACTACATTAGAGTGCTTAGCTAGGAAATCAGCTAAATATTTATCAGCCAGAGGGTACCGAAGTAAAATAACATCGTAATCACCAAGTAGTATACAATCCTCTAATTCTTCAAATGAATATTTTCTGGATGATTCATAGTTGTATATATCGTATTTTTTTTCTAAATTGATATAACGAAATGAAAATTCTGGATATTCAATATTACCACTTTTTCCTATTACATAAGTGTCAATATCTTTGTGAATATGCTTTAAAGATTTTATTCTTTCATCAATTTTTTCTAACAATTGATAGTGTGTTGAATTGCAGAAGGAGACATACATTAACTTCATTACTAATTCCATATTTTTGAATATTGATTAAGAACATTTTGAAATAATATAGAATTTGGGAATTGTTGATTTACAAAAGCAAGTAATAAAAAGAATCCTAATTTATTATCATTTTTTTCTAAGAGATTAGCAACCTTTAAAATATCTATATCGCTGAAACCATTATTCAAAATGTTAAAAAATTCAATATTTATTTTTTCTGTATCTGGTTTTAGACTTGAAATTAAATCATAAACTCTTGGTCGAAGATGTATGAACATTGAATTAAAATTTGAATCTTTTATGCTATTTAGAATTTTCAATCTAATCTCCTTATATTCAATCAAATCTTTAATTCTGTCCATTATCAGGTTAATTCTATATTCTTTTGAGCCAAAAGTAAAGAACCTTGGATTTATTGTTTCATTAATTTCTTTATTAATACCGCACTTCGATAAGACTGCGTGGACATAATCGTTTTTTTCCCAAACACTCACATAAGAATAATATATTAATTCAGTCTTAGTAGCTATTGATAATTTATTTAAATCATTTATCCAAATTAACTCATCAACAGGTTGAAGCAAAATACTTTTTTCATCATATAATTTTTTTAATAAATATGGTGATGGATAAGTTAGAATTATTTTTCCATTCTCATTTAATATCGAATTTAATAGTTCATTTACGATACTTCTTTTATCCAATTCAATATGTTCATAAAAATCTATAAGTGTAATCAAATCAAAACTTTTTTTTGTATCAAACTCATAGATATTGCCTTGCTCAAAATGGAGGTTCTTACTCCCAAATAAAATATTGGCTAATTTAATTGAATCTTGACTGATATCTATACCGGTAACTGATGAATTTGGAAACAGATTAGAGATTTTCCAAGTTGTATCTCCTATACCACATCCTAAATCAATAATATTCAATGGTTCTTCATCAGAATATCTAAGAATTGTATCCATTGCATAATCAATTCGTTTATTACCCTTAATAAATTTAAATAATTGCTCGAATAAAATTTCATTATAAAACTTTTCGATTTCCAAAACAAGCTCCTTTAGTTCTAATCTATTACAAAACAATAGATTTGTACAATACAAATATTGTACCAAAGTGGGATTTGGGAGGTAAAAACAAGTGAGGACTGGTATTTTTTTCTAATTCGGGTTGATATTGACGATTGTTCCGACTTCTTCAATATCAATATTCTCCCAAGACTTCACCGGACAGGCGACTATTAGCCCGTCACCATAAACCTGAAGGAAGTTTTTCCATTCGGCTGAATTAAGACCAATCGCGAGGTTAAACTTCTGGCGGGCGGCTTTCATTTGCTTTATGAATGTATCCGGCATTAAATACAGTTTCGACTTTTCATCAATCGGAAGGTGGTCACTAAGTGTGAACTGCCTGATATGGCAAAATTCATAAGCTATCTCATCCAACTTGTAATTGATATAAACCAAATCAGTTTTGATTTTTACTTCATAAATTTTGTCATTGAAGTAATCTTCGTAGTAAAACTGGACGTAACCGCTTTTGAATTCGATACCCTCAACACGTGAATCCGGTCTTAAATTTTGGATATTCATTTTATGCCATTTAAATAAAAGCAAAAGTAAGAAAAAATTACATCGAATAAAAAAATATTATTCGTCTGCACCCTTTTCTGTTTTTTTGAACACTTACTTATTGTTGAATCTTTTAAACGGTTAAATAAACTGAAAAACGATAAAGAAATATTTACTGAACTTTATAAGCAGAACAAGGATAGGATCTGGAGATACTGCCTGTTTATGACACGTAATTACAATGAAGCAAAGGAGCTTCTGAGCGAAACTCTTTATCAGGCATTCGTATCATTTAGTAGTTTGAAAAAAAAGGAAGCATTTTTATCATTCATTTTCACAATTTGCTCAAGAGCATATTATAAAAGCAAGAGAAAGCCGGTTGAATTTGCTGATGATTTCGATTTTGAGAAATTAGGAGGACAAGTTCTTTCTGCTGAAACGATGCTGGATATAAATTTTTTAAGGCAGGCAATGAGCGAGCTTAATGATGATTACAAAGAAACTTTGATTTTGTTTGAAATCGAAGGATTTTCAAGAAAGGAAATCAGCAAAATACTTAATATTTCAGAAGACACTGTCAAATCAAGACTTTCGCGAGCGAGAAAAAAATTAGCAGAACTAATGGGAGTAGGTGATGAAGCAAGAATTGGATAAATATTTTCATTCAGCTAAAAAGTTGGAAAATCTGAATGAACCTTTTGAGCCGCTGGAATTTGATAATTTATTAAATAGTGCAACAACAACAAAAAGAAATTTTAAATTTAGAATTGCTGGAGGTATTATTATGATTTTATTTACTTTACTATTGATATACCTGAATTTTGACTCTCCGCTGATTGAAAACTCAGAGGAATCTCAGAATCAGGTTGCCGGATCCGAAAATGTCATAAAGCTTAACGAAGATTTACAAAATGAAACTGCTCTCGAACAAGCTGTTAGAAATGATGTAGCTTATAATTCTATCGAAGAAGATGATAATCCGTTAAAAATAAATCCGGATAGAAAAGAACCACGTGAAGAGTTGATTCGGGGAGTTACTATTGGTACAAGTGGTAAGGATATTGATTTTATGCTGCCCGCAACCGTACAATCAGACAGTACCGGTGAAGCAATTCCGGGATTCCTCACTCTTCAGCTAACAAAAGAGGAACTTGCTGAGCTTGGAATTATTTATGAAGATAATCAAATTTCTTATCTAATTGAGCATTTACATACCTTGCACCCTATTCCAATTCGGAATAATGATTCTTACAGAAACGACCCGGATAATAAAAAAGTTGCAGAGCAAGAATACCCTGTAAACGGTGATACAATTTTAGTTAAAACATTGCACAAAATAGATTTAAATTATTCTGTGGATTTGAACTTGATGAATAAAAAATCTTATTTTCAGCGTTCTTACAGAGAATTGCCGAGAATAGATACAATTAACGGAAAAGTCAGACGAAATCTCAGAAGAGTAGTATTAAATTCTGATAACTTCAATGAATTAATTAACAATACCGACAGTAGTAGTAGCAATAATAAATATCCAGACTATTTTGAGTATCTTGATTTGTGGGAAAAGAGATTTTTGCAGGGCTACAAAATGGAAGTTATTAAATACGGTGGCTGGCAAAAATCTGATTTCAGCAAAATATCGCCAATAGTAGCTGCCTTCAAATATAGCGGAACGCCTCACAGTTATGTATATCAGCCGTTTAATTCTGCTATGAGATTGTACTATCTTAAAGGATTTGACTATTCTAAGCTGATTCCTTTGGAAATTACATTTAATGATAAAAGCATAGAAAAATTAATTCTTTGGTACTATCCTTCGCCGGAATTTATTAATTCTTTGCCCGAGAGATACAGAAAAATATTAGTAAGTGAAATCAGTATCATTAACAAACTTTCCAATGGCGAAATAGACATCAATTCTGCCTGCGAAATGTCGTCTGAAGAAACCTTTTTCGATATTTGCAGATTCAAAAGCGGTGGATTGTCAATTCGAGGCATTTACCCAAATCCTACTTATGATGCAAATGTTACTCTTGATTTTTCACTCGATGAAATGAGAGATATTGAAATAAATATTTACGATTTGCAGGGCAGCTTTATAGGACTTATCAGTAAACCGCAAAGAATGGAAAGAGGAAATCAATCAATGAAGCTAAATCTGGGCAAACTTAATACCGGAATTTATATCATCGGAATTAAATCAAATATGAATGAGTTTGTTTCACAACGAATCGTAATCAATTAGGAGAAAATGAAATGTTTAGATATATTATTATAATTGTGTTTATTTCGATTAGCAAATTATTTTCAGCAGACTGGGAAGTGCTTAATAAAGTTGAGGGAGTTCCGCATTGGGGTTTTGATGTAAATAGTAGCGGAATGTCTGTTATGTGCGGAACAAGAGGAAGTTGTTTTATTTCTGAAGATTTTGGTAAATCATGGCAAAAACACTACTCCGGTACAGATGTCTTTTTGAATTATGCCGGATTTACACCCGAAGGTGGAATTTTGCTGACCGGACATAAAGGAACAATCGTTTATTTCAGCAAATCTGGTTCAAAGTTTGAGGATAGAAGCGGTGAGCCGGTATATAATCTCAAGAAATTCATGTTTACAGATAATCAAACCGGATATATGCTTTCAGAAAAGATGTATCTGCTGAAAACCAGTGACGGAGGGAAAAAATGGGATGTTGTAAGTGAATTTCACAAATATTTTGAAATGATGGATATAACCGAAATCAATGGAAATTTGTTTCTTGCAACTGGCAACCGTGATACTTCTGTTATTTTCAAATCAAATGATGGCGGCAAAAATTGGGATTTGGTATCACTTTTTCCGGGAGAAAAAATATACAGAATGAAAGCAATTAATAATAAATTATGGGTCAGCGGAGCAGGTGGCTTGTTTGCAAATTCTACAGATTTTGGGAAAAACTGGAATTGGCAAAATCTTAAAACTAAATTATACCTTGGCGATTTTGAAATTATTGATAACAAGATTTGGATTTACAGCCATTGGGATAAGGAAAGGATAATTTTCTTTTCAGATAATTTTGGCAAATCATGGAAAGAATTTGACAAAACTATGAATAACGATTGGCCCGGAAAAATGAAAATACTTGGCGATAACCTTTATATAATTGAGGGTTACAACAGCACTTTAAAACGAATAAAAATCAATAAATAAAAAAGGTGATTTATGAAAAATTTACTATTAATTTCAATTATCCTATTTGCATTTACATCTAAATTATTTTCAATTGATTGGAGGCAGATTTCATCAGGTGTAACCGAAGATATCTACAGAATGCGTTTCAATGATACAAAAAATGGCTGGATATTAAGTGATAATTTTATATTGAAAACGGATGATGCAGGTGAAACCTGGGAAAAAATTCTTACTCTTAGTAGTTTTGATTTATCAACACTATCAATTGTACAAAATGGAAAAGCTTGGTTTGCAGGGAAAAATGGTAAGATACTTCATTTTTTCAATAATGATAATGAGAATGAATTTGTTGAACAAAAAAGTGGAACTGACAAATACTTGTTGAAATCTTTTTTTCTTAATGAAAATTTAGGTTGGATAGTTGGTTTTGATGGGATAATAATCAAAACAACAAACGGAGGAGCCGAATGGCTGACAATCCGTGAAGGCGAACCGGGAAAACATCTTTTTGGAATTCAATTCATTGATGAAATGAATGGCTGGGCTGTCGGAGAACAGGGTACTACGTTGAAAACTACTGATGGTGGCAGTACTTGGCAGAGAATTATTACTCCGGCTATTTACAGAAATTTAAATGTAAACTTTTCTGACAGGGAAAATGGCTGGATATCTGGTTTTGGATTCATAGTAAAAACAACAAATGGAGGCAGCTCGTGGAATATTCAGATATCAACAACTGTTTTTATTATAACAGACTTCATGGTTATTGATAAAAACAGAGCTTGGGCATCGTTTGATAAAAACTCGCTTTTATATACTGACGACGGTGGTGAAAATTGGCAATACTATCAGATACCTAATGACATTGAGCGCTTAACTTTTGATGTTATTGGAGATGACATTATTATTGCCGGTTCAGATGGGAAAATCTACAAAGGTAAATCAACTGTAAGTGTGAATAGTAAAGTGTATAATGATACCAAATACATAGTAAAATATTCAAATGATGAAATAATAATAAACTTTAATGATGATATGAATAGCATATCAAATATTGAAATGTTTGATTTGCTTGGAAATCAAATTTTCAAATTTGATTATCCATTTTCGAATATCATTAGAATTAATCCTTTTAATTATAACCTTGCGAAAGGAATTTATTTTCTGAAAATTGGGAATAATTTGAAGAAAATAATATTGCAATAAACTGAACAAGAATTCCAGAGGGATATAATCCGAAAACATGATAAAATTATATCGCTATTTTAATCTAAAATCTGGTTAAAATATTTATCATGGTTATTAGTATTTCCATCTTTATAAATTCATAAAAACATCAAATTTCTAATTCACAATTAGTATTCTAAGCTCAGTGCCAACTATTTAAGTATATTACTTGTCTCACGATTCCTATCTCACCACCACTACCTGCTCCATGAGCAATGTCCAGGGAGCTGTTAAATGGATTGTGTAAAAGCCCTTACCCAAATTTTGCGTGTTGATTTTGAAGTCCTTTTGCTCGAATGCTTTGTCTGATTTTGCAAATTCGGTGCGGTAAACCTCCCGACCCTGAACATCATAAATTACCAGGCGGAAACTGCCCTGTTCTTGCGTTGCGATACTGACTTTCAGCTCTCCGTCTGTTGGATTTGGTGAAATTTTCATACGTGTTGGGGCGAACATCTGAATTGTAGTGATGTCATTTAAGCAGCCATCAACATTCAGCGAGCCGTTGATATATTCAGGGAAATAGCGGTCTCTTGCGAGTTTAACATCTGCAATTCTGATTTGCGATAACTCTGACCTGCCCAAAAGTGCCTTACCGTATATTACATTAATTTCAGATTTTATTTTGCTGAAATCACCATCTGCTTTGATTTTGAGAATTCTCTCATTTCCGATAATTTCATTCTGAATTAAATTGCCAAATTTCACACTTTCCGGTGCAAAGTATTCTTTGTCAATGGCTATTTCAATTTCATAATCAGTAGTCAGATTTGGGGGAGCGGGACATTTAATTTCTCCGTGAAGCGGTATTTCAATGGACTTGCCGGCTTCAGAATAAATTTCGTCAATTGAAAATTCAATGATTTGCTTTGCAGCTGCTGAAATTGGAATTGTTTGCACAAATTCACATGGTTCTGATGAACTAATCACTAATTCATCTTCAAAAACACCTGCATCTTTCGGTTTGAATTTGATTTCAATGTTGACAATATCGCCATTTTTATATGATTTTATTAGCGAATTATAATTGACAATTTCAAATGAATTACTTGTTGTTGAAATATCGGAAATCGGAAATTCTGTTTCCGTTTCAATTTTAAATTGTAAATTTTCAATTTGAGAATCTCCAACACAAAGTTCATCAAAAATTATTTTATCTTTGTCAAATACAATATTTGCATCATATTTAAAAATTTCGATTTCCGCAGTATCGGCACAGCCAAATTCATTTTTGGCAATTAACTGGTAAATTCCCGCTTCTTTCACGTTAATATAAGGCGACGTTTCACCGGTTGACCATAAGTATTCAGCGTAAGAATCAAGTGAAAAAATTTCAGTGGAATCGTTATCGCATATTCTCAACTTACTTGCAAAAAGTTCAAGCCCTAAATTTCCATACACATAAACAGGCACTCTCAAATTAATTGTATCTCTCTCACCAATAAACCCTCCACTACCAACTGTTGTAGTAATTCTAACATAATAGTCACCCGACATATTTTCATTTGCATTTTCAAGCAGAGGGTATCTTTCCGTTGATGTAAAATTATTTGGTCCGAACCATAGATACTCTGTAGTTATAGTAGGATTATCAGATTCCTTGTACTGTGAATCAAGGATGATATCATCACCGGCACAAAACCGAGGATAAATATAAATAATAACCGATGCCGAATCACTACAGCCGCCTTCATTTTCTGCAACTACTGAATATCTGCCACTTTTTGTAATTGAGACTTCATTTTCATCAGAATCAATTCCGTACCATATAAATTTCGTCTTTTCTGGATTTTCTACGGCTTTTAATTTATATGTTTTTGTGTTGGCTATTATTTCCGACATATCCGAAAAGAGAATTTGTGGGCTATTGTGAACAATAACATTTATAGTACTATTTAATTCAATATCATCCAACATCATTCTACAATAATATTCTCCACTCATATCAGGAGTTGTGTTTTTAAGTACAGGATTCCAAATATTTGATTTAAAACCATTTGGACCTGACCACTCATAGATTGCTTCCGAATAGAAAGCTGACAGAAGATGTAAAGTATCACCGGAACAAATAACAATGTTATCAAGCGGACAGTTTTTTATTGAAGGATTATAATTCTGCACTACTGAAGGTAGTCCAATCATTGAAAATTTCCCACCTAAATAAACAGCATCTAATATGAAATTGCATTCTTTTCCACTTTGATTTGGTTCGTTTATTACTGACAAATATTCATTTCTATTAACCGTCACATAAATTTTATCGTTCGGACCCATTTGTAAAACCATGTACTTATTGGATTCGGCTTCATAAACTTTATATCCTGAAGAAATTATTTTTTCAGCCTCATCGAAAGTTACATTAAATTGAAATAATACTTCTTTTTTGGATATGTTCCCTGCTGAAACATATACGAACTCTCCGTTTGTAGAAAATTCCAAACCATAAGGAATACTTACATTCGGCATTGTGATAGTAGTTTCATTTGTGATTAATCCGCTTGAATCATCAAATCTATAGATTTGCCAAAAATTAGTATAGGTGCTTGTTAACGCAATTTTCTTACCATCCGGAGAAAACTTCATGATTCCAATTTGACCAAGGTTGTTATTAAACTTGCTTATGACCGGTGTTGAATTAAAATTTTCAGCAGTCAACAAATAGGAAACAAATTCATTATTTTCCATATCTGTTGCCACAATCCAAATGTCTTTGCCATTTTCATGAACTGTTGCTGCAAGTCTTTCAGAATTTGTATATAAAATTGGAATGTTTTTATGCTTTATTTCTCCAAGAGTATTATCTGATGTCATATCAACAATAGAATACATAATACCCTTTTCCGGTGGGTTGTAATACCATGAGCCTGCACCTACAGTAAATATATAATACAGGCAATCTGACCCTGGTTTTGGCACAATTAAAGCCGACTGTGCCGATGAAGAATGTCCTTCAAGACTGTCACCATTTTTCATGACTTTATGAGTTCTATTCCAAACCGTAATCCCATCAGTATAAAATAATAATCTCCCGTCATTATCAGAAATACTTGAACAACCTTCATTTGTTGATAGTACTCCATCAAGTAGAGCAACCGGTTCTCCAGAGCGGGTATTAAAAGTAATACCGGCTTTTTCCCCGAAATACCAGTTGTTAAAGTGCTTTTGAGCAAATAAACTGCCTGACGCTATCCCAAGGATTAAGATGATGCACATTAAATATCTCATAACCCATCCCTCAAAAAAATACTTACACATATTTTCAGAATGCAATATAATAAAATATGAATAAACCAGCAAATAAATATTTATTTAAAAATATTTATGTACTTATCCCGCATAAAAAAATTAATCCACAGTTCCTCTTATAGTTGATTCCATAGAATTATTCCAGTAAAGTGGGCTCATGTCTGCAGATTTAGGATAAATCTCAGTGCTGTAAGAAGGTCTTCCTGTTCTTTTAAGACTTAAAAGCACCAAAGAATAAGACTGATAGTGAATAAGTCTGTTCAGCGGTGCTACATCGCTTAGCCCATCAAAGTATATAATATTGCAAAATTTATCCTGATTATGAAGATGCTCTACATTTGCCATAAGGATATCTTCTTTAAAATCAACAAGTTTTTTGTTATACAGAAAACCATTTTCATCGAGTTTTAGATTGTCCGGCAGCTGTCCGGCGTATTCCTGAATCAATTTGTTATTTTTTACATTGCCAAGTAAAATCAATGAGGAGTAATTCAAATCATCAGCAGAAATATTATCATAGGTGTAGTATTCGAAATCATAACCACTTGATTTTAGTATATTAACATAATCCATAGCAATTTTAAAATCAGGCGATTTTTTATCGGGCAGAATAACAATCGGCTTAGAGGAGAGTACTTGATTAAAACTAAAAGGTTTTTCCCAACGGTTAATTTTTCTAAGAGTTTCGAGTTCGGGATCAAGTTTAACAGAACTAATTCCTGAAGACACAGGAAATCTGAATTTATTGATTGTATCGCGCAGTACGAGATAATCTTTATATTTGCCACCGGCATTGTAAGTAATTATTACAGGCACGGACTGCACTCTTCCCAATGAACTTGAGATTGATATTTCTACACTGTCACCCTCAAATACAGGAACATCTGCAAACCTGATTTCTGCAATATCTGTAGAATTGAGCCATTCATTTATTAATTTGCGAATCTTAAGGTCTTGCAAAGTATCCTTCGTAACAGAAGCAAATTCACTTGTCAGGTTCATCCAGTAAGCCCGTTTACCTGTATTTTTTTCGGCAAATGACTTTAATGCTTTGAAAAAGAGTTCGTCACCAATCAATTTTCTGATTTCTTCGAATATAAACGCACCTTTAGAATATCCAACGACTGCGTCAAAGGTAGTTTTTTGATATTTAAAATCTTTAACAGGATAATTTTTATCTTCAGGGAGAGCGTCAATAGCAATCAGAGCTTTCCTTCGCCAGTCAAGTGCATCTGAATCATATCCTGAAATGATATTAAAATAATAATTAGTCGAAAATGTAGTCAGTGCCTCACACCAGTTGCCCGATTCATTGTCTGTAAACACACTGTTACCCCACCAGTTATGAACAAATTCATGCGCCAGCGAACCCGGTGAAAGAGTAACCCAGGGCATTGCTGTAAGTCGGCTCGATAGCAGAGTATATCCCGGCATTCCGAAACCTGTAGGAAAGAAGTTCTCTGCAATTATGAATGATTTATAAGGATACTTGCCAAATAGCTTTGTATATTCATCATAATAGGATTTAGATGATAATATATATTTTAAATTATGAGGTGCATCATTAAAATAATATAAAGCAAACCTCACTCCGTCATAATCTTCTTCCATAATCTTGTATTTTGCCGCAACAAGAATCATTTCATCAATAGGCATCTCGGATGTTATTTTGTAAATCATATTTTTTGAGCCGGGATTCTCTTCAATTTCCCCACTTGTTACTAATTTGTATTCAAGAGGTAAATTTACATAAACTGTAAATTTAGCCAAATCCTTATCTGCTTGTGGATAGTATGCACCTCCCGGAAGATAAATGCCCTCGCCATCCTTACCTGAAATTATGCCGGGAGTATTTGAGTGTCTCTTGACCATATTGGTTTCTGATGGAGGGAAATTCACAATACCCTGATATTCAATTTCTACCTCAAAAGACTCAATAATTCCATCATTGTCATAAGATTGATTCTTTAGCGACAGATTTTCAATTAGTATTTCATTGTAAAAATCATCTGCCTTACGAATACTGAATTTCAGATTATTATCTTTTGAACTCATCTTTGTAACTTCAAGGGAATTAATCAATTTCAGGCTTGATGATTTGAGAATCGGGTTTTTGAATTTGATTTTATCAGAACCCTTCAGAAATGATTTTGCAGGGTCAATTTCAACATTGATATTATGCTCAGTAGCATAATTTTCACCAAAGTGGGAAGTCCCGCCACTCATCATTGGCATTTGGGGACGCTCGAATTGAGGCAGAAAAATAACAAAATCGCCAAAAGATGCTAAATCAGCATTATAATCAATTGAATCAATACTTTCATAATAAATTGGTGTAATGACTGAAATTTTCAGTTCAGGCATTCTTCTTTGTAGCATTGATGCAGTACCAAGATAGCTGTTAGAGTGGAAATCTCCGTTGAAATGAATTACTTTCCTGCCAGAATTTTGTTTTAAATAATCAGCAATTGATTCTGCCATAGTTTCATCTTTAATGCACTGAGCACCATAATAAAGATAAAGAGTATTTTCTTTATTTGAATTGAGTGATTTCACCATTTCCTTAGAGCCTGTCATGGTTTCAAGAAACTTGTCAAGATAGCCGTCTTCAGCCAGCACCATTTTTCTGGAGATATAGCTACGCTCTTCAGCAGGCAATTCCTTAAATGAAGTCATTCCACCGGACACATACTGAGAGGCGTATTTTCTGGGAATATTAGCAGCAATCAGATATGAATTATTTGATTTTGCAGTTTCGACAATTTCCCGGTAGAATTTCTTGTAATCGGGCCAAGGGCGTGAATTTTTCATGAATTCCTCTTCATCAGTACTTCCTGCGAAGTATTCGTCTATATGTATTTGAACATCACGCTCGAACATTTCCATCGAAACAGTAATATTTTTATTCTGCTTAAAAGATTTTTTGAGATAATCAGCTTGAAGAAAATGATTTAAGCTGTCGTCATGAAATTCGCCAAAGAATATAACATCAGCTTCCAAAGTCTTGATAACCATGTCTTCAAGATTTACTTTTTTTGAAGATTTTGTATCGTAAATAATATAATTATCATTTGCCTGAATATTGAACACAGATAAAATTCCTGCCAAAAGTAAAATTAAGTATGATTTCATAATTTGAACCAATATTTAAAAATTAATCTAAATTCTTTATTAGAGAGTTTTTTTTAAATGATATTGTAAATAAATGCAACTTAATTTGACAAAATCTTAACTAATATAATAAATTATTTGTTTAATTCGACTAAGGTATATTTATTTGTAATAATTATTTTAGAAATTCAGAAAATATTAATATTTAAATGGACAAATTTGTAATTCAAGGCGGCACTCAGCTAAATGGAACAATAAGTGTTTCGGGTGCAAAAAACGGCTCTTTGGCATTAATGCCTGCTACTCTTCTTGCACCGGGCACTTATCACTTAACTAATACCCCAAATCTTCGCGACGTCTGGACAATGTCCCGTCTGATGGGCTCTTTGGGTGCATTTTGTGAGCTTAACGGCAATGATTTATTTCTTGATACACGTAATATTCATACATTTGAGGCACCTTACGAACACGTAAAAAAAATGCGTGCTTCATTTTATGTTCTGGGACCACTTGTTGCACGATACGGAATGGCGAAAGTATCACTTCCCGGTGGATGCGCATGGGGTCCAAGACCTGTAGACCTGCATCTCAAAGGACTTGAAAAGCTCGGTGCAGAAATCGAACTTGAACAAGGATATGTCCTTGCAAAATCTGACAAACTCAGAGGTGGCAAAGTACATTTCGATATTTCGAGTGTCGGTGCTACCGGAAATGTTCTTATGGCAGCTACACTCGCAAAAGGAGGAACGCTTATTACCAATGCAGCACTTGAGCCTGAAATTACTGCTCTTGCACGTATGCTTTGCAAAATGGGTGCAAAAATTGATGGTATCGGTACTACTCAACTTGAAATTCAGGGCGTTGACGAGCTGAAGCCTGTTGATGAGGAAACTATTCCCGACAGAATCGAAGCAGCTACATTTTTGATTGCTGCTGCTATGACAAAAGGAAAAATTCAACTCAATAAGACAAATCCGTACCATCTGACAGCTGTTATTGCAAAACTCGAAGAATCGGGAGCCGAAATTGATGTGAATTCTGATACAATAACTCTCGAAATGAACGAAAAACCGATTCCAACAGATATAATTACTGCGGTTTATCCGGGAATACCTACTGATATTCAAGCTCAATGGACGGCTTATATGCTCGCCGCTGAGGGTAATACAAAAGTTACCGACAATATCTACAAAGACCGATTTAAGCATGTCCCTGAACTGGTCAGACTAAATGCAGATATTGATATAATTGACAATGCGGCTATAGTAAAAGGCGGGCAAATACTGAAAGGTGCCCAGGTAATGTCATCTGATTTGCGCGGAAGTGCATGCCTTGTCCTTGCAGCTCTAATCGCTGAAGGAACAACTGAATTATTCCGCATTTACCATTTAGACCGTGGATATGAAGACCTCGAAAAGAAATTAAACTCACTCGGTGCGAATATTAGAAGAGAAAAAACCGACATAGTTTAGAATGTTTGTAATATTATTTATTGCTCGACATACTATTATTAAGAGCATTTTCAGCTTTAGTATATTTGTCTTGTTGAATTAAAGCAAGTACAAGAGTTGTTTCTGATTTATAAAATTGTCAGAAATGGATTTTATGCTATAATTGAAAACAGTTCAGCTTAGTCAAATATGATAGATATGGAAGAAGTAATTACCTTTTTAACGGAGTTCATATTTCAAAAGCATTTTAAATGAAAACAAAAAAGCCGGAACAAATAGCTCCGGCTTTTTAAGAATTATTTGGATATAGCCTCTTTATTGAGAGGGTCGAAGAACAAACTTCCGTCATATTTATGCTGAACCGGCATTCGTGATACGTCTTTACCTAAATTGTACAGGTCAGGCTTATGGTCTTTTTTAATTTTTTCCTGAATTGACATTAATGCCTGAATTACAGCTTCAGGTCTTGGCGGACATCCTGATACATAAGCATCAACCGGCAGAAATTGGTCAATTCCCTGAACAACTGAATAGCTACGAAACATACCACCTGTTGAAGCACAAACACCCATTGAAATCACCCATTTAGGGTCCGGCATCTGGTCGTAAATTTTTCGTACGACATGTGCCATTTTGAAAGTTACTGTTCCGGCAACAAGTAATATATCGGACTGGCGAGGAGTCATTCTGAATACCTCTGAACCGAATCTTGCAACGTCAAATCTTGCTGCAGCAAAAGCCATCATCTCAATACCGCAACATGATATACCCAATGGCATAGGCCACGCTGAATTTGCTTGTGCCCATTTAACTACTGCTTCAACTGATGTTGTTATAAATCCTTCTTTTGCCAATGTATTTTCTAATCCCATTCGAATCCTCCTTTCTTAAATTCGTAGATATAACCTACGAATAATATAACTATAAATGCAAACATCGCCCAAAAAGCCGTCATTCCCAATTCACCAAGTTGAACAGCCCAAGGATACATAAACACAACCTCTATATCGAATACTATAAAACTCATAGCTACCATATAGAATTTTATAGAGAATCTGTCGCGGGCAGTACCACGAGGTACCATACCGCTCTCATAAGTTGTCCGCTTACCTTCCGTTGTGCGTCTGGCACCAAGCCACTCCGAAAGCAGCATAAAAGCAAGCCCTACCGTAAATCCAACTACAAGCATTACTATCAAAGGTAAATAAGTTTCAATCATATTTCAAACCTGTTTTTTAAATTTTGCATTTTGTCGAACTTCAAATTTATTTGTTTTTTATGATATATGCAATAAAAAATATTAAAATTAATAATTTCAATTGAAGATTAGACAATTATTTTCATATTATATTATATTGATTTAATCTTTTTTACAAGTTCTTCGAAAAGCGGAAGTATTTCAATCAGACTTTCAATATCTATATTGTCAATGGCACTAATCAGATAATTGGAGTATTCTTTAAAGAAATGTATATTCGTTTTTTCAGAGAACTCAATTATATGCTTACCGAAATCTTTGATTTTATCAATTATGAGAGTATTATTTACATCATCCCATTCTTTCATAAGTATTTTAGTAAGATAAAGATAAGAGTTTTTTTCTACTTTAGTTTCAGGTATATTAACAAGATTTTGTTTGAATTTTAAAAATGAAAGATAAAAAGGCTCTGATTCGATAATATTTTCAACAGGAACAATAATTCTAGAAATCTCTCCAATCAATATATTTTTTGTAAACGGCTTTCTAATATATCCTGTTATCATCAGACGTGTAGTAATCGGGAATGATTCTATCGAAGAAGCAGTCATTGCAATAATCGGTATATCCTTGGTTGCAGGATTTTCGCTCAGTAGTTTGCTCAGCTCAAAGCCATCTGTTTTCGGAAGTTGCATATCAAGTAGTATAATGTCAGGCAGTGTTTCGATTGCTTTGTTTATTGCTTTTTCGGCATCACTGATGGATAATATCTCTAAACCTGAATTCTTCAGAAATCCCTTAACAATTTCAATATTATCATAATTATCATCAATCACCAATACTTTTTGATTATTAAAGGTAATACCGATAGCGTTTTCAGATTTTGTTTTGCTCTTCACAACACTTGAGTCGGAAATTTCGACATTTTTAATAATGAAGCTGAAGCGTGTACCTTTACCAAGCTCGCTTTCTACTTCTATTGAGCCGTTCATCATTTCGACCAGTCGTTTGGTTATTGGAAGCCCAAGTCCGGTACCGCCGTATTTACGTGCATTTTGTCCTTCAGTCTGCATAAATGGTTCAAATATTCTTTGAATTTGTGATTCAGGAATTCCAATACCGCTATCAACAACATTTACTTGTAAATCTCCGGAAATTTCGTTGTTCTTATTAAAATTGACTTCAATTGTAATGCTGCCTTTTTCAGTAAATTTTACGGCATTACCCATCAAATTAAATAAAATCTGTCTTAATCTTATCTCGTCCAATGCAAGTCCGAGCGGAGTATTTTCGGAAATTCTGGTTTCAACTTTTAAATTCTTTTCAGTAATTTTAATTATGAATATTTTTATGACTTCTTCACAAAGCTCAGATAAATCCACCGGTTCAGTTTTGATTATCATTTTTCCTGCTTCAATTTTCGAGAGGTCGAGTATATCATTAATGAGATTTAGTAGATTAACACCTGCAACCGAAATACCATCAAGATAGTATTCATACTTGTCAGAATCGAATTTTTTATTTTTTAATAATTCTGAAAAACCTAAAATTGCATTAAGTGGAGTTCGAATTTCATGGCTCATATTTGCAAGGAATTCGCTTTTTGATTTATTTGCAATTTCGGCAATATTAATTGCTTTTCTTAAATTATCTTCAACTTTCTTCATTTCGCTGACATCAATGACGAAAGTTACTTTTTTGGGTTTATTGTCAATACCGATTATACGTGCTGCATCAGCAAGAATACTGATTTTATCCCCGTACTTATCTACTACATCCCATTCTCCGCGAATTTCGACATGTTCGCCTTCGTATATAAATCTATCGTGCAGTTCTTTGAAAAATGAACGAACTTCATCATTTACAACTATAGTAAAATGCTTCCCGAGAAGTTCATCAGGCATATATTTATAAATTTTACAATACGCGGGATTTACATATTCGTATAGTCCCTCATCATCTGTAATGCACATACCAATTGGAGTTTTTTCGATGATGCTTCTGAATCGCCTCTCACTTTCCTGTAGACTTTCGCTTGTTCTTGTTTCGCTTGTAATATCTTCAAGTGTAATGATATAGCCACTGTTGATATTTGTAGCATCAATTAATTTATCGGACTTGAAATTGATAGTCAGTACTTCATCAAACTTGGTTTTTATTTGAAGCCCCTGTAGCTTACCTTTATTTATAATATCCTCAAACAGAACTTTTTCTTCAAAATTAAATTTTAACACTTCATAAATATATTTTCTGAGGACTTCTTCTTCAGTATAACCGATTATAGTTTCAGCTTTAGGATTCCAAGATTTTATTCTTAGCTTTTCGTCAAGAGTTATCAGAGCAACAGGAACATGCCTGTAAATGAGTTCGAGGCGATTTTTTTCTGAGAATAATTCCAGTTCGGTATTTTTTTGCTTGCTGATGTCAGTTATTGAAATACTTATAATCTCATCTGAAGAAGTGTTCTTGTTTCTTACACCGTCCATTTGACAATAAAATTCACTTCCATTAGAATTTTTTATCATTATTTCGACAGATTGCCTCAAGTTTTTTTCAAGTAAATCATTATAAAATATGTAGAAGTCATCCTGAGATTTTTTTGAAATATAATCGGTTATACTTTTACCTGTTGCTTTGGGTTTATCTGTTGCAAATATCTGACATCCTGTTTGATTTATTCTCAAAATCTTTTTATTCTCATCCAGAGTAATATAACCAATTGGAGCAAAGTCATATAACTCAATATATTTATCACTTGAGAACTGCAAATTATCACGTGTATTAGTGAGTTCTTCATGCTGTAATTCGAGCTCAATCTGATACACTTCAAGATCGTGCAGGAGTTTGCTCAGGTCATAATTTTTATAATCATCAGGATCGGACTTCTTTGCAGTCATAAGCTTTTCAGCTTTTTCCCTTATTTCGTCGAATATATTTATTTTACTTTTTTTCATCAGTTACCAAATCAGTACTCTACAAATGAAATTAAAACGGCTTCAATATTGTTATTTATGTCAAACATTGGCGAGGCATTAACAAGAAGTGATTTTACTACATCATTTTTGAATTTCATTTTAAGTAGTTTGTTATTGATAACAGCGTTATTTTTCATAACGTAATTAAAAGGAAAATCTTCTTCTTTCATTCTTGATCCATCTTCATAACATACAACGAATTTGGGATCGTTGTATTTTTTCCCTTTTAATTCTGATGGACTCAGTTCAAGAATTTCCACTGCCTTTTTATTTGCATAAGATATTTTGCCGTTGGCATCATGCATTACTTTTGCATTTGGACTATTTTCCAAAATTCTTGATAAAAATTCATTATCACGTCTGATTTGAAGTTCATAGCTCTTGATTTTATCAATATCTATAAAAGTAATCACAATGCCTTTTATTGCATTTTCCACTGTTCGATATGGTAATACTTTTAGCAAAAACCACTTTTCGTCAGTTGATTTTAGCTCGATTTCAAATGGATTCAGAGTTTTTAAAACCAGATTAATCTGATTAATAAATTCGTTATATACGAAGTTATAAGAGATATGGCTTATAGGTCTTCCTATATCATCTTCAATCAAATTTACAAAGTATTTGGTAGCAGGCGTAAATTTACGTATTTTTAGCTTAAGGTCTAAGAAAATAGTACCTATATTTGTTACATTAAACCAGTTATTTATGTCATTATTGAGTTCAGTAAGTTCCTCAATTTTATTCTGATACTCAGAATTTACCGTATAAAGCTCTTCATTTACCGATTGCAGTTCTTCATTTGTGCTTTGTAGCTCTTCATTGGAAGCAATAAGCTCTTCGTTAGTTGCCTGAAGCTCTTCGTTGCTTGTTTCAAGCTCTTCAATTGTTGCCTGAAGGTTCTCTTTAGTATATTTCAATTCACCTTCGAGGTCAAATAGCCTTTGATTAACATTACTACCGATATCAAATAATTCACTGGTAATAAGACTGTTTTCTGCATTGCCTGTTTCTTCGAAAATAATAAGCATCATATTATTTTTAGTCTTATCATGCTTGAACATCTTAACGATTAGATTGAGAGATACGGATTTATCATCTCTCATAAAACTTATATCTTTATATACAATTTCACCCTGTTCCTTAATTGCTCTATGAATTGCTGTACCAAGAGCTACAGACAGCTCCTGAGGAACCATATTCAAAATATTCAAAGAAACCTTTCCCGAAGGAAGTTTCATGAATTTATTTGCATCTTTGAAAACGTGAATCAGTTCGTATTTCTCGTTAATGATAATAGAAGGTGGAACGAAATCATTAAATAATTCTTTATTGATTGAATCGAGCAAATCTGAGTCCGAATAAATTTTACTTCTCTTATCCTGATGAGCGGGAAACATTTTTATACTCGAATGTGGTAGATGCAAAACATCCATTATAGGGTGCAGAATTTTTTCGTTACTTTTGTAAATCTTCCATTTATTGTCAATTACATTGAAGTAGCTGGATAGTTCACCTATTGATTCGCTCGAACCCAAAAACAGAATACCTCCGTTGCTTAGTGAAAAGCCAAATGAAGATAATACTTTTTTTTGCATAACCGGTTGAAAGTAAATCAACAGATTGCGACAACTAACAAGGTCAATTTTTGAAAATGGAGGGTCTTTTATTAAATTATGAGTTGCAAAAATGACCATTTGTCTGATTGAATCAACAACTTTGAATGTCGAGCCGTTCTTAGTAAAATATTTACGCAGATGATCTTCGCTAATATCTGTTACTATACTTTCGGGATATGTGCCCATACTTGCATATTCGATAGCATCTTTGTCAATATCTGTAGCGAAAATCTTAATATCATATTCTCTTTCAATCAGGTTCATGTACTCTCTTAATAATATTGCAAGCGTATATGCCTCTTCGCCGGTCGAGCAACCCGGCACCCAAACCCTGATACTTTCACCAACTACTTTACTTTCAAATAAACGAGGAATTACTTTTTCTTTAACAAGCTCAAATGCTTCTGAGTCTCTAAAAAACTTAGTAACTCCAATCAGAAGTTCTTTATAAAGGACATTCACCTCAGTAGGTGAATCGCTAACAAGTCTGTAGTAATCCTCAATATCAGGAATATGATGAACGCTGCTTCTTCTTTCTATTCTTCTTACAATTGTATTTGGCTTATAGTATGTGAAATCAACACCTGTGCGAGCGCGAATAGCTAATAGTATTTTTGAAATCACATCATTTTCTTCAATGTCAATATCAAGTTTTTTGTCTGAAGCTTTAAGAAATGGATGTTCAACATACTTCAAAAGTTGCTCACCCATTCTATACGGAGGTAGAATATAATCCACAAGACCTGTAGCTATTGCACTTTTTGGCATTCCGTCGAATTTGGCAGTTTCTTCATCCTGCACCATAACCATACCACCAGCACCTTTAATTGCTCTTATTCCAAGTGTACCATCGCTTCCTGTACCCGAAAGCACTATGCCGATTGAACGCTCGGCAAGGTCTTCAGCCAGCGACCTAAGAAAAATATCTATCGGAAGGTTAAGGCCAAGATTAAGTGATTGGTCTGTCAAATATAACTTACGGTGAAATATTGTGAGATTTTTTTTGGGAGGTATTAAGTATATTGAATTTTTCTGTACCTTCATTCCGTCTTCTGCGCGGTAAATCGGTATTGATGTATGCTTACCGAGAAGCTCAACCATCAGGCTTTTATAATCAGGTGATAAATGCTGAACCACTACATAACCCAGTCCACTATCCGGTTTAATATTCTTAAAGAATTGCTCTAAAGCTTCAAGACCGCCCGCCGAAGCACCTACTCCGGCAATTGGGAAGTTGTCGTCGTTATAGTAATTCTGTTCTGATACATCATTTGTTTTTATATATTTATTACCAAGATCAATTTTCTTACTTTTTGAAGGCATAAAAAAGTCCTAATTATTATTTTTATATATTGTTATATTATACTGTACAAAGTTAATAAATTTTGACTAAATAAATAAATTATTTCGTTATTTTGTAATCAATTGTGTTTATAGGTATTTAATATTCATTTTTATATTTTACTTTTTGAGACAAGCACCCGGTTTAAATTTTTTCTTATAAATCATACATCTATGAAAGTATTAGACTATTGCTTTTTAATTCTTACAGAATACTATCAATTCAAACCCACCAACGCAAGACGCTCTGCCGGAATAAATCCAACAGAGCGTCTGCCTATTAGTCGTCTCAGCACCTGAATTAATCAGGTCTAAGCATTTGGGTTATTTTACTACGTTGACGTTGCTTATAAGCATTACATCACCGCTGCGCAATACTACCTGATATACACCACTTGCGAGGTCTTTTGCATCTACGTTAAGTATGTGCTGACCGGCTGTCTGCATGCCGCTGTAAAGTCTTGCAACTTCTTTGCCGCTTGCATCTACAAGTGTGATTTCCACATTTGCTGACTGGCTCATTGTGTATTCGATTGTACTTTCGCTGCGTACAGGATTTGGTCTTGCCTGTCCGAGTTCGATTACGCCGCTTAAACCGGTTAGTGTTACTGTGCGTTCGTCACTGTATGAGAAACTGCCGTCACGGTCTAATGCTTTCAAACGGTAGATGTATGTCTTGCCGTATTCTACGTTGTTATCTACTACAGGTCCGTAGTTTAATGTTACTGAGCTGTTGCCTGCTGCTTCCATTTCTGCTATCTTAGTAAAGAAGTTGCTACCCTGAGCTGCTTTCTCTACTTCGAAGCGGGATGTATTTAGCTCGCTTGCTGTTGCCCAGCTGATATCTACTCTCTTGCCGGCTGCTTTTGCATCGAAGCTTAAGAGTTCTACAGGTACAACTGTACCGTCGTTTCTTTCCATAAAGTCGAAGCTGGCACGAAGTACTGTTTCGATATCTGCAAAGTGACGCCAGTCTATACCAAGATATACTACGTTTGAAGTAAGTGTTGTAGTTGCAATACCGCCGATTCTTGCTGCATCCGGCCATTCAGGGTTCTGTACGCTGTTGTAACGGAATGCCATCTGGCTGATACCGTTTCCGGTATTGACGATGTTCATTAATGCAGGCTGTGGATACATATCTCCGGCTACGCCTGTTGCCATTACTTCCATTACTACATCACGTCCTACTGCTATACCTGTTACATTACGACCGCTGTAGTTGCTGCCTGCTCCAAGTGGATTACCTGGATGACGGTATTCTCCACGAAGGATGTTGGTTACATATACTTCGTCTGCATCGTCTATGTTGACGTTGTTTCTTACCATTTCTTCACTGCCGATAAGAAGGTTTTTCTTCTCTGATACATTACCTGCTTCTACGAAGTTTGTGAGATTGAGTTTTTCAAGACGGCTTAATGTCTTGTTGTGACCATCTGACCAAATCATTGAACGATAAATTGTATAGTCTACGTTGCGTGGTTCCCAGCCATAACGGTTGAATAAGTCAAAGTCGTAACGTGCTGCTATAAGGTCGATTTCCCAGTTAAGCTGCTTCATACCTTCTTTGATTTGTTCGTAGTTTAAGCCATAAGCAAGTTCATCTGCTGTTGGTGTTACGCCCGCTGCAAAGTGCTGCTGGTTGCTGACCAAGAAACGGATACCACTGCGCTGTATATAGAAACGTGAGATCTTTTCTGTTGCGTTGTTTGAGTTGAACTCATCAGGATCTGTACTTACTACTATACGGTAGCGTGGAGTTACGTTTGCTTCCATTCCGAGGAACTGTGAAGGTACGGAATAGTTCTGGTTGCGTAAGTCGTTGTATGTTTCAGGTACGAAGTCATTGCCGATACCGTCACCGATATTGAAGCTGACTTCCAGGTTTTCTGTTGCATCTAAGTCTATTTGACGCTCTACTGGACCAAATGCTAAGGCAAATGTTCCGTTTGGCATTTCGCGATAGATGTTGACATAAAGTTTCTTGTTGAAGACAGGCATATTACCGCTGTTGCGTACTATGGCTTTTACTTCTACAGGAGCTGTGGTCATTAAGTATTCGGCATCGCTGAACATACCATCTGTTGCACGGTAAGTACCGGGTTCGGTTATTACAAGCATTTCTGCATCGTGGTTGTAAAGTGCACCATTGAATTCTACTGCACCGATGTCATATCTGCCACCTGCTACACCACGGATATTACCATAAATGTCATGTGTTACTTCGTCTAATCTTTCACCGCGACGGGTTAGGACTGAACCTTTTGTATTTGTACGCAAACGGATTTCTTCTGGATAGCTACCCATAAAGTAATGGTCATTGATGAAGTTACCGGTTGAGATTGAGTTAAGTTCGCTCTTGGTTGCCATCTGCCACTGTGTTAAAGTACGGTATTCGTTACGGGCTCCCGTTTCGATTACGCGGGTCTTGAAGTCTGTGTAGATGTGACGGTATGCTGAGATGTTTGCGTTACCGAACCAGTATGCGTTACGGTCTGCTACAAGACCGTCTTTTTCAGGATAGTCGCCATGATAGAAGATACCTGAAGCTACTTCATTGCCTGCAT
Organism: Ignavibacteriota bacterium; assembly: GCA_019637995.1. Lineage (NCBI taxonomy): Bacteria > Pseudomonadati > Ignavibacteriota > Ignavibacteriota bacterium. Next base: position 459,624 of record JAHBUQ010000002.1, read on the forward strand.
TTACTGTTGCATCATTTACTGCGATTGCATTATTGAGCAAATGTAATCCGCGTGCTTGCTGTATGCCGATACCTGCTACATTTGAGGCATTATTTATACCATCTTCTGTGATAAGGATTGTATTGTTGGCAATGGTTGAGCTGCGGATGAAGTAGTCTGCATAGTTTGGTGTAATCATACGGGCTACAGGATCTGCTACTTTTAGGTTACGCTGTGTCAGCATGTGAATACCCGCACGCATTGTATTTGCGTTCTGTGCGTTGAGTTTCCACATTGCATTGTTCATTACATTGATATTGTCTTCGACAGGAGGGAATACTCTGAATTCTGTTCCCACCTGATATTTGTTGGCGTTCTGATCTACTAAGATACCATATACTGCCTGGTTACCGCGTACGTTGTGGATTGCGTTTCCGTCAATATTGAGGTCATAGTTATTGTAGCCAAGGAAGTTTTGGGTTGCATTACCACCTGCGATAATACCTGCTGCAAATGCTCCGCCGTCACCTTTGACATCAAAGATTACGTTGTTCTTTACATTTGCTTTTGCTTCGTTACCTACGACTACACCTGCGCCGGATACGTTGTAAATCTTGTTGCCTTCAATTATTGTGTTTTCGTTGTAGAATGGTGCAAAGTCTGCAAGCTGTGGTACGCGGAGTACGCCGATACCGAGTGATACGATGCCGTAGCCAAAGCCGCTGATGTCATTGCCCATGAATGTGTTGTTTTTGTTTGTAATTGTATCAAGTGCGATTACAAATGCTTCTGTGTTAAGTGCTAAAAGTTCTGCACGGTTTACGATACCTGCGGAATAGCCTACCCAGCCGGTTTCAGTTATTTCTGTGTTTGGGGTAAACAAGAAGCCGTCTACGATTGAGTAATGTGCATTTGGAAGACGTACTTTATTGGCTATCGAAAGCTTGTTGTTTTCCATGATGGTGTTCTTCACTGATATGTTCTGTGAACCCGCTCCAAGATAGAATACTGCTCCAAATGCCTGCTGATCTGTATTAAGTACAAAACGGAAGGATTTGTTCGCTCCACCGTCAAATGTGATATAACCACCACTGTTTGAATATGGGACATAGTAGCTGTTACCAAAGTTTTCAGCCTGAACTGAATATCCATTAGTATTTATAACTGACTGACCGAAGTAAACACCCTGACCATTACCTGAATGCAGGTTAATCTTTACTGAGGCGCGTGTTACAAGTCTGTCTTCAGCAGGCTTGAATGTCAGTGTCCAGTAATCGCCTGTGTTTTGGTTGTAGCCAAGACCCATAATTGCTGTTGATAAGTCCCATGCAGGTGCGCCATTGCTGGTGCTGTAAACGTCGTATTCTGCATCTGTGAATTCAAATGTTACTGAACCGTTCATACCGCGAAGGTAGAGCATATCCATTGCATCTTGAATTGTAACAAAGTTACGGACGTTGCCTGAGAACTTTGTTCCGATTGTATATTTACCTATAAGACCGCTTGATACTGTAAACTGATGTGAATACTCGTTATTTGAGATTTCAAGGTCATCAGGATGTGATACTATAAGTCTTGCAAGGTACGTACCGGGCTGCATAATTTCTGTTTGCGGGAAGATTACCTGTTTCAAATTGTAACGACCCTGTGGTATATCTTCTACGTTAACTGTTCTGTCATAGACTACTGTGTTTTCTGGAATCTTAGTTATAATCATTCTTGTTGGTGCGTTGGATATATCACCCACACCTTCGTTGGAAAGAGTTCCTACAGGGAAGAATGGACGTCCTGCGATGTAGTCAGCGTTAGCTGCAGGAATATTAATTGTCTTTGCTGCTGCTTCGATTTCATCTTTAATTGAGAACTGGTATGCAGGCTGATCTTCTCTGCGGAAATAGTCATTATATGATTCCATATCTGTTGCGCTGCGAAGCTTAACTGTAAGCGTGGCAGTATAATCATCTGTTTGAGTAGTGCTCCAAGTGCCGAAATCAAGATTTACTCTTTGTTTTGCAGCTACTACATACTGACCGAAGTTTACTGTATCCCATTCAATAACTTTTGATACTTTTTTGTTTCCTTTTGAATCATATATATCAAAGTAAGCATCAAATTTTGCTACACCGCGAAGACCTACGTTCTGAACAGCTGCTTTGAGGTTAAGATTTAAGCCTCTCGGATATTTGTGGAAACGTGGAGGACCGCTTGAAAGTGGTTCAGTGATGTCAACTGCCGCCATATCCCATTCCCAGGATACTACGAAATTCTTACGTTGGTATTTCATTGCGTTCAAATCCTGACCAAGTCCAAGTACTACTTGATACTCGCCACCACTTGAGCGTTTGAATCCATAATTATTTACAACAGCAGAACCAGTTGCTCTTTGAATATTAAAGTGTACATTGGTTCCAATTACATCAGTACCTACTCTGATATTTGATGAATTAGTGACTAAGTCACGACCTTCATATACCACATTATCTACATCAGGAAGTGGACCTACTATTTTATATTGTAAATATGTTCCCGGAGGAAGTGGCTTGCCAAAAAGTACATAAGGTCTTTCGAAATATGTCATCTGACCGCTTAACATTCTTGTTGTACCGTCATAAGCTTCACCTGCAAGCAATATATCATCCGGAGCCTGATTGCTTGGGAAAGAGCCTTTGAACGGAAGTGAGAAGTCAATTAAATAATCTTCAATTTCACCATAGTTATAGCCATACCAACCGCCATAATATGCTGTATAGTCATAAGCATAACCGTTCCAGCAGGCATTACCGGCTTGATTATAAAGCTGTGCAGCTGTCTGTGTATAAGTTGAAGGATAATAGTAGGAATGCATAACACGCATACGACCAACACCTGTTTCTTGGTCATCAGGAATAGTAATTTGATATTCAATTGTACGGTCTGTACAATTTGCAGGAGCCTGATACCAGAAATTAGTTGGAGTACCCGCACCAATTCTTGTTGTCCAGCCTGAATTAATTTTTCCGGGTTGATTTATCCACTCTGTCAAATGGTCAAAGTGACCATCCATATTAAAATCAATGAAAATACGGTGAGTGTAATATGATGTCCATCCATAAATACAATAGTTTGTACCATTGTAACCATAATAGTTGTTTTCAACTATGAAACGAATATTATATGTTTCACCCGGAGCCATTTCGCCTCTTGCACCGGTATAAACATAGCAACCTTCCCAAGGACCCATGCCCAAACCACCGTCAGAATAGCTTTGACGAAGAAGTTTTACCTCGTTTGAACCAACTTCAGTGATTCTAACTTCCTTGATAGGAGTTGTAAAGTAGTAGTCATAAAAAGTACTGACTGCCTTCAAATATGAAGGATAGCACCATACATCTGTACGACCAAACAATTGCTGGTTTGCACCCATCATTTGGTCATTAGGAATACAGTAGTTGTCAGGTCCCATGTCCTGAGCCTGCGATGTAACTACATTATAGGACAGCATGATAACAAGAGCTGCCATAAATGCCATTACTTTTCTACCGATTTGTAATGAATGTTTCATTTTAAACACCTTTTTAAAAATTTAACTAAAAAAGAACAAATAATTATCTGAATATGAACAAAATATAAACTTTTTATACCTTGTTTAAATGTAATAACACAAAAATAAAAAAAATGTTACAAAGAAAATTGAAATATTTAAATATTTTTTTTCATTTTCAATACATAATAGGGACGTCATTATCTTATTTTATTCTAAAAACGATGCTTTTTTAATAATTATGCAATATATTTTTAATATTCAATTCATTTAAATGGTTTTTATAATTTATTATATGATTAATAATGATTAATGTAATGCTTATATTGATTTATTCTTGAAATTTATTTATATGAATAATATTTAATATTGCAGTAATATCATATTATTTATTTTTCATATTTTGAACTACTTAAAATAATATAATATTATGATTTATATAGCTATACATATTTTGATTTGTAGGCATATTATTTATTTTATATTAAATACAAATATATTTATCATAAATTATGTTTACGAATGTGACTATAATTCACATAATTTCAAAATTATTCTAATTAATTATCAATTTTTTTTATAAATATTGTCTGATTAATAAAAATGCTGCATTAATTAATACGTTTAATTATTTTTTTAAGAATTTTTATAAAATTTAATGCAAAAAATATTTATTCTTATTGTAATATATTACTTATTCAACTCCGGATTAGCAGTTTCTGAACCTTCCACTTTTTTGTGGAGTGTGAATAATATTGATAACAGCCCGAAAATCTATTTACTTGGCTCTATTCATATAGCTGATAAACGGCTCTATCCTCTGCCGGATGCAATAGAATCGGCTTACGAGAAATCCGATGCTCTGATTTTAGAAGTAGTTATTGACAAAGTCAACCCATTGAAACTGATGCAGCATCTTACTTACAAAGACCATAGGACCCTTGAATCTGAGCTTTCAAAGGATGTTTTTGAAAAAGTAAGTGCAAAATTTGAGGAAATTGGAATCAGTAAAATTGTATATAATAAATTCAAGCCATGGTTTGCTATGCTTACTCTACAATCTGGAATGTTTAAGAGTTCAGGATTTTCTGCTTCACAGGGAATTGATATGTATTTTTTGGATAAAGCCAGAAAAGAAGGTAAAAAAGTTGACGAAATCGAGAATATCGAATCGCAAATTAAATTACTTGAAGATTTAGGTAGCTATACCGGCGAATATCTTGGTAATATGATTGATGAGCTTGATAATGCAGATAGTACTATGGCAAATATTTTGGAAATATGGAAATCAGGAGACATTGGCAAAATGGAAGAATTTACCAAATCAGGCGATGACAAAGCAGAATATGCCGAAGTGATGAATCTTCTGAATTTCGAGAGGAACAAAAGAATGGCAGAAAAAATTGAAGAATATTACAATGATGACAAAATCTATTTCATTATTGTTGGTGCTGCTCATTTAATAGGTGAAAAAGGTCTTGTTGAAATTTTAAAAAGTAAAAATTATAACATAATAAGGTATTAATTATGAAATTGAACGGAAAAGTAACATTAATAACAGGTGCATCAGCCGGAATCGGCTCTTCAATAGCGGAAGTATTCGCAGAAGCAGGTTCAAACTTGATACTGACAGCACGAAGAAAGGATTTGATTGATAAACTTGCTACTAAACTAAGCACCCAATACGGAGTGGATATTCATACTTCCCAAAATGACGTAAGAAATTTAGAGCAGGTCAGGGAAATGCTTAGTAATCTACCCGACAGATTTAATAACATTGATATTTTGGTTAACAATGCCGGACTTGCAAGAGGTCTGAGCACAATACAGGATGGCGATATTAACGACTGGGAAGAAATGATTGATACAAATATCAAAGGGCTTCTCTATATGTCGAGAATGATACTTCCCCAAATGGTCGAGCGTGGAAATGGTATGGTTATTAATATCTCGTCTATCGCAGGTCGTGCGGCATACCCGAAAGGTAATGTTTATTGCGGTACAAAAAGCGCTGTCAAAGCAATATCCGAATCAATGGTAATAGACCTAAACGGCACAGGTGTCCGTGTTTGCAATATTGACCCGGGTATGGTTGAAACCGAGTTTTCACTTGTAAGATTTCACGGGGATAAGGATAAAGCCGATGCTGTATATAAGCAATTCAAAGCTCTTGAAGGACGCGATGTTGCCGAAATTGCACTTTTTGCAGCAACTCGCCCTCAGCATGTAGCCATTCAGGATATTATGGTTACCCCAACAGCTCAGGCAAACGCAATGATTGTAGATAAGAGATAATTTATTGATGCATTAAATGCTGAGAAAGTGCATGTGTTGGTCATCAATGAAAGGAGATAATTTGCAGGGACATAATCTGCTATGCCCCTGCATTTAAAAAGTAATTTTATTGAATTATTTTCATTTCAACTCTTCGGTTTGTCGCTCTTGCAGATTCTGTTTTGTCATTTACAAGAGGTTTTGTCAAGCCAAATCCTACAGTTTTGATTCGGTTAGCATCAATATCTTTCTTAACGAGATAATCTTTTACCGAGCTTGCTCTGTTTTCGGATAGCTTTAAATTATAGTCAGCAGCACCGACATCATCGGTATGACCTTCCAGAGAAATTTTGACATCCTTATATTTATTCAAAAAAGTTGCAACTCTGTCAAGTTCAGGAATAGATTCTTTTTTCAGAGTAGCTTTATCAAAGTCGAAGAATACAAGCAGTCTTGTATTGCCACCTGCAATAGGCGAGAGTTCAATATTTTTCGTTTGAGAACTCCCATCTTTACTTGAAGGTACTTCATATCTTGAGCTAAAGAATAAATAATCCTCTTTATCGGCAGTGATTGAGTAAGTTCTGCCTTGTTGAAGAATTACAAAATATTCGCCGGTTTTATCATCGGAGCGCAGGTCTGCAACTTTCTCGCCTGACACAAGGTCTGTAATAATTATATTTGCACCAAGCAGATTGCCGTTTTTGGCATCACGAACTTCGCCACTAAGCAGAAATACGGCATCAGATTCATAAGGATTTGGTACAGCTTTATAAATGTCAAGATTTCCTGAGCCACCTTTTCTTGAGGATGAAAAATACGCAACATCCGAATTTGGCATTGAATAATAATAAAAATCATCGGCTGATGAATTAATAGGCTCACCTGCATTTGTCGGCTTATCAAATCTGTTGTTTTTATATTTTGAAACATAAATATCAAATTCGCCAAATCCGCCCGGGCGGTTCGAAGCAAAAGTGAAATTTGTATTATCAACTCCCAAAACCGGAGTCATTTCATCATACTCGGAATTGATAATTGAGCCTGCATTTTCGGCTTTAGACCAGCCATTTGCTGTCTTGAAAGAGACATAAATATCTGTACCTCCATAACCACCGGGTCTATCACTGACAAACAGCAAAATATTACCGTCATTAGAAATCATAGGCTGTGAATCCCAAGCACTTGAATTAATGTTAGCACCTAAATTTTTGACATTAGTCCATTTGCCGTTGACCTTTTCGGCACTGTAAATATCAGTCCTTCCGAATCCGCCGACTTCATGCTCAAATGCAGCAAACAACATATACTGACCGTCCGATGTGAGAGCGACCGCACCGCTTTCTTTGCCGTCATTAATTGCGCCAACGACTTCCTTCGGTGATTGCCACTTGCCATTTACTTCCTGAACAAAGAACACTTTTTGTTTGCCGCTTTTCCGGTCGCTTGTAAAGTAAATAGCTTTACCATTTTGGGTAATATTCGAATTAAAATCATCTTTGCCCGAATTAAACTCCACAGGACTTACTGTAACCTGACTAAACGCACTTAAAAATGCTATTTGAAATATTATCAGTAAATATATTATCAATCTCATAATTTTTGTTTCCTTTAAATATAATAATTACTAAAACCACAAAGCTAAACCAAATTTAAGCAGATTAAGTCTGGTTTTGGAGAGTTCAAAGAGTGAATCACCAAAAAGGCTGAATCTTGTATCGTCAATACCAATTTCACCGGGGAAAATGTCGTTAAACAAATAATTAAATCTTAGCGATGGAGCAAGTGTTACAGATTCTGAAAGTGGGATATTGTAAGAAAAGCCGACATCAATACCGAATCTTGTCTGGACATCGTCAAGTGTAATTTCGCTGACAATTTGTTTAGTAGGGTCAGTATCAAAATTAAAGAAGCACTCATCAGACAGAACAGTTTGAGTTTCTTCAATAGTATAATTTCCAGCCGGAACAAGAACCATTGGTCCAACAGTAAATTCAATTTCATTGGAAATATTGTAACGCAGCAATGCAGAAAGTCCGATATCTGCACCACTGAATGCTGTGCTTATTTTCACATCAGCATCAATAATCTGCGAAAAATCATCAACATAACAATCGGCAATACCATTAAAGTCATTACCAAAAGACCTCATGTCATAGCTTACACGTGCTTGAATTCCAAACTGAGGGCTCACAGGGAAATCAAGCATAGCTGAAAAATACGGAGATATACCGTCGCCTTTGCCATAAACATTCAGGAGCGATTGCTCCACAACAGGAAACCAACTTAAATCAGCATTGTACATATTGTAATTAATGCCGGCTTCGATACCGAATCTGATTTTATAAGGGTCTGATTTCATTTCGGTCTGTTGTTCTGAAACCGGTTTTTTGGGTCTCAATACATTTTCCTGAGAGAATACATTTGATGACACAAAAATTATAAATGATAAAACAAGTACAATAAACTTCATAGCAACTCCCAATTATTAATAAATAATGCATTTTATATTTTTAATATAACTTGGAGCTACAAAAAATATTTTGTTTATAAGCTAAAATATTTATTTTTTTAAATATTATAATTTATACTTATCTTTAATTTCGTTATACACATGCTCGAATACATGACAGGCATATTCAGTTTGCTCGGGTGTACCTGTTGAAATCCTTATTCCTCGTGAAATACCGAAAGGTCTGCAATTTCTGATGGCTACTCCATGCTCATTTGAATGACGTACAAATTCTTCAACAAATTCATCACTGCTTAGCAAAATCATAATGAAATTTGCTCTTGGGTAAATAAATTCAATTTCTAATTTAAGAAAAGTATTAATCAGCATATCTATTCCGATTTTATTAATTCGGATTGTTTCAGTCAAGAAATCATAATCATTCAGTGCTGCAACTGCCGCTTTTTGAGCTATAAGACTTGGCTCGAATGGCAGTTTGACTTTATAAAGTATATCAATTAAATTTTCCGGACCAATTGCATAACCAACTCTAAGCCCTGCAAGACCATGAGTTTTTGATAATGTATGAAGCACTATCAGATTTGGCAAATCATAAGAAAGCCCGTCAACATATCCTTCGTGCTGAGCACCATAAACTGAATAAGCTTCATCAAGGACAACTACAATATTTTCCGGCACCTGTTGAATAAACCACTCGAACTCATCCTTATAAATCATCGAGCCAGTTGGGTTATTCGGATTTGAAATGTAAATAATTCTGGTGTTACTATGAATACGCCTAAGAAGTGCTTCGAGGTCATAACCCCAGTCCTTAAGCGGAACACGGTTTAATTTTCTGCCAATTTTATTAGTTTTTACATAAATTCCGGCAAAAGTACCCATTGATGTAAGAACTCTTGTGTTGATGTCTGAAAATGCATTCACGATATGAGCTATGAGAGATTCAGAGCCATGTCCGCATACGATCTGAGAAGGTTTCTTATTGAACTTTTGGGCTATCAGATTTACAAGTTCAGAAGATGCCGGGTCAGGATAAATACCCAAATTTTTTGATACTTCAGCTATCGTATCAATAACCCTTTGAGAAGTTCCAAGCGGATTTTCATTGGAAGCAAGGCTGAAAACCTCACTGACATTTTCTCTGAGCTTAATTGCCTGCCTTTGATTACCCGGTTTATAAGGATCTAATGCTTTAACATATTCTGGAATTGAAAAATCTGTCATAATTCTCTCATTTTAGTCATTAAAAAAATTCATGCCTTTTAGAGCCATTTTTCGTAACAATGGACTCGGTCTGTAGCGTTCTTCAAAATAAATATCATACAATGATTTAAGCTGATAAAAAACTTTCTCCGTGCCTATTTCATCTGCCCATCTGAGAAGTCCTTTTGGATAATTTACGCCTTTAGTTACAGCTAAGTCTATATCTTCTTTTGAAGCGATATTCCGATGTAATGTGTCAACAGCTTCATTAATCAGCATCACCAAAATCCGCTCAAAAATTTCTTTGGCTTTAGCGTTGTCAATTTCGGGCTCGGATTTAGTCCTGGGATTTTGATAATCGTAAAATCCACGTCCGCTTTTTCTACCTAAAAGTCCGGCTTCTGCATATCTTTTTTGAGTGATTGATGGTTTGTATCTGCCATCGAAGTAAAATTCAGTAAATACCGTCTCAGTAACCTTATAATTTACATCATTTCCAATCAAATCCATCAGCTCGAAAGGTCCCATCTTGAAACCACCGAATTTTTTCATAGCATGATCAATTTCTTCAAAGCTTGCAATGCCTTCCTCATAGATTCTAAGGGCTTCACCATAAAAAGGTCTGGCAACCTTATTTACAATAAATCCAGGTGTATCTTTAGCGGCTACAGGTACTTTTTTCCATTCTTTCATCAATTCGTAAAGAATATCCACAACATTTTTATCAGTAAGAATTGATGGAACAATCTCAACAAGTGGCATTATATTAGCCGGATTGAAAAAGTGCAAGCCGACAATTCTCTCCGGATTTTTGCAAGCTGAGGCGATTGAACCAATTGAAATTGATGAAGTATTTGTGGCTAAAAAACAAGTGCCCTTGACTATTGATTCAATTTGCTGAAATACTTTTTGTTTGACTTCAAGATTTTCCACAATAGCTTCAATAATCATTCCACATTGAGAGAAATTATTTATATCATCTGTTTTAGTAATTCTCGACAAAATATTATCAGCTTCGATCTTTTCAATTTTTCCTTTTTCAACAAGTTTAATAAGACCCGCTGCAATTGAATTGATTGATTTGTCTAATGCTTCAGAATTCGAATCACATAATATCACATTATGTCCGGCAGTTGCTGCTACCTGAGCAATACCTGCACCCATCGTTCCGGCACCCAGAATTCCAACCTTTACATGCTTATTAAAATTTATCATTTTTCCATCCTCCATATTCTATTGTCCTCTAAATTCGGGTTTACGCTTCTGTAAAAATGCATTTACTCCTTCAGAATAATCATAAGAATCACCTGCCATACTTTGTAATTCTGCTTCAAGTTCGAGTTGAGAAGTCAGATTATTATTATAGGTCATATTCAAAGCCTTCTTTGTTAAAGCTAAACCAAATGTAGGCATTTTAGAAATCTTACTCATTATTTCATTAACAGAATCCTGAAACTCATTTTCCGGAGTACATTTGTAAATCATGCCATACTCTTCAGCGACTTTCGCAGGAATTTTATCACCAAGCATCATGATTGCGCTTGCTTTAGGAAGTCCAATCAGCCTTGGGAGGAAGTATGTCCCGCCACTATCGGGAATAAGTCCGATTGCTGAAAATGATTGAATAAACGATGCTTTTTCAGAAGCAATTACTATATCGCAGGCAAGAGCTATATTTGCACCGGCTCCGGCAGCAACACCATTGACGGCAGCAATTAAAGGCTTTTCGATTTCACGAATTTTCAAAATAATTGGATTATATTGATTAATTACAATATCCTTAATTGAATATTCTCCGCTGATTGCTTCCGATAAATCCTGACCTGCACAAAATGCCCGACCTTCTCCTTTCAGACAAACTGCACGAACCGTCTTATCATTACCTGCTATATCAAGGGCATCCTGAAACTCTTTCGACATTTGATTATTAAAACTATTCAAAACGTCAGGTCGGTTCATAGTTATATACACCGAGCCTTCTATTTTCTCATATTTGATATAATCGTAATTCATATTTACTAGTTAACCCATATAATTCTTTTAAGTAAATATTTAGACGATTAAAAACCATCTAAGTTTTTTAACAATTCATATTTTGGAATAAAAACACTATTCTTCTCTCAATGCTATTGCAGGCGAAGATTTGCTCATTTTATATGCAGGGTAAATTCCTGCAAGCACAGCGGCAAATATTGCAACAAGAACACCCTGAAAAGCATATTCAGGTATAAAATAGAAATCTATAGACCAGCCGAAAGATCTGCGATTGATGATATGAATCAGAATATAAGCCAGAATATTTCCAAGAGGCAGAGCAAGAATTCCAGCTATTAATCCCATAAGCCCAGTCTGAAGAATGACCATCTTCCAGAGCTGAGCCGGAATCATTCCAATTGCTCGCAGTACTCCTAACTCCCTTGCTTTCTCAAGCTGAAGTGCCATCAGAGCGCTCAGAATGCCGATAAATGCAACGACAATTGCAAGCAATTGCAATACATTTGTAATCAAAAATGTTCTGTCAAAAATTTCAACTGAAGAATCTATCAAAAGTCGGTTTGAACGGACTATAAAATTCAAATCCTCACCGGCTGCTATGCGGATTTCATCCATTATTCTGTCAATTTGTGATTTGTCCTTGACAAATACCGCCAGTCCCGAAAGCAAACTGTCATTATAATAGCGCCTGTAAGTCGAAAGTTCCATCATAATCAGACCGATATCAGAGCTGTAATCAATAAATATTCCAATAACTGCCAGCCGCTTCAATCCGAAATTTGTAGGCAAATCAATTGAATCTCCGATTTTTGTACTATTTTTGAATGAATAGGATTCCGAAACAAAGACACCTTCCTTTGTATTGAATTTATCCCATAGAATATTATTTGGAACTTCATTGTCTTTAAATGTTTCATAGTTAAAATTTTGTACTCTTGCAGCTAATATATGTTTAATATTTCCTTCGTGATTAATTTGATATTCCCTGTAAAGATTCATTCCCTTGACACCGTCAATCTGGCTTACTCTATCAGCAATTTCATAATCAAAAGCACCGTCATTAAATCTCGAAACCATCGTAGGAACTGAAGCATATATATCGGCTTTAAGACGCATATTCAGCCATTCGACTACTGTATGCCTGAAACTTGACACCATTGTTCCTACCCCGATAGCAGCCGAAACTGATATACTTAATGCTGCCACAGCTATGGTTGTCCTGCTGAGCTGAGTTGAGATACCACGTGCTGCCATCTTTCCGATTGAGCCAAAAAGCCTTTTCATAAACGGCGATAATAATTTCATTGAAACTACAAGGAATGCGGGTGTAACAAGTGCAAATGCAAGAATAATGGGGGCTATTCCAAGATAGCTGAAGTAGATATTTTTGCTGTCGAGAAGCAGTATCAAAAAGCCGGCAAACCCGAATATAACAGCATATATAAGATATTTTTTAAATTTTACAACTATATCGCTCTCACTTTGCGACCTGATTAAAACAGTCCTTGGAGCTACTTTTGTTGCATCTGAAGCAGGCTTATAGGCTGAAATCAAGGTTGCGGAAATTCCAAGTGCAAATCCTTTGAATATACTGAATGGGGTTATCGAGATTTCCTGTACCTGAAGCACAAAATACATATCATTAATGGTCTTGGTAACCAGATTAATGATACCTGTTCCAAGGAATATTCCGGCAGCAATTCCTAAAGCAGTACCTATGAAACCTACTGCCAGTGCCTCGAATATGATTAATTGAAAAACTTCTTTCCTTGTCACACCTATTGATCGAAGAAGTCCTATTAACTTTTGTCGTCTGACTACCGAGAATGTCATGGTATTATATATCAGGAACATACCTACAATTAATGCAAGTAAACTCATTGCAGTGAGGTTTATTCTGAATGATTCAGTCATTTGTTTGCCTGTTTCCGAGCGGGTATCAGACTTCTGTAATCGGGCGGATTCCGGCAGAATTGCCTCAAGATTTTCAAAATCAAAACTATCATCCAAAATTAAATCAATTCGACTTATAAAACCTTGTGATTCAGCAATATCCTGAGCATTTGAAATATCGCAAATTAATAAATTTTCGATTATCTTTGCCTGCTTCTCATTATCGGTTTTAATCGTAGCAAGAAGGAATAGTTCTTTAGGTTTGCCGTCAGATTCGACTAAAAAATTTTCACCGGGATTAATATTTAAGCTTCTTGCGGTAAATTCGGACATAACAACAGCACCTTTTTTCGTCAGAAATGCCGCGATGTCAAATCCACCAATTGCTCTAAAATCCGCTGTATAATCTCTGAATGGAGCTTCGTGAAATGGGTCTATACCAATAAGAGTGAAAGTCCTCGGAATATCACCTTTGTAGCCTACAAATTTTTCAATCACAGGCGCTGCTTTCGGGATATATTGCTCGGTTTTTATAATTCTGAATAACGAATCGGCAAGTCCGGGCGGATTTGAAATAATCTGGTGAGTAGCTTTTCCGGAGACACTTTCCATTGAAAGTTCGAATGCTTTATACGCACTCTGATTGGCAATATCAATCGAAATTACTACTGCAACACCAAGCATAATTCCAATTATTGAAAGAAGTGTCTGCCAGGGATTTTTGATTGAGTAATTTATACCGGATTTGAAAAGATTTGCCTTCATCTTCCGGATGCTCCGGTATCAACTTCGATTTTACCATCACGTACTTTCAAAATATAATCTGCCAAACCTATAACATCACGGCTGTGGGTTGCCATAATCATAGTTTTTCCCTGTTTACGAACTAAATCATCAAGCAGATTTACAATACTCTTTCCTGTTTCATAGTCGAGATTACCTGTAGGCTCATCGGCTAATATTACATCAGGATTATGAATCAATGCCCGAGCAATCGCTACTCTTTGCTGCTCTCCACCTGAAAGCCTGTCAGGATAGGCGTTAGCACGATTTACAAGTCCGATTTTACTAAGCAGCTGCATAGAATTTTCTGTATCTGACTTGCTTAGATTTTTCACCAATTCAAGCGGCAAAAGCAGATTTTCAAGAACTGTAAGAGTTGGAATTAAATTAAAGAATTGGAATATAAATCCAATATTATTTCGACGATATAAAGTCCTGCCTCTTTCGTCAAGCTTTGTAATATCTTCGCCTTTGAAAAATATTGAGCCTGAACTTGGAGTGTCAATACCGCTGATTAAATTCAGCAAAGTGGACTTGCCTGACCCACTTCTGCCGAACATTATATAAATTTTACCTTTTTCAAATTCAAAATCAATCGAATCCAAAACCTTGTGTGATGCTAATCCTTCCTGAAATATCTTTTCTAATGAACTTAAAATTATCACTTATCACATCGCCCGTAATTTGAAAATACTAATTTACGAATTAATGACAAATTTAATTTTGATTAATAAGAATATAATTATATATATTTTATATTCCTGGTACTTGGTTTTAGTGAAACAATTTATCTCTTAATCAATGAAGGAAAGAAATTCACTGAATACAAAGTCCGGTTTAATGCTCTTCATACAGTCGTGAGTTCCGATTGGGCACTTCCTGCTACCGTGAATTCGACACGGTGAACATTTCAATTTATCATTATAGATTATTCGGCTTTTATCAGCTCTTGGTGAAAACCCGAAAATTGGTGATGTCGGTCCATAAATTGTAATCACAGGAGTATTCATAAATCCGGCAAAATGAGTAGGAGCACTGTCATTTGTTATTACAAGTTTAGCATTTCTTACTATTTCGAGTGTTGTAGGAATATTTGTCAGACCTGATAAATTCCGGGCTCCGCTTTGCTTTGAAACAAAATCGCAAATATCATAATCGGCATTAGAGCCACTTAGAACAACACCAAAACCGGAATTTTTCAACATTTCAGCAAGCACTGCAAAATATTCAGGAAGCCATTTTTTTGTTTCCCAAACAGAGCCGGGAGACAATACAATATATTCATTCAAATCATAAGTAATTTCTTTTGCAGATTTTTTATCGGTTTCACTAATCGAAAAGAGACATTCATTCAGATTTGAATAATTATCAATTTCAAAAGGATTTAAGAGCTCAAAATTTCTTTCAATTTCGTGGAAATTCGGAATATATTTAGCCCTATAATCATAAAGCCAACTAAATGCGGCATTTTTGAATCCAATTTTATAGTCTGCTTTTATTAAATAGCTTAACAATGAAGACCTGAACGAGCGATGCGGCGAAATCCATAAGTCAAAATTATTAGAATTCAAATCACGAGCAAAACTGCGAATACCACTCAAACTCTTTTGCTTGCTTCGTTTATCAAATACTAATGTATTATTTACTGAACTGGCGATATCAGCAATTTCAGCGGCTTGTGGCGTGGTTATGAAAGTGATTTCACAATCCGGATTGTTACGTCGGATAGTATCAACAAGTGGAATAGTAAGGATTACATCACCAATAAATGCAGTCTGCAAAATCGCTATTTTACTATATTCTCTAATATTCATTATTGAGCTTTATTATCAGGAGAAGAATATTTCCATCTCTTATGTTGCCATGCCCATAGTCCGGGATTTTGTATAATATTATCTTCGAGTTCCTTCACATGGCGGCGAGTGAGTTCGACAATTGACTCCTTGGAGTCATCTAAATCATCAAATTTTATTTCCTTTATAACTACTTTATACGTCATATCCGGCTGTCGATGTGCAAATCCTGTAACAATAGGCGTCTTGAATCTAAGGGCAATCATAGCAGGCGCTTCGTAAGTAACCGCAGGCTTGCCAAAAAATTCAACAAAAACATCTTTTTGTGAATGGGCACTTTGGTCAACCAGCATAGCAACTGCTTCGTTTTTTTTGATAGTCTCTATAATAGTTCTCGCTGCTCTTCCCATAGGCACAATTTTATTACCACCACTTGTTCTAAGACTATTCAAATAAGTATCAGATATATGATTTCTTTGTGGTTTTACTATGATTGTGATAGGCACATCAAGAGCTAATCCTGCCGTGTAGGCTGTTAACTCCCAATTTCCGAAATGACCGGAAATGAAAATCAAGCCCTTTCCTTCAGCAATTTTTTCTTTTACCAAATCAATATTTTCAAACTTAACATAATTTAGAAAGTCTTCTTTTCTTAATGAAGGAAAAGCAAGAAGTTCAGCCAATGTAATACCTAAATTTTGATAAGATTCATTTCTTATCGAAATAATTTCAGATTCCTCTTTTTCAGGAAAAGCATTTTTGATATTTTTCAATGTAATATCAGAGCGACTTTTGCTGAGGATTCTTAAAAATCCACCTATTAACTTCCCAAAAGCAGCTCGATTTTTAATACTAAGCTTTTGGGAAATAAAACCTAAACTCATCATAAAATAATGAGAGAAGAAATATATAATCTTTTTCAAGGTGCTCGGTTTCCTAAAGGATTAGCATTTCTTTGATTTGTATTTTGAAGGTCACGCTCAATTCTTTTATCGCGTGACGCAGGTACATAACGGTCATACCAATCAAGGTTGAATGGTTCATTAATCGCCGTAGAGTGAACAAGAATGAAGTTACCCATTTGAGAGATGTCAACAAAAAAGAACTGCACTCCACCCTGCACATTCTCATAAAACCATTCTTCATAAGGTCTTTCTTCGCCTGTAGCAATGTGCATATCACGCTGGGTAGGCATTCCATATTTTAACAAAATTCGACCTCTTTCAGTTTTCCAGCCCTGATTATTATTTCGAAAAGCAAAAAATTTGTTAGCAAATTCAACATTTCTACGGAAATCTCTTAGTGCCTGATTCCAGGCAAGAGTAGAATCAGGATTTCTCGATTCCCAAAATTTGAACAAAAATCTTTGTTTTGCTTTTGGATCAGTTAGAGATCTCGCCTGATAAATCTCCTCCTCACTCGAAATAACCATTGCCATAGCAAGTTCCAAATCTGTCTGTTCGGTTGACATTGAATTGAATTCACTTCGTTCGAATAATTCATTTTCAGTAAAGTATTGCCTCATTACAGGCGGCTTAAACTGATTGTAAAAAAAGAATTTTTTTGTCGAAGTTACTGAATCTATAGGATTATCAAGCGGATACGAACTTGTTACCGATAAAAAATACACTCCTGATGGTAAAGTGTCCATAGGTAAACTAAAAGTTGTCAGAATATTGTCTGAGATTATCTTGCATGTATCGGCATGATAAACCATACAACTTCCTGCATTATCAAGTATTTTATATGAGCGTAACATACCGCCTTTTGCGTATATATCAGAATTATAAATTTCGTATATACCCATCAACTTAGAATCGCTTCCATAAAATTCGGCTCTCGGGTTGGGTATTACATAATAGTCATATTTCATATAGCTGTGGTCAAGCTCTAAAGGCGATTCACTGATTTTTTCCAGATACGAGGCAAATTGAATTTCGCTTTGATTTATTCTGTTTTTTTCAAATTTAGAAATAATAATATTATTAGAATAACTTAATTTCCTTTTAGGATTATTGATGTCATAAGCTGATAATTGAATTTCATATTGACCGGATGCTAATAAAAATAATCTTGTTCCGAAAATATAATTTTGCTTAAGAGCATTAGTTGATTCAACAGTATTTGGAATAACCCAGCTGTCGGATACAACAACAGTGGATGATGATGAAATCGAAACTTCAACAGAAATTTTACCTATAAAAAGATTCAAGTTCTCGTCGAATTCATAAGTAAACATATTATCGGGAACGGAATAGTATAGTTCCCACTTGTTTTCAACATCATCAAAAAAGAAAGTGGCAGCGTCAAACGCAATTCGCAACTCCTCCTCAGCATTTAATTTTGCTGTATAGAGCAGTAGTAAAATTACTATCAATATGTTACAATATTTTTTCATAAGTGCCTCATTTTGATAAACGAATATGTACTTAGAAAAATTGCCGCCAACAATCAAATGTTTGGCGGCAATTAAAATCAATATCTAAAAATTGATATATTATGAACCGAAATTCAAGGCAATTGTAAGACGATTGACTAATCCAAGATTAACAGAAGGATTAATTGAATAATCAATTGTACCACCAAAAGCACCGCCAAAATATTTCAATCCAACACCGCCGGCTATACCGAAGGAATTCTGACCGAATACATACCCTGCACGTACAGCAAGGAAATCATTCCATACATATTCTGCACCAAGCATAAATTGCTCAGGTATGTCAGTCAATGTAACAAAATCCGCTGCAGCAAGCAATTTATGTTCATCAGTATCAATAATATCAGTTGTAACACCAGCACGGAAAATTATAGGAAGATTGAATGGATATGCAAGATAAGTTGCATCAAGCGGAGCCATTTCAAGTGATTCTTCGAGTTTTTTTGATGTGCGGAGGTCAGTACCGTCATATCTCTGCTGAGTAGATAAATTGTGCATAGAGAAGCCGAGCTTAATACCCTGAATACCGGTGTCATATTTTGTACCGATATCAAAAGCAAAGCCGCTTGCTGCGACTGAAGAAAACGCATTCTGGATATACTTAACAGTTACACCGAATGAAAACTGGTCAGTAAGATATCCTGAAAATGATGCACCAACTGATATATCATTAACCTGATAAATTGAACCTGTTCCTTCAGGTCTTTCGACAGTCGTTACGTTAATATCTCCACTTGAGAGACTCACAACACTAAAAGCTGCTGTATAGCCATCACCAATTGGCATAGCAATAGCACCAAAGTTATGCGAATAAGTCGCAAACCATTGAGTGTATGAAAAATCTGCAGCCATAGAGCTTACTTCAGCAAGACCGGCAGGATTCCAAAATATTGACGACAAGTCATTAGCAACAGCTCCATAAGCACCACCCATACCGGTTGCACGAGCACCTACTGGGATTTTCAGGAACTGACCGCCGGCTGCACCAATTTTAGTAAATTCACCGCCTGAAGCTCCGAATGCACTTAAGTCATCTACCGCTTTCAAATTTAAGAATGCCAGTGGCATTGTAATTATAACAAGTAATATAAATATTTTTTTCATTTTATTCTCCAAGTTATTATTTGGCACAAGCTGCCTGCTTTTCATCGGCAGGCAGCTTAAATGCTAATATTATTGTTCAATTAATCGGAAACCGCCGACAACAACACTGAAATTCTTAATAGTTTTGGCGCCATTTGGAGCTGTAATTACAGCTATCAATGCCTGGCTTTGTATGCGTTGTCTGTTTCGGGTCAGAAGATCCCATACCTCAACTGCGTGACGGTCACGAGTACCTTCATTGTTATACTCATCATGATTCAAAGTTGTAATCAAATCACCTGCTACTGTATAGATTTCAATTGTACAGACAGGAGGCAATTTAGAGAAGAACAATTTAGAATCATAAGGTGACCTGACCGCCTGATGAGTGATATAATATGGATTCGGAGAAATCTGAATCTGGTCCATCATATCATCTGTAAGGAAGTTGGCATCTTTTTCTTGCGGACTTACAACTGCAAGCACCTGAGCACCCGGCATCGGAAGCCCTAATGCACCGCCATAAGTCTTAAGATAAATCTTGTCACCTGCTTTGAAGTCTTGAGCAGTCCAAATATTGTAATTAGCCTGAGCTTTATCGAACTCAAAGCCCCCCCAAATTCTCCACTGGTTCGGATAATCAGAAATAAAGTACAAACCAGCGACATTAATTACATTCATAAAGTCAATAGTATCTTTACCATCAACTGATACACCTGTCTTGTAATATCTTCCCTGCAATCCTGTAAATGAATTAGCATTTCCGCGGGAACCAAGACCATCTACCGGTCTTGCAAACTGCCTTCTGAGACGTGGATTATTTGATTCAGAACGACTTACAGGCATAGTAGGTGTAGGAAATGTAACATAACCAATTGCATAAGAGTTAAACTTACCAATGAAATCATTTGAAGCTAAATCGTTAGGAGCCAAGTTTAAAGGAGAAGGAAATAATCTCGTAGTATAAAATGTAAATTGAAATCCATCCCTAATAGTTCTTCCTTCAATCAATGGCAAATTCATGTGAGTAACTTCAAGAGGATATCTCACTGGAACTGAGTCAAGCCCGTTGCCGGTTGGACGTAAATACTCAATGATATTTCTCATTCTCATATTGAGATACGGAACATTGAATGTATTGGACGCTTTTGCTTCATCATAAGAAAGTGTGACTTGCTCATTGTCACCGGGAAGGAATTCTAATTCATATATACCGGGACCATTATTAAAGCTGGCATCAATATTCTGATAAGTCGCAAAATCAAAAGCAACAGGTTGTGTCAAAAGAACCTTATCCAGCAGACCGCTTGTTATTCTGTTGTATCCGTCTGAAAGGGGATGCACATAAGTATCAGCAGTAACACCTTGTGCAAATTCAACCGTATCGGCTCTAAGTCTTCCGGCAAATTGCTGAAGTGTAAAGTCAAAACTGAAACCTAAGATGCCATAAGCATTTTGAGTCCAGCTATTTGTATAGCAATAGCCCGGATAAGAAAAATCGCCGGAGAAAAATCTGCCTGTACGTGTAATAAAATCTTTTTTATTGCCTACACCAAAATCATAGAAACCACCGGTTTCAGGATTTACGTAAGGAATTCCTGTGTCAGGATCTGTAATTACTGAGTCAGAAAGCACAAATGATGCAGCGTTTTCAGTAAAGAGATTTGTGAAGCTAAATTGGCAAGGTTGAGCCTCATAGCTTAAAAGACCACGATAAAGCGTATCGCCGGTTTTTCGGCTTGTCATAGTAGCAAGAGTACGGTAAAGCCCCACTCTACCGGGGACAGTACCTGACAAAGTCAACTGTATTTGATTCCAGAATGGCTCTAAATTCAGCTCTAATGTATCACCTTCGAATCTTTGCATAACTCTGTCATTATCAACTGCGAAAAATCTCCAGTTATAAAGACCACCCATTCTGGCTGAGTCAACATAAATAACTTCAAGCTCAGGTAATTTTCCGGCTGGCGCAGCTGTTGGGAGTGCAGTAACAAAGTTTGACAGACCGGGTGAACCAATATTTACTTTACTTTCAGTTGGTTGCGAGTAGTCACCTTCATCGTAAGCAAGTACTTTGTAATGATAATCAATATTATTCATAAGTCTTTCAGTGATAGTCGGATCGGGATCATTCCTTACCCAACCGTCACGATTATCATCACCAATATCAGTAAATGTTCTGTTATTAGTTATCCATCTCATATAAGGAGCAATAACTTTTTCTCTTGTGTGAAGTCTTCCTTCATAAGCGGGGAATTCCATTCTCGTTTGAGAATTTTTTACCCATGTAATGATAGAATCTTTTACTTCAACAAGGTGTAGTGAATCCTTCACTGTCAAAGGAATGATCGGGTCTCTTTGGATATCAGTCATTCTTCTTGGCACCCAGGCTTCTATAAGTGTCATTGGCTGACCGTTTATATCACCGGATTTAATTGTATTTCTTAGATATATTGAGTCTGTAGTTATTCTGACAAGAACATCCCTACCCGTTGCAGGATCTAAAACAGGCATTCTTTCGCCTACAACCCAATCAGCAAAGTTTGAATCAAGGTAATCAAAATATGACTGACTTCTTTGAAGAACTTTTCTTTCGTAGAAAATTGGATTGAATTTTAATAAACTTCGGTTCAAATAAGCAACACCTGCCATTACACTATCAAAAATATAATGACGACGCTGCGGTGATGTACTCCAAACCAAACTTGAAGGTTGTGCGCCACCGTAATTTACATTAATTGTACCATTGTTAGCAACTGATACCCTTTCATCTTCTTCAAGAATTCTCCACCAGTCCTGTCCCCATGGAGAGTAGAACATAGCAGTATCAACAAAGGCAATACCGCCACGAGCATTTGAGAATCCCTGCATACCGATACCACGTCTTACAACGCGCAATGCCATAGAGTCAATAATTGCACCGGACGCATCAACATAAGGACCGATTACTTCAAAATCATCAATAAGCGGCATAGTCATATCATCATTGTCAGGACCACCTCTGAACTCAGTTTTAACAAAAGGTGTTCTCAATGGGTATTGAGCGACAAGTCTCCAGCCCAAAGGACCACGCCCAAGTGGAAATTCAGAACTGCCTTGTTCGATATTTGGAGAAAAGCCATCAAGATTAGCTCTGCGAGCACGGTATAATCTGTAACCCATAAAGTCCAGTCCCTGCTCATCAATATCGCTTGACATTTCTGAAGTGCTGTCCCACATAATTGTAACACCATTATTGAGCGGAACAACTCTGCGAATTACAGCTCTGTCAGGTGGAGTAGGAGCGCGGAAGTTATTGTCATAAACCTGTTGGGCAAATTTATCTTTTCTTTCAAGTTCAGCCATGTCTTCACAAGTACCATCAGCTTCACCGCCTTTTGCGGTATTTGCAAGAATGATACCAACTACTACTCTGGCAGTATCACCGGGACGCATGTGGAATTCACCCGTTGCCATCATAAAGCGTTTGTCACCGGGACCTGTATCGCCTTCCTTAATTCTTGATGAGATAAATTGGTATCTTTCTTCGTCCTCTTTAGGATCGAATTCGATTGACCAGTTACGGAAAGTTACAAGACCAAGCTGTGATGATGTGTTATAAAAAGCACTGTCCTTACGAACAAAATTTGGAAGAGTTGTATCTCTATTTGGGTCATAAGGTCTTAATGTACGAATAGTATCAATTCTGATTAAATTTCCATCATCATCTCTGATTTCATTAATTGTAATATCATAAAACTTCTGAACTGCAGGAGATTCCAAGAAGTCGAAACCCAAATATCCGAATCCATGTCCGAATTCACCGCGGTCAGTATTTGTCCACTGAACAGCCATGTTAAGTGTTGTATCACAATCATAGAATTTGGCGCGGTCATTACCGGCACCAAAGCTTGCCTGCAAGGCACGTGCAATATCAACGTCCATTACCGGTGCAAGCCAGCAATTCCAGAGCGTGTCAGAAGAATAATTTGTGAGCTCATATTTAATAAAAATAAAGTCACGATAATCGCCAAAACCCCATGAATAAATCATCTGGTCAACCTGCAATCTCAACGGATATCCTCTTTCACGACGAGCTGCAACACCACCTTCATAGAAGTTGAGGTCAGTATCTTTGTAAGTAGAGAAAATATCTTCACCTGAAATAAAAGCAGGTCCTTTACTGTAAGTTGCTGTATTTCTAAGTTCGACCTGAGGCACAAACTTGCCGAAATAACGGTCAACTTTTAAAGTATCTTCGATTCTGGTAGAGGAGTCCCAAATGGGCCAGTTAAATGTGTGAGCTGAGATAATAGGCTCACCTGTACCGGGGTTAAAATCAGTTGAGAAGTAAGTTCTGTAACGAAGTAATTCGTCGTTATTTACTAACTCTTCATCAGGAACTTCCTTATTGCCCGGACCACCGTAGTTAATTCTACCGGGTACGAACCAGCCTTTACCTGAGTTTGGATTATAAGTAATTGTAACATAACTTACTGTGTCTTTTTGAACTTCTCTGAATTTTTTGGTACCAAACCAAAATCCACCGGCGAATAAATACTGGTTCTGTGAGCCTCTGGGCCAGAAACCGCCGCCTCGTCCACGTGCAATATCGAACCCGAAAATACCATAGTTTGTAGTATAAAACTGCAAATTACTAACGGTATTCTGCTGAAGGTCGAAAACGCCTGAATATGTCCTGTTTTGCAATTTATTGAGGTCAAATTCCACTTTTGAGTCCTGACCATCCTCAGGGGTATTTATGGTAGCCGCCTGAAGATTATAAGACCAAAGGACAGTTAGCATAAAAGCTACTGCAAAGAGCGGGCTTCTGACCTTATTGATTAATCTTATCATTATAAAATCCTCAATTCTATTCTTAAAATTTTTTTCATAGTTAAATTAGAACCTAAACATCATACCAAAGAAAATTGTTCTTGGAATCTGGAAGTTACCTCTGAATGATATAACTTTATCAATATATCTGAAATAACTTTCAAAAACTTCAGCCTGGGTTACAAGTCCGTTACCGTCAAAATCAGCCATCTCATTATATAATCTGTCGCCATAAGCATCATACTGGGTAGATGCAAATGTTGAAGGATTTTCATAAGTTGGAGTTTTGTAATATGTTATACTGTTAAAGTCACCAACCTGACGGTCAAATGTACGTCCATCATCAAGCGGGTCACTTGTTGTAGCATATACGCCTGTTACTACGGTACGATTGAGGAGGTTATTAACGTCAACAAATAGCTGAATCATAGTATTTCCGGCACTTTCACCAAAGATACTCTTTAATTGTATAGTTCTTTGTATTCTTGCATCCAAGCCCCAGAATGACGGCTGACGGTCTGAGTTTACTTCAGAAAGAGGAGTTCCGTTTCTGTCAGTTCTTGTATAAGGAACACCGGTTCTGTAAGTAGATGTAATAATGATGTCTGAATTTTCTAATACTTTTAATCCACCAATTGAAGGACCCTGACCATCTAACCAGTAAAATCTGAAGTTACCTTTAAAAAAGTGACGAATGTCATTAGGCATAGGATATTCAGATAGAGGGAAAGCAGGTAAATTTGTATAAGGGTCAATAGTTAAACCATAATTAGAATTTGGACCGGAAGCTGTACCTGCCAAATAACCTAAATTATAATTAATATCAAATGCATAATTTTCAGTTGGCAGAGGTGTCTTACGGAAATTAAGCTCAAACCCGCGTGATGTACCATATTCTGTCACATCTCTTTGACTGTATGGGTCCGGTACAGCAGGAACATATACTATCCCTACTTTATTATATTCATCCTTATAAAATGCAGTTGCCGAAAATACAAGGTCATCAGTCAAACCAAGACTATACTCGATTTCATACTGATTTGTTCTCTGAGCATCCATATTGGGATTTCCAAGAATTGATGCTCCACGAATTATATCAACTGCAAAGGCATCATAAAGATACTGAAGCATCGGCATCTGGAAGTACATACCGTAAGAAAGTCTGATATTGGATGTTTCTGTTATTGGATAAGCAACGTTAACTCTCGGGCTGACCTGCATCTTAACAGAAGCATCAGCAAAGCCCGAATCCGCTCTGATTGAAACGAATGGAATCTGATTAACGCGATACTGAGCATTAGGGTCAAAGAAGTCAAATCTCAAACCAGGGCTGAATATAATCCCTTTGTATGAAATCTGGTCCTGAACATACATACCAAGTTTCATTGGATTATAAGGACGATTTGTTCTTTCTCTTACTACTTCATTATCAGCATACAAGTTACCACCGAATCTACCATCATCGAATACATCAAAAAACGGGTTACCATCGTAAGGGTTGCTGTTTGAGTGTTTGTACATCTCAAGAATCTGTCCCTGGAAACCTGCTTTAAAGTTGTGTTCGAATTCGCCTGTTTTTAGATACTGGTTGAATGAACCGTCAATTGTCCAGTTGCTGCCATCACGGAAACTAAAACCGCCGGAACCTGATGTTGCAAAACCAACATTAGGAATACCCCAAGGGTTATAAGAACCTGATGCATTTGCCTGACCTTCATAGTATCCTGTCAAAGGATTTCTTTGTGGAAGGTTAAGTCTTAAAAATCCATCAGAAGTAAAAGTATTTTCAATTAATTGTGTGTATTGGTCAACAATTTTGTCTTTACCCGGTATAAGCTGATTACCCATAACCATATAGTTGTCAGAAGGAGTCTGCATATCCCAGCCTGAAAAGAATCCGGGACCGTCAGTGCTTGTTCTTCTGCTTGAGTAGTCATTATTTGTAGATTGTGAGATACGTACTTCATAAAAGCTTGTTGGGCTTAATGTATGAGTAAGTAAAGCAAAATAATTTATTACGAAATTATCAAGAACATTTTGTTTGAAGAGTCTTTCTTCCATCCCGTTAGTAACAGGGGATCCATCTTCATTTGTTCTTAATAAGTAATTTCCGTTTTCATTTTTGTCATAAACATAGCCTTCGCGGTTAGCATAAAGCCAAGCCCAGCCTGAGAATTCAAAGCTGGAAACACCGTAAGAACCTCCAAGAGTCAATGAAACTCCATCAGCTATTGCAAATTTCAAGCGTCCGGTTAGGTTTCTTACCCAAGAGCCGTTGTCAGGTCTTTGACCAATATTATTACCCCATGGGTCATAAATTTCATAGCTGGCATTACGGTTAGCTTCATGAAAATACCTTCCTGTAAGGTAAAAAGTATTTCCTTTTGCCATAAGCGGAAGAGGACCACCTGTACCGAACTCAAAAGTGTGCTCGTTCTGTCCCTGCCATTTAGCTCCTTCACCGACTTCAACAGCTCTGAAACGGCTACCGTCTCTTTCAATTCTGGTTCCGGTTGACTGACTTCCGAACAAAGCCGGAACATCAGTTCTCCAACGCACCCAGCCATCATATTTATTATCACGTCCTGTCTGTACAACAGAGTTCACAACTCCTGAAGTAACATCACCATACTCAGCAGAGAAGCCACCTTTGAGAACCTGAACTTCTTCAGTTGCAAATGATGAAACCATTGGGAAGTAAGCAGCTCCGGATGCACCGAAGCCACCGGTAAATGCATTACCTACTGATATACCGTCAATTCTTACGTCAGTTTCATCAGCTCTACCGCCACGAATAGAAAAACCTGAACCTGACTGAAGAACACCGGCACTTAAACTGATAACAGCTCCTATACCTTCACGGGCAGTATTGATGATGTCCTCATTTGAACGCTTGTCCATTGAGCCCTGCTTGGTGTGATTTACAATTTCACGCTGAGCAACTACAACAAGTTCTTCAGTTCGAACTGAAGCGTCTCTCATTGTTACATCAAGTGTAGCTGTTAAACTTGCAGATATTCTCACCTGTTTTCGAACTGTAGTTCTACCGGTGAAGGTAAATCTGACTGTGTATTCCCCGGCGACAATACCGGTTATAACGTAGCTACCGTCATTCTCACGAACAGCGGCGCCTTTCTGAGTACCCTCGACAAAAACCGAGGCTCCTCGTAAGCCCTTACCTTCCTCATCAACGACCTTACCTCTCAAGGTTCCATAAACCTGTGAAAAGGTCATCGAGGGTATAGCTATGAGCCCTAAAAATAAAAGTACAAAAAACTTATGCATAGTGGCAACTCCTTTTAATGAACTATTACCAATTTTTTTAATTTGCAAAATAAATTTTGAAACTTTATCTGAATTTTATCGTTATAAATAATAAAGAGGTGTCAGCATTGATAAAATGCTTTATGCAAGTACAGGAGATTTATAGACTTTTGCCTATTTAAAAATATCAATATGTACCAACTTTTCTCTTTATCACCTATATTTAGTTTCAGTTAATTTCGCGTTAAATCAAATTACCAAAAAACAAATGTCAAATATAATAAGAAAATTTCAAATAACCGTCATATTTTTTAAATTTTTATAAATTCAATTGAATACCGTAAACAAATCCGTAACTTGAAACAGTAGAAATTTTATTTTCAAGCAACGGTGTTTTAACCATAAAAAACCTTCCCTCAGCACCCAAAGTAAAAGCAATACTACTTAAAATGTTGTATCTTGCAGTAATTCTACCAAGTCCGAGTGGACCGTCATTTGTGGCACCAAACCCGATTCTGCCGTTCAACGAAAATCTGTCGTAATCGTAAATATTATTGTCAAAGAAAGCCATACCCCAGAAAAACTGTTGCTGCCGCTCAAGTCTGACAGGCAGATTTACTAAAGTACCGCCACCTGAGCCACCATCACCAATTGGCTCATTAATAGAAAATCCTGATGAGTGTCCGGCTGAGCCGCCTACAGGAATTATTTTGATATAGTCATAATTAAACTCAGTGATACCAAATTCAATTCCTAATACAGATTTACTGCTTAGGCTGTAACCAATACTTTGAGACATATTTATTATGTGTGAATTTCCACTTGTCTGAATGCCGGCTCTTGAGAAATCACGACTTACAATTGTATTCAGCTGAATTGAAGTAACTTCAGGACCTGTAAATCCAAAGTTAACCTGTGGGATATTACTTATTGCCAAATTGCTGTTATTACCTGAATTTACCTGAGCAACATGAATTTTGTCAGACATCATGTTCAAAGGCTGATTATCTTCCGAAGGCTTAATTTTTTCAGCTGCGATATTGCTTTCAGTCGTCTCTGTAGTAATATGTGAAATATCTGATAAAAACTCTTCGATTTCAGGTATAAGTTCTGCAATTTCCTGACTGTCATTATCAAGTAATACTATAGAATTTTCATCCGACTGAGTAGTTTCAATATTTGTAAAATCAGATTTAACCGACTGAAATGATGTATTTTTCGATGATAAAGCAGTCTCATTGCTTGAAACAATTATTTCAGCAGGTGATTCAATCATTGAAATATCAATTATTCTTGGGTATTCTTTATCTCCAAAGTTCAAATATGATATCAGAGCAAAAAATGACACAACTGCAGCAAGTGTTGCAATTCTTGCAGGTAGTTTAATCGCTTTTTTCACAGGCTGAGGAGCAGCCATTACTTCCGTAGTAGAGAATATTCTCATCAAAACAGCTTCTTCAGTTTGCTTCAATAAATTTTTAGGAACTTGAATACTGTCTCTGTCATCAAGCAAATCCATGTGAAGTTCGACTGAGCTGTCAAATTTTTCTTTTGCGTAAGGATTTTCCTTTAGAATTGAGCGGAGCTTGGCATCCTCAAGAGTTGTCAGTTCCCCGTCAATATATTTCGATATGAGCATTTCAAGACTCATTTAATTCCTTCACTAATGGTTTTAAAATCTTTCTAAGAATAAGTCTTGCTCTATGGACACGTACTTTAGCAAGTGACAGTTCGATACCGAGTGTTTCAGCAATTTCCTGATAAGACATATCTTCATACTCTCTCAATAGTAATGCTTCTCTCATAGGAACAGGCAACTCAGCTATAGCCTTTTCAATTTGCTCTTTGGTGCTGAAATCCATTTTTTCGTTATCATCTGATTTATGGTGATAACTTTCGTCAAAAGATGTCTGTTCCTTTTTAGTTCGGATGTAATTAAGGCACGTATTTCTAGCGATAGTAAAAAGCCAAGCTCCAAAATTGTCACCTTTGAATTGATGGCGGTTTTCGTATATTCTTACGAATACTTCCTGAAATGCATCATTTGCATTCTCTTCCTCTCCGAGCATTCTTAGACAGAACCTGTAAACTTTTTGAGCGTAATTGTTGTATAATATCTGAAAAGCTTCAGCACTGCCCTTTACCATTGCTTCTTCGGCATTGTGCTTTATCTCTTCTTCCGATATTTCTTTTCTCTTAAAAATCATCGCTCAAATAATTTTTGGTTTTGCAACTTATTCAAACACTATTACACATTGAATGCTCAAAAAGTTACAATTTATTTTTACTTTTTTTAAAATTATTACAAAATCTTTAACTTTTTGTTAAAGAGACATGAATACAAAAATATTATTTTTTAGTGAGATAAGTTAATTTTAAATGGATTTTTATTATTAATATTTGATTATTTATTATTAATATTGAATTTATTGGGAAAAATTCCCATAATATTTGCAATTATTGTTAAAATATTACTTTTTTATATACGATATATAAGGTATGTACAACAATTCTCCAAAAGGTGATGCAATGAAAGCAAAAGATATTCTCAAAAACAAAGGTCCCGAAGTGTTCACAATTGGTGAAAACAAGCCTCTCAGTGAGGCTCTCAATATTCTAATCAACAATAATATCGGTGTACTGCTTGTTCTTGGAGATACTGGTTTGTTGACCGGCATAATGAGCGAGCGTGATGTTGTTCGTGCAGTTCACAGAAAACCGGAGAATTTTTTAAATATTCCTGTTTCTGATTTAATGACCCGAAAAATACTCTTTGCAGATTACGAAGACGATTTAAGCTATATCGAAAATATAATGACTTCTAACAAAGTTCGGCATATACCGATTATGAAAGATAGAATAATGGTAGGTTTAATATCAATTGGTGATATCGTAAAGGCTACATTAAGAGAAAGCAAAGTAGAAAATAAATATCTTATGGAATATATCGCAGGAAACATACATTAAGATTTTTGTCTCTAAATAAATAATTTACAAATCAGAATGCCAAAAAATACTTATTTTTGTAATGAAACAATAAGTTATTACTATGTTAGTTATTGATTATTTGTTATTTATTATTGGTATTATTCTTTATGTGTGGAATAATCGGCTATATAGGCGATAGAAAAGTATCTTCGATTTTATTAAACGGACTGAACAGAATGGAGTACCGCGGGTATGACTCGGCAGGTGTTTCAATTCTTCAGAACGGTAAAATACATACACTTAAAAAGAAAGGTAAAGTAACAGAGCTCGAAAAACTTGTTGACCATTCTTTTTTTAATTCAACCTTTGGAATTGCCCACACACGTTGGGCTACTCACGGCTATCCAAATGATGTGAATGCACATCCCCACAGCGACAGCTCAGGCAATATCAGTATTGTTCATAATGGTATTATTGAGAATTATTCCGTACTCAGAACAAAACTTGTAAGCGATGGCTATACATTTAAATCTGATACAGATACTGAAGTGCTGGCAGTATTTATTGGTTCGATTTATGAACGTGTAAATGATTTGGAAACCGCCGTAAGACTGGCTTTAAGAGAGGTTGACGGGACATTCGGCGTGCTGGTAATTTCAACTTATGAGCCTGAAAAACTGATTGCAGCACGAAGAGGCTCACCACTTCTTTTAGGAATTGGTAATAACGAATATTTGGCAGCTTCCGATGCCGCAGCTGTCATACAATATACAAAGCAGGTAATTTATCTTAATGATAATGAAATTTGCACAATTACTCGCGATGGTTATAATATCAAGACAATCGAAAATGAATCCACAGAGCCAATAATTGAGCAAATCGAATTTGACCTTGAGCATATAGAAAAAAGTGGCTACGAGCATTTTATGCTAAAAGAAATATTTGAGCAACCTGATACAATTCACGATGCATTCAGAGGCAGACTGCTTGTAGACGAAGGCAACGTCAAGCTCGGTGGTCTTAGAAACGTATATGACGAACTTTTTGACTGTAATAGGATAATCATTACTGCCTGTGGCACTTCTTGGCATTCAGGATTGGTCGCAGAATATTTAATAGAATCACTCGCCGGTATTCCTGTAGAAGTTGAATATGCCTCCGAATTTCGGTACAGAAATCCAATTATCAAAAAAAATGACATTATTTTCGCTATCAGTCAAAGCGGTGAAACAGCCGACACTCTTGCAGCAGTTAAGGAAGCCAAACAAAAAGGTGCAACAGTTCTCGGAATAGTAAATGTTGTCGGCAGTTCAATAGCAAGAGAAACTAATGCCGGTGTTTATATTCATGCAGGTCCTGAAATTGGTGTTGCATCCACTAAAGCATTTACATCTCAGCTTACAGTCTTTAGCTTAATAGCTTTAATGCTCGGAAGAATGAGAAATCTCAGTAAATGGGACGGACAAAAAATCGCCTTGGAGTTAACTCTTATACCTGATAAAATTAAGCAAATACTCGAGCTAAAAGACCAAATAAGAGATATAGCTTTACAATATTCAAATGTCAAGAATTTTCTTTACCTTGGAAGGGGTTATAACTTCCCGGTCGCTTTGGAAGGAGCACTCAAACTTAAAGAAATTTCATATATTCACGCTGAAGGGTATCCGGCAGCTGAAATGAAACACGGACCAATCGCCCTGATAGACGAAAATATGCCAGTTGTAATTATCGCTACTAAAGATGAGATTTACGATAAAGTTTTTTCAAATATTGAAGAAGTACGTGCAAGAAAAGGTAGAGTTATTGCAATAGCAAATATCGGGGATGAAAAAATCAAAGCTGTTGCAGACCATGTTATTTATATTCCGGAAACAATTTCACCGCTAACTCCATTGCTCTCTGTAATTCCTCTGCAGCTATTGTCTTACTATATAGCTTTAGACCTTGAATGCGACATTGACAAACCAAGAAATTTAGCTAAAAGTGTTACAGTTGAATAATAATTTTAATTAAAAGAAAAATATGAAAATATCAGTATTAGGATTAGGTTACGTAGGATTGCCACTTGCTTGTGCAATAGCCAAACTGACTTCTCACGAAGTTGTAGGTTTTGATAAAAGCGAAAGAAAAATTTCGATGATTAAAGAAAAATTATGTCCTATAGATGATGTGCAGTGTGCTGCGGATTTAAAAATTGTAAGTTTGAATTGTTCTGCCAACCCAGAGATAATCAATAATTCAGACATTTATATTGTTTGCGTTCCGACACCGGTTCTAAATGACTACACACCCGACCTCACCCCAATAAAATCAGCTACTCAGACAATAGCAAATTATTTGCAAAGAGGTCAGAGTGTAATTATTGAATCTACAATCAATCCCGGTGTTTGCGATGAAATTGTTGTCCCTCTTCTTGAAAGTCTTACCACACTAAAATCAGGAATAGATTTCGATGTAGCTCATTGTCCTGAGAGAATCAATCCGGGTGACCCTGTCTGGAATGTTTATAATATTCCAAGAAATATTGGCTCGACTTCACTAAAAGCAACAAAGAAACTTGCTGCATTTTATCGTGAATTCATTGATGCTGAAATTAACGAAATGCCAAATCTCAAGACTGCCGAAGCAACAAAAATAATAGAAAATACTTTCAGAGATATAAATATAGCATTCGTAAACGAATTAGCAAAATCTTTTGATGTACTTGGAATTGACCTGATAGCTGTTATTAAGGGCGCTTCTAATAAACCATTTGCATTTATGCCACATTTTCCAAGCTGTGGAGTCGGCGGTCACTGCATTCCGGTTGACCCGTATTATCTAATCGAAAGAGCCAAACAAAGCGGATTCGACCACAAGTTTCTTAAACTGGCACGCGAAATAAACAATTCAATGCCTGAATATGCAATTGATAAGCTCGTTGATGCACTAAATCAGCTTGAAAAGCCAATCAAAAATACGTCTATTGGACTTTTAGGTTTATCCTACAAAGCAAATGTCGGCGATTTGAGAGAGAGTCCTTCAATCAAACTGCGTTCAATTCTAGAAGACAAAAAAGCAAATCTTTATATTTTCGACCCATTTTTCCCTGATATGAGCAATACCAATAGTTTAGATGAAATTCTTGAAAAATCTGAAGCCATACTTATAGCTACAGACCATACAGAGTTCAAGGAAATTAAAGGCGAAATACTAAAAAAACATAATGTCAAAATTGTGGTTGACGGAAAAAATTGCCTCAACAAACAAGATATTATCTCTAAAGAAATTATTTATCATGGTATTGGATATTAATAAGCTGAATGCATAAGAATAATTCATTGTCTTACATAAGCTCAAACTTAGCTAAATAGTAGAGATTTTATTCATCCTTCGGTTTCGCTAAGTTTGGATTCATTTTATATTATTGATACTTCTTAGATATAAATGCTAATTTTATTTCAGCTTGAATAACAAAAAAAAAGCAGAATCATCGATATATCAATTCAATTATTTCTTCAGCTACTTTTAATGCCAGCGCAGCTTCATCAGCTCCAACAGGATTTTCGCCTTCATTTTTGATTGCTCTGATAAATGCTGTTTGCTCTTCAGCAATTGCGTTAGTTTTGATTACCTGGGGAATTTCGAAATATATATTTTTGTTATTTATTCCAGTTTCGATTGAGCCTAACATAGTAGCAGGAATTCCTGATTGGGGAGAATAATCAGAATCATGAATCCTATAAACTTCAACTTTATGCTCCTGAAAATCCAATGAAAGATAAGCATCTTTCTGAAAAATCCGCATCTTTCTCATAGGATGAGCCGAAATTCGGGAAGCAGTAATATTTGCCACACACCCATTTTCAAAAGTAATTCTGGCATTGGCTATATCGGTTGTGTCAGTCAATACATTTACACCATTAGCATCAATGCTTTTCACTTCGGAATTGACAAGCTGAAGAATAATATCAATATCATGTATCATCAAATCATGAATAACAGAAACATCTCTGGCTCTTGGTTTGAACTGCCCAAGTCTGTGTGACTCAATAAAAAGGGGTTTCAGATCATAGCTTTTAACAGCAGCGAGGGCAGGATTGAACCTCTCTACATGACCAACCTGAATCAAAACGTCACGATTATGGGCTTCATCTATTAATGCAACAGCCTCGCTATATTTTGCTGTAATCGGCTTTTCTATCAGGCAGTGCTTTCCGGCAGCTATACATTTACTTGCAACTTCATAATGAAGAGATGTAGGTACAGAAATTACAAGAGCATCACATTCATTTATTATTTCCTCTAAATTCTGATATGCTTTAACATTCAATTCCGCAGCGAGATGTAAGTTTCTTTCAGGCAGGATATCTCTGACTCCAAGAAGCTCTGCTTCAGGATTTTCAGCAAGCAATCTAGCATGAATACTTCCCAAATGTCCAACACCTATTACACCTATTTTCAATTTCATAATTCATTTCTCAATATTGTCAATTTAAAAAAGATAAATATAATCAATTTTATGCTTTGGGGTGTGCTTTTTTATAAGATTCTTTTAATTTTTCAATTGATAAATGTGTATATACCTGTGTTGTAGATAGTGACGAATGTCCAAGCATCTCACTTACAGATTTAATGTCAGCACCATTAGAAATTAAATGAGTAGCAAAAGAATGTCTCAATACGTGAGGACTTTTCTTTTTGCTTTCGGTAACACCCGTCATCCCATTTTTTACAATCCTGTATGCTGCGCTATGGTACATTCTTTTACCATTATCTGCAATAAATATAGCTTTTTTATCTATAATATTTTCGCCTGAACGATATTTCATATATGATTTGATTGCTTCAACCGACTTGGAGCTTAGCGGTACTATACGCTCCTTACTGCCTTTTCCGGTAACTTTAACATAATTACCTTCAAAACTGATGTCGTTAATATTAAGTCCAAGAGCTTCACTAATTCTCAAACCAGAGCCATAAAGCAGTTCAATAAGTGCGAGACTACGGGCTGTTTTGAAGTCATCAGCTTCAAATACCTGCACAAGCTGACTAATTTCATTTTCAACAAGGAATGATGGCAATCGTTTATCTCTTTTCGGAGTTGAAATCAGTAATGCAGGATTACTCGAGATGTATCCTTTTTTATAGCAAAACTTAAAAAAGGACCTGACAGCCGAAATCCTCAGACGCAGCGAATTTTTTTTAAGCCCCTTATCGTGAAGCCATCCAAGAAATGGCCTGATATCGTCTGTTTCAATTAAATCAATTTCAGGTAGTTCGCCATATTCTGATATATAATAATCGGAAAACTCTGAAAGACTAAATGCATAACTTTCCAAAGTTTTTGGGGAATAACTTTTTTCACTTTTAAGATATTCCAAGTATTTTAATATAAAATCACTAATGTTCATATTTTTATAATTATCAAAAATTATTCCAACTTTTTTACATCTGAAACTTTTTTATAATTCGATTATCAAATCAAAATAGTCTTAAATTCTTAATCTGAAAGAAACGTCATTCGATTATGTTAACGACTAAATCAATTCTTATGCAATAATCATCTTTAAATATCGCTCAGATTAGAGATGTATTATTCAATTCTGCATTTTTACACAAGATTATTTTTTCCTATTTTGAGTGTAAATACAAACAACATGATGATGATTTTAAATTAAATAAATAAATTATTTTACCAGTTCATACGTATTAACAATATTAATAGAAATCAAAATTTTATACTACTAGTAGAGAAAGAAATGGTAAAGAAAGAAGACGCTATATTATTTAGCGGAGCAGCTCCGGGAGCTGAAGCACATTTTGGAACGACCGCTGAAAAGTTTGGCATCGAAGAAGTCAATTTTTCATTTGAGGGTCACGAGCATTCACGTTTGCGTGGTATTCGCATTTTAAATCACGAAGAATTAAAACAAGGCGATATAAGCCTCACTTATGCTTCAAAAATAATGAACCGCGAATATCCCAAAACACCAACTTTTCGCAAAATTCTGCAGACTATTTGGTACCAAATTAACAATGGTCAGGAAATTTATGTTATAGGCAAAATCCTTGACGATAAAACAGTTAAAGGTGGAACCGGCTGGGGTGCTGAATTTGGCAAAATCTGCAACAAACCTCTTTTTGTGTTTGATCAAGATGAAAATCGTTGGTTCAAATGGAATAAAGAAGATTGGATTTCTGTAAATGAACCTCTTATCTCTTCCGGACACTTTACTGGAACCGGCACTAGATTATTAAAAGAAAACGGGAAAAAAGCTATCGAAGATTTATTCAAACGTTCATTTAGCTTATAAAAAAATATAATGATTATCAGTCCAAATTGTTCCTCAAATAACAATTTGGACTGTGTATTATAAATTTAATGGAAAATTAATTAAGCCTCAAGATCCTCAAGAGCTACTTCAATTGACGGATAAAACTCAAATACTTCATCAATTTTTGTCATACTCATTAAACTACGAACAAAATCCCTTACTCCGATAAGTATCACAGGTATTTCATGTTCTTTTAGCTGACGGTTTGCAAGCAACAATGCACCAAGACCGGAACTGTCAATCGCATCTACTTTAGACATATCAATTATCAGAGCATCTATATCCGGCTGTGCAAGGATTAACATCTTTGCTTTGAGCTCTGCAGATATAGAACTCTCTACTGTTTGATCTTCAAGTTTGAAAATCACAACATTATCTTTGTGTTCAACGGTGTAATTCATAAATATTATTTTTATATGTTTTTAAATTGTGTTATTTTACATTATGCGAATTTACAATTTTTTTTACAAATATTTATGAAAAATAGTCAAATTAGAAAAATTCTTGTCATAAGATTTAGTTCAATCGGCGATATTGTTTTAACAACCGGATTTGTTAGACTTCTCAGAAGCAAATTTCCGGATGCAAAAATTGATTTTTTGCTTCATAAACCATTCAGAAAAATATTTGAGAACAATCCATATATTGACCAAATAATCACTTGCGAAAAGAATGCAACAGACTCGGCAATTAGTCTTTTGAAAAGTAATATAGATAAAAAGCAAGGAATTTATGACATAATATTTGACCTTCAAAATAATTCAGTAAGCAAATATTTTTCTGAGGATTTTGCCACAACCGTTCATAAGGTAGATAAAAGACGTGTATTTAAACTTGAACTCGTTTGGCTTAAGAAAGGTATAGGCGAAAATTATCCCCATATTTTTGATATTTATAACGAACTTTTCAAAGATTATGATATTGCAGATGATAATTTAGGACTTGAGTTTTGGTTACCATCTGACAAAGCAAAACAAATATATTCACCACATCAGCGAAATTACATAAGCAAAAGCAAGTTAAATATTACTGTTGCACCTGGAGCTCATTACAAGACTAAACAGTGGGGATATCTTAATTATGCCCACTTACTCAGGAAATTACAACCAATTGTCGGAAAAGTCACAATCATAGGTGGTGTTAATGACTCCAAATATGCCGGAAAAATAATAGAATTAAATCCGGGTATGATTGATATGTGCGGGAAAACTGATCTTCAGCAAACTTGCGAAATTATTGACCAATCAGACCTTCTGATTACTAATGATACCGGTGTCATGCATATTGCTGCAGCCAGGAAAGTGCCTGTAGTTGCGTTTTTTGGTTCATCTGTACGTGAGTTGGGGTTTGAACCCTTTAGAGTTGCAAATTTGATTCTTGAGTCAGAACAATCTTGTAGACCATGCTCTCATATCGGTAGGAACTTCTGTCCTCTGCTTCATTTCAGATGCATGAAACAAATCCAGCCGGATTATGCTTATGAAAATATAAGGATATTTATTAAACAAGTTTATGGCTAAAAGACTTATAATTTGTCGATTCTGAGCTGAACCAAATATTTCAAGGTTACAGTTTGCCAAAACGATAGGTTTAGATCAGTATAGGCTTTGTTTTAGAATTCATATATCCTTTGCCAACTCAACATTCACTTCGAGCCGGACAAATATTATTGATTATTTGAAATGTCAATACTATATAACTTCGAATAAAAGGTACACTTATAAGCGACTTAATATTTACATTGCTGGTTTCTTACACAATTGATTGCTATAATTACAATTTTAAACATATATTTATTTGTAATTCTTTTGAGATTAGACTTAAAAGAAGTAATTTTGTAGTTGATAAAAAAGCAAATTAGAAAAAACTATTTTATTTAGGAGTTAAGAAATGAATTTTATCCCTTCAACGGATATAGAAAGAAAGAAAATGCTTGATACTATTGGCATTGATAGCATTGATGATTTACTGCAAAACATACCTCCACAGGTTAAGCTTACACAACCACTGAATTTACCACCTGCACTTTCAGAATTTGAAGCAATGAAGTTATTGAGAGAATATTCCAAAAAGAATATGACCGCTGATACTCATGTTTGTTTCATGGGTGGCGGTGCTTATGACCACTTCATACCTTCAATTGTAGGCGCTGTTCTTAATAAACCGGAATTCAAAACTGCCTATACGCCTTATCAGGCTGAAGTTTCACAGGGAACGCTTCAGGCGATGTATGAATTCCAGAGTATGATAGCTGAGCTAACAAGTATGGATGTATCAAATGCTTCACTTTATGATGCAGGAAGCGGTCTTGCAGAAGCATGCTTCATGGCAAATGCACACAATAGAAAATCCGAATTCCTTTACGCCG
This sequence comes from Ignavibacteriota bacterium, assembly GCA_019637995.1. Classification (NCBI taxonomy): domain Bacteria; kingdom Pseudomonadati; phylum Ignavibacteriota; species Ignavibacteriota bacterium. Next base: position 498,749 of record JAHBUQ010000002.1, read on the forward strand.
GGACAGTCAATCCAAACTATGTGACTGTCACAAATACAATAACTGCCGGAAGAAACTATACATTCAAGCATTTTGTTAAAGAAGACGGTACAGCAGACCTCGAAGGACTTGCAGCCGCTATGAATGAAAATACGGCGGGTGTAATAGTTCAGATGCCTAATTTTCTGGGTAATCTTGAAGATGTATTTGAAATAGAAAAAATTGCTCATTCTAAAAAAGCCTTATTTATTGTGGTTGTTAATCCAATGTCACTTGGAATTATTGAAGCTCCCGGCAGTTACAATGCAGATGTTGTAGTTGGTGAAGGACAACCATTCGGAATTCCTATGAATTTTGGCGGACCATATTTAGGATTATTTGCCTGCAAAAACGAATTTGTTCGTAAAATCCCCGGACGTCTCGCAGGCGTAACTGAAGACCTCGATGGTAAAAGATGTTTTGTTTTGACACTTCAAACACGTGAGCAACAAATTAAGCGCGAAAAAGCAACTTCCAACATTTGTACAAATCAGGGTTTATTTATGCTTGCTGCTACTGTATATATGGAAACTATGGGCAAGCAGGGCATTAAGGAAGTCTCTGAACAGTGCTTCAGAAAAGCTCATTATGTTGCTGAAGAGATTTCAAAAATCAAAGGCTTTGAGCTCATAAATGATAAGCCATTCTACAATGAATTTGCTGTAACTACTCCCGTTCCGTCCGGAGAAATTACTAAAAAAGCATTGGATGAAGGATTCATTGCCGGACTTGATGTAACAGCTCAGAATAATGGCAAACCTACACTTCTGATTGCTGTAACCGAAAAAAGAACAAAAGAACAAATGGATGATTTTATTAATTTCCTTAAGAAATTTGCTAAATAACTGAGATGATTAATTTTAAAAATATTTTTAATAACCCGAAACGCCGAGCAATCATAATCGGCGTTTCAGTTATTATGATATTTTTTGCTGTAATTTTATTTTCAGATTATGGGCTTTTGAACCGGTTCAAACTTGAGTACAAGAAACTTACATTAAAAAGAGAAATCGAAGAGAAAAACCGAATAAGTGATTCACTTCGTCAGGAAATTGAACTGCTGAAAAGCGATCCCGCTACAATCGAGCGTATAGCCCGTGAGAAATACGGTATGAAGCGTAAAAATGAGGAAGTTTACTATTTACCTAAGGAAGAACAATAATGCTCTTAGGAATAGATATTGGCGGTACAAGCATTAAAGCAGGCATTTTTGATTATGACTTTAAATTATTTAATAAATTCAAGATTCCTTACCTTGAAAATGCAAAATCCCGGGATTTTCCGGAATATTTAATTGATGAATTATTTAATTTAATCAATAGTTCAATTGAGAATTTTCCTAATATTGAAAAAATCGGATTTGGCGTTCCGGGAGTCGTAAGCAGAGAAGGCGTTATAAAAGTCGCTCCAAATATGTTAGGAATTGTAGATTTTCCAATTAAGCAACTTATTAAATCAAGAATCAATCTTCCAATTGCAATTGATAATGATGCCAATGTGGCTGCACTTGCTGAATTAAAATTAGGTAGCGGACTTGAATATCAACACTTCGTTTACGTTACTTTAGGAACAGGAATTGGCAGTGCTATTATTTCAAATAGTGAAATTTTCAGGGGCAGCAGCGGTGGTGCCGGTGAAATTGGTCATACGATAATTGACTACACAAATACCAGGTATGACTCCCGCAGCTATAGAATTGGTACAATTGAAGTTTTAGCCGGAAGGCAGGGAATATTGAATTTAGCTGCTGAAATTCTTCCCGACTATCCAAATTCGAAATTAAATGATTATGATAATATTGATGTCGGCGAGATAGCAGGTGATGCTGAATCAGGTGACTTAGCCGCGTTGAAAATACTGAAAATCACAGGCGAAAGAATCGGTACGGCACTTGTAAATTCAGCTAATATTCTTGATATTCCTACTTTCATTATTGGTGGAGGTATATCGCAATCACAAATTTTAATCAACGAAATTGAAAAAATATTAAAGTTAAGAAGTATACCTTCAATATCCGAACGGGTAAAAGTTATTAAAGCTAAGTTTATTCAGGACACAGGTATTTTTGGCGCAGCAGTTCTTGCTAAATATTACGCAAATTAATCTGCTTCGTCTTATTATTTAAAATATAAATCAGGAGAAATTATTATGAAAGAAATTATTTTAACAAATGCAGCACCTGCACCTATAGGACCTTACTCTCAAGCCGTTAAAGTTGAAGGCAAATTTCTGTTTATTTCAGGTCAGATTCCATTTAAAGCTGATGGAACTCTATCAGGTGATGATATTACGACTCAAACTCATCAGGCAATTCAAAATATTCAGGCAATTTTGGAAGCTGCCGGCTGCACAATTGATGATGTAGTAAAAACAACCGTACTCATGCTTGATATGAATGATTTTGCAACTATGAACGAAATTTATAATCAGTATTTCGGTTCAAGCAAGCCGGCAAGAGCGGCATATCAGGTTGCAAGGCTTCCAAAAGATGTAAAAATTGAAATTGAAGCAATTGCAATAACAAAATAATCTAATGAAAAAATTCATTATATCAATATTGTTTATATTTATTTATGCTTTGTCATTTCAAATTCTCAGAGCCGATGAGAATCCCGAGAATAAGAAAAGCGATAAAAAAGTTAGTCAATTCAAGATGACAAAATCAACAGGGGGCGCTATATGGCGCTCTCTGGCTGTACCGGGTTGGGGTCAGGTTTATGTCGAAAGCTACTGGAAAGCACCAATTTTTTTTGTTGCATCAGGCACATTAGTATATTTTATAATTGACAACCAGCTTAAATTTAATGATTATGACAACAGACTTTCAGCCTTGGAAAAAGGCACTGCCGATTATAACCTCGCAAAATCTTACCGCGAGTTTTACCGCGATAATCGTGATATGAGCGGGTTCTATTTCCTGGCAGTTTATATACTTGCAGCAGTTGATGCTTATGTTGGAGCACATTTATACGATTTTCAGGTTGATGACAACCTGTCAATGAATTTTAATTTTGCTCCACTTCCTATTCCTGCAGTAAGTATCAGAATAAAATTTTAAAAAATTTTATTCATTAAATTATATTACATCAATACACAAATTAAAACTCATCAAATCTGAGAGTAAATCTAACAAAATGGTCAATTTCACTATTTATTGAATATAATGTATAATGAACCATAAAATTAAATCCCCGAAAAAATTCATAGCCCGTTTTTAAATCTAAAGTCGTTAAGTATTCAGCATCACCATCCATAAACAAATATCCAAGCGTTGGGTCGCCCGGGCGATGAGTTTGAAGCGCTGAGCCGCCAACATTTTTAATTAATTCACCATCCTCATCAAACACATTTCTGCCCCATCGCCTGTAGGAAACAGCGAACTCGAGCGGATACCGATTTCCCCACCAATAATTTCCAAAGAATGTAAATCTGTCTGAGTTTGGCTGTAAGTAAGAGCTTACAATATAGCTATCATGTGTCATTGAGTTCTGAATATTGAAATGAGAGAAAGTAAATGGTTCAACTCTCGTATATTCAACACCAAAATCAAAAGGGATCGTCGGACTATACATTACACCAAGATTCCATGCGGCTTTATTTCCCCAATAACCTTTTCCGATATTTGAAAAAATCACATCATCAAGAAAGTATGTGCCTTTAACCTGCACACCATCAACTATTCTTACTGTTGCATCAATACCCATTCCGGCATTATCTCTGTCTCTGAGTGCATGTTCGAGCGATTTTAGAAAACTTAGAGGATTCAGATAGCCCAAATCATAAAATCTATCGGAATAAATTATATTCTCGAAGAAAGATATCTCACCCCATGATGGTCTGACCGATAATCTGTGTGTTACCATATATTTTGGTACAAACTTTACATTTGGTCCTGTCTCCCAGCCAAAGTAGGTCTGAGGAAGCGAGAGAAGTGATGCATGCATAAATTTATACTCAAATCCTTTAGTTCTTGCTCCAATTACAATTGCATCAAAAGCCGGCGGGTTATCAGACATTATAAGACGCTGCTTAAAGCCGGCACCGGTCAGACGTGATTCCCTGCCAATTCCTGCATAGAACCAATCATGCTGGTATCTGATATGAGATTCGGTATAATCAATATCACTTTCCAAAACTGCAAACTTTATATTTTGGGAATATTTCATGTCAGTGAGAGCTAATTCCCTATTGCCATTGAGCAATGCTCCATTTGTAACTTGGAGGTTGAAACCAAGCGAATTTCCAAGTGTTCCAAAAAGTCTGAATCCAAGATGCCCTAAAAATGCTTTATCAAATCCGTCGTTGTTATTTCTTGTCATAAGTTCTGCTGATGCAAGTGGTATAAAACTTGCTGAATGGGTAGAGTCTTTGTATCTGTAAATAAATTTTTCATCATCAGTCAAAAGACCCGAAAAAAGTATTTGAGTGCTGTCAGTAGAGCTTGGGAAAACTATACGAGACGTTTGACTATTTATCCCAAATTCTATCAAATATCTTCTTAAAGTATTCCTTTCTGAATCACTTAGAAGTGTATCGTTTTCATTAATCATCTTAAGAGCTTCAATAACCTGACCTCTTTGCAAAGGCAAATCATTGAGTGACATATTTGGTAGAAAACCGCGGGCTTCAGCCCTTTCGAGATACTGATAAACAGGATGCGAAATCTGTAAATTTTCTACTTGCGAAAATGCTACCTGCAAATTAAGACTAAATAAGCAAATTATTATAATTGTTATATCTCTGATCATTGAATACTTTCCACAGTTAAATTTGTCATAGAATTATATTTATAAGGAAATACCTTTTCTCATATTTGTATATTCAAAAATATATATTTTTTTTAAATATTTATATATTTAAGTTGTTTTTTCTATTAAACTTTTCAATGTTTTTTTGCTTTTCATTAACAATCCTCCATATTATTTGGACTGACTTCAAATCCAATCAAACCCACCAACGCAAGACGCTCTGCCGGAATAAATCCAACAGAGCGTCTGCCTATTAGTCGTCTCAGCACCTGAATTAATCAGGTCTAAGCATTTGGGTTATTTTACTACGTTGACGTTGCTTATAAGCATTACATCACCGCTGCGCAATACTACCTGATATACACCACTTGCGAGGTCTTTTGCATCTACGTTAAGTATGTGCTGACCGGCTGTCTGCATGCCGCTGTAAAGTCTTGCAACTTCTTTGCCGCTTGCATCTACAAGTGTGATTTCCACATTTGCTGACTGGCTCATTGTGTATTCGATTGTACTTTCGCTGCGTACAGGATTTGGTCTTGCCTGTCCGAGTTCGATTACGCCGCTTAAACCGGTTAGTGTTACTGTGCGTTCGTCACTGTATGAGAAACTGCCGTCACGGTCTAATGCTTTCAAACGGTAGATGTATGTCTTGCCGTATTCTACGTTGTTATCTACTACAGGTCCGTAGTTTAATGTTACTGAGCTGTTGCCTGCTGCTTCCATTTCTGCTATCTTAGTAAAGAAGTTGCTACCCTGAGCTGCTTTCTCTACTTCGAAGCGGGATGTATTTAGCTCGCTTGCTGTTGCCCAGCTGATATCTACTCTCTTGCCGGCTGCTTTTGCATCGAAGCTTAAGAGTTCTACAGGTACAACTGTACCGTCGTTTCTTTCCATAAAGTCGAAGCTGGCACGAAGTACTGTTTCGATATCTGCAAAGTGACGCCAGTCTATACCAAGATATACTACGTTTGAAGTAAGTGTTGTAGTTGCAATACCGCCGATTCTTGCTGCATCCGGCCATTCAGGGTTCTGTACGCTGTTGTAACGGAATGCCATCTGGCTGATACCGTTTCCGGTATTGACGATGTTCATTAATGCAGGCTGTGGATACATATCTCCGGCTACGCCTGTTGCCATTACTTCCATTACTACATCACGTCCTACTGCTATACCTGTTACATTACGACCGCTGTAGTTGCTGCCTGCTCCAAGTGGATTACCTGGATGACGGTATTCTCCACGAAGGATGTTGGTTACATATACTTCGTCTGCATCGTCTATGTTGACGTTGTTTCTTACCATTTCTTCACTGCCGATAAGAAGGTTTTTCTTCTCTGATACATTACCTGCTTCTACGAAGTTTGTGAGATTGAGTTTTTCAAGACGGCTTAATGTCTTGTTGTGACCATCTGACCAAATCATTGAACGATAAATTGTATAGTCTACGTTGCGTGGTTCCCAGCCATAACGGTTGAATAAGTCAAAGTCGTAACGTGCTGCTATAAGGTCGATTTCCCAGTTAAGCTGCTTCATACCTTCTTTGATTTGTTCGTAGTTTAAGCCATAAGCAAGTTCATCTGCTGTTGGTGTTACGCCCGCTGCAAAGTGCTGCTGGTTGCTGACCAAGAAACGGATACCACTGCGCTGTATATAGAAACGTGAGATCTTTTCTGTTGCGTTGTTTGAGTTGAACTCATCAGGATCTGTACTTACTACTATACGGTAGCGTGGAGTTACGTTTGCTTCCATTCCGAGGAACTGTGAAGGTACGGAATAGTTCTGGTTGCGTAAGTCGTTGTATGTTTCAGGTACGAAGTCATTGCCGATACCGTCACCGATATTGAAGCTGACTTCCAGGTTTTCTGTTGCATCTAAGTCTATTTGACGCTCTACTGGACCAAATGCTAAGGCAAATGTTCCGTTTGGCATTTCGCGATAGATGTTGACATAAAGTTTCTTGTTGAAGACAGGCATATTACCGCTGTTGCGTACTATGGCTTTTACTTCTACAGGAGCTGTGGTCATTAAGTATTCGGCATCGCTGAACATACCATCTGTTGCACGGTAAGTACCGGGTTCGGTTATTACAAGCATTTCTGCATCGTGGTTGTAAAGTGCACCATTGAATTCTACTGCACCGATGTCATATCTGCCACCTGCTACACCACGGATATTACCATAAATGTCATGTGTTACTTCGTCTAATCTTTCACCGCGACGGGTTAGGACTGAACCTTTTGTATTTGTACGCAAACGGATTTCTTCTGGATAGCTACCCATAAAGTAATGGTCATTGATGAAGTTACCGGTTGAGATTGAGTTAAGTTCGCTCTTGGTTGCCATCTGCCACTGTGTTAAAGTACGGTATTCGTTACGGGCTCCCGTTTCGATTACGCGGGTCTTGAAGTCTGTGTAGATGTGACGGTATGCTGAGATGTTTGCGTTACCGAACCAGTATGCGTTACGGTCTGCTACAAGACCGTCTTTTTCAGGATAGTCGCCATGATAGAAGATACCTGAAGCTACTTCATTGCCTGCATTTACTGTTGCATCATTTACTGCGATTGCATTATTGAGCAAATGTAATCCGCGTGCTTGCTGTATGCCGATACCTGCTACATTTGAGGCATTATTTATACCATCTTCTGTGATAAGGATTGTATTGTTGGCAATGGTTGAGCTGCGGATGAAGTAGTCTGCATAGTTTGGTGTAATCATACGGGCTACAGGATCTGCTACTTTTAGGTTACGCTGTGTCAGCATGTGAATACCCGCACGCATTGTATTTGCGTTCTGTGCGTTGAGTTTCCACATTGCATTGTTCATTACATTGATATTGTCTTCGACAGGAGGGAATACTCTGAATTCTGTTCCCACCTGATATTTGTTGGCGTTCTGATCTACTAAGATACCATATACTGCCTGGTTACCGCGTACGTTGTGGATTGCGTTTCCGTCAATATTGAGGTCATAGTTATTGTAGCCAAGGAAGTTTTGGGTTGCATTACCACCTGCGATAATACCTGCTGCAAATGCTCCGCCGTCACCTTTGACATCAAAGATTACGTTGTTCTTTACATTTGCTTTTGCTTCGTTACCTACGACTACACCTGCGCCGGATACGTTGTAAATCTTGTTGCCTTCAATTATTGTGTTTTCGTTGTAGAATGGTGCAAAGTCTGCAAGCTGTGGTACGCGGAGTACGCCGATACCGAGTGATACGATGCCGTAGCCAAAGCCGCTGATGTCATTGCCCATGAATGTGTTGTTTTTGTTTGTAATTGTATCAAGTGCGATTACAAATGCTTCTGTGTTAAGTGCTAAAAGTTCTGCACGGTTTACGATACCTGCGGAATAGCCTACCCAGCCGGTTTCAGTTATTTCTGTGTTTGGGGTAAACAAGAAGCCGTCTACGATTGAGTAATGTGCATTTGGAAGACGTACTTTATTGGCTATCGAAAGCTTGTTGTTTTCCATGATGGTGTTCTTCACTGATATGTTCTGTGAACCCGCTCCAAGATAGAATACTGCTCCAAATGCCTCCTGATCTGTATTCAAAATAAAACGGAAGGATTTGTTAGCGCCACCGTCAAATGTGATATAACCACCACTGTTTGAATATGGGACATAATATTGGTTGCCAAAGTTCTCGCCTTGTACAGCGTACATATTTGTTGAAAGTACTGACTGACCAAAGTAAACACCCTGACCATTACCTGAATGCAGGTTAATCTTTACTGAGGCGCGTGTTACAAGTCTGTCTTCAGAAGGCTTGAATGTCAGTGTCCAGTAATCGCCTGTGTTTTGATTATAGCCAAGACCCATAATTGCTGTTGATAAGTCCCATGCAGGAGCGCCATTGCTGGTACTGTAAACATCGTATTCTGCATCTGTAAATTCAAATGTTACTGAGCCGTTCATACCGCGGAGATAGAGCACATCCATTGCATCCTGAATTGTTGCAAAGTTGCGTGCATTGCCAGAGAACTTTGTTCCGATTGTATATTTGCCGATAAGTCCGCTTGATACTGTAAACTGATGTGAATACTCGTTGTTTGAGATTTCAAGGTCATCAGGATGTGATACTATGAGTCTTGCAAGGTACGTACCGGGCTGCATAATTTCTGTTTGCGGGAAGATTACCTGTTTCAAATTGTAACGACCCTGTGGTATATCTTCTACGTTAACTGTTCTGTCATAGACTACTGTGTTTTCAGGAATCTTAGTGATAATCATTCTTGTTGGTGCGTTGGATATATCACCCACACCTTCGTTGGAAAGAGTTCCTACAGGGAAGAATGGACGTCCTGCTATGTAATCACCATTGCTTTCAGGCACGTTAATCGTCTGAGCTGCTGCTTCGATTTCATCTTTGACTGCAAATTCGTATGCAGGCTGATCTTCTCTGCGGAAATAGTCATTATATGATTCCATATCTGTTGCGCTACGGAGCTTAACTGTAAGCGTAGCAGTATAAATATCTGTTTGAGTAGTGCTCCAAGTGCCAAAGTCAAGATTAACTCTTTGTTTTGCAGCTACTACATACTGACCGAAGTTTACTGTATCCCATTCAATAACTTTTGTTATTTTTTTGTTGCCTTTTGAATCGTATATATCAAAGTAAGCATCAAATTTAGCTACACCGCGAAGACCTACGTTCTGAACAGCACCTTTAAGATTGAGACTTAAGCCTCTCGGATATTTGTGGAAACGTGGAGGACCGCTTGAAAGTGGCTCGCTGATATCAACTGCTGCCATATCCCATTCCCAGGATACTACGAAATTCTTTCTCATGAATTTAAGGCTGTTTTCATCTTTTCCAAGACCGATGACAAGCTGATATTCACCACCATTAAGCCAACGGAAACCATAGTTGTTTACTACACCGGGTCCTGTTGCTCTTTGAATATTAAAGTGTACATTGGTTCCAATTACATCAGTACCTACTCTAATATTTTTTAGATTGGTTGCTAAGTCACGACCTTCATATATAACGTTATCTACATCAGGAAGTGGACCTACAATAGCATAGTTAAGAATTGAACCCGGAGGCATTGGATTTCCAAAAAGAACATAAGGTCTTTCGAAATATGTCATCTGACCGCTTAACATTCTTGTTGTACCGTCATAAGCTTCACCTGCAAGTAATATATCATCAGGAGCAATGTTATTAGGGAATGAACCTTTTAATGGAAGCGAGAATTCTACTATATAATCCTCAATTTCTCCATAACTGTAACCATAATATTGCGACTGGTCATTCCACCAGGGCCATAAATAACCATTCCAACAAGCACTTCCGGCTGTACCGGGAAGCATTGGATTAGTATTATTGATTGTAGTAGGAGCATTTATTGAATGCATAACTCTCATTCTGCCTACACCATTTTCCTGGTCGTCAGATACTGTAATTCTATATGTGTATTTCTGTTCTGTACAGTTTGCTTGCATCATATTTCTCCATGTGAAATTATGACCAATTCTCTGGGTTCTGCCTGAAGAGATTTCCTGAGGACTGTTTATCCATTCACTGTAACCTGTTGGACTATATTCGAATACCCCATTCAAATTATAGTCAATAAATATACGGTTATTATACCATGAATTCCAGTTATAAATGCAGTAATTAGTAGTATTGAATATACCATAATTACGAAGACCTATCATTTCGATGTCATAAGTTTCACCCGGTGACATTTCAAAACGAGAATTTGTAAACACATAACAGCCTTCCCAAGGTCCGTCAACTGCAGTAGCACGACTTATTCTGTGAATTTTAACTTCATTTGAGCCAACTTCTGTAACTTTTACTTCTAAAATAGGAGAAGTCATGTACTCTTTATAAAAAGTACTAATACTGCTCAAATATGAAGGGTAGCACCAGATATCCGTTCTTCCAAATACTCCTTGATTTGCAGATGCATATTCCGGTCCGGGAATACAGTAATTGTCAGGACCCATATCCTGAGCATTTGCCACATTCATATTTTGAACGCCGAGCATCAAAATTAATGCCCCCAAAAATGAAGCAAAATACTTTAATGTAGATTTTTTAAACATTGTAAAAATTCCTTATATTTTGAAAAAAAACAAATTTATATTACTTTTGAATTCAATAACAAATTAATTTAATAAAAGTTACAAACTGATAGATAACATTATAAACAATTGATATATTATGCATTTAAATAAAGGAAATAAACACAATAACTAAGATTATATTTTATAAATTACATTAATTAATTTTAATTAATTGTTTATTTATAAATAAATAATAATTAATTTATTTAAAGTTTATTAATTCGTTTTTTTTTGTTAATTTTGAATTCTTAATAATGTCATAAAATTATTATAATAAATTTAATAAAAGTTAATATGAAAATAAGCATACATAAGTTTGGCGGCTCTGTTCTCAATACAGCACAAGGATTGCAATGTTTGAAAGGAATTTTGTCTGATGACTCAGTAAAAAATGTAGTCATAATTTCTGCTTTAGGAAAGACAAGTTCTAACTTAAAGAATGCAATATTTCAATCTGAAAATGGCGGAATTTCGGAGGCAAAAAAAAATGTAAATTTTTTACTTTCAGAGCATAAAATACTGGCAAAATCTATCATAAATGAGCCGATTTTATCAAAATATGAGTATGAAATAGAAATTTTATCAAAAAATATTTATAAAATTTTGGAAAGTGTTGCCATAACCCGTGAAGTCAGTGGCAGAACACTAGACAGATTCTTAGCTTTTGGAGAAGAACTTGCCGCAATTTTGATAAAATATTATTTCGCAGATAATAAATCAGTTCATTTTTTGGATGCAAGGGAAATAATTGCAACAAATTCAGACTTTACTGAAGCGAAAATTGATAAAGATCTAACCAGAATAAATATTGACAATAAATTAGTTCCAATACTATGCAGCTGTGGGACAGTTATAACACAAGGATTTATCGCATCTGACAATAATGGCAATACAACCACAATGGGATTTGAAAGCTCAAATCTTACAGCAACTGTCATTGCTGACTGCTTGGATGCCCACGAACTTACACTTTGGTCTGATATTGACGGGATTTATACAGCAGATCCGAAGATTTTTTCGAATACTAGTTTAGTCCCGTATTTATCTTATGATACAGCTCAATTAGCCGGCAATTCCGGATTAAAACTAATTTATCCGGCTATGATTGATATTGCTAAATTAAAAAATATCAAACTAATTTTCAGAAATGGTTTAACTTCATCTGAAAAATTTTCTGTAATTAGTTCAGATAATATCAATGATGGAAAATTGCTAATATTAAATACAAATATTAGAATGGAAGGCTGGGATAATGAAGTAATTATTATAAATTCTCAAAAGTCACGTATAATTCAATTTATTTTAGACAAATTCCCGGAATTGCTTGATTCAGGAATAATGGCATTTGAGAGCGGTTTTAACAATAAATTATTAAAAATTTACTTCAGAGATGAGCAGTCAGCTCTTAAATTTTCCGAAGAAATTATCGGACAATTATAAATATAAAGACTTTTTCCTTAAATCAAGCTCTCTAATTCCATGAGTGAGCTTGAGAGAGTGTCCCATTTCTCGAATAATACTTCAATTTGAGTTTTATTCTCTTTGTATTTTGACTGAGCTTGTGCAGATAATTCAATATCTTTGAAAAATTCGGCGTCTGAAAAACTGATTTCAAACTCTGCATTTTCATTTTCGAGTAAAGCCAGTTTAGCTTCGATTTGTTCGATTTCTTTTTTAAGTTTACCAATTTGTCGCTGAATATTTTTGCGTTCTTCTCGTATTAACTGATTTTGGCTTGCCTGATTATCACTATCTGAATTCCCTTTTTTTGAGGATAGTTCGAGTTCGCGGAGATTTTCCATTTGCATTTTCTCAAGATAATAATTTATATCTCCCAAGAACTCATGAATTTTATTATTCTTGAATTCAATTGTTTTATTGGTTAATCCTTCGAGAAATTCTCTGTCGTGTGAAACAATTATCAGGCTACCCTGATAATCAATCAGAGCCTGTTTCAGCACATCTTTTGCCGCCATATCAAGATGGTTAGTCGGCTCATCAAGAATTAACAAATTATATGACTTAAGCATCAATCTTGCAAGTGAAAGACGAGATTTCTCACCACCGGAGAGCACTTTAACTTTTTTGTAAACATCATCTCCTGAAAACATAAATGCACCCAAAATGCTACGAACGTAAGGTCTTGCGTCGCCTGTTGCCTCGGTATCAATTACATCAAAAACATTCAAGTCAGGATTAAATAGTGTTGACTGGTGCTGAGCATAATAACCAATCTGAACATTGGAACCAATAATCAGTTCGCCTTCATAAGGTTCGCTTCCGGCAATAATCCTGCTTAAAGTTGACTTTCCTTCGCCATTCTTACCTACAAAAGCAAGCTTTTCGCCTCTTTCAATTGCAAAATCAATTGATTTAAGTACAAGTAAGTCTCCATAGCTTTTAGAGAGCTTCTTGCCTTCGCATACAAGTCGAGAAGAGCGGGGCGGTTCGGGAAATTTTAATCGGATTGAAGATGAGTCAACCTCTTCGAGCTCAATTCTTTCTACTTTTTCAAGGGCTTTTATGCGGGATTGTACTCTTGTAGCAAGAGATGCTTTAGATCTGAATCTTTCAATAAATCGCTCAGTTTGCTCGATTTCTTTCTGCTGATTTTTGTATTGAGCAAGTTCGAGTTCTCTTTGCTCCTGACGTTTTTGCATAAAATCAGTATAGTTAAAATTCATATCAATAATTTTGCCGCCCGTAAGCTCGAAAGTCCTGTTTGTTACAGTATCTAGAAATCGCCTGTCGTGTGAAACAAGTATAATTGCACCAAAATAATTTCTGAGAAAATTCTCAAGCCACTGAACCGATTCGATATCTAAATGATTTGTCGGCTCATCCAGCAGTACACAATTCGGTTTACTTAACAGAATTTTAGCAAGTTCGACCCGCATTTGCCAGCCGCCACTGAATTCATTCATAGGTCTTACAAAATCACTTCTTGAAAAACCAAGTCCTTTCAAAACCTGTTCAATATCGCCCTGAATTGAATCACCACCTAAAATCTTGAGCCTGTCAGTATGATGATTAAGACGCTCTATGATTTTCATATATTCATTAGACTCGTAGTCCTGACGCTCACCAAGCTGCTCTGTTAATTTATTGATTTCATTTTCGAGAAACTGGAGTTCTTTTAAAGCAGACTGAGTTTCTTCCATTACTGTAAGCTCTGACTCTGATTGAATCTCTTGAGGAAGATAGCCGATTGTGTATTCATTAGGAATAACAACATCTCCGGAAGAGGCTTCATCAATTCCTGATATAATTTTCAGCAATGTTGATTTTCCGGTACCATTTCTGCCAATCAGACCAATTTTATCTTTTTCACCGACCATAACAGAGACATTATCAAAAAGGTGTCTGCCTCCGAAATGAACAGATAAATTACTTAAAGTAAGCATCAGTTATTAACTTTTCGTTTATGAATATAATTCAAAAATAAAAAAAAAGCGGTAATATCAACTACCGCTCATCAATAAATATTTTTCCATGAGAATTTTACAAATCGTCTTCAGTTTTGTTACTGATTGGAGTTGGTAGTTCAAATCTCAATTTATTGTCAAAGATTTCTTTCATAGCCAAAAAAGTTGGCTTTGGAATTCTGTCAAATTCACGGCTTATTGAAATTTGATCAAAATTTACTGTTTCTGAATCGTCAGGTGTCGGAACAATATCAGCCATACGCTCATTGAGTTCTTGCTTGATATAATCATTAATTTGTCTGGCACGGAAGCCCATTGCGACAATTGATTGATAAATCGAACCTTTACTCGATTCCTGCATTCTGACTTTTACCGGATTTACAACATATTTAGCCAATGTAACCCTCTCATTATTGCATCTAAACAAACTACAAAAATACGAAATAATTCTATATTATTACGATTTTTTTTAAATTAAGTAAAAAAGTATTATATTAACGTTTTAAAATTGTTATATTTTAAAAATAGTTTTTGTAAATAATTTAAAAATTTCCAATTTATTAGATTACATTATGGAAAAATTGTATTATTCTATCAGCGAAGTCAGTAAATTAGTTGACGAAGAGCAACATATTCTCCGCTATTGGGAGAAAGAATTCAGCGAAATCAAGCCTCGAAAAAATCGTGCAGGAAATCGCGTGTATTCAATTAGGGATTTATCTGTTATCAAGTTTGTTAAAAAAATGCTCAGAGATGATAAAATATCTTTAAAAGAAGCAAAAAATCGTATTAAAGATATTAAGCCCGATGATTTTGATGCCCTTATGTTAGCTGATGAAAGCCAGTCTGAAGTCAATGTTTCATTTGAAAAACATGCTACCGACATTTTAGCTTTTGAGCAACAAGAACTTAGCGAATTAAAGAACCTTTTAATAGACTTTAAAAAGTTTCTCAGCGTCTCTTAAAAAATCAATGGTTATTACTTTTTAAATGATGGAGAAAAATATATGTTAACTAAGCAGAATATTTTGCTGATATTGATTTCACTAATTTTGCCACTAAACATATTATTGTCTCAAAATTTCAATTATGAAGTGCGTGTGATAGGCAATCATGAAGATGAAGTTTTGGGTGTTTTTGTTAACGAAGCTGACTCGCAGGTTGCAACCTGCAGCCTAGATGAAATTATAAAAATATGGTCTCTTCCTGATGGTAAAGAGATTTGCAAACTGCAGGGACATTTGGGACAGGTCAATAATTTGTCATTTTCAGGCAATGACAAGATGATTGCAAGCGGCTCAAGCGATATGACAGTCAGAATATGGGATATTGAGAAATGTTCTCAGGTTAAAGTACTGTCAGGTCATACCGACCAGGTCATAGGTGTTTATTACAGTCAGGATGATGCTTCTACATTTGTTGCCAGCACCAGTTTTGATAAAACTGTTAAACTATGGGATGTCAGTCTTGGCAGTGAAATCAAGACACTAAGAGGACACACATTGCCCACTAATAATGTTGCTTACAGCTATGACGGCGAATTTATTGCTTCTTGCAGCGACGACAAAACAATCCGTATATGGTCCACAGATCTCAATACATCCTCAGCTCTTCAAATATTGAATGGGCACGAAGCACCGGTACTTTCAGTTCTTTTTAGTTTCGACAATAAATACCTTGCTTCTTGTGACCAGGCAGGCGAAATTATTATTTGGTCAATGCCACACGGACAAATGATGAGGAAAATCAAGGCACATAATGAGCTTATTCAGGATGTATCCTTCGCAGGTGATAATAAGACTCTTGTGAGTGCAAGTCTTGATAAATCTGTTAAACTTTGGGATGTTACTAACGGCATTAACCTCTTTAGCATGGACTTCGATACTGAAATATGGTCAGTTGATTTGACTACGGACTTGAAAAATATTATATTAGGTTGCGCTGACGGAACTGTCAGGCTAATGACAAGCAAAACCGATGGGAAAAAAGGTACAATGAAAAAGTCCGATGCAAAGAAAAAAGGAGGTAAAAAATAATGAATAAGAAAATTATAAATCTTTTAATGTTAGTATTGGTTATTTTTATATCATTCAGCCCTCTTTCGGCTCAGCTTACAAGTACAGTGATTTCCATCACTGGACATGTAAAAGATGAAATTACAAAAGAAGGACTCAAAGCAGATATAAAAATCTTTGACAATACCGGAAAAAGAATAAATTCAACTAAAAGCAATGCACACGAAGACGGTTATTATTTCCTAACTACTCTCAAACCGGGACTTACATACTCTGTTGAAATTTTTGCAGAAAATTATTTAAAAGAATATTATACTGTGTCACTTCCAAATACAGACAAGTACATTGAGGTTTCAAGGGACTTTACGTTAAAGCCGATGCAAAGGAATGCCAAAATTCCACTAACTGTATCACCTTTTGAATACAATAAATCAAAGCTCCGTTTCGGTTCTGCTGTTGCTCTTGAAAAGCTTGCAAATACATTCAAAAATAATCCAAATGTAAAGTTTACAATTGTTTCATATCCCGACACTGATGCAAACCCTCAGGAAAATAAAGAATTGACAAATAAGCGTGCAGATGCTTTACAGGATTATTTCATAGTTCAAGGCATTGAACCTTCAAGAATTTCAATAAAGGAATCCGAAAGTACTGACCCAAACATACCGCCTCCTACTGAGAAAAGAGCAAAAGGGAAAAAATATATAGGTTCGACATATATCATAATAAATGATTTTTAATTTATTTTTAAATTTGGGGTATAGGTAATTTTTATTTCTTCATACTGTTTCCTGTACCCCAACTACTTTATTCCCAATCAATATTCTCCTGTAACTATCCTGACTTTTTAATATTTGTTGATACATCAGGTATTTGTTATTTTTCTGCTGTTATATAAAATCGAAAATTAATTGAAAATATCTTTATAATCTTGCATTATAGTTTCCTCAGACCATTTTTTAATTGCAAAATTATATTTTGACAGACGATTATCATAATTATATTTAAAATTGCTTAAATATTCCTTGATATTTGAAATGAAATATTCAATCTTCTCAGATGGATTATAAACCAGATTTACAAACTTTCTAATGTCGGGTTCAGATTCTACAATTTCAGATGATACAATCAAATCAATTCCGCAGGCAATTCCTTCCTGCACTACAAGAGGAAATCCTTCTCCGTAACTTGGCAATATAAGCACATCGGCAGCAGAATAAAGCTCGGATATTCCACTACCCTTTCTGTCTGACAATACGTGTATGTTTGGAAGTTTCCAATCTTTCGGATTGATTGCTCCATGTCCTGCCATTATAAATGTACAATCAGGGAAGTTCTCAGCAACAATTTTAATGATTTCAAGCCCTTTCTTCTCAGTAAATCTCCCAACAAAAAGAAAAGTAAATTCTGAAAGATTTAATTTTTGTCTTAATTCTATCCTTGAGCTTTCGTCCACTGGTTTGAAAATACTAATATCAAGTGGATTTGGTATATGCACGAAGTGTTCATTTCTGCTGCATATTTCCGAAAAGTATTGCATTACACTTTTGCTAATAAATATTGCACTATCGCATCTTGAAATAACAAACTTACCTAATGTCTTATTAATTAAAGTAAGCACCTGCCTCAGCACTTTATTTCTATATGGTATAAAGCCAATATGCTGAGTAAGAATAACCTTTTTCTTCATCATTTTTGCTAAGAAAAATGCCATCAAATTGGAATGATATATAAAATCATGAATATGTACAACATCCGTTTTTTTTAGGACACCCCATAATTTCAACTTTTCCAATGGCGAAATTATCGGATACGGGAATGGAAGTATTTTTTCAATAATATTAGTCGAATTAAGAGGCTTGTAATCAAAAAAATATTCATTTTCAGGTGGCTTGTCACAATCAGCTGCACACCATGCAATTTGGAAGTTCCCGCTTTCAGCGAGTATTTTGGCAGTATTATATGCCGCAATTTCCACACCTCCCCGATGTGCCGGATAGAAATGGGTAACAAGGATGACTTTGGTCATTTTCTTACTTGCAATTTAAGATAGCTATAGAAAAATGCCGAAAATATGATTTGAAATCCGAACACCATAAAAGTAAATGAGAATATTGCAATACGCATTGTTACGGTAACTCCCCACTCGAAAAAAGTGCCTTCCTGCCAAATATAAACAAGATAGCCTCCACCGGAGATACCAAGAAGTATCAGCAGTATACCTGTTTTTATAAGAGTTTCGAGTGAAATTTTGTCAAGCAAGCCTTCAATCTTGGAGCTTCCCAAAAGTAATCTCTCATGCACAGCAAAAGATTTAGTAAAAACAGCAAAAAATACTGCCTGAAATCCAATCAAAAGTGCTCCTACTGCAAAAATAATTGAGTGTATATCAAGAGTCTGCCTGGGGTTGGGAAGTGACCATGCAGTCACGCCAAAACCAATCAGCATAAGCATCAATCCGGGATATAGGAATAACCATCTCGGCGAATACAAAAGCAAAAATCGCAAATGCCTCCAGCCATCCCCCCATGTATTGAGATGAGATTTCCCGCTTCTTCCGTCGGGATAGAGTTTGACAGGCACTTCTGATACTGTACATTTATTAAGTGTAGCTTTAACAATCATCTCACTTGCAAATTCCATTCCTGTTGTCTGAAGTTCGAGACTATCAAATGCTTTTCGGGAAAATCCACGCAGACCGCAATGAAAATCACCAATTTTACTTTTGAAAAATGATTTGCCTATAAATGTCAGAATTGGATTTCCAAGGTATTTGTGGAGAAATGGCATTGCATTGCTTGCAATTTTTTGTTTGAAACGATTTCCAATAACAAAATCGCAACCCAGTCTTAATTTTTCTACAAATGGCATTAAGGATAAAAAGTCGTAACTATCATCAGAGTCTGCCATAATTATATATTTACCTCGAGCAGCATTTATACCACCCATCAAAGCAGAGCCGTAGCCTTTGTTTTTTACATTGACAACACGGGCTCCTGCGTTGGCAGCAAGCAGGGCAGACCTATCTGTCGAGCCGTTATCTGCAATAATCACTTCGCCATTTATACCACATTCATTCATAAAAGTACGTGCTTTCCAAACACAAATATGAACAGTCTCTTCCTCGTTGAGACAAGGCATAACAATTGACAATTCGACATCCTGAAGCTCATTAATCAGGACTTCGGAATTTAAACTGTTGGGCGATATTTCTTCTTTTGTGATTATCAAATTTATTTTGCAATGATAAATGATGCTGTTCTTATGCTCGAACCGGATTCCAAATAGCAGACATAATAGCCTGTACTAAGTGAATCTGCAATGAAATTAAATTCATGCTCACCTTTTTTTAAAATACCTTGATGTAATACTTGTACTTCTTTTCCGGATAAATCACGAATAATGAGTTTCAAATCAGAATCATCTTTAAGTTTGAATCTTACTTCGGTTTTGCCTTTTGCAGGATTAGGGTGAATTCTTATATAATCAGGTGTTCCTTTTTCTTTTGTTGAAGGTCTGCCACGTAGCATAACACCATTGTTCTTACTTAATTTATCATGAATAATTCCATTAGACTCATGATAACTGAAATCCAAAATTAAAATTGAATCATTTGCATTATCGGAAAACAGGAAATCATCACCAATCTCATTTAAGGATTGATTGAAAATTTTGATATTTCTCATTTCGCCTGCAAACATACCGCCGTACTTTTCATTCTCCAGCAAAACGTTACTTCTTCCTCCAATCAATAAGGGTTCTTTGTCAAAAACTAAACTGAAGCCGGTCTGATTACTCTTTTGTTCCTTACCGTCAAGAATCAGTCTTATATTTATGCTGTCAGCAGAAACAATAAGTGAGTACCATGTATTGTTTTCTATAGAGCCTTTTGGGCTATAGGCATAGACCTGTTTACGATTACGATTGCTTGCAACAGCAGAAATATTTTTTGCTGACTCATCATAAAATATTGCTATACCTTCATTGAAGTGTATCTCAGGATTTTTCTTAAACAGAAGGAATTGACTTGTTTTGTTCATACCGGATTTCAGCGATCCTGAATCAAGAACCTTAAAATCCATCATTATTGTCATTGATTTAGAATTGATACTGACATCGCTTGGTACAAGTATGAGGTCATCAATTCCATCAAAATAAAATGATGAATTCATCCCTGCATTTATTTCATTTGAAATTGTGGCAGCACTAATAGTCAATATCATTGTTAATACTAAAATTATTCTTTTCATTTCAAAAATAAATATTGTTATCAAAATTATTAAAACTTACACATTACAAATCTAACAATTTTATATGAATTTTCATTATATATTGTGTAGAAAAAAATCAATATGTCAATTTTCACTTACAAAACAATTATTTTACAAGTAATTATGACTCATTTATAGGAAAATATTTGATTTTAATTTTTTCCAGCCTTGATTTTTGTCTTTTAACGACAATGAATACATAATTCCCAAACTTAATTTCTGTATTTATTTCAGGAATAATTTCAGTTTCGTTAATAATTAATCCGCCAAGAGATTCATAATCGTCGCTGGCAGGCAGGGGCTGTGGTAAAATCTCGTTCAAATCTCTTATAGGTGCGGTAGCATCCGCAAGAAATTCGTTATCTCCAATAAATTCAAGTAATTTATTTACTTCATCGTGTTCATCATGAATTTCTCCAACAATTTCTTCTAAAATATCTTCCATCGTAATTATGCCTGAAGTGCCACCGAACTCGTCAAGAACAACTGCCATTTGAATTTTATTCTTTTGGAAATCTCTTAGTATTTCATCAATATAATCTTCTTCCTTTACAAATGAAACTTGTCTGAGAATATCTTTAATATTAATTAATTCTTTATTTATCAGCAAATTGACTAAGTCTTTAGCATGAAGAATTCCTGTTACATTATCAAGTGTTTCAGAAAACACAGGATATCTCGAATATCCTTCTCCTGTTATTGTATCGAGTATTTCATTTTCGCTCCAGTCATCACCGAGAGCTATAATATTTTTTCTTGGTGTCATAATTTGCCTTGCAACAGTATCTTTGAACTCGAAAATATTATCAATCAGAATACTTTCGTTAAGTTCAAGATTGCCGGCTTTAGTACTTTCTTCAATAATTACACGAATTTCTTCTTCAGAATTGTGATCGGAGTTTGTTTGTGTATTTTCAAAAAAAACACCAAAAATAATGTCATAAAGTTTGACTATTAATCTGACAGGGTAACATATAAAATGTATTATTTGTATAGGTATCACCGACCAAAGAGCAATTATATACTGAACTTTGCCTGAAACATATCTCGGAAGAATGTTATTTGAAAACAGCATAAAGGGATAAACTACCAGAATTATAAAAATTATAAGAAAAATATTGGCATTAAAATTTCCCCAAAAATCATTAATATCGAAATTGAATACTTCGATTGCGATAAGCTTGCCTGTAATATATCCTGTCAACAAATATACAATTATCAAAATTAAGCCAAAAGTTACTTTGTAACTTTTTATATTCTGTGAAATTTTGATAGCTGATTTATTAAGTAAACTTTTTGATTCAATCTGGTGTTCGTCACAATATGCTTTAAATTTCGTGAGTGCTCTCCTTGACAGAGCTACTTTTAAGTTAATCAATATTAACAAAACTAAATATATACCAATTTCGGTACTTATATCCATTAAAATATATTTCCGGTTTTTAAAACAAATTTCATATCAAAATGATAAGAAAAATATGTGCCGAAAAAATTGTAAATAGTAGCGATTTCTACTTTATTTAAATTAATTTTTGTTGATAAATCAATTTCAGCTTGATTCAGTTCAACAAGTTTTGCTAATACAATAGAATTCATCTTGAAATATTTAACATTTTCACCGGAATTTTCATATTCTACACTACCACTGTCAACTTGAATTGGATATATTAAACCATCCCGAATAGCTACACTGTTGATATTAAGTTCAAATCCCATAATTTCTGAAAATCGGCAAAAAAACCAAATAACAATACTGTAAGGATTTTCATGAAGTTCATTCAGATATTCAATGCAGTCGCTGAGAAGCGAGTAAAGTTCAGGATTGGGATGTTTCTGAAGCTGAGTTAATGATATTGTTTCAATAATCACGAATCCGGCAGTCAGATGCTCAGAACTATTATAAATTCGCAGCCATTTTCTGGCAAGTTCAGATTTTGAAAGAAGGTATAATTCCTGATTGGGCTTCATATAGAATGTTGCACTTGCGCAAGATAGTGGTTCAAGCGAGCTTCCAAACTTACTCTTTGGCATTCGGGCTCCCTTGGCAATGAGAGATATTTTTCCGTAATCAGCTGAGTACAAACTAAGTATTTTACTGCTTTCGCTGTATTTTCTTGAGTTTAGAACGATTCCTTCGCTTGTAACAATCATTTGTCAATTTAAATTTAAATCAATATTTATTCTAATGCAAAAATACGAAATATATGTAGAAAGATTATCATTTTAAAAAATCAATTATATAATCTTCCTTTTATAATATTTATCTGCTAAAAAATCAATAATGGTAAATATTCCAATTAAGAAAATCATAAATGAAAATTCCATGGAATATCCGGCAAATTCTTCTAAAATGTTGCTAAAATGTGTCGAATTAATATTTGAAGTATAGACCGCATCATCAAATAAAATAATCAGTATTGCCGGTATCGCCAAAATTGTTAGAATTAACCCAAATAAAAATTTTTTTGGAATAAGTGGCTCGAATGTTTTTGAACGATTCAAAACCAGTACCCGACTGATAATACTTTCGGTAAAACCTTCAGGTAATTCTTCCTTTGAACTTATTTTAATAGCTTTTGTT
The DNA here is from genome assembly GCA_019637995.1 of Ignavibacteriota bacterium. Taxonomy (NCBI): domain Bacteria; kingdom Pseudomonadati; phylum Ignavibacteriota; species Ignavibacteriota bacterium. The sequence continues at coordinate 521,888 of JAHBUQ010000002.1, forward strand.
AATGCATCATCAAATTTCGTTTTCATAATCTTTCTTCCATTTCACTTTTAAATTCATTCATCAGAATTTTTTTAAGTTTCAGTCTTGCCCTGTGTAAAATAACTTTTGCATTTGTATAAGTAACTTCAAACAGTTTTGCAATCTCTTCAACTTTTAGGTCATCATAATAATATAATCGTAATATAATCGCTTCATTATCATTTAAACGTTCAATTGCGGATTCAATTATTTTTTGAATTAATTCACTATCATAATGATCAAATTCATCATCAGGTATTTCTTCAATAGCAGGATCTTCGTCAATTGATATAAATTCAGGTTTGCTTTTTCTGATTATTGACAGAGATTTATTAAGTACTATTTTATAGAACCATGTACTGAATTTTGTTGAAAAATTATACTTTTGTATATTTTGGTACGCTAATATGAATGACTCCTGTACTGCATCCTGGGCATCATCTCGATTTTTCAAAATTCTAAGCGCAATACTCATTGCCATTTGTTTATAATTATCAATCAGAAACCTAAAAGCATTAAGGTCGCCATTCTGAACATTTCTTATATGAATATTTATATTGTTATCGCTCATATATAGTAATATGCAACATAATTAAAAAGGTTACAAAATATTTATTTGTAACCAAAAAAAATATCAAGCATATAATCAAATAAATCAGTTTACAAATATTTTTGGAGAATAAAATGCATTTAGTAGAAATTTTAGTTCCGTTCTTTTTCTTTGCTTTTACATTCGGTAGTATTTTTATATATGTTACGTCGAATCATCGCGAGAAAATGGCTTTAATTGAGCGTGGAGTTGATACAGAAAAATTCTATAACAGGAAAGATAAGAATACGTATTTGAGGTTTGGATTCTTGTTGTTTGGGGGTGGATTTGGGTTTATAATCGGTATGTTAATAGCACCATATTTCAGCCAGGATGAAGAAGGTATAATTTTATCCTCTACTTTACTTTTTAGTGGAGCCTTCATTATACTCAGCTATGTTTTTGAAATGAAATATTTGAAAAAATCAAATGCAAGCAAGGAAATTGATGTGAATCATAAGATATTTACAGAAGATTAAAATTATTTTATTTAAAACAGGGTTGCCACAAATTCTTGCAAATCAACATTTTTGAGACAACCCTGTTTTGATAAATTTATTGATGTTACTAAATCACAGTTTCATCAAATATTAATACTTGATTATAAATTTGACTGGTGAAGGCTAAGAGTGACTTTCTCAGCAGGTTAATGGTTTATTTTACAGCCTTAAAAATAGAATTTTATCTTCCACCATATTTTCTTTCAAATTCTTCATATTTATCCATCGTGCCCTTATCTTTTATTAAAATACCAAGTATAGTATCCTCTTCGTTAAATACAGGTTTTTGATTATCAGATAATAAGAAATCAGACATATCATCATCATCATTTTTCTTTTTCTTTCTTCCACGCTTTTTAGGAACAACAGGCGGAGCAAATTCTTTGAGCCATTCCTTTTTGTTAGAAATGAAATATTTCTTGGCTTCTTCGTATTCGTTTGGAATTAATCCATCTAAAATTGCCTCTTCAATTCTGGTTTTAATAAGCCCTACAGTTTTGGAAGGCTCAATTTTACAAATTTCCATAATTTCCTCACCCCTTACAGGCGACTGAAATTCTCTGAGCTTATCTTTTTCCTGAACCGTTTGAACTTTCTTAAAGACTTTTTCGTAGTTATTTTTATATTTTTCCGATAAATCCGGATTTTTTGTAGTAATATCTGCTCTTACCAATGTAAATAAATCATCCAGATGTTCGCCTGCATGAAATGCAAGTCTTCTTACAGCCGAGTCACTAATGCCTTCATCAACCAGAGCCATTGGTCTTTGATGTAATCTGATAAGCTTTTCGACATAATCGAGGTGCTCAAGGGGGAATTTCATACGTCTGAAAATTTTTCCCATCCATCTTGCTCCGAGTTCTTCATGCCCATGAAAAGACCAGCCAACACCCTCGGTAAACCTTTTGGTGCGAGGCTTGGCAATATCGTGAACAAGTGCAGCGAATCTAAGCCACTTATTATTTGTTACTTGAGCAATATTATCAACTACTTTTAAAGAGTGGTGAAAAACATCTTTATGACCATAGGATTTATCCCCCTCCTGCTTGATTTCAACACCACCAAGCTGCTGAAGTTCAGGAAATATATTTCTGATAATTCCACTATCGTAAAGTATTGATAATCCAACCGAAGGCTTTGGGCTTTCAATAATTTTCAAAAATTCTTCTGAAATTCTTTCCTGAGAAATAATTTTTATTCTGTCTGCAAGTTTTTCCATTTGCAGAAAAGCAAGTGGGGCAATATCAAAATCAAGTTGTGAAGAAAATCTCGCAGCACGCATCATTCGCAATGGGTCTTCGCTGAATGTAACTCCCGGATCAAGCGGAGTTCTTAAAATTTTGAGGTCAAGGTCTTCTTTCCCACCAAATAAATCAGTTAATTCGCCAAAAGTAAGCTTATTTAGCGATACAGCCATAGCATTTATTGTGAAATCCCGTCTTCTGAGATCATCGTGAAGAGTTCCTTCAGCAACAATCGGATTTCTGGAATTAGGAAGATAAATTTCTTTTCTTGTTCCAACAAATTCAACCTGATATTGACCAATTGGAACCATTGCAGTACGAAATCTTTCGTAAACAACAGATTTTGAATTGAATTTATCAGCAACCAGTTTTGCAAATTTTAGGGAATCACCAACAACTGTAATATCAATGTCTTTTCTTGGTAAATCTAAAAAATAATCCCGAACATAGCCTCCAACGGCATAAATTTCAAATCCATTGGCATCAGCTAATTCACCAAGCTGGTATAACAACTTTTCATTAATTTCAACTCTGTCAGGTGATTCTGTAAGTTGAGTAAATACCTGAACTGTCTTTCTTATTCTTTTTCTCTTAGGCGGGTCTTGAATATTATTCACTTTAATTATTCTGCTATTGGAACATCACTAACTTTTCTATAACCTATGAATCCTTTTTCCTTTCGTTCGATAACTTTAAGAGAGGATAACACTATTTCCTTATATGTAAGACCATATTTTTCAAGTAATTCTTCCGGTTCACCACTGCCACCGAAAGTGTCTCTCATTCCCAATAATTCAATCGGGCTTGGATAATTTTTCACAACTACTTCAGCAACCGCACCGCCAAGACCACCATGAACCTGATGTTCTTCAGCTGTAACAATCGCTTTGCACTGCATTGCGGCATCTGTAATAGTTTCGAGATCAATTGGCTTGATAGTATGATTATTTATAACTCTTGCTTCAATACCATGCTTTGAAGAAAGTTCTTCAGCTGCTAAAAGCGCCTGCCAGACCAAATGTCCGCAAGCAACAATCGCAAGGTCATTGCCTTCACGCAGGATATTTGCTTTTCCGATTTCAAAAGTGCTGTTTTCATCTGTAAACGCAGGCACTGCAGGTCTTCCGAAACGAATAAACGCAGGTCCAGGTTTTTCGATCACGGCAATAGTCGCCTTTCTTGTTTCTTCGTAGTCCGCAGGAACAACAACTGTCATATTAGGCAGTGCCCTTAGAAAAGCAATTTCTTCGAGCGACTGATGTGTTGCACCGTCTGGACCGACCGTAACGCCTGAATGACCACCACCGATTTTAACATTGACATCATTGTATGCAACTGAAACTCTGAGCATGTCGGCATTTCTAAAAGCCGAAAAAGCGCTGTAACTGGAGAATACGGCAATCTTGCCCGACAGAGCAAGTCCTGCTGCTACTGTAGTTGCGTTTTGCTCAGCTACTCCAACTGAGATAAATCTTTCGGGGAATTTTTCCTGAAAGTATGATGTGAGGACTGAACCTGTTACATCAGCACCTATTACAACTAAATTGGAATGTTTTTCTCCCATTTCTACAAGTGCTTTGCCAAATCCGGCTCGGGTAGGTTTAAGTCCGCTATGTTCTAAATTTTTCATTATTTAATTTTTACTGCTTTTAATAATCTTATTAATATCAATTATTTTGAGGTAATTATGAAGCATTTCGTCATCTCTGTTGAAACCGCTAAGCCTTACCATAAGTACAAATCTTTTTTCAATAAGTACTTCAATATGTCCGTAGGCTCTTTGGTCAAGCCAGTAGAAAAACCCTTTGGCATTTGGAAGCTCCACTGAATATGCAGGGGCATCCAGATCTGTAGGAACCATCTCATAAATTTTGGAATTCAATACGGAGTTCCCTTTCCCGTAATCGAATAAATCAAAAATAATCACTCTGCCTTTATCATCTTTGAACTGCCTTTTTGCAAATACTGTTATCGTTGTATCATTTTCAATGGTCTTACCGGTATTTGAAGGCAACTGATTAAATCCGGTCAATTTATCCGGCAAAAAGGTGAGCAGAACTTCTTTTGTAAGATTTTTTTCTTTTGAAACCTGCTCAATAATCTCTGCTTTCTTTGTCTGAGTCTCTTGCCTTTCTAAATATTCAACTTCTTTTAATTTTCGCAAGGAATCAATATTATCAGATTTTATAGCGGTATGATCCTGCACCTCAGAAATAATTTCTATCGGCTCATCAATTTTACTATCCTGACAAGAAATGACAAAAAGTGAGAAAAGAAATAAGATGATTTTTGATATTTTGAGACGAAAAGCCATCAAACAAGTTCCTCTAAAGCTTTGATTGCCTGTTCAGCATTTGGTGGATTACCATGCCATTTATAATTATCATTCATAAACGAAACACCCTTACCCATTATTGTTTTAGCAATGATACAAGTTGGTTTTCCGATTTTATTTTTATGATTTTCTTTAAACTTATCAAAAGCATAAATGATTTCAGGAATGCTGTTGCCATCAATTTCGATAACATCAAAGTTAAATGCCTCAAATTTTGATTTAAGCGGGTATATGCTCATTACATCTTTAACTCTGCCATCAATTTGACAATCATTATTATCAACAATCCAGCAAAAATTATCAATAGCAAGTGAACCGGCTGACATAGCTGTTTCCCAGCAAATGCCTTCCTGAAGTTCACCGTCACCGGTAATGGAATAAACTTCACACTCATTTTTATCAATAATTTTATCGCTGACAGCCATTCCCAATGCTATTGAAATTCCTTGTCCAAGCGAGCCTGATGAAGTTTCAACACCAGGAAGTTTGACATCAAGTCCGGGATGTCCCTGAAGCCTTGAACCAAATTTTCTGAGAGTTTTGAGCTCATTGGCAGGAAAATATCCGGCTCTTGCCAAGACTGAGTACAATACAGGCGCCATGTGACCGGAGCTGAGTACAAATCTGTCGCGTTTGGATAATTTGGGATTTTTCGGGTCGTATTTCATTATTCCACCAAAGAACAAAACAGCCATCAAATCAGTTATTCCGAGCGGTCCGCCACTATGACCGGATTTCGCCAAAACTAAGCTCTTGATAATGTCTTTGCGGATTTCTAATGTGATTTCCTTATATTCCTCGGGTATTCTTCTTCGGTTGTCGAATGTCCTTTCGGAAAACTCTACATTCAATTCCATATTCTTGTTTCTTTTAAAAAGATAGTCATTTTCAAAAATTCAAAAATACGATTTTTATTTTAATTTTCATTGATTTTTTATAATTTATTTATTTTTAATGACATAAGAAATTAATATTTTAAATTGGAATTTGTATGATTATGCGAATTTTTACAGCATTGTTACTGAAATTAATTTCGATTTAAATAAATAAGATACTCATTAATTACGCAATATATATATGAATATATTGTTTATACTACAATTATTAATTTTTACCTAAGTAATTTAATGACAAAATAAAATAATATTACATACTTCTATCTAATTATTTAGCAGCCTATAATAGATATTTTTGTTTCAACTTTACTTATTATATTTTAAGGAGTTTCTTATGTATAGATTTTACTACTACATTTTGGCAGCTATCATTTTGCTGTCAGTCAATCTGCACTCCCAAGGCGTGCAATATCCGGGTGCTCCGGAGGGAGCCGAAATCAAAGAAGCATTTCCGGTAGGACTTTATGAAGTTCCCGGAATGAGTAAAAAAAATAAGGATGCTGACGAACTTCAGTCGTTAAATCCTTACGCTACGACAGTATTCACATTTAATGATATAGTTGTATTTTCATATTTTGATAATACACAAATCGAAGTTTACAACTCAGCTAATGTACTTGTTTCATCATTTACAATTGACTTGGATGAGTACAAAGTATTAACAGTTGCAGAAGGAATTTATCGTGTTGTTGGCAACAAATCATATTCTGTTTTAGTTGGAGACCCTATTTCCACTTATGTTTTAGGCTATTATGCCGTTAATGAAAATGGTTATGGCTTGTCAACCAAACTTAATACTTACATACCAACGTTATACTCAACAGATAAATTCTTGATTTTTGCTTATCAGGATAATACTGAATATACACTTAAGAATCTTACTACGGGTGTTACTATCTCAGCTGGCGTGCTTAATGCAGGTCAGTGGTATGAGTATTCAGGAAGAGGTGTTTTTGTAAGTGTTACTGCCAATAAACCTGTTTCGGCGCTATCATACAATGACCAGGGTTATATGGTGCCATCAAATAACGGCTCTTTTGCTGGAACTAAATTTTACAGTTATGTTGGAACTGTAGGTGGCTGGACAAATGGTATTATTATGACAAGCTACCATAATGATAATAACATTACAGTAAGAAATTTACAAACTAACGCCATAATATGGCAAGGAAATTTGAACGAAGGTCAGGTTCACGCAATTCCAACAAATCAACAAATATTTTTCTCGGTAGAGTCCGACAAAAATATCACACTCGGCAATCATCCTTATGCCGGCTGGAATTGTTGCTATGCATATTTAACAAGGCATATTGACAATGGTGGATTCGGAATTGGCACTTTATTTTATGTACCAACGATTGCTAACAGATTCGATGTATTTTCATTCGAAGATAACAACAATGTTGTTATAACAAGAATGGATAATAATCAAGTAATATTCAATGGCAATTTAAACGAAGGTCAAGGCTATTCATTTACTTCTGTTAAAGCTGTTTATAAAGTTGAAAGTCAGAAAAACATCTCTGTAGTTACAAGCAATAGCGGTAATGCAGGTGCTGACTTTATGCCAATGAACTATTCAACAAATCTCACAGATTTATCAATTACATCTTCAGAGATTTTCTTCAATCCCGACCCTGTTGTAGAAGGTAATCCTATAATTTTAACTGCACAAGTGAATAACTTCTCTCAGGTAGCAGCTACTGATGTCTTGGTAAGGTTCTACCTTGGAAACCCTAATCAAAATGGTATTCAGATAGGAAGTGACCAGATTATTCCGACTCTTGCTGCTAATTCTAATGCAAATGTATCTGTGAACTGGACTGTGCCTCAGGATGCAGAAGGGCAGTACGTTTATGTTTGGATAGACCCACTGAATACAATTACTGAATCAAACGAATCAAACAATCTTGCAAGCCGTGCACTTATTCCTAATGAAGATTTGCAGCCACCATTGTCAATACAGATTAATGCACCATTCGCCTTAAATATATCTGGAAATACTCTGACACCAAATCCATTTGAAGTTCAAGCTGTAATTTTTAATAACGGGACAGTGGCAGCTACAAATGTAGTAGCAGAAATGCTTGCTCTACCTGCCGGCTTGGAACTTGACCCAAGCGGAAGTCCTGCTCTGATTAATGTAGGAAATATCCCAGGAAAACAGTCTGCAACTGTTACTTGGCTTGTTATAGCAAACGGAGATGCTTCAGGTTTCTTAAAATATTCTATGAGATTTGATGCTTCAAATGCCGATGAGAAGCAAGTATCAAGACAAATCAATGTACCTGACAATGTTCCTCCTTCTGCTCCAACAGGACTTCAGGTCGTATCATCTGAAAATGGTACAATAGTATTATCATGGAATCCTAACTCAGAAGCCGATTTATTTGGTTATGAATTATACTATGATAACGACGGCTCAGGAGCACCATACTCAGGCACTGACGCTGATCAGGGAATATCTCCGATAAATGTTGGTAATGTTACTACTTATACTTTGACAGGTTTAGACCCTAACAAAGTTTATTATTTTGCGTTGAAAGCATTTGACACACGTCCGAATTACAGCCCTTACAGCAATGAAGCTATGTCAACACTTGACGCTGCATGCCCTGTTGTTATATTGTCAATGCCTGATAATAATACAAATTTTGAACAGGTTTCACCTATGACTATTGATTTTGAATGGTTGGAAGCTGAAGGCGCTGTTCATTATCAAATTCAAATTTCTACAAATTCAACATTTACGAATGTTATTTATACAAATACTACAAGCGATTTAACTCATGCTCATACACTTCAAAATTATGAATTAGGTTCATATTGGTGGAGAGTTAGAATGTGGAACGGTGATGACTATTGCAACTTCTCACCTGCACGCAGATATAATATTACTGATGGAAATTCTATCAAACTCAATCCTGCTAACGGTTATCTTTGCAAAGGTGAAACAATTCAGCTTGGAGATGCCAATTTGATTGAAGGCGGCTCAGGCGATTATTCAATTTTCTGGCATCCTGCAATACTTGTAAGTGACCCGAATATTTTGAACCCGTTTACCACTTTGAATTTCACTCAAGTGTTTACAGTTACTGTATTTGACAATATTACAGGCGAAATGGCATCTGCTTCACTTACAATATTCGTAAATGAGCTGCCAAACGTTACAGGTCCTTTCCTTGTAAGACATCCAAGAAATACTTCCTTAGACTTAAATACATTAGTTACTACATCAGGTGGAATAGCTCCTTACTTTGCAGTTTGGTATGACCATAATATGAATCAAATAAATGACCCTACTAACGTAATTCCTCCTGTAGGAGCACGTCAATATACTGTTGTAGTCTATGATGACAACGAATGTATGAGTCAATCACACAAAGTAACGATTTATGTTTCACCAAGGAAAGATGGATTTGAAGCTGTTGCAGGCTTGAATAATTCTTCTTTGCTTTATTCATATCCAAATCCTGTTGAAAATATGGTGGAAGTAATTGCCACATTTGCAGAGCCATTAAATAATCTGACAATCAAAATTACCGACATCTTAGGAAATGAAGTTTACAGAAATCAGATGACAAGTGGTCACGAAGCAATACTTAATATAGATATGAGCCGATATTCAAGTGGCGTTTATATGTTGGTTATTGATTCGGGAACTGACATAGTAGTTAAGAAATTGATGAAACAATAATTTCATTTCGAATATTTCTTTTTTTGAAGAAGGGTTTCCGCAAGGAAGCCCTTCTTTTTAATTTTAATCAGGTTCTACTCAACTCGAGACACTAAAACTGCTTGTATCAGCAATAATAATGAAGATGAAATTAGAAATTTTCTACTAAATTTATAACTGAAATAATTCAATGTCTATCAAATCGTTTATACTATATTAGAAAAACTTATAATAATATTTCGGAGATGAAATTGGAATTGACAAAAGAATTATTGTATGACGAAATCGGAAAGATAAATGATTCAGATTTGGGAGTAACATTAACCGATCTAAATGCCATCAGCAGCATATTAATAAATGATACAGCCGTTCAGATTTCTGTAAATTTAATTCAGCCGATACAGTGGATTTATGCAGATATAAAAAGTGAAATCAAACGCAAACTTGACGAGCTTGCACCTGACCATATCCACGAAATTTTTATTAATGAAGCTGATACACCTAATACCGGAAGGCAAAGTCTTTCAGGCGTTAAAAATATAATAGCAGTTGCCTCAGGCAAAGGCGGCGTAGGAAAATCATCAATTGCTTCTAATTTAGCAGCAGGACTATCTCTTAGCGGGGCAAAAGTTGGTATTATAGATGGCGATGTCTATGGACCGAGTCAGCCTACAATGTATGGCGTAACAGAAGAAAGGCTTCAGGTGACAACCCTTCCTGATGGCACTCAGGCTGCACTTCCTATTGAGCAGTTCGGAGTTAAAATTGCCTCTATGGGCTTTGTGATTAACCGTGATGAAGCTGCCATAGTCCGCGGTCCAATGCTTGCAGGTTATTTCTCTATGCTTTTTGAACAGGTAGCTTGGGGCGACCTTGATTTCCTTGTTTTTGACCTGCCTCCCGGCACTGGCGATATTCAACTAACTCTGACCCAAAAAATCCCACTTACCGGTGCTGTTATTGTTACAACGCCTCAGGAAATTTCACTTGCTGATGTCAGACGAAGCATTACAATGTTCAATCGTGTTAAAGTTGATGTTATAGGTATCGTCGAAAATATGAGTTACTTCACGCCCGACGATATGCCCGATAAAAAGTACTTTATCTTTGGTGAAGGCGGCGGAAAAAAAATTGCAGAAGAATTCGATGTAAATTTATTAGGACAAGTTCCACTCAATATCTCTATGCGTGAAGGAAACGACGGTGGTATGCCTGTGATTCTATCCAAAGAAGGTGGCAAACAAAAAGAAGTTCTCAAAAATATCACTGCAAATGTTGTTAAGGGAGTAAGACAGCTTAACTACGCAAAAAGTAAAATTTCTATGCCAACAATCGAGCTATAATCGTGAATTCACCACTAAGACCGAAAGTTGAATCTATTTTGGAAAAACTACGTCCTTACCTTCAATTAGACGGTGGGGACGTAGAATATGTGCATTATGAAACTGATACACGCACACTTGTACTAAGACTTCTTGGTAACTGCTCAGGATGCCCAATGGCTCTGATGACACTTAGAGGCGGGATTGAAAGATTCATTCTCAAGGACATTCCTGAAATACGCAGAGTAGAAAAAATTTAACAATATCTTAATTATTTTGAAAATATAATTTTGCAGATTCAAAAAAAAGTCTTATTTTTGTAATTCCTTTTCGGGGACATAGCTCAGTTGGTCTAGAGCACCTGCCTTACAAGCAGGGGGTCGGGGGTTCGACTCCCTCTGTCCCCACACAAATAGAAAAAAAATCCTGTAAAAGCTAAATTAAAAAAGCGTTTACAGGATTTTTTTATTTTTAGTGAAAAACTAACCTTATCACTTTTTTGATAGAATATCATTAAAAACAAAGAACTCAATTTTTTTTTAAATCAAAAGCTCCAATATAAACCGCTGTGAGATTTTTATCGAAAGTTTTTTCCTTACCAATCGTAAGAATAAGATGAACAATTGATTTATAAATATCCACCCTCCCTTTTTTTGATTCAGCCAAAAACAAGATATTCATTTTTTTCAAATGTAGGGCAAATGAGCCTAACTTTTAAAGTGTGGCACATATTCAGCTTTTAAAGTTTTACAAAATTATTTTTGCAGTCAAAATTATGAAATTAGTCTTATGCCACTTTCAGAATATTATTAGTTATATCTTAAAAAAAATATTAATAATATTAATAATAAATAGTTGAAATAATAATAAATTATTTGGTTTATAATAATTATTATTATAATTTTGTATTAGATATCAGACAAATAATTTTAGACTTTTGATTTTGCTAAATAATATGTATTTAATTGAATTATCACATATGGAGATTTGATTATGCTTTACAATTACAAACTAAAGATTTTTAAGAGCTTAGTTTTTCTGATTGTATTATTTATCTCAATCGGAAGCAGCTATTCTACTGACCTTACAATAGGTAGGGTTTTATTACCTGATTCTGTTTTTGCAGGAATCGAATTCAAAATACGATTAGAACTTGCGAATATTAACATATTATCAGCTGAGAATTATGATATTAAAACTTATATTCAAGACTCATTTGGTAATCTTGAATATTCATATGAGACGAAAGGTCCAAGAATTGACCCTTTCAGTGAAATCATTCTTGAACTTGACAAAATGCCCAAATTATCTCTTGCCGGTACATATAAAATAACAACTCTTGTTGATTTCATAGATGATATTGATAGAAGTAACGATACTATGCCTGTATTTTTCAATGTTTATGATAGACCCAATGAGCAACCGCAATTAAAGTTCAATTATTTTGCTCATGTTTATGAATATCCCTTAGGAATGCCCGACTATGGTTATGGAAGTCTCAGAATAAGTTATCCGCCGTTTGATAAAAATAAATTCTTTAATGTATTTACAAGTATGGATACAAGTGGTACCAGCGAACCTGAATGGATTGTACAAAACTCAATTTTACCTAAAAGAGAAGACAGCACTTCTTTTGATATACATATTGATTTATCGTGGTATCCTGATAAGACATACAAATCAAAGTTTTTCACATATTTTACTGTTGCTGATACATCAATAATTGACTATAATGATTATGATTTTGATTGGGCAGAGATTGAACTTTTAATTGATACATTAAATATTTCAACAGGCGTATTAGGTTTGAATGATACAATATTAAATTCAAGTATTAATTTCACTCCATCAACACCAACTTCAGCACCAATTGAAAGTTTGGTTTACAGAGGTTGTACAATTCCAAATATTGATTTGGATTCTTCAGCACATAGAGCCGGTTCAACACCGGGATACGCCGGCGATTGGAATGCATGTGCTCCTGCTTCTGCCGCTAATAGTATGCAATGGCTTGAGAAAATTGAACCAAAAATAAATTCAAAATTAAGCCATAGAGAAAAGCTTGAGGATTTAAGTAAATTAATGGGACGCCCGGATAATGAAGGCGTATATATTAGAGAATTTATTGAAGGCAAGTTAGCATTTATCAACAAACACAAACTACCCATAAGAGTGAAGTTTCAGGTAAAAAATTTGAATGAAGATGTTGATTCGCCTGATAAAATCTCAAACGATGCTATTAACAAAGGAAATGGTTCTGCACCAAGTTGGGATTTTCTTCTGCAGGAAATGAAGGATGATGAAGATGTAGAATTGTTTCTTGAATATCATAAAAAATTTGGAAATCAAGATATTATTACCGGTCGTCATGCTGTTACTCTAAGTGGTATGAGCGAAGGTGGAGGTAAAAAGCAGTTATGGTATAAAGATGACCTAAATCAGAACAAGCCCGGAGGTATGAGAGAACCAAAAAACGAATGGCAGGTATTAGAGGATGGTACGCCTATTCTGAATGAACCGTTTGTGGTGAATGATACAACTTTCTATACTACTATTTTTGCTGGTGTTTCTGAAAGCTATGATTCAACAGTCGTTTTCAAGGAAAAAGGATATCTTGAAAGAGGTTATGACGGAATTAAGAAATTAGGAAGGTGGTTGTGGAATGAAGAAATTGTCGAAGCCGGTAACCCTAACCCTGAGTATATCAATATTGTTGGCAAAGAAACACCATCTTCACATCCAAAATGGATACTAAGAAATTACCCTTTATATCCTTTAGAATCTGACACTTTACGCTTTGCTTATTTTGATTTAAGCAATTTTACAAATGCTTTTAATGATTTAGTAGATTCTATTCAGTTTAAAATAATATATTCTGATAATACAATTCAACAAATGCCAATGGTAGATGAAAATGATTGGTTCTATTACAGTTTCGAAACAAATAACACTTTACCGGACGAATCTTCGATTGATAATTCCGCTCCAATTTTGAATATTGACCTGAGTTCCAATCTGTTTCCTGATTATATAAGCACTACACCTGAAATCAGCGATAGTATTTTCATTAGTGATTTCAGTACTTATATTGATTTGGATAATAGCAGCTACAATTCAAATACAGTACAGAATTATTTGGGTGATGCAAATGCTTCAGGCTTGAGTAGTCTTGCAGGAATACTCAAATTGATTGAGAAAAATCATTCTCAAATTCAGCTTGGAATGGACTCAAGAGAAATCCTTTATTCACTTAGCCGCAAGTCAAATCGTGAAAATAACAAAGGCTTGAACAGAGAAAGTCTTTTGCAGTCATGCTTACTTTTTTTGGAAGATAAACAATTACCGATTAGTATTCATTTCCAAAGTTTAAGAAAAGCGACAGAGAATGTATTTTCAGGCGGAATATTCAATAATTCAGCTGAAAATATGACTCCAGCCAACGGAATACCCGATTGGAAATGGATTTTCAGCAAAATGTCTGATGAAAACAGATTCTCTATTGTTGAACTTGCCTGGTATGACCACAATGGAAGAAAGTATGGAACTTGGGCTACTATTACCGGATTAATTGAACAGAACGGAGTGAGACTAATTCGCATTTTCAAAGATTGGAATGCTAATGAAACCAATGGTTTAGCTTCTTCATTTCTAACTTTGAATAAAACTGATGAAGATCATCTTTATATAGTTGAATTATCCGACATTGAAAGTAAATGTATAATTGAATCTTTTGTTACAGTTGCTTATGATCCAACTGTAATTTATACTGATGTCAAAGATAATCTTTCACGCAATGAATATGAACTGAAAATTATTCCTAATCCCGGGCATGGAAATCAATCAATTAATATTGAAGTGAATGTCAAACAATTTAGCTTAAATGAAATTGCACTATACAGTTTGCTAGGAGAAAAACTTGAAGTGATATACGAGGGTGAGCTTTCTGGTCAGAAACAGATTATTAATTGGAACCCTGCAAGCAGATACCCGGCAGGTGTTTACTTAATAAGACTAAAAGGAGCTTCTAATTCAATTTCGACAGTTTTTGTAATAGAATAAGAGTCTTTGACAGCTTATATTATGTTCCTGTATTAAAAAACAATATTGATTTTAATACAGGAACTTTTTTTATTCGTGAAATTAGATAATTAGAATATTAAAAAGTTGCGATTTACTTCTGTTGAATTTGTATTCTTCTCAATGTCGTATCATAACATCCGTTCCCGATAATTATACTCACAAATATCATGGTCTAAATGCAACTTTAGAGGGCATATAAGAATCAATAACGAATTTAATGCATTAATTAATTTTATTTTATCTTATGACAAATTTTATATATTATTTATACTATCTTAATAATTAAAATAATTAATTTTATTATTTGTCAGTACATAATAGAGTTTTACTGTTCATTGTCATATTTATTGACAAATGTCATTTCGTTTTTTTTCCTCATAAATTTTCGGAGTAATTTTATGAAAATTTGTACAAGTTTAATCAAAAAAAGTAAGCTATACTTATTTGCATTGATGTTATTATTAATAGCAGGTATAGATTCTTACTCCCAGTCCTGGGTTGCTGAAGCACAACAGGAAGGGTTCATTCTAAAAAAGGTGGTTAGTGATACCACTATCGCTACGGGACAACCTTTTAGTTATACAATATATTTTACCATTCCTGCCGGAGCAACAAATGTTACCATTACTGATGCTCTCCCAAGTTCACTAACCTTTTTGGGACACTCAATAACCGGTGCTTGCGGAACTCCTACAGTTACAGCTCCTGCAATTAATGCAATGGGCGGAACATTTTCAGTAAGCTGGGCAAGTTTGCCGAGTGGCTGTACGGGCTCATTTACAATAAGTGTAGCATTCCCGAATGGAACTACCTGCCCCGGAGTAAGTGCAAGAAATAATGTTTGTATGTTCGGTACATTAGCGGGCAAAACTTATGAATTTTGCACTCCTTACGTATCAACATCCGCAATCGCTACAAATCCATGGGGAATAAACAAATATCCGCTTGGAGCAGCATGGCAGGGCGGCAATTGTCAATATTTAACAGCAAATGATACAATTACCTATCAGGTTTGTGTTTACAAATCAGTTGGTACAACCGGACAGCTAAATCTTGTTAGCGGACTTGTTACCGATACTCTGCCTGCAGGAGCACAATTAGTCAGCTCAAACTGCGGAGCTACACAATCCGGCAATATCATAACCTGGAATGTAGGGAATATGAGTGCAAATCAGCCCTATAATACTGTTTGTTGCCAGTTTGTCGTGTATTATCCGATAGCTCTATTTCCAAATGGCTCTCTAATTACTAATAAAGCAACTTTGAGCGGAAGCCTAGGAAGTATAAATCAACCCTGTAGTAATTTTACTTTACAAAGCAATACAACTTGCGTAGAGAAAAAATCCATTACAAGCGGCTCGGTTAGCAAATGGGTATATACAAATCGTCAGCCCGGATGCGCCGGACAATACCTGATTTACATTTGCAACACTGGTACAACTCCAATTACTGTAAATGCATTGGATACACTACCAACATCACTATCTAATTATAGTATTAGTGGTGTATGGAATCTTACTGCATCAATAACAGGTGGAATTGCAACAATTTCAGGCACACTTGCACCGGGTCAATGCGGATATGTATATGTTGCATTTACAATTCCTCAGACTATAACAGTAGGCTCGACTGTTACAAATTGTGTTACTGTAACCATTACAGGTCAAACTCCAATTACAACTTGTAATTCATTTGTTGTTGATACTCCTGCTCCAAAACCTTGTGTTTGGAAAGAAGTATGTAACAAACAAACTGATTACACACCCGGCTCAATATTCCGTTACAGACTGAGAATTCAAAATATTGGTGGAATGCCGATTACAGGCGCTACTTTAACAGATGTTCTTAATCCAAATCTGGAATATGTCGGAAATCCATCATATTATATAAGCAATACCTGGAATACTCCTTGTACAAGCTCGCCTGCAACACCTTGGACAGGTGTAAATCTTTCTTACAATGCAGGCACAAATACAATCACTGCTCTTTTAGATACTATTCCGGCAACCTGCCAGAATATATTCTATGCTCAGTGTGGTATGTATGGCACAAGCGGCGTTCCGTTTTATTTCATAGAAGTTGATGTTAAGGTAAGAGATACTTCTGCTCTTGGCAGCATACCTAACTCGTTCTCACTGAGTGGTGGCTCCTTAGGATCTACCCCAACGACTTCCAATATTGATTATATATTAGTTACAGGTGTTGTAGGATATAATCTCGAAAAGGGAATCAAGAAACCATCTGATACCAATTATGGTACGAGTACGACAACAGCCGCCGGCTCTACTGTCAATTACCGCCTGAAAATGAATTCATCCGGTACTGCGGCTTTACGTCATGTTACTTTTGTGGATTTACTCCCGCTTGATAACGGAACAGCAGATTCGAAAATCCTGATTGGTTGTGCTTCACGTGGAAGTCAGTTCGATATTCCTTTCAGTAGCTTTACAACGGCATCGCCAACAGTTGCTTCGTTCTGGAATAATACGGCAGCAACACAGGCAAATGTGAATCTCTGGACTCCGACAGGAGCACCCGGAGCATCATTTACAAACAGTTGCGGTACTGCCGGGTCGTGGAGTTCAGGTGCTTGGGCGGCAAACCAGAAGAATCTTGGTGCATACTTCGGCTCGAATGCTATTGGTGCAGGCGGAGCTACAATTGATTTCGACGGACTCATATCATCAACTGCAAAAGCAAATGAAACTGCTTGTAATTCATTTGCCGTAAGCGGATGGACTAAGCACTTAATTCAGAGTAGTATTCCTACTTTCCAGCTTGCCGGACAGCTTGAGTCTCCTTTGGCTTGTGCTACCATTGATACAGTAGTAACACCTGAACCATGTATTAAAGTGGATAGAATGAAAATAGAATGTGCCGGCTTAAATGCAGATGGGAACCAAAATTACGGCATTAGTCTTGTGGCTAATAGTTGTACTCCGGCTACTTTACTAATCAGCTCGCCTGATGGTACATTCTCACCTGCTTCGTTTACATTTGCTTCAAGCCCATGGACGATGAATACAACATTAACTTACACTTCAACAAATAATCCGATTATGATTTATTATACTCTGATTTGTGAAAATGAAGTTTGTCGTGACAGCATTATGCTTGATGTTCCTCATTGCGATAATACTACTCCTGTAGAAAAATGCTGCGAGAAGTTCACAAGCAAATTTGAGAAACCATCAATTCAAACTAACAACTCTACCGGATTTGTCGGGCTTAGCTTCGGTATGTCAGCCGGACCCGCTCCTATACAGAAATTTTCTGCTACAATTGTAAGTGCACAATTGCGGAGAGTTTGTAATAACAGCGTTGGAGCTTGGACAAGAATTTTCGGTGATATTACCGGAGGAAGCCTTGTTACACCGCCTGCCGCCGGACCACAACTTCTTTCAATATTCAGCCGTGAAGCTATTTGGGGACCGGGTGAATGTGTTGACTGGACACGAGGAGCAAATGTGGATTTGAAAATGATTTATCCTCCATTCAGCGGTAACAAATTCTGCAGAGATACATTAATGTTCAAAATCAGGTATTCATTTACAGATTGCGAATGTAATACATGCGATACATTAATCACTTATACAGTTGTACGCAAAATGACATTCCTTCCATGGGATTGGGATCTTGGCGACATCAAACTTGGTGATTTGAAAAACAAGCTTGGCAGAGAGCGTGCTTTCCAAAGCGATGAACCTGCTTCAACAAGCATCGTAATGGATAATGCTAATACGGGTGATTTGTGGATTATCAGCCCGGATGATGCCGAAAATAATACCATAATTACCGGCGTAGAATTACGTTCTCATATTGTTCCTTTGCTATCACTGTCAAGTGAAGGAAATCAGGGCTATATAGAAGGTGATGTTGCTTACATTCCTGTGAATATTGTTCGCGGTCAGTCTCGTTCCATTAAATTGTCTTTCGATAACAAAGCTTCGGTTATGCAGTTCCCTGTTATAGTTCGGTACATTTATCAAATTGAAAATAATGACGAAGTATTCTATACAGACCAAATTGAATACATTGCACGAGTACCGGATGCAACACAGGATAGGATGGATATTGACATTGCAACGCGTCCTGAGAAAGTCAGTACTTTCGCACTGTATTTCAGCAATACTAATGGTTACAAAGAAAGTATAGCCGCAATCGGTCTAAAACCTGCAAATGGTATGAAGGTGCTTGCAATTGGTCCTGCCAACATTGATGGCGAAGATACTTATATGATTCCACGCAAACAGGATGACGGCTCGTATATCATCACAAGTGCTGGTGGAACGATTGGAGTTCCGGCAACTACAATGGTCAAACCGATTTACATAACTCTTTCAGGTGTACCTGAAGATAATGCTACAGTTGAATTTACAACTTACGATATTAACGCAAATGCTATATCTATGGGCTCGATAGTTTTATCAAATCCAATTTCGAAGGTATTCAGCATCGAGACCGGAAATAATTCAGGCGTTGATATTACATCTATAGTACCGAATCCTGCAAGTGGTATTGCAACTATTACTTTCACATCCGAGCGGACAATCAGAGGTGCAAAACTCAGCATCATGGATGTTCTTGGACGTGAATTAATTATACTTACAGATGATATGTCCGTTCTGGAGCGTGGCATTCATGTACAAACTGTAGATGTCAGCAAACTAACTGCCGGCATTTACTATGTAACACTTCAAACAGCAGACGGTACTGTCTCGAAAGCGATTTCGATAGTTCGTTAATTCTGCGAAGATTGTTCAATAATATCAAGCCGCCTGATAGCAATATCGGGTGGCTTTTTTTGTTTATGAAGTTTTAGAGGGCTGGGTTCCAGATTTCGACTTTTATCTCGAAGAGATTATATTGTGGTAACTTATGAGTGCTGACAATATGATTAATCTGCAGTCATTGCTTAATTGTATAATTTAAACAAAATTAATAAATTTTTGAAGAATCAATTGTTGAAATTATCTAATATTGTCTAATTGCCATCTGATATATAACGTCAACGAACCATCTGGATACGCATATTCTTCCAGCGCTTCAAGCAATTTCTTATTATCTTTGTCCTCTGAATATTGCTCAAACAACTTGTTAATTTCAATTTTGTGCTCATCAGTTAATTCTGTTATCATTAAATCGCCTTTTTATTAGTTATTTTAAAATGTCAAACTAGCTTTTTCAAAATTAAGTAAAATCTTTTTTTTAAGTAAATAAGTTTTCAAACAAGAAATTTTTTTCGTTTTTTTTATCATTTTCTTTCCCTTTTCTCTCTGTGAAATTGGTTTTTGTGGTGTCTTGGTCTTTTGTTTTGCTATACACATACAACTCTTTCAGAGTTGAAACCCGTCCGTAGCCATCTGCTACATTATCTATTAATGGTACGCTACTAAGTAGCTATTCCTAATTCATAACCATTTACTGTTAATAGTAAGCAACTTCAATAATTTATTTGCAACATAATAGGTGCACTACATATTATAACTCAAATATTATGAACATGCTTTTAAGCAAATCAAGCGGCTCAGACTGACAATACTCTGTGTCAAACTGAGCCGCACAGATGAAGCATAAATATATACTACTAAACGGCTCCTTCACATTTCAAAACTGAAGGAATTGTTTGGAGTAAGATTTTTATATCCATATAAAGGGATAAATTATCAATATAATCGAGGTCGTAATCAAGCATATCAAGTATTGTAGCAGAATGTGCACGATTTTTTATTTGCCATAATCCTGTCATTCCCGGCTTTACAACTGTTCGCATTTCCAAAATATGCGGATATGCTGATAAAAAATATCTGATTACAGGTCTTGGTCCGACCAGGCTCATATCGCCTTTTAGTACGTTAAACAGCTGAGGAAGTTCATCAATACTTGTTCTTCGGATATATCTTCCAAATGGTGTAACTCTTGGGTCAGCGTCAGATTTTATATAAAAACCTTTCTTTCTTTCATTTTCGGAAACAAATTTACTCAAGTCATTATTCTCAGCTACATACATTGACCTGAATTTATACATAGTAAATTCTTTGCCGTACATACCGATTCTTGTTTGCCTGAAAATAGCAGGACCGGGTGATGTAAATTTTATAATTAAATAGATTGCTGCCAGAAATGGCAGAAAAAGTATGATTAGAAAGAATGCTGCAGAAAAATCGAATACTCTTTTCAGAGCAATGTACATATCTTTGCTCTCAACAGCCTGCCTAAGCTCTAAGATTTTTTGCGGCTCTACACCATGAACTATATCCATAAATCCTCCAAAATTAACAAGAGAAAATTAGTTATGATGTATATATTTATATAAGCAAACTGCCGATTATCAATAAAAATAATTAAGTATTTTTATCAGCTATATATGCACTCCAAAAAAAAGTTTTAAAAAAATGTTTTCTGTTTGTACTTACAGTAACACACAAAATTAAAAAAAATCGCATAAAAAATAAATTAATTTATTTTAATACGGTGTAACCCGCTCCAGTTCTTGCCTGTGAGGAAAATATATTTTTCATTTTTATCAAAAGCAATACCATTAAAAACCTCAGCAAAAGGATTTCCTTTTTCAAATTTTCGGAGCTCAGAGAAATCTATCACATTTTCAATTGCTCCTGTTACAGGATCAATGATAGCAATTCTGTCTTCGCCATACAAATTTGCCCAGATTTTTCCCTCAATAAATTCAAGCTCATTTAAAAGCGAAACAGGTCTTGAATTATAAGAAACCGGAAGGGTTTTGACAACCTGCCTCATTGCCGGGTCAATGAATCTCAGAAGATTTGTTCCATCGCTCATTATCAGATGTTTTCCATCATCAGTTATTCCCCAGCCTTCACCATTATATGAAAATGTATTTTCAATTTTGAATGTTTCAAGATTGATAATGAGACATAGTCGTGATTCCCAGGTAAGCATATAAATTTTATCTTCAAAAATAGTGATTCCTTCGCCGAAATATGAATCAGGTATTGATACATTTTTTAATATCTGTCCAGTTTTGGGGTTTATTTTTCTAATTGTAGATTTGCCATAGTGCCCGGTTGACTCGTATAAATATCCATCGTAAAAAACAAGTCCTTGAGTATATGCAGTTTTATCATGCTCAATTGTTTCTATCAGCTCCCATTCTAAAGTTGGTGGCAATTTTACTTTTTGAGCAGTTTCGATAGGTTTATTATCAGCAATAACCTTGTATTGATTATCAATTTCTCTGCTTCCACAGGAAATAATTATAAGACTGAATAAAATAATAGACAGGAATTTCAGCATCTTAATACTTCATTTTTTCAATAATATTTGTTGTTGATTTGCCTTCAACATAATTTATTACAACAACTTGACCACCATTTTTCCTTACAATATCGGCACCAACGATATCCTCCGGATTATAGTCTCCACCTTTAGTAATAATATCAGGCAATATTTTTGAAATAAGCTCAAAAGGTGTATCTTCATTAAATATACAAACATAATCCACGGGTTTTAATGCAGATAAAACTATAGCTCTGTCAATTTGAGAATTAACCGGTCTTGATAGCCCTTTTAATCTTCTGACTGAATCATCAGAATTTAATCCGATTACCAGAATATCACCTAATTTTTTTGAATCAGTTAAATACTTCGTGTGACCTGAATGAATTATATCAAAACATCCATTTGTAAAAACAATACTTCTGCCCTGCTTTTTTAGTTCCTTAGTAATTTCAGCCAACAGTTTATCGGAAATCAGCATAATTCATTATTCCTGATTGATTCTAACAGTTCATCAATTTTGATTGACACAATTCCCGGCTTTTCACATACTAATCCCGAAGCATAATTTGCCATTGAAGATGCTTCGCGAATATTTGCACCGCCTGATATAGTAGCAGAAAGTGTAGCGATAGCAGTATCGCCTGCACCCGAGACATCAGCTACGTGACGTGCTTTTGTTGGTACAGAAGAGATTGAGCCATCACTTTCAAAAAGCATCATACCTTCCGCACCTAATGTAATGAGCACATTTTCGCATTCAAGCATAACAAGAAGTTTTTTACCTGCGTCAAACACTTCATCTTTATTTCGCAAAGGAAGACCAAGTGCCTGCTGAGCTTCTTTTCTATTAGGCTTAAACAGCGTAACACCTTTGTATAAAAAGAAGTTATCACTTTTCGGGTCAACCAGTACAGGAATGTTATTGCTTTTAGCATATTTTATAACTGAAATTATCAGCTCTTTTGTTACTGTGCCCTTATTGTAATCCTGAAGTATAATACCTGATAAGTCATTGATAGAGTTCAACTTATCAATAATGAAGCCAAGCCCTTTGTCATCAATATTATCTCTTACTTCACGGTCAATTCTCGCAATTTGTTGATTATTACCAATGATACGGGTTTTGACTGTAGTCGGCCTGGAAGAGTCAATATAAAGTCCGTCAGGATTTATACCTAAACTTGTCGAAACATCGAGGAAACTTTTTCCTGAGTTATCATCACCAATCACTCCACAAAGCAATGTTTCCAATCCGAGCGATTTCAGGTTTTGTGCAACATTTGCAGCTCCACCCAAATGGATACTTTCTTTCTCAACATCAATTACCGGAACCGGAGCCTCCGGCGAAATACGTGTAACAGAACCCCAAAAATAGCGGTCCAGCATTACATCTCCAATTACAGCGACAGTTTTGCCTGAAGCATTATTTATAATTTCAGCAGCACGATTATTAGTTAAATCTTTCATCAAATTTTGTTATTAATTTTTGTAAATAGCATTGTATAGAAATTTCATAAATTCCAAACTGGCTTCTGCGTTTTCTATTATGAATTGTGGCAAAGATTCGTCAAATATTATTTTATCGGAAATATTCTTACCATATGAAAAATCTCTTTTTTTCATATAATCAGCACCGGGGTGATTTTGCTCATATCCGGTAAGCCTTTTCAGAGGCTTTTCAGCTGCATATTCATCGGGAAAATATTTTATAAATTTTGTGTTTTCGGTAATACTTTTGTAAAATTCCCAATCATCTGCAAGTGCAGCTCTGATGCTTTTAAGTGCAGTTGAATCAGGATTGTGATATCCCGTTGCTATAAAGGATTTATCTTTTTCATAATGAATATACAAGCCCAAGGAATGTTCTTTCTTATAAGCAATTGGATTTTCACTGTATGGAAAAAATATACCTAAATTCGTTTTGTACGGGTCTTTATTTTTTGAAAATCGAATGTCTCTGTTAATTCTGAAAAGGCTTATTTTAGTATCAGCTATCAAAGGAAGTTTGTTCTTTTCGAATAGTTCGCTTACTTTTAGAACAAATGATTTTGATTTATCCTTTATTTCAGATTCATAAATAGAGCGATTTATATCGAACCATTCCTTATTATTATTTTGAGAAAGCTCAAAGAAAAAATCTTCAACATCTTTTGAGAATCTATCAAATTCCTTTATTTTTGGCATATAGACTTTCCAATTAAAATTTTAAATTTTCCAGAAATTTCACTGACGATAAACCTGAATGTAAATTGACGAACTTCATATTTAAATCAGTTTCTGATTTGATATTAATCAGTCCACCTCTTATAAGTTTTCGACATTCATTTTTGCTATTTGAATATGTATATGGCTTAATAGATTCTTTTTCAAAGCCTAATACATCAGCTAATTTTACACCATACTCATATTCACTAACATAATCAGGTCCACCCAAATTATAAAATCCAAATTTATCTTTTAATATAATTTTCAGTACTGCAAGAGCTGCATCATCAATATAGACAGGCGTAGTAAAGCAATTAACGGCTAAATTTTGCTCAATATTATTAATTAACTTATAATATATATTAAAAGCATTGCTACCTGTACCGCCATAGTATTCAGGAAGCCTCACAGATATAAAAGGAACATTATTAGATATGCAATGATTTTCACTTCCCAATTTTGTTTTGCCATAGTAATTAACAGGCTCGGGAAGATGATCTTCTCCGTAAGGACCATTGATACCACTATAAATATTATCTGTAGAAAACATCAATAATTTTGAATCTGTCATCATTGCTGCTTTAGATATTGCTTCAATATTCCCTACATTATAATCCCAAGCAAACTTTTTGTCAACTTCAGCGATTTCAGGAACATCAAAACTCAGACAATTAACAATATAATCAGGGTCATATTCCATTACTACTTTTCTTAAATCTTTTTTTTCATAGACTATTGGGTAGTATTGTCCTGTATCTGTTACTTTTTCACTATCCAAACTGTCTAAATCGAAATATACCTTCCAATCTGTTTCTCTTGTCAGCATCACATATATTGCTACTGCAAGGCGGCTTTGTTTTCCTAGTATAAGTATTCTTTTCATAATATAAATGTTCCACGTGAAACAAATTCTGTTATACATAATTTCATGCTACTTCAGATATACAGATAGTATTGACACATCAGATGCTGATACTCCTGATATTCTTGATGCCTGCCCAAGTGATGCAGGTCGAATCTTAATTAGCTTCTCCATAGCTTCTTTAGAAAGAGAAGTTAATCTTAAATAGTCAAAATTTTCAGGGATACGTTTGTTTTCATTCTGCAGGAAGTAATCAATCTCTTTTAACTGTCTTGCAATATATCCTTCATATTTGATATTTGTTTCTATACCGTAAATTATATCTTCACGAGCTAATATTTTAGTTAGGTTTTCATCATCATATTCTGAAATATTGAATAATTCCGTAATATCAGTCTTTGAACGTTTAGCAAGAGTGTGAATATCAGTAGAAGCATTCACTTCAGATTCGCCGATTTCTGCAAGATATTTATTGACAGTTTCAGATTTAATCTTTATTTTCTTGCTGAGTTCGATACCCTCATTTATCATACTTACTCTTTTCAATACTCTATCATATACATAATCAGGTATAAGCCCCAACATAAACCCGTATTTCATTAATCGTTCATCTGCATTATCCTGTCTGAGCAGAAGTCTGTATTCAGCGAGCGAAGTAAATATGCGGTATGGTTCATCAGTACTTTTATTTACCAAGTCATCAATTAATACTCCAATATATGCTTCACTTCTTCTCAGTACAAAGGGTTCTTTACCAAGTATTTTAAGCGAAGCATTTATTCCGGCAATCATCCCCTGAGCAGCTGCTTCTTCATATCCCGAAGTACCGTTAATCTGACCTGCAAAGTACAATCCCCTGACAGCTTTTGTTTCCAATGTGAATTTTAGCTGATAAGGGTAAAAGAAGTCATATTCAACAGCATATCCGGGTTTCAACATTACAGCGTTTTCAAGTCCGGGAATTGAGTGCAAACCTCTGATTTGAACATCTTCCGGTAAACTTGTAGAAAAACCATTGACATAGACTGAATATGTGTTCAGACCTTCCGGCTCAAGTAGAATTTTATGTGAGTTACGTTCTGTAAAACGATTGATTTTATCTTCAATTGACGGGCAATATCTCGGACCTACCCCTTTTATACGGCCTGTAAACATTGGAGACATTTCAAATCCTTCTTTCAGTATATCGTGTGTTTCGAGGTTTGTATCAGTTCCATAACATACAAGCCTGTTCTTAACTTCAGATGAACGAAATGAAAAAGGCTTAGGATTATCATCGCCAGATTCATAATCAACTTTTGAATAATTAATAGATTCTGCGTGTATTCTTGGTGGTGTGCCTGTTTTAAGTCGCCCTCTTTCAAATCCATAGGAATCGAGCATATCTGATACTTTGTCAGACGCCTTCTCCCCTACTCTACCACCTTTAGTTATTTTATCACCTGTATATAAAAGCCCGTTCAGGAAAGTGCCGGCACAAAGAATTACCGCATCAGCAAAAATCTTTTCATTATCATCTGTAATAATTCCTGATACTTTATCGCTTTTAATAAGTATCTCATTGGCAGTACCTTTGATTAAAGTAATTCCATTTTGTTTTACAAGTAAATTACTTACATAATGAGGATACAAATCTTTATCTATCTGAGCCCGTGGTGACCAAATCGCCGGTCCTTTTGATTTGTTCAGCATCTTAAAGTGAATCCCTGCTCTATCAGCAAGAAGACCCATCACTCCACCCAATGCATCAATTTCTTTAACAAGATGCCCCTTAGCACTTCCACCTATTGACGGATTGCAAGATGGTCTCCCCATTACATTCAAATCCATTGATAACAGAGCAACTTTCAGTCCCATCTTTGCAGATACAACTGCCGCTTCTATTCCAGCATGACCTCCGCCAATTACTATTATATCAAATTTATTATTCATTTACTAAAAATCAATTTAAAAATTATCTGATTATTATATTAAATGTTTCACGTGAAACATTATTTTCCTATACAAAATCTAGAAAATATATTTGCAAGAACTTCTTCATTCCATGATTCACCAGTCAGCTCTCCAAGTATTTTGGTTGCATCACGAAGGTCAACGGCGATAATTTCATTTTCCATATTGTTATTTAAAGATTCTTTAGCGTTTCTAAGAAGTATAACTACATCTTGAAGCAATTGCCTGTGACGACTATTTATCAAAATATCACTTAATGAACTTATGCTTTCTATAGCTTTTTTATAAATAAGATTTTTCAAGTCATCTACACCGTCACCATTTTTCGCAGAAATGCAAATTTCATTGGATGAATACAGATTTGAAATATCAATTTTATTTTGTATTTTAAGAATATCTTTACCGTAATATTTTTCATTTAGGCTTTGAATTAAAGCATCGGAAGTACTTTCCGATAAGCCACTGTCATTGAGAACAATAACAAGGTTCGATTTCTCGATTACACTTTCTACAAATTTAATACCCTCAATTTCGATTGTATCATTAGTTTCTCTTATGCCAGCGGTATCAACAAGTACAATTCTCAAGCCATTTATATAAAGACTTTCTTCTAAATAATCACGGGTTGTTCCGGCGATATCACTAACAATAGCCCGACTTCGTCCAAGTAATTTATTAAACAAAGTTGATTTTCCGCTATTTGGAAATCCGGCAAGCCCTACATAATATCCTGAACGGCAAATTTCAGAAGCTGTAAATGAATCAATCAAAAGTTTACAAAATTCTTCAGCTACTTCAATTTTATTTAATATATCATGTCTGGGGATTAAGTCCAGTCCTTCGTCGGCGAAATCCAGCTCAAGTTCGAGAAGGGATGAAATATCTAATAATTGTTGTCTCATTGCTGAAAGCCGCTCAGTAAAATTTCCTTCCAATTGTCTTGCTGCAGTCTCGACTCCGGGCACTGAAACTGAATGAATTAAGTCCGCAACAGCCTCAGCTTGAGTTAGGTCTAATTTGCCGTTAAGAAATGCTCGCTTTGTAAATTCGCCCGGTTCGGCATAAGATCCGCCACATTCGACTATAATATCTATAATCATTGACGCAAGAAGAGAATTCCCGTGGCAGCCTATTTCAACGACGTTCTCACCTGTATATGAATACGGGGCAACAAAAATACTAGCAGTTACGCTATCAATAATTTTACTATGATAGATAATTTTGCCATAATATATTCTTCCACCTTTAGCAAAATCAATTTTGCGATTCGGGATAAAGAATTTATCAAGAATATCAAATGATCTTTCCCCTGATATTCTTATTACAGCCAATCCGCCAATTCCCGGCGGAGTAGCAACTGCTGCAATTGTTTTTCCCATAGTAATATTGTAATTAATATAATTTATAATAAACGTTTTTTTATTATATATGTTTTAGACTACTTAATATTATGAGCGACTAACTTTATTATTTATCACTTATAGTTCACTATTTCAAGAGCATAAAATTGCATCTTGCAAGTTTTGAAGACGTTATTTTTCGTTGTTTATGTCGCCATAATTAAGAGTTTGAGGCATAGGCATGGTTTATATTGCATTGCCCCATAAAAACCCAATGCCAGTCATTTATGAAAGCCACCTTTTTAAGTCGTATATAAAAATAAGTGAAATATTTTTTTGAATTATTATTTTAATTTATTATATTTGCCAATATTCAATTTGCCTGATATTCTTAAATTATAATCATAAAAAAATAATAAAAAATATTTATTAAAAAAATAGTGTGTAAAAACTTAAACACTTTTGATATTGTGATAATAAAGTATTTTTTTGTTATATTTGTATTCTTATTAAGACAAATTTTGAAAAATAGAAATTTATGTAATTATTAATATTTATAGGAGTGGTGTGATGAAGAAATTGAACTTGTTGATTCTTATTTTTGCAATGTCCGGCTTGATTTTATCATCTTGCGGAAAAAGCGGACCTGATCCTGTACCTGTAGGTGAATTAACAACTCATACAGATGAAGTAACAGGTTTTTCTGTAAAATATCCTGAAAGCTGGATCAAAAGTGCAATTCCAGGTACAAGATTTGTAGTGTTTTCTAATGACCAAGGAAAGAAACGCTTCAACAAATACGACACAGAAGGATTTCCCGGTGCAAAGATTGATGTAATCTGCAACGATTTGAAACCCGGATGGAATCTTGACTCTTTGGTAAAAATATCAAAGATATTCGGAGACGAAATCTATGAAGTAGCTGATGTTACAATTGATGGAGTACCCGGCAAGAAACTTGTTTACTCATTTCCTCTTTCCGGTGGTATGTTCAACGGTATGATGCTTATGGCTGCTAAAGATACTGTAAAAGCAACAACCCTAATTATTGAAGCATTTGATAACAGCTTCGAAACATACAAATCAACATTTGATGAAATAGCTTCATCTTTTGTGCTTGGTAAAGCTCCTGCACCAAAGAAAATTGATACAATTCTTCAGGTTGAAGAAGCTCCTCCACCATCAGAAAATCTTGAAGTCAGAGGCGGTGATGGATTTGAAATAGGTGTACCTGATAATTTCAAAGCTGAAAATATCGGTAAAGCTGCTAATGCTCAACGTGCATGGAGTTTCTTAGGAGCAAGAAGAGGCGACAGTTTCATTAAAATCGAAACTTTTGATGCTTCACAACAAAAAGATTTGAAGAAAATTGTTGATGAAAACCGTGCAAGCTTCCAAAATGCGAATCCTAAAGAAACTACTCTTGGCGGAAAAAAAGCTTACTTGCTTGAATACAAACCTGCCGGAACTGTAAAAGGTAAAGTATGGTTTGCTCTCAGCGGCGATAAGATGTACAGAGTTACAATCAATTGGTTTACAGGTGAAGAAAAAGATTTCTTACCAGTTTTCGAGAAATCAGTTGCATCATTTAAATTTAAATAATTCAATTATTTTTTTAAATATTATGTTCAGGGGCTTTTCGTAAGCCCCTTTTTTTATAAAAATTGTATGAATAATTATTATTATGTTAATTTATTTATTCTACAATAATAATCTTTCGTAAATTTGTATTTTATATAAACATCATTTATCGAATGAATATTTTAGTTGGATTCTTAGGCATATTATTTATAATCGGACTTGTTTGGATATTTTCAACTGAGAAAAAACGCTTCCCATTCAGAATCGTTATAGTTGGTATAATTTTGCAGTTGACACTTGCATATCTTGTGCTTAAATTTCCTGCAGGAGTTGATGCTTTCAAGCACTTTGGAGCAGCAATTACAAATTTTCTTAACAGCAGTCTGAAAAGCGCCGAGTTCCTTTTTGGAAATGCTATAAATCCAGACAGTTTTAGTCTCTTTGGCTTTCAATTTGCTATAATTGTCACCTGTACTATTGTATTTTTCTCAGCATTCGTATCAATTCTATATCATTACGGCATAATCCAAAAAGTTGTGTACGGAATGGCTTGGGTAATGCAGAAAACTCTTGGCACTTCAGGCGTCGAGTCTCTTTCAGCCTCAGCAAATATATTTTTAGGACAAACTGAAGCGCCTCTGCTGGTCAGGCATTATCTCAAAGATGTATCAACCTCGGAACTATTTTCCATAATGACCGTTGGATTTGCTACTATTGCAGGCGGTGTTCTTGCTGCTTACGTCGCGATGGGAATTGATGCTACATATCTTGTTACAGCAAGTATTATTTCAGCTCCGGGAGGATTAATACTATCAAAAATTGTTATCCCTCCATCAGGAAAAGGCACTTCTCTAAGTGAAATCAATGATATTGAAATTCCTAAAGCAAATAATCTGCTGATGGCAATAACAAATGGAGCCACAGACGGCATTATGCTTTCAATTAATATAATGGCGATGCTTATCGCATTTATTGCTCTTATTGCGATTGTTGATGGAGGATTGGGGCTTGTTCATAGCTGGTTAAGTCCGTATGGGATGGCATTTCTTCCTTCTTCATTCAGAGAATTACTTGGCTATATATTTATGCCATTTGCATTTTTGACAAATATTCCATGGGAAGAAGCGAGAGCATTTGGTGGATTATTAGGAACTAAGCTCGCTGTTAATGAATTCATAGCTTTCTCAGACCTGGGTGAACTTATCAGAACAGGTGCAATCAGCGAAAGAACTGCTGTAATCTCGACATTTGCTTTATGCGGATTTGCCAATTTCAGCTCCGTAGCTATTCAAATTGGGGGTATTGGTTCGCTGGTTCCTGAAAGAAAAGAAGAATTATCACGAATCGGATTTAAAGCTATGCTTGTTGGTGCTCTGACAAATATGCTCACAGCAACGATTGCCGGAATATTACTTTAGGTGTGTTAAGGTATATGAGAAAAAATTAAAAATCTATACTGAATAAAATGACATTATTTAAATATTCTATTTTTTATTGTTAAGTGGGAATATTGATTTAGCTATTTTGGGGTCTGTTGTAAATCAAACCAATACAAATATTAGATATTTAGATATATTCACCAGGAAACTTATGTATAATGCATGTATAATTATTGATATAAAAGAAACTCTAGAAAAAATATTCAATGCTAAATTTGAGATTATCATAATTCGTAAAATTATGAACTCGGATCCCAAACAAAAGATTGATATTTAGTGCTAATATTTATGCTAAGTTGCTTGTAATATACATTTTTTTACAAACTACAATATCGTATTTTACTATATCCTTCAGATTTTGATACAGCAAGCTGTTTACATATTAATTTTATGATATTATACATTTTTTAAATTCAATTACTATATAAACTAAAATAAAATGAGTATTTTTGCATTTATGCTTTGTAGAAAATGTAAATGTAAAAGTATGTAATTTATTAAAGCATTTCTAAAGCAATTAGGAAATTATAAATATGAATAATTTTGATACAGCAAATTCAGTTTTTGAAGAATTAGTTAGTTACATTTCAAAAAATGGAGTTCAACAAAAGATTAAACCCGTTTACAAAACAGAAGACTTTGCACTGTATAAAGGTGATAGTTTAGAAATAATGAGCCGCTTTCCAGATAATTACATTGATATGATTTTTGCGGATCCACCATATATGCTCTCAAATAACGGTTTTACATGTCATAATGGTAGAATGGTTAGTGTCAATAAGGGGAAATGGGATAAATCATATGGATTTGATAATGATTTAGAATTTCATGAAACATGGATAAAAGAATGTAAACGCGTATTGAAGCCTGAGGGGACAATCTGGATTAGTGGCACATATCATTCAATATACCAATGCGGTTTTTTACTACAAAAACTTGGCTATCATTTACTTAATGACATCGCTTGGTTTAAACCGAACGCTTCACCCAATTTGAGTTGCAGATTTTTTACAGCATCACACGAAACTTTATTATGGGCACGAAAGGATAAAAATGCTAAACATTATTTCAATTATGAATCAATGAAAAACGGAAAATATCCTGAAGATAATTTAAAGAAACCTGACTTACAAATGAGATCAGTTTGGAGCATTCCAACCCCTTCACAAAGTGAAAAGGAGTTTGGAAAGCATCCAACTCAAAAACCTTTGGCATTACTAAAAAGAATTGTATTGGCATCAACTAAACCGGGCGATATTATTTTTGACCCGTTCAATGGAGGTGGTACCACAGGTATTGCTGCAACTTTGATTGGAGCACGTAAATATATTGGTTGCGATTTAAATAGTGAATATATTGATTTAACGATAAGAAAGTATGAGTCTTTGAAAATGCAGAATGGATTTTTATAATGAAAAGCTATACTAACAATAAAGTTTTAAAAGGGAGTTGGATTAAAAGGCAAAGTTATTTTCTTAGCTCTGATATGCTGGGTGATGGATCTAAAGCAGGATGGAAATTAATTGAAATTTTTCTAATTGAAAGTATCAAGTATAATCCAATTGAATCCAATTTCATTATTAATGAATCAAGTGTTGGAGATGATAGAAAATTAATCAGCTTTCGGATTTTATCCCATTATATTCGATTCAAATTTAAATTTGAAAGATGGTCAACAACATTTGAAATATATTTATACATGGGTTGAGGAAAAGAATAAATGGTAACACGTGTTGTTGCAATGCGCAACTTAGAAAAATACATTGGGCAAGACTTATCTGAATTAGCAGCTAAACATGGAATTACAACCTATAAAGACGGCAAACAAAATAAAGGTTGGAAGGGATTGACATTAGAACATTTGGCTGGGCTATCAAATGATAACAAGCAAGCACCAAACGGACTTGGATTTGAATTGAAATCAACGGCATTTTATAAAGTAAAAGGGGTTTGGACACCAAAAGAAACATTTGCAATTACTATGATTAATCCGAAATATTTAATTGAAACATCATTTTTTGAAAGCCATTGTTGGGATAAGCTAAAGTCGCTCGTTTACTGTGCAGTAACATGGAATGGAAAACACAATGTAAAATCGGAATTACTAAAGGTTGAATCGTTTGACTTTTTAGAAAGTAATACTTTGATTCAGGAAATTCAGGCAGATTATGAGTTTATTCGATATAAATTGATTGAACAAGGATTCCAATCCCTAACAGGCAGAGACGGTAAATGGATTCAGGCAAGAACAAAAGGAACAGGTCACGGTTCGACAAGTCGTGCATTCTATGCGAGGAAATGCCTAATAAAGGAAATAATCAAATTATAAATTTACTTTGTGTTATCAAAATATTAACAAATTCCCCATTATCAACTTGAATTCCTTTTTAAACTGAATAAAAATCAGTATTTTTGGAAATTGAGAAATTTCAATTATCTTAATATTATTATAAATTGTAAAAACAAATATTTTGGTAAAAATAGGTATAGATTAAAATCTACATCATCGAAATTACTAATTAAATAAAATACATTATGAAAAATACAGAAAAAATAGTTATCCTTGATTTCGGCTCGCAATACACGCAGCTAATAGCACGCAAAGTCCGCGAATGTGGCGTTTTTGCTGAAATTTTCCCTTATAATATCTCGCAAGAGAATCTTATGGAACTAAACCCGAAAGGATTAATTCTTTCCGGTGGTCCTTCAAGTGTATATGCTGAAGAAGCACCGCATCCAAATTTTGATGTTTTCGGACTGAATATTCCCGTGCTTGGTATATGCTACGGACTCCAGCTTATTGCCTACAAACTTGGCGGTGCAGTGGACAAAGCCGCACACCGTGAATACGGCAGGGCTGAACTTGTCATTGACATTAAAGATGAACTTTTTGAAGGTATTTCTGAAAATTCTACCGTATGGATGAGCCATGGTGATTCACTGACAAAAATTCCTGCCGGATTTGAAATTATCGCCCATTCCGGAAATGCTCCAATTTGTGCTATCCGCTCTTTGGAAAAGAATATTCGTGGCGTGCAGTTCCATCCGGAAGTTCATCATTCTGCAGAGGGTAAAAAGATTCTTGATAATTTCCTCCGCAAAATTTGCGGATGTAAGGAAAGTTGGGATGCGCATTCATTCGTTGAACGTGCCATTGAAAGTATTCGTGAGCAGGTCGGCACGAGTGAAGTGATTTGTGCCTTGTCCGGTGGAGTAGATTCTACTGTTTTGGCTGTTCTTCTGCATAAAGCTATTGGTGATAAGCTCCATTGTATTCATATAGATACCGGACTAATGCGACTGAACGAAAGCTCAAAACTGATGAAGCTTTTTGATGAAAATTTTAATATGTCAATTGAACTTATTGACGGTACTGATACATTTCTTGGGCGGCTTGATGGAGTTAGTGACCCCGAGCAGAAGCGCAAAATTATTGGAAAATCATTTATAGACCTTTTCGATGTTGCTGCTAAAAAATTCAATAATGCAAAGTGGCTTGCGCAGGGAACCCTCTACCCTGATGTAATCGAATCAGTATCAGTGAAGGGCCCTTCAGTTGTAATCAAATCTCATCATAATGTCGGCGGTTTACCTGAAAAAATGGGTCTGAAGCTGCTTGAGCCGTTCCGTGAATTATTCAAAGATGAGGTTCGTGCTGTAGGTCGTGAGCTTGGTGTACCGGACTGGTTTGTAAATCGTCATCCATTTCCGGGTCCAGGGCTTGGAATTCGCATACTTGGTGAAATCACACGCGAAAAAATCGCTACTCTGCAAAAAGCAGATGCAATATACATCGAGGAAATCCGCAATGCCGGACTTTATGACCAAATCTGGCAGGCATTTGCAGTGCTTTTACCTGTAAAATCCGTAGGTGTTATGGGCGATGAACGCACTTACGAAAACACCTGCGTTCTCCGTGCCGTAACGAGCGTGGACGGCATGACAGCTGATTGGTTCCCAATGCCTTACGATGTCCTTGCCAAAATGAGCAACCGCATCATAAATGAGGTGCGTGGTATCAACAGAGTAGTCTATGATATTACGAGTAAACCACCGGGAACAATTGAGTGGGAGTAGAATCAATTACGAGTTTAAAAAATTTAATAGTTCAAAAATGAGGCGGATAGTTTTAAGTCTTTTAATGGTATGATGTTGGTTTAATCTGGATTAATATATGAAAACTATTGTCAGATATTATGCTATACTATTAGTCATAATACTTTGCAGCAGCTGCAGAACTTATGACTCGGAAGGTTTCTGGTCTGAGAGGTCAAGAAGTACATATTCGTTGGAACCGTCATTGGATTGCAGTCAATATTTACTTCTTATGGATACTGAACATTTCATGGTTTATTCATGTTCAGAAAGCTTAGATGCTGACATAACAATCAAACAAATCCCAAGGTATAGTTTATTAAAAGATGTTATAGACAAATTTCCCGAAAAAGATACTGTCGTGTGTCTGAATCCACCCGATTTTGAAGTGATAAGTAGTGAAATTGTTTACCTATTAATCAAAAATGAACTTTGTTGGATTTATGATAAACGAACTGAGAAGTTTATAAAAAAAGTTGTTATTGAGGATGTTGAATGGGGAAACAAAAATGCTGCATTAGTTGGAGGAGCTTATGTTGACATTTATGTTGGCGAAGAAATCCTCCTTTCAATAATTACAGCGATGGCATAGTAGTTGGCTGTGAATCAAAAAACTATAAAGGAGTATTTCGATGATAAAAAATGATGTGAAAGATTTAGAAATTAGGTTAAAACATTAGTAACAAAATTGGAAAATTAAAACAATGAAAACAGACGATATTATAAATATGTTCTCAAAGTTTGAAGCCGCCGCTTCAGAGTTAGAGGGGGTAGAATGTTGGAGCGCCCGTGATTTGCAAAAATTATTGGGTTACAGCAAATGGGAAAACTTTGAAAAAGTAATTCAAAAAGCTAAGGATGCCTGCACTAATGCCGGTGAAATATTAGAAAACCATTTTCCTGACATCAGGAAAATGGTCGAAATTGGTTCAAATACCGAAAGACCCTTGGATGATATAGCTTTAACACGTTATGCCTGCTATTTAATCGCTCAGAATGGGGATAGCCGTAAAGTTGAAATCGCTTTTGCTCAAAATTACTTCGCTGTGCAAACACGCAGAGCAGAATTGGTTGAAAAGAGATTGTTGGAATATGAACGTGTAAAAGCCCGTGAAAAACTGAGCCAAACTGAAAAACAACTATCAGGTATTTTATACGAAAGAGGTATTGACAATCAGGATTTCGCAGTGATTAGAAGTAAAGGTGACCAGGCACTGTTCCGCTTAAACACTCAAATGCTTAAACGCAAATTGGGCGTACCGGATAGCAGACCTATTGCAGATTTCCTTCCAATCATAAGTATTAAAGCTAAAGACCTTGCGGCTGAAATGACCGGTCATAATGTTCAAATCAAAGATTTAACAGGTCAGACAAATATTGCAACAGAACATATTGACAACAACCTTGCGGTTAGAAACATGCTTACACAAAGAGGTATAGTTCCGGAAAACTTACCGGCAGACGAAGATGTCAGGAAACTAAAGCGAAAACTTGTTGGTGAAGAAAAGAAACTAATGCAAGGTAATGGAAAGAAATGATTGTGCACTATGAATCAGACAGTTTGTTGTTGGATTTAGAAGAATTGCTCAAAATAATTGGGAAGATTCGATTGTCTTCAAAGAAATCGTAATTTGTTCTTTGTACAATTTTATAATATTAGCTTTGTCTTTGAATTAATTAGATGTAATTTCGGATTAAATTATAACCTTAAAGGAAATCATTGTTAAACTTGACCTTGTTAAAAATGAGGCAGATTCCTTTCAATAATTACTGCGATGGCATAGTAGTTAGTTGTGGAACAAAAAACTAAAAAAGGATTATTTCTAAGGTAAAAAATGATGTGAAAGATTTTGATAAATTGCTTGATTCAAAATACGGCAAAAGAGGAACACCAAAAAGAGAAATAATTTGGAAATAATTCAAAATCAATTTGATAATATTTATATCGAATTAGTATTAATAATTAAATTCACCATTATTCCCCCAAAAAATGATTATTTTTGTAGCTATTTAATTTTGAAATCCGAAAAATATTATGCTTAATATACAAAATGTAACTATTCAATTTGCAGGACGTTATCTGTTTGATAATGTCTCTTTTTCAGTTGGTGAGAATGACAGAATTGGTCTGATTGGTCGTAATGGTACCGGAAAATCTACTATGCTTAAACTCATTTATGGCTTGGAATCTCCTGAAAGCGGTAAAATTTCGATTCCCAATAATTATAAACTTGGTTACCTGCCACAGGAAATCAAAACCGATTCAACGAAATCTATTTTTGAAGAAGCCGAATCTGCTTTGGATGAATTTAAAAAGCTTGAAGATGATATTAACGGATATACTAAAGAACTTGAAGAGCGTACTGATTACGAATCAGATGAATATATGAAAATCATCGAACGGCTAACCGAAGCAAGTGACGTTTTTCATCATTTAGGTGGTCAGTCAATCGAAGCGGAAATCGAAAAAGTGCTAATCGGTCTCGGGTTCGAGCGTTCTGATTTTACCAGAGGTATGGATGAGTTCAGTGGTGGCTGGCAGATGCGTGTTCACCTTGCAAAAATTCTCCTCAGACAAAATGATTGTATTCTCCTTGATGAGCCTACAAATCACCTTGATATTGAATCAATCCGTTGGCTTGAGGTTTTTCTGAAGTCTTATCAGGGTGCAATTATGGTTGTATCCCATGATAAAAGATTCCTCGATAATATCACAAACAGAACGATTGAATTTTCACTTGGCAAGATTTATGATTTACCCTATCCTTACTCAAGATTTGTGGCTGAAAGGTCAACCCAAAAGGAATTACAGCTCGCAGCTTATAATAATCAGCAAAAGCAAATTGCACAGCAGGAGCGTTTCATAGAACGATTTAAGGCAAAAGCGGCATTCTCTGCTCGTGCACAGTCGAAGGTTAAGCAACTTGAAAAGATGGATTTGATTGAAGTTGAAGAAGAAGATTTATCAAAAATGCGGTTTTCGTTCCCTGAGCCACCACGCTCATCAAGACTGATATTTGAAACGAAAAATCTCATAAAACGATATGACAGAAAACTTGTTTTGAGTGATATTAATTTTGAAATTGAAAGAGGCGAAAAGGTTTGTTTTGTCGGAAAGAATGGTGAAGGTAAATCAACTTTATCAAAAATATTAGCCGGAATGATTGACTGCGAAGGTATTTTGGAGAAAGGTGCTAATCTTAGCATTGGATACTTCTCTCAACATCAGGCAGAATCACTTGACCCCGATGCAACTGTATTTGAAACTATTGACAGGGTTGCCACAGGTGAAATGAGAAAGAAAATCCGCTCAATGCTTGGTGCTTTTCTTTTCAGCGGAAACGCTGTTGATAAAAAAGTACGAGTGCTTTCCGGTGGGGAAAAATCCCGTTTGAGTATATGCAAAATGTTGTTTTCTCCAATCAATGTTTTGATTCTCGACGAGCCGACAAATCACTTTGATATGTTATCGAAAGACGTATTGAAAAATGCACTGCTTGATTTCAAAGGAACTATGATTATTGTATCCCACGACAGAGAGTTTTTGCAGGGCATAACTACCAAAACTTATGAGTTCAAAAAAGGAAAAATTAGAGAGTACATCGGCGACATTAACGAATTTCTTGCTCAACAGCAGATTGATTCTTTGGATTTATTGGAGACAGGTAAGAGGGGGTAAAATGACCGTAAATATTTGTGTATCAATTAAGTATCTCATGGCATATATTCTGCAAATTCTTCCAAAGGCTCATTAAAATCATGTGACATCCAGCCCTGTCCGTCATATTCACCAAATACGCGGTCTTTTTGGGGTTCTACGAGCTTTTGTAAATCCAGAATTAATTTTTTCTTCTCTTGATTGGGGAGAAGGTAAGCCAAATTTAGAATGTGTTCGTAACCAATAGATATTTGAGTTTGCATAATTTCAATCCTTTTATTTAATAATATATTTCGACGAATCTGTATATCAAATTATTTTGTAGATGTGGATTTGATTATTTTGAAATCATTTTTTTTACCATATTAGTCGTTGTTTTTTTGGATTATTTTTTTAACAAGGATTGTAAATTATGGAAAAGCCAATCCTAATATGTAATTTAATTACCAAAGGACTGGCTTTAAAAATTGTGCTGAATTATGGCATCAATAATGAATTAATACATTCATATTATCGAGTGTTTTTAAATGATTAAAATCTTCACAACTATCGCAAAAGGATTATTCTTACTATAAGATTATCTCATAACATTAAATTTTCTAATAACTTTACCGCTTGGTGTTTCTATAGAGTAAAAATAAACACCTGTAGAGAGGTCGGAGCAATTAAATTCTACCCCATAAGCACCCGGTTCCTGTAATTCATTAAGTATAAGTGCAATTTGATTACCTAAACTATTGTATAACTTAATTGTTACATTTTGAAGCTTAGAATTAAGATAATTAATAGTAGTACTATTTTGTGCAGGATTTGGGAAATTTCTATGAATAATAATGCCATGGTTATTTTCATTTACAGAGGTGCTTACCGGAGGTAGTAATGGTGTTGCTGCTGGAGCGTTAGGTATGTCCGTCATTGGCTCATCTGCATCGTTGATTTTATTTTCACCGGATTTGATATATAAACCTTTACCAAACATTTCAGTATTAACCCTAATCAAATTAGGGAATGATTTATATAATGAATCAGCAGGTTTTTCAAATACATTATTAACAGTATACCACCAATCCGCTTGAACTTTGTCCTTACTAAAATCAATAATGGTATAACCGTGCTGGTCGGTATTTGCATAAACCATTTGCGGATTTCCGTTCATAACCAATGATTCTATCATAAATGCTTCTGGACTTCTTTCCTTTAATCCAAAAACAGGAATACCTGCAAAACTTGTTTGTTCGTTCAAATTTGCAGTTGTTACACTTGGTGTCGTAAATTCAAATCCCAAAGAACCTTCTCCGGTTTTAGGGTCGAACTTGGGCCAGGGATTAGCTTCTGTAGGATTAACCGGATTAATAGGTAGATTGTGTGGATTAGGAGTTAAATATGAAGCAAAAGCTGTATGGAAGTCGCCCGAAAGAACTCCGAAATTTGATACTTTATTTTGTAAAACAGCACCTAATATTCTTGCTCTTTCTATTGGATATCCATCCCAAGAATCCTGATTTCCCATAGGATCTTCACCAAATCCTTCTACAGGGTAACCGAACCCAAATAGTTGCGTCATCATAACAGAACTTACAAATATTTTCCAATTAGTATTTGATGTAAGAATATTTTGCAATGCCCAATTGAATTGCTCGGCACCCAATAATGTTCTGCTTGGATTTAGCCATTCGAGTGGATTGATTTTCACATCTCCTTGCCCTTTTGGTGCAAGTTGTTGATTTCTGCCTACAAGTCTTGCCTCTAACATAGTCAAATTAATCAAATCCCCGAACTTGAAATTTCTGTATATTTTAAGAGGATTATTTGCATCTTGTTGTCTTATAGGCATCCATTCATAATAAACTCTAACAGCGTTATCACGTCTTGTTTTCCAATCACCATCAGTTTCAACATTATGGGCTTCTGCACCGTCGGTCCAAGAGTCGTTTGCTGTCTCGTGATCATCCCATACCGACAGCATTGGTAATTGCTGATGTAATCTTCTTAAATCAGGGTCTAACCTGTATTGAGAAAAACGCCCTCTATAATCATCAACAGTTATACATTTGTTTGCAGGATATGCTTCACGTCCTTCAAGATATGGTTGATAATAAGTATCTTTTCCATATTCATAGAAATAGTCACCTGTGTGTATGATAGCGAATAAATCATTTCTCTCAGCTAATCTACCGTAACCATTGAAATAACCCCAAGCAAAATTCGACCCTGTTACTAATCCAAACCTAACTCTATCTACATTGTTAGTTGGTAGAGTTCTGGTACGTCCGGTTATTGAATTTATATTTTTGTTTGTAAATCCATAATAATATACTTTACCTGCTTCCAAACCAGTTACATCAACTTTTACTGTGAAATCTCTTTCAAAGCTTGTTACAACTTCACCGGATTTGACAATATTCTTTAATTCAACATCAGTTGAAACTTTCCACGAAATTGTCTGGTCATCAACATTATCAGGTGTAATTTTTGTCCATATTATAACACTGTTACTTGTTGGATCACCTGAGGCAACACCATGGTAGAATGGCTTTAGTGCTTCATCGAATAAATGCTTTATATCACTGCTTAACACTTTATCCGAAAAAACCACTTTACCCATAGACTGTAGCCCGGGATTATCTTTAAAGTTAAGTGTTTGAGTATAAACGATTGCACAATAATAAGTATTGAGTAAAAAAACTAAAGAAATAAATCTTAACATATAAACCTCCAAATGAAAAAAATAATTATGCAAAAGTAATATTCTACTATAAGTATAACGTTAATAATTAATTAATAAAAAGGAAATTTGTAAACATTATTCTTGATACATTTTTAATTTTTTTGAATAGAGGAGGAGGATGTTGAAGTTTGAGGTGTGTTATCTATAATAAGAATTATTAATTTGGAAATAGACATTTTCCGTTCAAATAAATAATTCATAACTCATTGAGTAATTCACGTGCAGGACGTGCTTTCATAAGGCTTTTTTTTACTAAATTTATTTCTTTGACAGCTTGTTTTATCTCATCGGACAATCGAACAACATCTTCTTTAGAACTGAATTCAATTTTAACATCCTTATATTTTTTAATTTCAGCTAAAATTAAAGGAAATTGAGAATCCGGAATCTGAAGTGTTAGTGTTTGCATAATTTCAATCCTTTTATTTAATAATATATCGACGAATCTGTATATCAAATTATTTTGTAGATGTGGATTTGAATGAACTTAATAATTCATAATAATATTCCTTTTTGGCATCGGTAATATCAATTTTTTCTTCATCTATCAGGGGTGAAGTATCATAACTTATTAAAAGTTTATCAAATATTTCTATCAGTATTGATTCCGGTTGATTTCTTAGTATATCCATCAACGAATTTTGTGGTATCGTAATGCAATCTTGTTCAACTTTAACTCCAATATAAAATTTATTTCTTTGTAAAAAGTGATTGAATTATTATAAAAGTCATTGCCGAACAAGTAATTCCAAAGAAATTGGCATCCAAGCCAAATGGCAATATGATTTTCGTCAATATCAGTAACAGTGTGATACCACCTCCTATAATCATTGAATAAAATGCTGCTATTGCAGAGGGCTTTTTCAATAGAATAGTGCCGATAACAGGCACGAATAATCCCGACACCATAAAAGCATAAGAATACAACATCAAATCAAGCACATTTTCCATCATAGTAGCAAGTAAAATTGCGAATATTCCAATCACCA
Source organism: Ignavibacteriota bacterium (assembly GCA_019637995.1). NCBI lineage: Bacteria > Pseudomonadati > Ignavibacteriota > Ignavibacteriota bacterium. The sequence continues at coordinate 564,658 of JAHBUQ010000002.1, forward strand.
ATGTTGCCAATTGTGAATATCTGATACTCTTTGTGTTGTTTTTTGAAATTTTGGCTATATCAGTGATAAAATTCCCTGAAGCTGCCATCAGACAGCTATCAGCGGTGGACATTATTGCCGAAAAGTAAGATGACATTAGCAATCCCATCAAACCAACAGGAAAAATATGTGTTAACAGCAAAGGCAACCCAATTTCCTCATCAATTAAGTCTCCCGGAGCATAGCCAAAATCAGTAAACATTCCCTGCTCAAATGCTACCCTACCTAATAATCCTAATGTTATTCCCATAAATGCCATGATGGGCCACTCAAACAAACCTGCAATAAACCATGCTTTTTTTGCAGTTTTTTCATCTCGGGAAGCGTAAATTCTTTGATATAGTGTCATACCAACAAACCAAATTGGCACAATTGTAATCAACCAGTTTACAAATTGTACAAAACTAATATTTGTTAATGATAGGAAATTTTCCGGTAAATACATAACGATAGCATCCCAACCACCAACTTTAATATATCCTAAAGGAATACCGATTAAAATTAGTCCGGACATCAGAATTATCCATTGAATGGTATCTGTATAGATAACTGCTTTCAGCCCGCCAAGGACTGTGTAAGCAATAACGATTACACCCATAAATAACACTGCATCCACGATTGTTACAGAAGGGAAAGTGGCAGAAGCTAATTTTGCTCCGGCTAATATTTGAGAGCTTGTAAATCCAATATAGCCAATCAAGGAAATTATACCGGCAATTATTGCTACCCTGCCATCGTAATAATGCTTTAATACTTCAGGAAAACTTAAGAAATCAAATTTACTGGACAAGGGGTATATCCTTGGAATTAGAATGACAGCACTAATCCACGCACCTATCAAACCTGTGAAAAGCATCCAACTTCCCGACAAGCCAATCAAAAATCCTAACCCACCTAATCCAATTGAAAATCCACCACCTACATCTGTAGCTACTAATGATAAACCTATATGTAATGACGATAATTTTCTACCTCCTACATAATAGTCTTCTTGTGATTTATTGCGTTTTAAGAAATAGAACCCGACACTAAGCATCGCAATCATGTATAGTGTAAATACCAATATATCAATTATATGAACTTGCATTTTTCAGTATATTTGTATTCATTCTTACAAATTTAAACAGATAATTTAGCATTTTTGATTAAGAAACTAATGCGACAATATAACTATCTGAAAATCTTCGATATGTGTCATTACAAATCTATGGAATTATTTTCTATTTCCCAAAATATTATATATTTTTACACATATTTATTGCTAATAATATAAAATGAATCGTGAAAAACATATATATAATTTGCCCTTAACTATAGATTTTAAAATATACTTAAGAATATATGAATTATATCGGACAAATTTTCCTAATTACCAAATTCAAATTGTTATTCTCCTGTTTGGGGAGAAAGTAAGCTGGATTGAGAATCTGCTCGTATCGGATTGCTATATGTGTTTGCATAATTTAAATCCTTTTATTTAATAATATATTTCGACGAATCTTAATTAAAAAAATATTTTTGTAGTTGTTTATTTGGAAATAATATATTGATTTATTTTACAAAACGAATTTTGCAATAATGACTTTTGATAATTGATATTTGCGAAAAATAGTAATGTTGGCATTAGCTTGATTGAAATTATATTTATCGGCAAATTATATGAAAGAATTGGAGGATAAATATACGTAAGTCTTTATTATTCAATGCTTGCTGTCGGTGTGACAGGATTTGAACCTGCGACCCCTTCGTCCCGAACGAAGTACGCTACCGGGCTGCGCTACACACCGTATTGTTACGCAAAAATACAAAATTTTATCCAAATCATAATTATAAAATATCAATAATTTTCACTTTATCGGAAAAATGAAATGTGTTCATATTCTTACATATATTAATAAATATATTAATACTATTCTTAAGATTATTACGTATATTTTTTTTTGGCAATAATTCCGGCATAAAATGAAATATATACTTAATAATACAGAAAATTCTGATGATATACTTCAAAATGTAAGTATGATTTTCGAAAATGGAAAGCTCTCTTCAAAAGAGGATGCTTCATATTTCCTTGATTTTACATCCAAACCACAATTTCTAAATGGCTTAACATCTGACGAAAAGCGCCTTGAATGGGCAGAATTATGCTTTAAAATTATCAGAAAATTCAACTATAAACTTCTTGATTTGCTTACATCAAGGACAAACGAACTTCAGGACAGAATTCTCTTTAGGGATATGTCAATAGGAAAGCCCGGAAAATGGACTTATAAAAAAATTCACCACTATACAAAAGAGCTTGCTGCCTCATTTTATGATGTATGCGAAGAAGGTGATATTCCTAGAGTTGCAATTTTATGCGAGAATAGCGTAGTTTCAGCAAGCTGCGATTTAGCATGCCTGAGCTATGATATATTTGTAACGCCACTTAATGTAAGTTTTGACAGGGATATTATAGAGTATATTTTTGATACTTTGGATATCAATATTGTAATCAGTGATTCAAAATCTCGTTTGGATTTGTTGCTAAGCATTAAGGAAAGTAGCGGACGAGACTTGAAAATATTTTCTACAAAAAATGATTTTCTCGAATATGGCAACGATATTTTCTATCTTGGAGAGTATGAAACCAAGTTTTCAACAGGCGAAATTGACAAAATTTTACAAAAGCGGCAGATTCTTGATGTCAATCAGGTGTGTACAGTAATGTTCACATCAGGCAGCACCGGAATGCCGAAAGGAATATCGTTTACAATGTATAATCTGATTACTAAGCGATATGCACGCGGCGCCGCAGTTCCGGAAGTCGGCAATGATGAAGTCATGCTTTGTTATCTTCCGCTTTATCATACATTCGGTAGATTTCTAGAGCTAATGGGTTCAATATACTGGCGTGGAACTTATACTTTTGCAGGAAATACATCATCCGATACATTATTAGGACTATTCCCGAAGGTCAATCCAACTGTATTTATAAGTATTCCTCTGAGATGGCTTCAGCTTTATGAGTCAGCAGTTGAGCTTATGAATTCAGCCAAAGACTCCAATGAAATACGCGAAATATTCAGATCAGTTGTTGGTACAAGACTTAAATGGGGACTTTCTGCAGCCGGATATTTAGACCCAAAAGTATTCAACTTTTTCAGTAAAAATGATGTTGAATTATGTAGCGGTTTCGGTATGACTGAAGCTACCGGCGGCATTACAATGACTCCACCTTACGGATATAAAACCGGAACAGTTGGAAAACCACTTCCCGGTGTATTCATAAGAATTGACAACGAAGGTGTGCTTGAAATCAGCGGTCATTATGTAGCCAGATATCTGGAAACAGCTTCTCCATATTCTCATATTCCTTATCCTGACCAAGCAGAGGATTTCATCTCTACAGGCGATGTTTTCAAAGAAGATGAAGAAGGCTATTACGAGATAGTGGACAGAGTCAAGGATATTTATAAAAATAATCGCGGTCAAACTGTATCACCCAAAAATGTTGAGAATAAATTTGAGGGTGTACCCGGAATAAAAAGAACATTTTTAGTCGGAGATGGAAAGCCTTACAATACCCTTTTCATAGTACCTGACAGGTCAGAAGAAATAATTATGTCAAAGCCGGAAAATGAAATTAGCGATTATTTAAAACAAATAATTTTAACAGCAAATACAGAGCTAATTCCATACGAAAGGATTATTAACTTTACAATTCTTGAAAGGGATTTCGAGCTTGAAAGGGGTGAGCTAACACCAAAAGGTTCGTATAATCGAAAAAATATTTTAGCTAATTTCAATAATGATATTGAAAAGTTATATGAGAAAAATCATATTGATATTAAATTTGATACATTTGTAATTAGAATACCACGCTGGTTTTTCCGTGATTTAGGAATACTCGAAACCGATATATCCGCTGATAATCACGGACTTATAAATCATCGGAGCGGCAGAAAACTAACCATAAAATTTGTTGAGGAAAGCAAAGTACAAATTGGTGATTTATACTATGAATTATCAGGCAATTTAATTAATCTTGGCGCATTCTCAAGGCAACCTTTGCTATGGACCGGTAATCCTTCATTATTTCTTTTTGCTCCTGTTATGGAGGGTTGGGACGCACAAATCGAAGGAATATCGGATAATGTATTTTTACCCTATACTCCGGCTTCGGAAGACTACCCCAATATTGAAATATCGGATAATTTCAAAATCAGCTATAATTTCAGAATAATAAATACTTTCTTTTGCGATACATATTTCGGGGACATCGAAAAAGCAGAATACGCTCTTTCTGAGATAGAGCGGAGACTGGAATCCGGCTCTGAGAAAATGATTCAGCTATTGAGAAAGAGACTTCAAACTCTTGCAAGACATCCGGCTGAGGAAATAAGAGCTGAAGCTTACAGGATATTGCTTCTTGATGAGCCAAGCCCTGATTACAGCAAGGCATTTCCGGCATTTGTCAGGTCTGGATTATCTTATCTTACCGAAAATTCAATCAAGAAAATTGCCGCCGGCAAGCTCGAAATCCGTAGGCTGGAAGCTCTAAGGAAAAGACTTTTAGCTTACAGAACAGGTGTAGAGATAACAAATGACGAATTTATGATAACGCAATTCAAGAATTTATTCAGACTTTTGTATAATTTTCTCAAGCATAACCCCGATTATTACACATCTGTCCGTTATGAGCTTATTTCATGGATGCTTTATGACAAAATTCCAGAAATACAGGAAATTGCTGAGGATTACTTCCATAAAATTCATGAATTTTACGAACAAATGCTTGATTCAACAACTCTTAAATTTCCTGCTGAATTATGGAACTCTAAACTTGTTTTTGATGATGGAATCTCAAAAAATGAAGAAGAGGTCTTGCGTTCAGTTATCATCAACAGAGGATTTCTTAAGCAATCAGTTATGCTTTGCTTTGATGAGCAGGATTTTGTAATTGATAATGCTAAAGACGGAGGCGTTTGGATATCACCTCTAAACAGCTACAGCCATACTTTGCACTACCGAATTGTTATAGTACTTAAAAATAACCGCCGATTTGACTTGCAGATTTTTATCAATAAATCTGCCAATGAAAATGAGATCTTACAAACGATTTTAAGACATGTAGCGATTTCGGGTTATCCTTTTGGCTATAGAGTACTTCCAAAATTAGGTGCATACCGTGAGGAATTGAGAGCGTGGTCTTTTGAATATTTCGGAGAGCTGTCTCTTTGGGCAAAAATCCGTGAATTTTCAGGAAGAAGGATTACAGGTTCATATTTTGACAAAGGTTTATCACTCAGAAAATATTATATTTCTGCAATGTCAGCATTGTTTGTAGGTTGGAGAAATTCAGGCAAGAGTATTTTACCGGGAATTATGTCGCCCGAAAATGTGATTATCCCCGAGCTTGATTTCAGAGATGGAGCAATTATAAATTCAATAAATGACTGGAAAGAATATAAATCACCTGTTTCAATAATCAGCCCACTAATAAGAAATTTTTATGTCAAACCGGCTCTTCACTATCCATGGATAGAGAGTTTTCTTGATTACAGGTGGATATTCGAAGCCTGCCACGAAGCTATTGGAATAGAAGAAACAAAAATATTTTTAACTCAGCTTAGACCTGAATTGGAAAATTTTGAGAGCGGAAGTGATCTGCTATTGAAAAAACTGAATGAATATCTAAATGAAATTAACACTTATTACTTCCCTCCTCTTAGAATATCAAATGCGATAGAGAGATATGATGATTGGTTCAGCCTCAATAAAGAAGCTACAGTACAGGCTAAAGAGCAAACAATCCGTGAGCTTATCAGCTTATACAACATAAATGTTAAAAGTGAACCCGAAAGATTTTATCTTTATCTTCATACTTACTTCAAAAATGCAAGCAAAGAAGTCAAGGATAAAATCCTATTGATTATTCATCGCTTATATAGAAATTCTGATGAATATGCCACACACCTTATTGAAACTACTGACCTTCAAAATTTAATTGAAAATACTGACGACAGACTAATATTTTCAAGAATGTTATTTCCTAAATCAGAAGCGGTGGATTTCAAATTGGCAAAACCTGTTTATTCGGATACTTCAGCACCGGTAGTCAAGACATTCATAAAAGACCAGGCAGGCGAGATTTATACATTCAGAGAAGCTGAAAGTGCATCCGAAGTCGGCAACTTATACAGAATATTTTTTAAGGAAAAATATCCTAAAGTAATTTCAGAAAATGATGAATATATTGTACTTTTCGATTCGATTGACCGAATTGTCGGAGGAATATGCTACCGAAAAACCGATAAAAATTCAGTCTTAATTGATGGCAGTGTCGTAATTTCAGCTTTGAGTAATCGCGGGCTTGGAAGTGCTATGCTCGAAGATTTTTGCGGAAGAATGGCATCGCATGGATTTGATTCAGTAAAAGCACACTTCTTCCTTAAGAATTTTTATCTGAAGCGTGGATTTGTAGTTGACAGAAGGCATGGTACATTAGTCAGATTTTTGGATTCAAATAATTCAAATTTAATTAAAGGCAGCTATTGTATAATTTGATATCCAATTTTGGACTATAAAAACGAATAAATTTTTATATAATAATGGGTTGACCAATATAAAATATAGTCAACCCATTTTTAAAAAATATCAACCAAATAAATTATTTAATTTTTGCAATTTTTGCTGCTTCAGGAAATAGAGTCAGAGCTTTTTGAATTTGTCTGTCAATAGTCGTATAAAAAAGCTCATGTCTTTCTTTAGAGCCCCAGATACTGCTTGCCAAAGTGCCTGTAAGCTCAGCTACGATAAACTCTTTATCTGTTACAAACTCCTCTTCATTCCATTTAATATCTTTGCTTTCTGCAAGTTTGCGGAAGTCTTCGAACATCTTATCTGAAATTTTGAAATCATTTTTGAAGTCGTTAAAATTGTTCTTATATTTAGCTTTTATTTCGCTTCCGTTTTTGAGATTTGAATTAACAAATTCATAAAATATTCTCTTAATTCTCAAATTAACTGACAAATTAGTTATAGTATCACTCTTGACAATAAAGTCAGGTGTAACACCACCACCACCCATTACCATTCTTCCACTTTTAGTGTAATGTATTGCCAGTGAGTCAAGATTATAAATATTTTTGCTATTTGGATTTTTCTCTAACTCTTTGGCGTTCTCTTCATCAACTGCTTTTCTTACTTTTTCCAAAGCATGTTCGATATTAGAGCCTTCTTCGAGTTCAAGTCTTCCGGCGAGCATACGATACTCTTTTTTATCTTTGTAAGGTCTTTGAATGCTTCTACCAGATGGTGTATAGTATTTTGATACTGTGAGTCTGAAAGCTGACCCGTCTCCGATATCATACTGGCGCTGCACCAAGCCTTTGCCAAAAGAAGTAGTGCCTACAACAAGCCCTCTATCTAAATCCTGAATTGCACCTGATACAATCTCGCTGGCAGATGCTGAACCGTGATTAATCAGTACAATTATAGGAATAGTTGCAAACTCTCCTGTACGCTGAGCTATCAAAAACTCGTCAAACTCAGGTCTTCTGCCCTTAGTATAGACTATAGTATCGCCTGATTTTAAAAACTCATTTGCCATATAATATGCTTGTTGCAAAAATCCACCCGGATTGCCTCGCAAGTCCAGAAGCAACTTTTTCATACCCTGGCTCCTCAAATCTTTTAATGCTTCTTTAAGTTCTGAATATGTATTAGCTGCAAAGCGGTTTACTTTTACAAAGCCTACATCAGTCCCATCAAACATAAATGAAGCATCTACACTATATAATGGAATCTTATCTCTTATAATTGAAAATTCGATTAATTCAGGATTATCACCGCGTTGAATATCTACTACTACTGTCGTTCCACGAGGACCTTTCAATTTTTTTGGAACTTCGCCACGGTCAATACCAACTGCATATTCGCCGTCAATATTAATTATCTTGTCACCGGATTGTATTCCAAGTGCTTCACTAGGTCCGCCGGTAATAGGAGTGATGATTGTAATAGTGTCATTTATTATGTCAAATTGAACACCAATACCTTCGAAACTGCCTTGAAAATCTTCCTGCACATCTTTCATTTCTTTAGCATCTATATATACCGAATGAGGGTCCAAGTCATTAAGCATCCCTTTGATTGCGGCTTCTGTAAGCTTTTGGGTATCTACATCATCAACATAATTTTTGACAGTCAAACCAAATACTTTCTTATACTTTTCAAATTGATTATATACATTGTCACTTGATACGACGGGATTAATCAATACTCCAAGCACTATACCAATAACAAGAATCGCACCTGTCAAAATAATTTTTTTTCTCATTTAAAATATCTCCGTTCATTTTATTTGTATGATTAAGTACCAATAAACGATATAATTGCTAATTAAGTTTGAATTAATTTGATTTTTATAATAAACAACTTAAAATTCAGTAAAACTACTGTAATTTTTAAACAGCAAAAGTGGTTAAGCAGAGAAATTAATTATATATATTTAATAATTTTGCTTTGGTACACTATCAAAATCAATTGTTCCAAATTCTTAAGTAATTGTTTTTTTAATATATAATTTATAACTATTTGCGTATTTTTTTATTAAGAGCACTATGATTTTGTTTTAAAAATAATGTATAATTTTGAGAAATGTTTGCTTTTTAATAAACTTATGAAAAAAATATTTTCTTATTTAAAAAAATAGTATTATTTTTGTAGTTCTATAATTTTCAATATTTGAATTTAAGGATTATAACAATGGCTAAGAAAGAGCAACGAATTGTAATTACAGTTGAATGTACTGAAGCGAGAGCCGAAGGCAAGCCGCCCTCAAGATATTCGACTACAAAGAATAAACAAAATACGCCAAGCCGTCTGGAGATTAAGAAATATAATCCATTCTTAAGAAGACATACTTTACATAAAGAAATTAAGTAATTTAGGATTATATCCCTTAGAAATATTTAAAGGGGTTGTCTCAAAATATTTTAGTAAGTAATATAGTAGTCTTACTACATATTATTTAAATTTTTGAGACAATCCCTTTTTCCGTTTTTTTATTTATTAATTCTTTAATTCTTTTAGTAATTTTTCAATTATTTCTTTGCCCATTCCGCTTTTTTCAGCTTTAACGGCGTAATATCTAACTGAGTCTGCCATTTTCAAATCATTAAAGCATAACGCCATATTATAATATGTAGCAGGATTTCCGGGCTTTATTTTATCATATTTTCTGTAAAATTCAATTGTACTTTTCCGATTATCGGATAAATAGCTTAACTCTATCAGATAATCGAGAGTTTCTTCATTTTCAGGATTAATGCTATATGCTTTTTTAAAATAATCATAGGAATTTCTGGGTTCGCCGGCATTGTAGTACAAATGTGCAAGGTCAAGTTTAGGAGTTTCATTGTCAGGAAATATTTCTTCAATTTTCTTAAGCTCATCAATTGCCGCTGTCAGATTTCCTTCATCTATAAATATTTTCGAAAGTAGAGCATATGCCAGATGCTTATTATCATAGTCTGATTCAAGAAGCATTCTAAGATATTTTTTTGCTGATTCAGCATTTTTAAGCACATAAGCATACAGTGCCATATTATAGAGATATCGCTCGTTTTTTTCGTAATTATATGCAAGCTCTGTATAATATAATGATTTCTCAATTTTAAACCGGGTTAATTCTGTTAATTTAAAATCCGAAGGATTTACTATTTCAACCCCTTCTTTGAAGTATTGTCTCAATATGTCATAGTTATTACTTTTTGCATAGTCAGGCAGATACGATATATTCGAGATGCTCATCATTCGTTCAAGCGAAAGTTTTTCATTTGAATTAATTATAATAAATGGTATAGTTTGAAGCAAGCCTATAACAATTATGACATATTTTCCATAATAATTATTATTTCTTGAAAAAAGTAGGATCATCAGCAATAATGAAGGATAAGCAACGATTGAAAATAAATCCCAATCACGAACAAAGCTGATATCAGCTCTGAATATCAGCATAAATAACAGTGCAAGTATGATTGATAAAATTGTAAATCTGATGCTATTGTCATTTATCGAATTTCTCATATTCTTCAATGAAAAGAAAATTAGAAAAATCCCCGGCGAGACAAGGAAAATTTGATTTAAAATATCATTAAAATGTGTAAAATCCAGTATTCCCTGGTCACTTTCGCTTGGAAAAATGCTCAAAATATGATTTACTTTCGTAAGCCCGTCGTAATATTTTTCAGCTGTAAAGCCTAAGTAATTAAGTAATAAAGCAACAACGACAGTTATAAATACAACTGAAATAACAGGAAGCACAAAATTAAACCATTGTGAATTTTCTTTCCTGATTGTTACTTCATAATATGCATAAAGCACTGCAGGTGATAAAAACACAGCAGTCGGCGAAATAAAAAAAGCAGAAATTATCCATAATGCCGGATTCAATGAAAAATTTCCGGTTTTAAGCATTAAAAGTGTTGAAAGGTAATATCCAAAAAGAAATGTAAAAAAGAAAGGATAAGACTCTACGTAGCCGAAATACATTTGAATAATTGCAGATGAAAATAGTATCATTCCGGCATAAGTGAATTGCTTTGAATCATCAAACAACTTCCTTCCGATTACATAAAATGTAATGAGTGAGATTATTCCTGCTAAATAGCTGATAATTCTCCAGACAGTTATCGCAGGAAATCCCATCGGCTTAAGAATTTTATCATAAAATAAAATTGTAATATAATTTCCTAGTGGCGAGCCGGATGAGTAATACTGGAGTGCTTCAGTATTTTTAATTCTCAGATATCCATCACCAAGGAAGAATGCCGATTGACTGAATATTATAAATAATATAGTAAATGCTATTATTGCGGCTATAATTTGATTATTAGATATTTTTAGATTCGAAATTAATTCATCAAATTTCAGATATGTCTTTTTGTTAAGCAATATCATCCCACCGCCTGTAAAAGCTATTATAACAGGCAAACCCAAATATGACCACAAGTTAAGCCCCCAGAAAAAATCAGGGGATAAAATTGCTGCTAAGAAAAACAAAAAAATAACTATTAGACCGCCTGAATACAATTCTTATCAGCTCCCGGTAAGATAGTGAATTTTAATTATTCTTTTCTGATGTCTTCCACCTTCAAATTCAGTAGATATAAATTTTTCTGTAATTTCGACTGCTAATTCCGGTGAAATTAATCTCGAGCCATAAGTAAGTATATTTGCATTATTATGGCTTCTTGCCATTACTGCCATTTCAGGTGTTACGCAATTAGCGGCTCTGATATTGTGAATTTTATTTGCAGTAATAGCCATACCTGTTCCGGTGCCACAAATTAGTATTCCTATATCTGCTACTCCACTTGATACCGCTTCTGATGCCGGAAAGGCATAGTCAGGATAATCCACTGATTCTGATGAAAATGCACCAAAATCAAGTATTTTATATTCTTTTTGGGTTAAATATTCTCTTATGAACTCCTTTAGCTCAAAACCTGCATGGTCTGATGCCAATGCTATTTTCATATTTATAAATTCCTTCATTTATATTTAAATATCTGTATTTCTTCTGATTTATAAAACTATTTAGTATTTATAATATTTTTTTCCACAAACTATTAGTAAATTCACTAATAATTAACGGAAAACTTACTATAAATTTGTGGAAAAGTATTTTCTTAACCTAAAATTTATTTTTGTCAACATTATCGTTGAAAACTTTTTATTGTCAACATAGTTTTCAACACTTAAAATTTCTCAATCTATATCAATTAAATTATTTAATTGCAGCTATTTATCAGTAATCCAATTAATAAAATCAACATTTCAACAGACCTTATTATTATAACATATTACTATATAGATAAAAATGAAAAAAATAAATATGTTAATAATATGTTTGGATAACTAATTTCATTTGAATTTTGATTTAAGGTCATTCAAATTGAAACTTATTTGCTCTTTTTGCTTTGATACAATATTTCCTTTGCCTGATTTCATTGAAAGCTGAATTCTCTTTAATTTTTCATTTACATCCAGCACCTTTACTTTGACAAGCTGACCGACTTTAATAATCTTTGTCGGGTCTTTAACAAATGAATCGGACATTTCAGAAATATGAACAAGTCCATCCTGATGAACTCCAACATCAACAAAGCAACCGAAATTAGTAATGTTAGTTACAATACCTTCAAGCTCCATTCCTTGTCTGAGATGAGAAATTTCAGTTATTCCTTCCTTGAATATTGCGTATTTGAATTCTTCACGAGGATCGCGACCGGGTTTTTCGAGTTCAGACAATATATCCTTCAATGTATGCTCACCAATTTTATCACTGAGATACTTTTTTAAGTCAATTGCAGACAATTTATCCTGAGCTTTGGTGATTTCTTTAAGTCCAACATTTATATCCTTAGCTATTTTTTCTACTATATGATAGCTCTCCGGATGAACAGCTGTATTATCAAGTGGATTTTCACCATTTCTGATTCTTAGAAAACCTGCTGACTGCTCATAAGTCTTGTTGCCAAGTTTAGGTACTGACAATAACTCTTTTCTGTTCTTGAACATACCTATTTCATTTCTCCGGTTTATAATATTTTCAGCAATTTTGTCTGATAGTCCCGAAACATGAGTAAGCAGCTCTTTTGAAGCAGTATTCAAGTCAACACCAACATAATTTACACAGCTTTCTACTGTTTCATCAAGTTTTTTCTTTAAAAGTTTTTGATCTACATCATGCTGATACTGCCCTACTCCAATTGATTTTGGGTCTATTTTTACAAGTTCAGCAAGAGGGTCCTGCAGTCTTCTTCCAATTGATATAGCACCTCTGACAGTAAGATCTAATTCAGGAAATTCCTTTCCTGCAGTTTCACTTGCTGAATAAATTGATGCACCTGATTCATTAACCATTACTTTTATGGGCTTTTTAGGCACATCCTTTATTGTCTCAGTAACAAACTCATCTGTTTCCCTGCCTGCAGTACCATTTCCAATGGCGATGAGTTCTATACCATATTTTTCAATGGCATTTTTCAGATATTTTGTTGCTTCGTCTTTTTGAAATTTTGAACTATGCGGAAATATTGCCGAATATTCAAGGAATCTTCCCGTACCATCAAGAACTACTACTTTGCAACCTGTTCTGAATCCGGGGTCAATACCAATAGTTGGTTTCATACCCGCCGGAGCGGCAAGAAGCATTTGACGTAAATTTGATTCAAATACTTTTATTGATTCCTCATCTGAAAATTCTTTTTTTAACATTCTCACTTCACCAATCAGAGAATGTTTCATTAACCTTGAAAAAGCATCTTTATTTACTGAAACAAGAAAATTTGATATTTCAATATTTGAATTATGAATATTTTTAGAATTCATAAAATTTAAAATTTCTGATTCATCAAAAGTTATGTCCAGATTAAGAATTCCTTCTGTCTCGCCTCGCCTTAATGCAAGCATAGCGTGAGGTGCAATCTCACTTACCGGTTTCTCAAAATTACGATAATTTTCATATTTTGTTGAGCCTTCCGGAAATTCATCTTTAATGCTTGATTTAAATTTACCATTTTTAATAAAGAAATCTCTGACCCAATTTCTAAAATCAGCATTTTCGGCAACTTCCTCAGCTATGATATCTGATGCACCTGCAAGAGCTGACTTAATATCTGTAACTCCAAGTTCCTCAGATATATACTTGGAAGCTTCAAGCTCAAGATTTGGATTCTGTATTTTATTTAAATTTGCGTTTTTAATAAATGCTGCAAGTGGCTCCAGACCCTTTTCTTTAGCAATTGTTGCACGTGTCCGGCGCTTTGGTTTATAAGGCAGGTATAAATCTTCGAGCTCATTTTTTTGGAGACAGGCAACTATTTTTTCTCTTAATTCATCAGAAAGTTTGCCCTGCTCTTCAATTGAAGCAAGTATTGTTTTCTTTCGGTCTTCAAGTTCAGTGAGATAATCGAATTTATCAAAAATATTCCTTAGCTCTATTTCATCAAGATTTCCGGTTATTTCTTTTCTGTATCTGGCAATGAATGGAACAGTACCACCTTCAGAGCGAAGCTTTAATGCATTTTCTACTCTACTGATTTCAATATTCAGATCTTTTGATATATATAATATTAAGTTTAACATATTTCTGTAATTTGTATATAAAATAAGATTACAAAAATAAGAATATAAAACTTCATATAAAAGCAGATTACTGCTAATAATATTACTTCAAGGATAATTATTAATATTTTCCTTGTTCTTTTCTTCAATATTTTCTGAAAAATTAATAAAATTAAGATGTTAATTTCTTTTTGTAGTTTTACGAAGTATTTTTCTGGCGATAAAGAGACTATGTTGATTTGAAGAAGTATAATTTTCTGTTCTGAATATTTTTAATACATTGCAACCCTTAATGATGGATGATAGGAAGAAATATGGAGTGAAATTAAATATATTTATTAAAAATAAAAAAAAATTTGGTTGTTTACTAAATTTTATTTAGATTTGAGTATGTTTATTTGTCAAACTTTTAATAAAAGGTACTTTTATGCCTAAACAATTACTTAATTCACAGTACAGTACAGTACAGTACAGTACAGTACAGTACAGTACAGTACAGTATAAAACCTTCTTACTTGTTTTGATAATGTTCATTTTAGGTAATATGAACATTTATGCTGATTCTGATCCCACCTCTTGTGATTGCAATTGCAATGAAATTTTAAAACCTAAGTATTTTTATGACGAGAACAGCATTATATTGTTAGATGATGGGAATGATTGCTCAATTTTTTCTGTTGATATAACAGGATGTAACGAAAGGACTGTTTTAGGTTTTACTTTGGATTTTGCGATTGACCCCGATGATCCTTGTTTGAATCAGAATTGGACAGTTAGAGACAAGGTAACTAACCAGATTATTGGCATTTATAATCCAACTGTAACTAATCCGACATTTGGTTTCTTTGATCCGCCAGTACAACCTTGCGAAACAAGACCATTTTCTTTTAGAATATGCCCTGAAAACATTATGCACTGCAGATATAAATCTTTTAACATTGGTATCAATTTAATATTTGCTGAAGGTGACCCACCATGTCCTACTATTAACAAAACTTTAACTTTTGCATGGGTTAGCTCTGTTACACCTGATGATATTAGTGAATACGTACACTACAACCACAAAGAAGAGAATCTATTTATTGACTACAGCCACTTAATTACAAAGTTTCAACAAAAAGATTTGAGAATAATAATTAGCAATCTAAATGGTGAGAATCTTCTTAATGATATTTTTAATCATAATCAATCTATAATTAATTTATCAAACCTCAGTAATGGTAAATATTTTGGCTATATTAGCCGAAATTATGGGACAGAAGTGTTAGCTACATTTATTTTTTCAATCATAAAATAGAGAGAGAGTGAAATGAAGGGAGTTTTTTTTATATTATTTTCTTTGACAATAATATCAAGCAAAATTTTTTCAACACAGATAGAGTATACTGAAATAGATTTCGGGGATGTACCAATCGGTAATAAATCAATGCCCAATATTAAAATGCTCCCTTTTTCAATTCTTAATAAAAGTGATAATCTACTGATTATTGAGCACATGTCTGTAGTGAATAATTACGACCGAAAAATTGTTGACAGTGGAAATATTATCAGATTTATACCGGGATATATTTTCAGATATATGAATGGACCCCTTGAGATAAAACCGAATTCATCATATACAATGAATGTTTCCTATAACTCTGTTTATGTTGATCCAATAAGTCAGTCCGGGGAAAAACTGAGTAAATCTGTATATATATTTTATAGATACGAGAATGAAACTGAATACAATATAGATTCTGTTTCATTTTATGCTAGGTCGGTTGAAGGTAGTGAAATAGAAGCCTTTGGACATAAATACGATTTTTATCTATGTGAATCAGGTTCGAAATTTATAAGCAATCATTTTTTTGTTGGAGTAATAAACAAATCAAACTCAGATTTAAAAATAGATTCGATTGATGTTAATATACTTGGGGATAATTTAATACCAGACAAATTGATAGATGGAGATGGCTTTGAAACCGATTTACTTTTAAGAGATAGCTATTTGTGGTATCAATTCAAATATGAATATAAGAATTTTGAAAATTCAATAGGAAAAGTCAGGTTTTATGCTTCTGATAAGAATAATAATGAACTAAATTTAATAGCAGAGGATTCAACAGTTATAAAATATCATTCAGTTGCAGACGAAGGTAAGTTATCAATGTCAAACAGAAGTATTGTTTTTTATCAAGGAGAATCACAAAAAGTCAGAATGAGTTTACTAACATGCAAAAATGAAAATATGGTTTTAGATACTTTGTATTTAGTTGATAACGAGAAAGATGAAATATATACTATTTTCGAACCATTTGATTCATTTCCTATTTTTCTTAATACTGATTCAAATTATAATGCTTTTATTGAATTTAAATCAGTAAAACCAGGAACTAGACAGAAGCAAGTTTGTGCAGTTTTTTCAAATTCTAATAACGATAAATTCTTCAGATGCATAGACATAAATATTACTGTATTAACACTTTCAAGTATTGTTGAGTCTGAGAAAGTCAGCTCAAAATTTTTAATATATCCCCAGCCCGCTAACGATGTACTTAATATCAAATCAAATTCAGAATTTATAAATAAAATTGATTTGATTAAAATTTATGATTTATACGGTAATCTTGTTTTTCAAAAGACTATTGTTTTTGGTGATGTATCTATACCAATTTCAAATATAAGTAGTGGCATTTATTTTCTTCAAATACATTCATCAGGAAATATTTTTAATTACAAAATACCTGTAAGCAGATGATTCGGCTAAGAATATTTATATTCAGCTTATTGCTTTTAATCCCAATATTTTTAAAATCTCAAAATCCGGATAATATTGGCAAGGAATTTATCGTTTGTTTTCCAAAAAATGATGATGGAGAAAGTATTGGTGCAATTTTACAATTATTGATTATTAATTATGAAAATCAAGAAACTCAATTATCAATAAATTTTAGTTATGATGATACTTTACTCAATGATAATATTAATCCATTAGGATCAAAAATTATAAAAATTGATTCGAAATATGAATTAGCAACAATAAATGGCATTGAAAGAAATAGTATAAGAATTAAATCAAACACCGATATTTCAGTTTTAATGCTTTCAAAAACAAGAGAGTCTGCTGATGCGTGTCTTCTTCTTCCTATTTCATCTATTAGCAATAGTTATGTAATCGCTAATATTTCTAATAGAGATGAATTTAATTTAGCACGAATTAATATTGTTGCTATTACAAATAATACTTTAGTTGAGATCAATTCTGATGTCAGAATATACAACAGTCATGTAGATTTAGGATTAAAGAAAACCTTAAATTTAGATGAAGGCGAAGTCTATGTGCTTGTAGCAAATATTAAAGATAATAGCGATTTTTCAGGTACTCATATAACTTCAAACAATCCGATCTCAATTTTTTCATCACATGACAGAACTTCCTTGCCAACTCATATAGGTACCCAAGATCACATTATTGAACAAGTACCACCAATCAATATACTTGGAAATGAAACAATTTTTACTTTAACTAAGTTCCCATTATTTAATAGTAATATATACTCAAAAATAGTCGCAGCTTTTGATTCAACAACTATCACTTGGATGAACAATGATACTGTTATATCAAAAGGAGAGTTCTTAATTTTAAATAGTAATAAACCATTCTACATTAAATCAGATAAATCTGTTCTATTCTCTCAATTCGAGCAATCTGCAAAGATTCCTTTAACTAAAGGAGACCCATTTTTAGCTTTCATTCCACCTATTCAGCAGTGGAAGAATAATTATAAATTTTTCAGTCCTGAACTTGAGGATTTTACAGAACATTGGATAAATATTGCTATTCATAAAAATTCACTAAATTCAATTATTCTTGATGGTCAAATTATTGATACCGGTAATTTTACAAATGTGGAAGGAACAGAGTACTATTCCGGTTATGTTGAAGTAAAAAAGGGACTTCACAGTATTGAAGCAGATAGTAATTTTTCTCTTTTAGTTTATGGCTATGGTATAATAATCAGTTACGGCTACACAGGCGGTATGAAGACCGAAAGACTGCTCGAAAAAATTATGGATTCAAATCCGCCTGAATTACAGTCAAAAATTCATTGCGATGCCGAAATTGTCATAACTGAATTAAATGAATACGATTCAGGGATTGAAAGCATTAAGCTAGTTGAACAAGATAATTTAACAGTGGATATTCCGGTTTTTGAAAAGGGTGCATTTAAAGCTGTAATAAACATGAAGCTTATTGATGAAAACCTCGATGGCTTTGCTATTCTGAAGTCCCGTGATGTAAAAGGGCATGAGCGGCTTGATACAATGCGGCTTTTCGGATTTGATTTATCCCATCATTTTGCAGGTTATTTTGATACATTGTTTTATTCAGAATTTCGATGCGATTCAATAAAATTGTCAAATCGCAGCTTATCAAAGCGTACATTTCATCTTTATTTTGAAAAAAATACTGAAATATCTGTCCCGCCAAGCTATGCTACAATAACTTTAGAGCCGACAAGGGATACAATCGTACCATTTTGTGTTTATGCAGATTTTATGGGCAGTACAAGCGATAATTTGATCCTCCTTGATGATTGTAACCGTAAGTACAGGATTCCTGTGAGTTATACAATTGCTGATTTCCCCTCCGATATAAATACAAAATGTGAAGTAACTCTGGAGTTTACAATCGTTAGTGATTTGAGAAGTATTGCAGCAAATAATGACTTTGGTCAGAATATAATTATGAAAGTATTTAATTTATCCGGCAGAGAACTATATAGCGGCACACCAAATGATATAAGTAACAATTTCATAAGAGGCGTGTATTTCGTACTCTTCATTGATAACAACTCAATAACAAAGCGTATGATGGTAAGAATTGATTAAATTAATATTAAAATGTCACATTGGTTGTAATCTAAATAAACCAATGTGACACTTTGAATTTAATTAAATAAATTACTTGCCTTTTTGAGCATCTTCATATACAGGAGTATTTGAGGGGTCGAGATAAATCAAATCACGAAAAACACCGGGATGCTTTGTGTAGCCTTTAAATGTTTCAGCAAGTTCAAATGATTTAGCTTCAAAAAATGCCTGAAAAATTATACTCTGCTCAACAAGTTTATTTCTCTTATAGTCCGCCATTTCCTGAATCACAAAAGCAAGATTTTCGAGAGCTGCTTCTCTGTCTTCGTTCATATAATCCAGTCCGTCAAGATAATAGCTGGCAATGAGCTTTCTCAAATCTTCATATCGCATATTAGTAAGTTCGTTAATGAAATTGAATCTTGTAAATTCTCCGGGCTGTGAAATTGTCTGCCAGCCATCAGCCTGATAAGATGCTGCCATAGTAGCTATTAGTTTTGCCTGCTCATAAGCGCGTGTACCGTCGAGCTCACCATAAGTATCCAAATCGAATCCGATGATAAGTAACATATAAAAATCAAGCAATGTAGTGAATGGGTCATACCTTTGTGGATTATATGAGTGATTTGCGCCCATATTGTACTCAAATGACCATGTCTTGTCAAGAAGTCTCAAGACAATAGATTGACCGCCGTCAGTTCCGGCGATATGCCGCTTGGAAGCAATGAAAATCTGTGCCGAATACATATTGCGTGCACCACCGGCAAGTGCTATACTGATATCAACCGGAATTTTTGGTCCTTCCCAATCTATATCTGTAAATTTTTGCGAACTCAAATATCTTTCTATATCTGTAGCAAGAGAATTGACACTGATTCTGTATTCCTGTGGAATTTGGTCCATATTTATTACTACTGTTGCCTCAATCTCCTGAGCATCAGTTTTTGTAAAAGCAAATAAGAAAATGCTCAAAAAACATACAAAAAATAGTTTTTTCATTACTTCACCTAAAATATTTGAATATTATTAATAATTTTTTTCATAATTTCGTATTTTTAAAAACAACATACTGCGATTTTTATTTTATGACGAATAAGTATTTGATTGTGGTACTATTTAGTTTCATATTTTGCAATTATTCTATTTTATCGCAAAACTTTGGAAGCGTAAGCTATTTTTCTATGGCTAATTCATTAGGTCAGTCCCTGCTTGAGTCAAATTCTGCTGTAAATCCTGCTGCAATGACATTGGACACATCTGATTATGTAATTCTAAGAACAAAACCGTCGAGATTCGGAATCAGCGAGCTATCGCCATTTATGTTAAACAGCAAATTTTCAATTGATGAAATGCGTAGTATCGGGCTAAATCTCACAGGGCTTGGTGGAAATTTATATTCAGAAGTATCCGGTGAAATAAGATTTTCAAATAAGTTTGCAGATATTTTGACACTTGGATTATCTTACGAATATTCACGTCTTTCAATAAAAGATTACGGCATTACAGGGCTTTCAACTTTTAATATAGGTGCAGTACTTGAAATGGCTGATGATTTAAACGCTGGATTTTTGCTAAGAAATGTCACACGTAATTACACGGAATCCTATGACAAAACAATCTATCAGCAGTCTGTTATCGGATTGGCATACCGAATTGCAGACAATATGATAATCGAAGCTGATGCAGGGATAATCATAAACTCTAATACAACATTAGGTCTGGGATTTAAATATATGCCTCATACGGATATTTCTGTAAGGACGGCTTACAGGACAAATCCTAATATTTTTGAGCTTGGTGTCATATATTCGGCATTTCAGGATATATCAATTATGCTGTCTATCGAGCATAATGAATTATTAGGCACGAATCCGGAAATTGCACTGAGATACATATTTTAAGCTGCTTCATTATCAACACGAACAGCAACTACTTTTGATACACCGTCTTCCTGCATCGTCACGCCATAGAGAGTATCGGCGGCTTCCATAGTCTTTTTATTATGCGTTACAATCAAAAACTGCGTGTCAATGCTGAATTCTTTGATTAGATGTACAAACTTTTCTATATTTGCATCATCAAGCGGAGCATCAACTTCATCTAAGATACAGAATGGGCTTGGCTTTACAAGATAAATTGCAAATAGAAGTGCAATAGCTGTGAGTGTTTTCTCGCCACCTGAAAGCATTTCTATTGAGTGTGGTCTTTTGTTTGGTGGCTTGGCAGTAATTACGATATCGGATTCGAGCAAATCATCACTTTCAAGCTTAAGGTCAGCTTCACCCTCTTCGCCAAATAGCTTTTTGAATAGTAATTTGAAATTACTCTGTATTTTATCAAAAGTTTCTTTGAAATTTCTTTCGGCTGTAGAATTAATTTCTTCGATAGTTTCTCGCAATATTTTGCCCGACTCTTCAAGGTCGCCCATTTGCTTTTCATAAAATTCAAGCCTTTCGTTTTGAACATCGTATTCTTCGAGAGCCATAAAATTGACATTTCCGAGCTGGGAAAGTCTCTCTTTCAGTGATAGAATTTCAGTTTTTGATGACTGTATATCAAATTCGGGATTATCCTCCACCAAAGTAGTTTCGATGTCTGTTTCATATTGCTCCAAAGCCCGTTCGGTGATATTTTGAATATGAGAATTAGCTTCAGTCTCCTGAATTTCGAGCTGGTGAATATTTTCCTTCAATTTATCAAAATCACGCATCAAAATTTTATATTCGTTATTAACTTCATCAAATTTTGAATTTGTGCTTTTTTTGTTGTCTGAAAGAATATCAATTTTATTTTTCAGTTCGGTAATTCTGACTTCAGAACTGCTAAGATTTTCAGTATAAGTCTCAATTTTCTTGGCTAATTCATCTTTTTGTAAATCAAGAGAATCAAACTCATCCTTTCTTGATTTAATCCTTTGCAGGTATTGCTGAATTTCGTTTTCGATTCTTCTTATTTCGCCATCCAGTGATTTAATTTCTGACTCAATTTCAACCGATTCGAGCTCAGCATCTCTTAATATGTTTTGCTTTTCGGATAAATCGCTATGAGCATCAGCAAGCATTGCTTTAAGTTCAAGAAGCTCTGTTTGTTTTTGAGTGAGCTTATTTGTAAGTTCACTTATTTCATCAGCCGAGGATGAGTCATCATTTGTTATTTCGCTGATTTCGTCCTGTAGTCGAAAAGTATTATCCTCGATGAAATTAATATTATTTGTCAGCGACTCAAGCTTAAGTTTTAACTGTTCGGACTTGCGGCTGTTTTCGGCAATTTCATTTTCTGCAAGTTTGATATCCTGTTGAAGTTTGCTGATTTCAATAAAAGCGAGTTCCTCATTCAGAGAGGAAAGACTAACTTGAAGCTCATCAATATTGGAGGATAGTTCACCAATTTCCTTTTTTAACTTTGAAATACGTTCTTTCTTGCCGACCCATTGTCCTTCTTTTTGTGAAACAGAACCACCGGAAATAATACCGGCAGAGTGAAAAAGAGTACCATCAGTGGTCACACAGACATCAGCAAGTTTCTCCGTTATTACTCTGTTTGCTGTGTCACTATTTTCAACTATCAAGGTCTTGCCTAAAATTGCCCGAAGCAGGTTGCGAATATTGTTTTCGACCCTAACGGTTTCGCTTAGCCATCCAATAACGCCGGAAATATTGGGTTTGACACCTAAATCTGCTACTTCAGGAATAATGTCCAGACATATAAAACCGGATTTACCTTTGGCTTTATCACGAAGTAAATTTATCGCAAAAAATGCTTCATTCTGATTTTCTACAACAAAGCTATGGGCAAAATCACCAAGTGCAGTAAGTACAGCAAGACGATATTCATCATCAGTCCCGATAATTTCTCCGAGAATGACTTTTTCTGAACTTGTTTGCCAGCTCTGTGAATCAGATAAAAATTTCGTTGCAGCACTGCTGTCAACAAGCGAATTAAGAAAATCAAGGGATGCTTTTTTACCGCCGAGAGCATTCTTGTTATCGTTGATTTTTTGCTTTATTTTTTCGATTTCACTTTCAAGGGAAATTTTCTTTTCAAAAGCAAGTTTCAGCTCATTTTCTAAATGTTGAAGGTAATCTTTAAGTTCAGGTAACTTCAATTTATTACGACGGTTGTCTTCGTTAATCTCTTCTATTTGCTTTGAGTAACGAAATTTATCCTCTGATAACTGCTGAATTTTTCTCTCAAGATTTATTTTTCTCTCTTTACTTCTGTTGAGTATATTATTCAGAGATTCAATTTTATTTCTAATACCTGAGATTTCATTATTTGCATTATTAACTTTAGATTCAGCATCCCGAACTTTGGCTAAAGCTGTATCTCGTAATGCTGACAAAGATTTTACTCTTTCGGTATGCTCTGAAAGTCTGCTTTTAACTTCCTCAATATTCAGTAAAATATCTTTATGTCGCTGCTCTCTTAATTTTAAACTATTTTCAGATTCCAAAATATCATCGGTCAGTCTTTTGGCTGTAGAGTCGAAGGAAGTTGTTTTTTCAGATGATACTGCTATTTTTTGCTTCAAATCGGCAATTTCTCGGATAAGGATTCGCTCATTTTCAGTTGCCGATGTAAGTTCCTGCTCGATTCGAAACAGAATTTCCTTTTGTTTTGCAATTTCAGTTTCATTGCTGCTTAGAGCAATTTCAGTTTTAATTTTTTCAGCTGACAGCACTTTCAACTTTTCTGATATTACTTTTTTGTTATTGTTGAAATGTGCAAACTCATGAGCAAAAAGCATAATTTCAAGAGTTTTGAGTTCACCCAAATATTGATTATATCGTTTTGTTTTTGCTGCCTGACGGGAAAGAGAATTGACATTTTTTCTGACCTCCTGCAAAATATCCTGAATACGCTCCATATCGGATGTGACTGAGTCGAGCTTTTTCATTGATTCCTTTCGGCGCGCTTTATACTTTTTGATGCCGGCTGCTTCTTCGAACATAGCTCTGCGGTCGTCAACTTTGCCGCTGAGAATTGCATCAACCATTTTTAGCTCAATTACTGAGTATGAATCGGAGCCTATACCGGTATCCATAAACAAATCGAGTATATCTTTTAGCCGGCAATGAGTATTATTGAGAAGATATTCGCTGTCGCCATTTCTGAAAAGTCGGCGAGAAACAACTATTTGATTATAATCTGTAGGTAAAATATTTCTTGTATTATCAAAAGTAATCGAAACTTCTGCAAGACTTAGGGGTTTGCGGTCGCGAGTGCCATTGAAAATGACATTTTCCATAACGTCTGACCTAAGAGTAGATGCTTTCTTTTCACCTAAAACCCATCTGATTGCATCAACTACATTCGTTTTACCGCAGCCATTCGGTCCAACAACAGCCGAAAGACCCGGAGCAAACTTGAGCTTAGTCTTTTGTGCAAATGATTTAAAACCAATTATTTCTATGTCAGAAAGATACATAAATTTGTGTTTATGACTTTTTTGAAAATTGCAAAATTCAGAACCTTAAAAATATCAATTTTTGAGGACTTTTTATAAAATATGTTTCCACAATATTTTATTTAAATTGTGGAAAAACAATACTAATCCAACATCCAGATTTTTGAGTCAGCATCAGGCGGCATACGCCAGTCAGCTCTTGGCGATAGTGCAACAGTACCGATTTTGGGTCCGTCAGGCTGAGTATTTCGTTTAAATTGATTTCCAAAAAATCGCTTAAAGAAAGTATTTAAAGTATTTTTTATAAATTTCTTATCATATATTCCATCAAATGCGATTCCGGCTAAAAATAAAATTTTCTCAGGCTGAAATGAATGTCTTACGGCATAATAAAGAAAAAAGTCGTGTAGTATATAAGGACCGATTGCAGATTCTGTTTCCTGAGCAATATTTCCGGCTTCATCCGGAGGAAGTAGCTCAGGTGAAATCGGAGTATTTGAAATATCATTTAGAATTTCTGAAATCTCGAGGTCTCCATTAGTGCGTGCATACCATTCGATAAGATAGCGGACAAGTGTCTTCGGTACACCCGAATTAACACCATACATTGACATGTGGTCGCCATTATATGTACACCAACCGAGTGCAGTCTCGCTCAAATCGCCTGTGCCGATTACAATCCCGTTATATTTATTTGCGAGGTCCATAAGTATGTGGGTTCTTTTGCGGGCTTGAGCATTTTCATAGACCACATCATGAATTTCAGGGTCGTGTCCGATTTCTTCAAAATGCAGTTTGACACTATCATTTATTGATATTTCCAATGTATTTAGCCCCAGCTTTTCGGCTAATCTCAGAGCGTTATTTTTTGTGCGTTGAGTTGTACCAAATCCCGGCATCGTAACAGCATGAATTCCCTTTGTATCAAGATTTAATTTTTTGAACGCAAAATATGTTACAATCAGTGCCAAAGTGGAATCCAGACCGCCGGATATTCCTATCACAGCGTTTTTCGATGATATGTGGGCAAGCCTGCGAGCAAGTCCTGCTACCTGTATATCAATTATTTCGGAGCACACTTTATTGATAGAGCTTTCATCTTCAGGTACAAATGGTGTTTTGGATATTTTACGCATTAGTGGCTGATTCAGATTTGCTTGAATTTCAATCCGAACAATCCTGAAATCCATATCCGATGAAGTCCCGGAAAAAGTATTGTTTTTAAGGCGGTCATTTATCAACCTTTCGATATCTATATCAGCAATACATATTTCAGATTTGAAAGAATAATTATCAGTCTTAGCAAGAAGTGATGCATTTTCAAATATCATTGATTTGCCTGCAAATACTGTTTCTGCTGATGATTCCCATACACCTGAAGATGAGTAAATCAATGCTGCTAAATATCTTCCGGAGTGCATTTTGACATTATTTAACCTGTAGTCAGACTTGCCTAAATATTCGTTGCTTGCAGATAAGTTAACCAGAACTGTTGCTCCTGATACAGATAAATCACCTGCAGGCGGCTTTGGAGACCACATATCCTCGCAAATCTCTATACCAATTTTGAATCTTTTATCGAAAATATTCTCAAAGATTAAATCCCCGCCGAAAGGAACTTCCTCATTGCCAATCATTATTGTTTCAGTATCTCTGTCAAATTCTGAGGCAAACCACCTTTCCTCATAATATTCCAAATGATTGCAAAGATATGTTTTCGGAACTACTCCGGCAATTTTCCCGCCTGAAATAACCACAGCGGTATTAAAAAGTCGGGATTCAGTTTCGAGTGGTGCGCCGACAATTATGACTGCCCCTGATTTCTTGCTGATTTTGCATAATTCAACCAGTGACTGCTCTACAGATTTCAAAAGTTTCTTTTGAAAAAACAAATCCTGACAAGAATATCCGCTAATGCTCAGCTCCGGAAAAACATACAAAGCAGCTTTATTTTCTGAGATTATTCTTGCAATTTCATTGGTATTAAATTCAGGATTTGCAATCCTGAGCTCAGGACTGACTGCTGCAACACGATAAAATCCAAAATTGTCGGTTGACTTATTCATCTTTTTTCCATTTTCAAATTTATAAGTATTACAAAAATAAGAAAAAATCCGCTTTTATACTAAGTTATAAAAGCGGATTGAATAATAATATTATTTAAATAATTTATTTAATATTTGCATTATCAAAAACCAGGCAAAGCCGATTGAACCTACTGCAAATATAGAGATAAAATAAATCCCAACTTTATGTGTGGTGCCATAATTTTTCTATCAATTACCTATTTTCACAAAACCGCTTGTAACAGATAAGCCGGAACTATTGTAAAGCTGCAAATAATACGTTCCCTGCTCAAGACCGGAAATATCTATACGATAGCTTGACAACAACTCACTTTGCAATTTCCTGCCTTTAATATCGTAAATTTTGTATCGTTCGTAATGTTGTATCATATCGTGACTTAGAGTGATGAATGAGTATGCCGGGTTGGGATAGATCCCTAATTCTGTTGCTTCTTTAGAATTTACAGATAAAGGTAGTTTCCCTTTAAAAATACCATCATTTGAAGTGGCTAACAGAGGATTTTCTCCTAAAAATGTGATAAATTGATAAACTCTGTTTTGCTTTTGACTAACATCCTCAGGACTTTCATTTATCCACGAGTTGCCACCATCGGTCGTTCTAAGTATTAAGCCGTTTGAACCGACTAAAATACCAATATCTAAATTATGAAAGGAAATATTGCTGAATGTTGAACTTGAATCCATAAATTCATAGATAACTTGCCAACTTTCACCGCCATCAATGGTTTTGAGAAGTACAGACTTTTTTTGGTCTTTTTCAACATTGTCATCTTCTGTTGCTATAATCCAGCCAGTTGATTTATCGAAGAAATATATATTCTTTATAAATATATATGGCTCATCCATCGTTTTCCTTTCAAACAATGTTGTTAGATGCCAGGTATCTCCAAAATTACTTGTTTTTGCTATTACTGATTTTGTTTCAAGAAATTGCTCAGTTATTTTCTTGTGAAAAATCACACTCACAAAGAAATTTCTTTCATCAATTGAACATACAAATTTTGTCGGAGTATTACTATTACGAACACTGAATCCTTCAGGTATCATTTCTTCATCAAAAATTAACTCACGGTAACTATTCCAACCATCATTTGTTATAAAAACATAAGCAGGAAATCCGGCTATTCCTGATAAATTGTTATACATATCAATATCCCATACAGGCATATTTATTTTTCCTGTATGTTTCTGACTTACAAAAATAATTGTATCATGAATATTAGTAATCAAGTTATGAATAATCAAATGTGCATCACTTGAACCAATAAATATTTTATCCCCAACAGGATATGAAATATTGGTTGAAGTCAGTGGAAATGGTTTGTTTGGTTGATTCACATCATCGTATAGTACATCCCAATTTAAACCAGCGTTAGTAGAATACATAAGTCTTCTATAAAAAGACTTATGTGCTAAAGCAGCACAAAGACTACCGTTTGCACAGTCAATTGATTGCACATACTCACTATTTGTTCGAACCCTGTCCCATTCAATTTGTGAATTTAATATGGATGGTACAAATGTTATGAAAATTAAACCAATTATAATAAATCGAATTTTCATCTCTATCTCTCCATTTTAATGAATTTATCAAAATAACTTCCAATTCTTATGAAATACACTCCTGCCGGCAAATGAGAGACATCAATTCTTAAATTCCCCTCACCCGTGGGTGTCAGCGCAGCTGACGGGGTGGATATGACTTCAATTCCAAGCATATCAAATATCTGCACTTTATCAACCAACCCATCAACCCTGCGGTTAACCGTAGGGTTGATTTCAGGGATAGAAATTGTAATGAAATCACTTGCGGGGTTGGGATAGATATTATGAAATGATTCATTATTATCTAGAAATGAAGTTGTATAATATCCCTTTAGAATACCATCGCCAATTGTTACAAGAATAGGGTTTTCACCTGCAAATGCAACTCTTTGAACTGCTCTTTTGCTCATTTGGTGGGCTGTGATATTGGAATCTGTAACATCAATCCAATTCCTACCTCCATCATAAGTAGCCATTATAGTTCCAATACGCCCAGCTGCTATGCCGAATTCTGAATCTCTGAAGCTAATACTGAATAGTTCCCGACTAATATGCGGATCATCCTCCCATATTATTTCCCAATTAAATCCACCATCAGTTGTTTTATAAACTATATTATGTTCCACTCTGGGATAAACTTTTACATTATATCTTAGAGCCAATGCCCACCCTGTCATTTTATCTAAAAAATGAAAATCATATAAAATGACTGAAGTGTCATTTAAGGTTTCCTGATTTGCTAACTCAAACATATTCCATGTTTTACCGCCATCGCTTGATCTTGAAATATAATTATACCTAATTGCTTCATATTGAGTTACATACTTAAGAGCATTTATGTTGAGTAAAATATTATCTTTGTCAAATGTATGGGCTGTATTGCCAAATAAACCTCCAAAGTACATAGTATAGCCCTCGGGAATAATAGAACTATATCTTATATCAGTTAAGTCTTCAATAGTTTTCCATCCATCGGTTGTTTTAAATAATGAGGTAAGTGAAAAAGTTATACCGGAAAGCGAATCAGACATACTGAGACTTCTGAAATATTCTTTCTTAGAAGGGTGGATTGAATCTCTTAAAGGTATTGTATCCATCGTTTTAAAATCATCCAATGTACGTAATAAAACAGGGAAATCCGTTGATATATAAACTACTCCCGGTGATGGACAGGACATTGCACATCCATAAGCAAGGTACGGAATTGTATAAGAACTATAAACCTGATTCCAGGTTTCGCCATAGTCAGAAGAACTAATTACATTTATCAAATCCTCAAAATGATGTCCTAATACATAACATTTGCTTCCAAGACAATTAATGTACAAAAAATCTTCCAATTGAGCAACAGTTTTTGTTCGTTCCCAATTTATTTGACTTTGCAATGTGCTATGACAGGTAATAAGAATAATTAATACAAATAATTTCATTTCATTTTTCTCCCAAAAGGTAGAGCTACTTTTATGAAAAGTAGCTCTGTATTTAAAGTTAATTGACAATAATCACTTTCTCAGTCTTAACTGAAATACCATCAATAACAAGTGAATAAAAATAAACACCGTTTGAAAGGTTTATAGTGTTAAGATTAAGATGTTTGTTTGTATCAGTAAACACAATATTATGAATCACAGAACCATGCAAATTATAAATTTTAAGTTCTGCTTTCTGACCTTTTTTTATGTATTTACTTAAATCAATACTTTCTTTATTGTAATTAATAGTACCGATTGTAGTATTTATATTTTCAATGTTGAAATTTTCAATTAATTTTTTATTTATTGCTAAAGGGTAAAAATCACCTATTAATAGCATCCAATCACAATTTGGCAAACAAAAATACAAATTTCCCCAAATGTTTATGAAATTAAAACCACAAATTGAAAGCCAATCCGGTACAATATTTGGCATTACATGCACACCATTTGAATCCTTGCAAACTGTGATTGGCAATATACAACAATCAGAACTATCACATTTTACAGACACCATAACAGAATCAATCACAAAATCGAAAGGATTATAAGTAGGGTCTAATATCGGGTCAGCTCTTCTCATATAGTACTCAGGATAAGTTGCCCAACAGCCACCTGAACCTACCTGCCAAGTAGTATCACATTGACCTGGTTGTTGAGGTTTAAATTGCATTTCGTTCATATTAATAATTTTTCCGAAAGCTTCTTTCATCAACAAATCCTTGCTGCATAACTCACATTGCCAATTTTTTCTAACTAATGCAAGTATTTCCAATTCTTGCTTGCCTTGGCAAGTTCTTGTAACATAATTTACTTGAACATTACATCCCGGGCAAATATCAGATGGGTAGATTGCTACATGATATTCCCAAGTTTCTCCCTCACATTCTGTCATACATGGTTCGGGTAAATCAATATCAATTGTGTCAGGAATATTTGTTGTATCACAAAATTTGGTATGTGAAAGAATGCATGGATTAGGGTCGCCCGGATACCTGAGAAGTGTTATATATGCTTCACTTGTTTCACCCGGATTAATACATCCGTTATAATTTGATATAGGATAAGTTTCTATACTATGAGGTGGCTCTGAAGCAATAACATTCATAGGCAGATTATCGTAATAGTAGTATTTAAAGCAAGTAATGTTATCAGGAATATTAAGATTATGAACAACGGCACATCCATCAGGACATAAATCGGGATTAGGTCCAACCGTAGTTGTAAACCAGCCATTAGTGGTTTCATCAGGACATTCGCAGCACTGGCTGGCATCTCTTGAATAAGAATATGAATTGTAACCCTCGGCAGGTTCTGAACTCCAAATACAGAAATAGTTACTTGTTCCCGGGTCAATGAAAGCGACTCTTATTTCAAAGATGTCCAATCCATATTTCGGACATATTAAGAAGCTGATATTTGAATTATAAGAATCATTGTAGTCAACTGTTTCATACTCTTGCGTTATTGGATTAAACAACTGAAACAGGATTTTTGCAGAACAGTAGGGATTATAAATTTCAATAAAAACACAACAATTTGTAGTATCAGTGAAATTCACATCAATATAGTCACAGCATAAACTACTACTTATTTCATCTGATATTGCTTTGTTATAATTTGACAAAAATAGAATCATAATAGCTGCTATCAGTAAATATTTTGAAAAGCTGTTATGTAATAACTGCTGCTCTGCTGCTCTGCTGCTCTGCTGCTCTGCTGCTCTGCTGCTCTGCTGCTCTGCTGCTCTGCGAGCAGCTACTAAGTAAATATTCGACATCATAAAAAATCCTCCAAAAATTTATAAAATTGGTACAAATTTTGTTAATTTGTACATGATAAAGCCCCAAATCATTAAAATAAATTATCAAAGTGCTGATTCCTATATGCAACTTAATTCATTTTCAATTAATTTCCAAATTTTATTTTAAAATATTTTAAATGTTTTCCATTTTTATAAAAAAATCCACCGTATATTTTTCATACGATGGATTTATTTTTATCTGCGATAGTTCTTTCTACTTTCTATTAACTTTTAATGTCAATACGAACCAGGCAAATCCGATTGCACCAATTGCGAAAATAGTATCACCAAAAACACGCATCCACTTGAAGAAACCTACAACCGGTGTCTGCAAAAATTCAGCTGAACGTGCATACCATAATCCGTGATTTACACTTGCTATTGTCTGCAAAAGTCCGACCGGAAGCAAACTGAGTAATGCCATTGCCGCAAGACCAATATTTATACTCCAGAATGAATATTTTAACAGTTTCTCATTCCACGCGATCTCTGTATTCATACTGCGGAGAACGAAAAGCATCAATCCGATACCCAACATTCCATATACTCCGAAAAGTGCAGTATGACCGTGGAGTGGCGTTGTGTTTAAGCCCTGCATATAGTATAATGCAATAGGCGGATTAATCAAAAAGCAGATGGACTACACTGACAAAGTGGAGTCCATCTATAAAATTAACTCTATAAAATTAAACTGATTTACATCTTCACAAATTTCTCTACACGTGTGCCAATCCTAATGAAATACACTCCTGCCGGCAAATGAGAGACATCAATTCTTAAATTCCCCTCACCCGTGGGTGTCAGCGCAGCTGACGGGGTAGATATGACTTCAATTCCAAGCATATCAAATATCTGCACTTTATCAACCAACCCATCAACCCTGCGGTTAACCGTAGGGTTGATTTCAGGGATAGAAATTGTAATGAAATCACTTGCCGGGTTGGGATAGATCCCTAATTCTGTTGCTTCTTTAGAATTTACGGAAGTATTTTTAGAGATTACTTCTGCCAAAACCGATAATGAAGAAATTGCTATTTTTGAGTTATCATACAAATAATCTAAATTCAAATTTTCGAACTTATCATTTATACCGGAAGCAATGCTATCTATTGCTCTGTAAGAATTAGTAAAAGTTAGGTCAGAAACATGAGGTAATTGCGACCTAAGTGTAGCAAAGCCTTTAACTGTATTGTTTTTAAAAGTATTCAGATTCAAAACCTCAGTGGAGAATTTAAAAGTGGATACAAGATGAGATGCTTTTACAGTATCTGAAGTAAAAAATGTATTTTCATTTTGGAAAAGTTCTCTTCCTAAACCCGTAAGAAAAATATTCTCCTGAAATTCAATATCTGATTTATTTAAAGAATCCAACAAATGACCGGGACCATAACCTGAATCATAAACATCATCAAATCCTGCAAATACAATAGTTTTCTCATTTTCGTAACTTTTCAAGATTCTTGCTGCTTCGAGCATAATGGCAATACCTGTAGCATTTAAATTTGCACCGGGCAATGTATCAGTTAGTGGATCTACCATTAATGAATAGCGTGTATCAAAGTTAGCTGAAAATAAAACAACATTTTGAGGTTTAGTTCTTCCGGGCTTAATAGCATAAGAGGTTTCCAAAGAAACAGTCCAGTTTGAAGGAAATACTGATACAAAGTGTGCATCATAACCATATTCGGCTAATTTATTTGTTATATACTTTGCAGCTAATTTATTAAGGTCTGACTTGTAATACCTGTTAATAAATTTAATCTCCTGTCCATCAACAATCACAGTGTTTTCGCCTGACAAATCCTTGATTATCTGTTCAATATTTTCAATATTGACTTTTGATGCAATTTCTTTTATAAGTATCTCATTAGATACTGAGCCGATTACAAAATACAACATAAAAAATATGATAATTATTGCTATTCTTTTCATCTCTATCTCTCCATTTTAATGAATTTATCAAAATAACTTCCAATTCTTATGAAATACACTCCTGCCGGCAAATGAGAGACATCAATTCTTAAATTCCCCTCACCCGTGGGTGTCAGCGCAGCTGACGGGGTAGATATGACTTCAATTCCAAGCATATCAAATATCTGCACTTTATCAACCAACCCATCAACCCTGCGGTTAACCGTAGGGTTGATTTCAGGGATAGAAATTGTAATATAATCACTTGCAGGGTTGGGGTATAAACCAAATCCACCATCCTGATAATCAACTGATGATGTATTATAAGTGCCGACGAATATTCCATCATCAAGACAACTTAACATGGGTATATCGCCCGCAAAATCACCACTCATAAGTGATTTACCATGACTCCATTCGCTTGACATATTTGGATTTTCATCATTCCAGGTCTCTCCGCCATCGTATGTGGAAAGTATTTTTCCGATTCTACCTAATACAAATCCGTGAAGTGAATCACGAAAGAACAAATTATTAAGTTCAAATACAAATGGGTCAGAATATGCAAGTTGAACCTTCCAGTTTAAACCACCATCCGTTGTTTTATAGACATAGGATGAATCATTACCAATTCTACCACTACCTACTGCCCAACCAATTTTGTCATTTACAAAGTCGAAGCGTATGACATAATATACTGGTTGTTCATGTGTATCGTTATCACATAAAGTAAAAAAGTCCCATGATTTTCCACGATTGCTTGTTTTTGCTATTCCTGATTTACTTATAAAGACAAATTGACTGGGATTATGATAAAATTTAACATAAAGTAAAAAATTATTACTGTCAATCATATATAATGGATTCCCAGCACCAAGTCCTAATGCCATTATATAGCCGTCAGGTTTATGTTCCAAAGGACCCGGAATACTATCAAAAGTATTCCACCCGTCTCTGGTGAAAAACATTTGTTTTGAGGTTGAAGCTACACCATAATTTGTATCAACCATAGATATATGTCTTATACCTGAAGCATATAAATTTTCTTCTTCCCATTCTTCATGAAGTATAAGACGAACTGTATCCATAGTTTTAAAATCGTCCTTTGTTCTTCGTATCATACCTCGGTCTGATGCCAAAAAAACATGCCCGTTAAAAGGTGCAGCAATTTCATACGCTTTAGAATATTTAGGTCGGGGAAATGTATCCACTTTTGTATAAAACTCATTCAACTTACTTCGCCAAAGTCTTTGTGGATTCTCTGATTTCAAAACTCCTGTATAACCTTGCATAGCTGTAAGACAATAACAATTACTGTTATCTGCACATATCAGACTTCGGTACATCATATCTTTTGCAGGAATATTTTTCTGTGCCCAAGTGATTTCTGCAAATGAGTTATTTATATAAGAAAGCAATATTAAAATAACAAGTATAAGCAATCTGTGGAAAATCATTAGTTTCTCCTTTTTATTAGTGTCTATTTTATAATAATAATTTTGTCGGATTTGATAACAACACCATCAAAATAAATATTATAAAAATAAATACCGTTATTCAAATCTGAAAAATCGAATTCTTCATTTGTTACATTATTAGTTGTTTTCAATTGAATATTCTTAATTACTCTGCCCTGTAGATCGAATATTTTAATAGAAGCACTCGTAATGTCCGGTTTAAAGTAAGTAAGTCCTAATTTTGAATTAACCCATTGAGTATGTATTTCCTTGTTATTTAAATTCTTAATAATATTTTTATTTAACATAATATTCTCATACACTGGGGGAGACCATGGTTCTATTTCAAGGGAATCTAACCAGTTACAATTAGGAGCACAGTCAAATTGTCTTCCATAAATGTCAGTAGTCTTAATAGAATCACAATTGCTGTGAAGTGGTCCAATATCACGATAAACTCTAATACCATCAGGATACCTACAAACTTTAATTGGGATAAAACAACAGTCTGTAGAATCACATTTCACATGATGAAGTATTGAGTCGCGAACGAATATGGGAAATGGATTTTGAGTTGGGTCAGGCATTGGGTCTGGAAATACGATTTTCCAATAATACAAATAGTATGACGCCCAACAGCCACCTGAACCTACCTGCCAAGTAGTATCACATTGACCTGGATCTTGAGGTTGAAATTGCATCTGATTTTCATAAACAATAAAATTAAAAGCCTTTCTCATTAATGAAGCATTATTATAACTGCTACTACATCCCGGGCCACTTATCGAAATCATAGTAATTTCTAATTCCTGTTTACCACAGTTGTCTCTTGTATAATAGTAAATTTTCGCGTTACAATCAACATCCAATGGCATATCAATTGTTCTCAAATCCCATATTCCTGCACAATCTGTTGAACAAGGGTCAGGAACATCAGGATCAGGTGCTATAGTAGTATCACATATTGCTTCAGCAAACATCTCACAAGCTTCCGGGTCATTAGGATAGCGTTGCAGCATTATCGCCGGTGATGTAGTTGTACCATAAGGCATACAACCATCATACATCGAAATAGGTTCATTTGTAAGACTTCTGTTTATATTAATATCATTAATGCCTTGTGGGATATTTTCATAAGAGTAATATTTATAACAAGTAATATTCTCAGGTATATTTAGGGTATGAACGTATCGGCATCCATCAGGACAACTTGGGTCTGCAAAAGCTTGAACGGTAAACCAAGTATTTTGATGAGGAGGACATTCGCAGCACTGGCTGGCATCAGTTTCAAAGGTAAATGAATTCCACCCTTCTTCGCGATAGAATCCTGTATTACACCAGTACTTATTTTCATCTCCCGTATCAACAACCGAAACTCTGAATTTTAAAATAGTTTCCCCATTTTCAGGACAAATAATGAACTTAACTGTATCATTATAAACTCCTTCTAAATGTTTTGTTTCATATTGTTGGGTAACAGGATTATAGTATTGGAACTTAAAATTGGCGTCACAATCCAGGTTGTATGCAGAAATCTCAACACAGCAATTGTCAGCCGGTCTATAATCTACACTGACACACCAACAACAAACTCCTTCGGGACACGTTGTTAAAGAGTATGAATTATGATAACAAATCATAATTGCAACTATTATTGTAAAGAATAAAGTAGAACCATTAAACCTGCTCTGCTGCTCTGCTGCTCTGCTGCTCTGCTGCTCTGCTGCTCTGCTGCTCTGCAGCTCTGCGAGCAGCTACTAAGTAAATATTCGACATCATAAAAAATCCTCCAAAAATTTATAAAATTGGTACAAATTTTGTTAATTTGTACATGATAAAGCCCCAAATCATTAAAATAAATTATCAAAGTGCTGATTCCTATATGCAACTTAATTCATTTTCAATTAATTTCCAAATTTTATTTTAAAATATTTTAAATGTTTTCCATTTTTATAAAAAAATCCACCGTATATTTTTCATACGATGGATTTATTTTTATCTGCGATAGTTCTTTCTACTTTCTATTAACTTTTAATGTCAATACGAACCAGGCAAATCCGATTGCACCAATTGCGAAAATAGTATCACCAAAAACACGCATCCACTTGAAGAAACCTACAACCGGTGTCTGCAAAAATTCAGCTGAACGTGCATACCATAATCCGTGATTTACACTTGCTATTGTCTGCAAAAGTCCGACCGGAAGCAAACTGAGTAATGCCATTGCCGCAAGACCAATATTTATACTCCAGAATGAATATTTTAACAGTTTCTCATTCCACGCGATCTCTGTATTCATACTGCGGAGAACAAATAGCATCAATCCGATACCCAACATTCCATATACTCCGAAAAGTGCAGTATGACCGTGGAGTGGCGTTGTATTTAAGCCCTGCATATAGTATAATGCAATAGGCGGATTAATCAAAAAGCCAAAAATTCCGGCACCTACAAGATTCCAAAAGGCAACTGCAATGAAGCTGTATATTGCCCATTTATATTTTTCAAGCCAAACAGTTGCTTTACTTATTTTCAGATTATGAAATACTTCAAAGCCAATCATCACAAGAGGCACGACCTCCAGAGCGCTGAATGTTGCTCCAAGAGCCAGTACTTCGATTGGTGTTCCCGAAAAATACAGGTGATGAAATGTACCTAATATACCACCGGACAGGAATACTGTAGTAGATGTTAATGATGCGACTGTTGCGGTCTTTATTTTAAGCAAACCAAGTTTCACAAATAAGAATGCAATTACAACAGTTGCAAAAACTTCAAAGAAACCTTCAACCCAGAGATGTACCACCCACCAGCGCCAGTACTCAGTAATAGCAAGATGAGTGCGCTGTCCCCACATCAATCCTGCACCATAGAAAAGAGCTATTGCGATGATTGATATTGCAAAAAGTATCAGCAAGGGTTTGTTCTCATCAGCTTTTTTGATGGCAGGCATAAGTGGTCTGAACATCAGTACTAACCATATTATTAAACCTACGAAGAGGAATATCTGCCAGAATCGCCCTAAATCAACATATTCCAAACCTTGGTGACCGAACCAGAAGTTTGCAGTATAACCTAATTTCTGCATAATTCCGAACCATTGACCTGCAAGAGAGCCGACAACTATAATTAAAAGAGCTATAAACAGGAAATTCACCCCAAATTTTTGATATTTCGGCTCATAACCTGAAATAGCCGGAGCAATGAACATTCCGGTTGCAAGCCATGAAGTAGCAATCCAGAATATCCCAAGCTGAACGTGCCAGGTACGTGTAAGACTGTAAGGCATAAAATCAGCAATCGGGATTGAATAGAAAGCCTGACCTTCAACACCATAGTGAGCTGTTACAATACCTGAAATTATCTGTGCTACAATTAACAATACCACAACCCACAAATATTTCAGTATTGCATGCATTGATGGGGTGATGGTAAGTCCAGCCATCGGATTAGTAACTGGATAGGAATCAGGGTGGTCTTCTTTCGTAGATGCATGCAGGAATATCATTCCACCAATACCGGCTATAAGCATAATTACGCTGAAACCTGTCCAGAGCATAAGACTTCCTGCCGGTTTATTTTCTACTAATTCTTCGTGGGGCCAGTTATTAGTATAGGATATATCCTGTCCGGGACGTTGAGTTACTGCCGCCCATGCAGTCCAGAAGAAGAACGCATTTAACTTTTCCATTCTATCTTCATCCTGGATTGTATTATTTTTCATTGCATACGCTTTTCGCAACTCGAGATACTCAGGGTCATTCATAAAGAGCTTTCTGTAATGCTCGCTGTTTGACTGATATGCTCTTGCTCTGACTTCAGATATTGCTACAGTTTCTGTTTCAGGGTCGTAAGAATTGAATCTTATGTCCTTGATTAATCTCGCTTTCAGTGCTGCTTTCTTTTCGACATCAAGTTTTTCATACTCAACGCCAAATTCGGCTCTACTAAAGTCATTCAGTATAAAAACTGCTTCTCTGTGGAGCCAGTCTGCTGTCCAGTCCGGAGCAATGTATGCTCCATGTCCCCAAACAGAGCCCAGTTGCTGACCACCCGTAGAATGCCATACATTTTGTCCGTCAAGTATGTCTTCGCTTTCTGCAATCAGATTGCCGTTAGCATCTATTATCTTCAAAGGGATGGGCGGTTTTTCACGGTAGATTTCTCCGCCATAATAAAGCAATACGGCGAACGAAATACCGATTACTGCACTTAAAATATACCAGTATTTTTTGTAACTCATAGTAATTCTCCAAAAGTTTTTTAAATCAGACAAATTCATCTGATATAAAAATACGACTATTTATTTAATTTTCCAATTAATTAATTATTTTTATAAAAAGTTTTAATATTATTGTTTACGAGAACTTGAAAAAGAAAATAATTTTTTATTATTAAATCATTATACAATGCTTATAATATATTTATTATCAATACGTTAACTACGTTATATTTAAATAACATTGTTGCTTATTATTAAAGGAATTATTAAAATGTCTAAAAAGGATATTCAAACAGAGAGATTACTCCGTTACTTTCTGGAAAGTACAAAGAATATTATTAAATCTGAGGGAGTAGATGCTCTAACAGTCAGAAGTATTGCTGATAATGCAGGATACTCATTTGGTACACTGTATAAATATTTTAAAGATATCAAGGAGTTAGTAACTCAAAGCGGACTTGAATTTATTGCAGAATGTGAAGAATATGTTCTTGAAAATACTCCTGAAAGCACTAATCCATCCGACAGAATTAAGTTTAAATCCGGTAAGTATATTGAATATTTTGTTCAATATAGCGGTATTTATAATTTATTATTTTTATCAGGAAAAAAATCAATTGGTGATATTAAAAATTATAATCATGCATTACTGAAAATGCACCAAAATGTATTTGGTACAGAGTTCGGGAGTATATTTGGTGATAAATCCAGAGAAATGCTTGATTTGTTTATAAATATTATCAATGGCGGATTACTTCTGTACAACAATAGGCTTTATCCCGAAACATTTTCGGAATTCAGGCAAAGAATAAATTTCCAGATTGAATTTTTACTCAAGTAAATAAGGTTTTCTGAGCTTTGTTTTTTCAATTGATTTTTCAATTTCCCAATCACGGATTTTTTTCGGGTCACCTGAAAGGAGAATCTCCGGTACTTTTTTGCCGCGGAAATCAGCCGGTCTTGTATATCTTGGCGGCTCAAGAAGACCATCCTGATATGAATCTTCAAGAGCTGAAGATAAATCTCCGAGCACTCCCGGAAGTAGTCTTACGATAGCATCAGTAAGAACAATAGCCGGGAGCTCTCCACCGCTCAGTACATAGTCACCGACCGAGATTTCGCGTGTTACGAAAGTATCGCGAATCCTCTGGTCAATACCTTTGTAGTGTCCGGCGATAATTATAATATTTGATTTAAGTGATAGTTCATTGCAAATTGTTTGATTTAGATTTTCACCATCAGCTGACATATAGATAATTTCATTGTAATCACGTTCTTCTTTCAGCTTTTCGATACAATCGAAAACCGGCTGACATTTAATAAGCATACCGGCAGCACCACCAAAGGGATAATCATCTATATGTTTAAATTTATTATCAGCATAGTCATGCAAATTGTGCAAAATAATCTCCGCAATGCCTTTGTTTCTGGCATTTTTGATGATGCTTGCATTAATTGCTGATTCCATTATTTCAGGCACAGCCGAGAGAATATCAATTCTAATCAATTGAATCATTGCCTGCACCTGTTTTTGGCTCTTCAAGTTCTTCAACTCCATCAGGCAGATTTAGAAATAATTTTCCGGCGTTCAGATCAATATCTGCAATAAATTCTTCAACAAAGGGAAGACTAAGTATTGTCAACCCTGTATCAATAACGATAACATCATTTGCCGGAAGCATAATCAAATCAGCGACCAGTCCGATTTCATTTTTGGTAGAATTATCAATTGCCATAAGCCCGACAATTTCATGAGAAAAAGTCGTTTCGGGATTGCTTTTCTTAAGCATATCTTCTTCAACGAAAACACCCATTTCCATAAGCGCCTTGGTTCTTTCATCACTTGTGATTCCTTCAAGCCTTAGCTTAGCACTTCTCTTGCCTGATTTCCAATAGACTAATTTATACTTATGTGAAAATCTTTCAGAATATCCGACTGATACATCAATATCAGCCGGAACTTCAATTCTCTCGGCTATGAGATTGCTAACACTCATTTCGCCGTTAAATCCACGTTTGTCGGTAATTACACCTAACATCACCATATTTATTTTTTCCTCGTTATAAATCTGAAATACTTGCCTGCAAACATTGGATTGGTTTGCGAGGGAAATACCCCTCCACTAACAAATTTGACATCCTCAATTGTATAAAAAGCATTAGGATTATAATGCTTGATTGATTGGATAAGATCAGCACTGCTTGAGCGTTTAATAACAAGAAATATTACTTTGACGTCTCCATTTTGACCTTCTGCGTCAATGACTGTTGCAGGATGGTTGGACTCTCTCAGATGTCTTACAAGTTCGGTAGCATCTTTATAAGTTATCACTCTAACAATAACAAATCCCAAAGATAATTTCTCTTCCAAAACAATCCCAAAATAAGTGCCCGTGGCAAATCCCATAGAATAAGCAAAATAGTAATAAAAGTTATTGAGATTAAGCATAATCTGGCTTACAGCGATAATCCATATAAATGATTCCAGAAATCCTAAAATAGGTGCAATCTTCTTCAATCCCTTTGCAATGAGTATAATTCTTATGGTTCCTATACTGACATCTAAAATTCTTGCAAGAAAAATTAAAAATGGTATCAAGAACCATGAAGTAAATACGTCTCCAAAAATATCTGATAAGTTCAATTTAAATAATTATTTTTATTTTTGTAACAAAACTGATTGTAAAATTAAGTAAATTTGCTTATTTTTCAAATTTGTATTTTACAAAAATGAAAAATATTTTTAAAAATATGAAATTATATAATTTTTCGAGTAATAAATATGAGTGAAAATTTTCCTAAACTGTTGTTACCTGATATAACTGATTTGCATAAAATAGAT
Source organism: Ignavibacteriota bacterium (assembly GCA_019637995.1). Lineage (NCBI taxonomy): Bacteria > Pseudomonadati > Ignavibacteriota > Ignavibacteriota bacterium. Next base: position 606,419 of record JAHBUQ010000002.1, read on the forward strand.
GTCTATGTTGCAAATGGTGGCTACGAACAATATCGCAAAGCATGTCAAATGACTAAAGACGAAGTAATCAATGAAGTGAAAGCTTCCAAACTTCGTGGTCGTGGTGGCGCCTGCTTTCCAACGGGATTAAAATGGAGTTTCATGCCAAAAGGCAATGATAAACCGAAATATCTTGCTATTAACGGAGATGAATCCGAGCCGGGTTCATTTAAAGACAGACAGATTTTTGAATACAATCCCCATCAGTTGATTGAAGGCATACTTATTGCCGGATATGCTATGGGTATTAAAGCCGCTTATATTTACATCCGCGGTGAATACCATAAATGGGTAAATTGTATGCAGGATGCAGTTGACGAGGCATACTCTGCAGGTTATATCGGTGAGAAAATGAAAGAAAAATTCGGCTCTGATTATACAATTGATATTTATGTACACAAAGGTGCCGGTGCTTATATATGCGGTGAGGAAACTTCACTGATGAACTCACTCGAAGGCGACAGAGGTTACCCGAGATTCAAACCGCCATTTCCTGCTCAAGTAGGATTATGGCAGATGCCTACAACCATCAATAATGTGGAAACTATTGCAACTGTCCCCGCTATATTCAGAATCGGTGCTGCAGAATATGCTAAAATCGGTGCTGAAGGTCATCCCGGAACTATACTTTTTGGTGTTAGCGGCCATGTTAACAAACCAGGAGTTTACGAACTGCCTACCGGCTTTCCGCTCAAGAAATTAATTTATGAAGTATGCGGGGGTGTGCCCGGCGATAAAAAAATCAAGGCAGTTATTCCGGGCGGCTCATCAATGCCTCCGCTCAGAGGTGACGAAATTGACGACATACTGATGGATGAAGAATCACTCAAGAAATTGGGCACTCATATCGGTACTGCCGGAGTAATGGTAATGGATGAAGACACAGATATTGTTAAAATTACCCAGAGAATTGCACACTTCTATCATCACGAATCATGCGGGCAGTGTACTCCTTGCCGCGAAGGTTGTGGCTGGATGGAAAAAATCCTGAAACGTATCAGTAAGGGTGAAGGAACAAGACAAGACCTTGATTTACTTCTTTCTGTTTGCGATAATATCGAAGGCAATACTATCTGCGCTCTTGGTGATGCAGCGGCTTGGCCCGTGAGAGGATTTATACTGAAATTCCGGGATGAATTTGAAGCAAGAGTTCAGGACAAACGTACTTTCAAAGCACTTAATGTAGTTCACGGAAAACGCGAAACAGCCGAAACACTGGTTTTTGAGAATTAGTATAAATATTTAAAAGTAACATTTCCGACAGAAATGTTGTTATGATTATAATCGTAATAAAATAGCCCTGCAAATTATATTATTGTCAGGGCTTTTTTCATTATATGTATTCTATGAAATCAAATCACAGTTTCGCCAAAGTCATCCAGATGGGACAGCCCATTCCTTGCTTTGATGTCATCCGGGTCGAGCTCTAAAGCTTTACGGTATGCAGTTCTTGCATCAAATCTTCTGTCCAGACTTAAGTAAGCATCACCAAGAAGTGCATAGGCAGAAGGACTTTCAGGATTATCCGTTACAACCTTATTCAAGCTCGCTGCAGCTTCTTCATACAGACCAAGTCTAAGGCATACAACACCAAGATGAAAAAAAGCAACCAGAAACTTTGGATTATTTCTTGTAACATGCTTGAAAAACCCATGGGCGTCGTTTAGGTGACCACAGTGATAAGACAAAATCCCTGACCAGTAATAAGCCATAATGAATTCCTTGTCAAGTTCAATTACTTTTGCAAGAAATTTCAATCCTTTCTTGATACTGCCTATTCTATAATATGCAAGACCTAATTCATAATATACTGTTGGGAATTCGGGTAAAAAACTTGTAGCAATTTCTAAATGCTTTACAGCATCATCCATATTGCCCAAGCGGTAATATGCATTGCCAAGATGTTTATGTACAATGCCAAGTTCAGGGTTCCTCTCTAAAGCTTTATGGTAATGCTCAATTGCTGCACCATACTGCCCGTTAGTTTCATGCTGATATGCTTCTAAAACATCAACATCATCAGAATCATATTTTACTTTCAGGTTATGGTTAGAAAGCATATTAACTCCATTTATTATAAAAACGAATTTTCAGAATTAGGAAAAAATCAAAAAGCAAATATATAATTAATAAAATGAAAATACGAATTATTTTGTTGATTAGTATTAAGCAGATTAGTTTTTTTGAATTTAGCTAAAAATATTCAGTATTTATAATAAAAAAACTGCTTCAAAATGCAAGTAATGAAGCAGTTTTTTTAATATAATAAATTATTGAAATTAATTTTTGCCGGTTTGTGGTTCTATAATGTTACCCCAAATTGGTAATTCTATTGTTGGGGATTCCTTGCTGTCAGTTTGGATAGTCAAAGTAGACTGAAGTCTGCCGGTTTTCTTTGGCTTATATTTCATTTCAACAGTATAAGAAGCTTTAGGTTCGATAATTGTATTTCTTCTGATATTATGTTTAAGTTCGGTAGGGTCAATATCTTTAGAAGCCATTCTTAGTGAAAAATTTATAATTTTGATTGGTTTATCCGTATTGTTCGTAATAACTGAGCGCGTTGATGATTCCTCATCTACGATCAATCTGTTGAAGCCCAGATATTTTGGTGCAGTACCAACATGTACTACAACATTACATTTTAAAAGTAAATTCTGCTCAGGTTTTTCAGGGTCATTTGAAGATATTCTTACTGATTTAACAGTATTACCCTGATAACCGGAAATATTAAGATTTACTCTTAAAGTAGCGAATTTCCCCGGAGCAATAATGTCGGTATCAAGCGAATCGGTAGTACATCCGCAACCCGGCTTAACCCTTTTGATTTCCAGAGTCTTGTCGCCTTTGTTATGTAATTTGATATCACCTTTTAAAACGCCTTGCTCAGGCTTGACGTTTCCCCAGTCATGAACTGAGTTGTTTTCGATGAATAGTTTTGGCTGTGCAGAAAGTGATATAAAAGCAGCCATTAATGCAACTATTGATAACTTAAGTATATTTAACATGAATATAACTCCTGAATAAATATAAAATCAATTTGTTTAAAAACATAGTTAATATGTAATAAGACTGATAAAAGTAGATTTTGTTTCATTATGATTAAATAAATATCCATCTAAATAGTTAATTATGATTATATGAAAATGATTTTTAGAAATTTAATCGGAGATAAGTAATGATTTCTTTTGAACTGAGTGAAATACAAGAACAAATTCAGGATGCAGCAAGAAAATTTGCAAGAGAAGAAATAGCTCCAGGAGTTATTCAGCGGGATATTTCTACAGAATTTCCACGCGATATTCTAATGAAAATGGGCGAACTCGGATTTCTTGGTATGATGGTATCGCCTGATTGGGGTGGAAGTGGACTTGACGCTGTGAGTTATGTGCTGGCACTTGAAGAGTTTGCCAAAGTTGATGCAAGTATAGCAATCGCTACTTCCGTTCAAAATTCGCTTGTATGTTGGATTTTGGAAAATTACGGAAATCATTATCTTAAAGAAACATATCTCAAGCCGCTTGCTGAAGGAAAATATCTTGGTGCATACTGTCTGAGTGAACCTGAAGCCGGTTCAGATGCACGCGACCAACATACACTTGCAGAATACAGCGATGGATACTGGACTATTAACGGTACAAAAAACTGGATTTCAACTGCGAAAAATGCTGATGTTCATATTGTTTTTGCTCAATCGAATCCTGAACTAAAGCACAAAGGTATAGTTTGCTTCGCTATTCCAAAGGATGCTCCCGGTCTGGAACCGGGTCTGAAAGAAGACAAAATGGGTATGCGATCAAGCGAAACTTGCTCAATTGGACTGACTAATGTAAAAGTAAGTAATGACAACCTGATTGGTTCTGTAGGCGAGGGCTTTTATATAGCTATGCGAGGGCTTAACGGCGGACGAATTGGTATAGCTTCTCAATCTGTCGGAATTGCTCAGGGGGCATTTGAACTTGCTGTAAAATATTCTCTGGAACGCAAAACAATGGGCAAGCCGATTGCTGAGCATCAGCTTATTCAGGCAAAACTTGCTCAGATGGCGATGAAAATTGATGCCGCAAGACTACTCACTCTCAAAGCAGCATGGCTCAAAGATAATGGCAAAGACCATATACAGGAAGCATCACAGGCAAAGCTTTTTGCTTCTACTATTGCAAACGAAGTTACAAGAGAAGCTGTGCAGATTCATGGTGGTTACGGCTATGTCAGAGAGTATCAGGTTGAGAGAATGATGCGTGATGCAAAAGTTACAGAGATTTACGAAGGAACATCTGAAATTCAGCAATTAGTAATTGCGCGTGAAATTCTTAAGAAACATTCCTGATAATTGGATAATAAATGAAAATTGGAATATACGGCGGCTCATTCAATCCGGTTCATAATGCACATATTGACTTGGCAGGGCACTTTCGGGATATTTTAAATCTTGATGCGGTATATTTAGTTCCGGCATATAAATCACCTTTTAAAGAAAGAGGTGATTTTATGTTCAGTGACAGCCAGAGAATTCAGATGCTGAATCTCGTCGCCACCAATTTGGATAAAATCTTTGTTGACGATTATGAAATTACGAAAGGCGATACATCATTTACCATTGATACTATAAATTATTTTGTTGATAAATTTGGGCATAGATCTGAACTCTGTTTGCTGATTGGGTCTGACCAATGGGTTAGTTTTCATAAATGGAAAGACTGGAAACTCATTCTGGATAAGGTAAAACTATGTATCGCAGGTCGTGATATTGAAAATAATTCTATCAATGATGTATTAACGGAGTACTTATTCTATAATTCAGAAAAGGTAATTTTTTTGGATACTCCGCTTTTGGATATATCATCTGAAAATATAAGAAAACTCCTTAATCAGAACCAAGATGTAAAAGATTTAGTACCTCAAAGCATTTATAAGTATTTGAATGATTTAATCAAGAGATAATTCCTTGGAAGAAAAATTCATTTTTGATTGTTTTTGCGCTCAATTTCTACAACATTTTAAATTTATATAAAAAAATATCAACCTTAATCTCGTGAAATAAAAAAAAATTACTCTCTATTTAATAAATTTTGAGTACTTTGCAAAGATATTAAAAATTATTTTGAAATTATGAAAATTGTATTAAGTTTATTTATTATTATTTGCATTAATGCAGTATCTCTCTATTCCAATCAGTTCGTGGACTATAAAGAGAAATTTGATGATTTATTAAATAATAATCCGGATTCCCTTATTTTTGAAGCCGATTTACTTAAAAAAATTGAAAACGAAAAAGAATCTCCCGGGCTTTTTGCTCTTGCAGAACTCTATACCGGTTTTTTTTATGGCAGGAAAAGACTGTCTGAGAAAGCAATTCAACAATATTTTAAAGCTGAACAATATTTCCTAAAAGCAGGGAACAATGAATATTTAGGTATCGTTTACCGTAGCATAGGAGCGGCTTACAGGCACATGAAAGATTTTGATAAATCAAGTCATTATTTTGCTAAAGCACTCGAGTTTATTCCTGATACCAATGTTAGAGAAAAATCGAAAGTGATGAATCATTATGGTGATATTTTAAGAGATATGGGTAGAATTGATAGCGCATTTCATTATTATCACCTAAGCCTTTCTATTGCAGACAAACTTGATACAGCAGTAATGGCAAATAATTTCAATAATTTAGGCGATTTATTCATGCTAAGAAATAATTATGATTCAAGCGCCTATTATTTTAATAAATCTCTGGAGTGGCTATTGCCTACAGGAGAAATTTCTGAGGCTGCCGAAAATTACACATCCCTTGCTGACCTTAATCTTAAGCACGGAAAGTCAAAAGAAGCAATCAGCTACATAACCAAATCAATTGAAATGCTTGATGGCAGACACTCTGATTATGAGTTGTATAATGCTTATGAAGCAGCTGTAAATATTTACAAAGAGCTGAATAAGAAAGATTCGCTTATAAAATATTTATTCAATTTGTATGAACTTGAGAAAATAACCGGAAAATTAAGGTATCAGCAAAATATCTCAGCAATAGAAGTCGAGCGTTCACTTCAAGCGAAAGAGAATGAATTTAATTTACTAAAAAAAGAGAGTATTTTTAATCAGCTGATTAACTATCTCCTTATAATAATTGTGGTACTTGTAATTATTGCGGGTATTCTTTTATGGTTTCAGATTAAGAATAAAATGAAAGAAAATCTGGTTCTAATTAAGCAAAAGGAAGAAATAAGTCAGGCTAAGAGTGAGCTGGAAGCTGCTTATAAAGATATACAACAGCTTAATGCCACAAAGGATAAATTTTTCTCTATTATTGCACATGATTTAAGAAATCCTCTTGGAAGTTTTCGTGATATAACAAAAACACTCTTTGATTTACATGATGAATTTTCTGCTGAAGAGCGAGTTAATTTTTTGAGATTGATGAATGAGTCTGCTGATAAAGTATATAATCTCCTTGAAAATTTATTGGAGTGGTCAAGAACTCAAAAAGGAAAAATTGATTTCAACCCGGAACCATTTGATTTTCATTCAATTGTTTCATTCAATATAAATCTTTTGAATCCTGCAGCTGAGAATAAAAATATAAAGATAATCAATAATACTATTGAAAATTCAATCATATTTGCTGATCCGAATTTAATTAATGCTATAGTTCGTAATCTTGTTTCAAATGCAGTTAAATTTACTGATATTAATGGCGAAGTAAAGATTTATTATGAAGTTAAAGATAAAAAAGCACTTATTTCAGTCGAAGACAATGGAATAGGAATGTCACCTGGAGATATTGAAAAAATCTTTAGAATAGATATCAGTACTACCACTATTGGCACTTCTAATGAGAAAGGTTCAGGGCTTGGATTGATTTTGTGCAAAGAATTTGTTGAAATGCACGGCGGAGAGATTGGTGTGGTCAGTACGATTGGTAAAGGTAGTAAATTCTGGTTCACAATTCCGATTGAGTCTTTTCCTGATCAAACTTGACAGTAATTCGAGAAAAATGATGTCCAAATACCAAATCTAACTAAAATATGTAAATCAGGTTCTGCAGCTATTTCAAATTTTGGTTGAAGACAATTCAAAATATAAGTAAACTATATAATATCTTACGATATAATATACTTGACTACCGGCATTATTATTCAAAATCAAATTATATTTCTCCTACTTATATTTAAATCCATAAAGATACTCCAATAATTCTGTTTAATTTGCGTATATTATTGCAATATAAATGTTTTATTAAAATAAGTCTCAGGAATGACAATAATTAAATCCCCGCTGATAATACTCATTTTATTTATTTATGCGGTAAATGCTTTTTCAAATGATTCCGAAACGCTTTTCCGAGCGATGGATAAAGAGCTTAAACGCACAATGGATGTGCTTTCCAAAGAGGAAAAACCGCCATATTTCATATCCCTCAATGTTACTGATGTTGAAACAGTCAGCATTTCGTCAAGATTCGGCAAGTTGATAAATTCAAGCGATAATGATTCACGAATTTTGGATATTGATTTAAGAGTTGGTGATTATGAGTTCGATAATACTCATATAATTCGCGGTAATCCATTCAATTTTGGTGGTGGCGCAGGCACAATTCTTCTTCCACTCGAGGATGATGAGTCAACAATCCGAAATGCTGTTTGGTTTGCTATTGACAAGAAATACCGTTCAGCAATCGAAAGACTCGACAAAGCAATCACTAATCAGGCAGTTAAAGTGAAAGAAGATGACGAGTCGGCAGACTTTTCCCGCGAAAAGCCTGTAAAGTATAAGGGTGAATTAAGTAAAATAGCAATCAACAAATCAAAGTGGGAAGAATATACTCGATCAATTTCGGCTGAGTTTAATAAATACCCATGGATATTAAGCAGTTCTGTTTCATTCACTGGTGAGAATAAAGCCAAATATTTTATCTCAACTGAAGGAAGTAAATTGGAATGGTACGAAACGGCTTGCCGTTTGTTCGTCAGTGCATCAACAAAATCCGATGACGGAATGAGCCTGCCTCTTTACAAAAGTTACTTTTCGTTTACTCCCGATGGGCTCCCTTCAGCAGAAACAGTAATGAAAGATATTGAGCGAATGGTAGAATTACTTTCTGCATTAAGATTTGCTCCGCTTGCTGAGACATTTTCGGGTCCGGCAATATTATCAGGCGAAGCATCCGGCGTATTTTTCCATGAAATTTTTGGTCATCGTGTGGAAGGTCACCGCGAAAAAGACCCAAATTCCAGCCAGACATTTAAAAAATCAATTGACAAGAAAATTTTACCGGAATTTATAGATGTTGTTTTTGACCCAACTATGAATAATCTTCGTGGTACAGAGCTTTCAGGTTATTACAAATATGATGATGAAGGTATGCCCGGCAAGCGTGTAGTTACAGTTGAGGAAGGTATTTTCAAGAATTTTCTTATGAGTCGCTCACCTATAGAGGGCTTCAATAATTCCAACGGTCATGGCAGGCGTCAGGCCGGATATTCGGCTGTATCGCGGCAGTCCAATTTAATAGTTGAATCTAAGGAAGCTGTTTCAAACAAACAGCTTAAAGATATGCTAAAAGCAGAAATAAAAAAACAAAACAAGGATTATGGGCTATATTTCGAGGAAGTTTCCGGTGGTTTTACTTTTACATCCCGGACAATTCCAAATGCTTTTAATGTAACTCCGCTGGTTGTTTATAAAGTCTTCCCCGATGACCGTCCTGACGAGCTGGTTCGTGGTGTTGATTTAATCGGTACCCCACTTATGACATTCGCAAATATAGTTGCTGCAGCTGATGATATGGGAATTTTTAACGGAATCTGCGGAGCTGAATCCGGTGGAGTACCTGTATCGGCTTGCTCACCGAGCCTGCTTGTATCAACTATTGAGGTTCAGAAAAAGCAGAAATCTCAGGCGAAACCACCGATATTATCATCTCCGGTTGCTTCAGGACAATAATCTTAATTTATATTAATAAATAACAAGGCAATTAAAATAAATGCAAAAGAATAAATTTTTAATTATAATATTTCTAATATTTCTTACTTCATTAAAATCACTTTTTTCAGCGAACGATGAAGATATTCTGATGGCAATGCGGGATGAAATTAAACGCTCAATGAAAAGCCTCCAACTCGAATCGCTCAAGAAGCCTTACTTTATTGAGTATAAATTGCGCCTTCGTGAAGCCGGCAAAGTCGTTGCTTCGCTTGGGAAAGTCCTGGAATCTGATAATACAAAATTTGCACAACTTACAGTTGATCTGCGAATTGGTGATTATAATTTCGATAATACCAACTTCTTTGATGTTGGATTGAGTTTCTTTGGCAGTTCGGATGATGAAGAGTCGTTCAAAAACCGAAGAGTTCAATATGAGCAGGATTACAACACGCTCCGGAGAGAACTTTGGCTTGCGACTGATGCCGCATACAAACAAGCGTCAGAAATTTACACAAAGAAGGAATCTACTCTCAAAGGCAGAATGAGACGAGATACAACACCCGATTTTATTCAGGTAACGCCACAAAAAAATTATCAAAAGAAGGAATATCCAAATTTTGACTTTAAATATTTTGAAAATGTTGCTAAGGAATTATCCGGTGTTTTCCTAAAATATCCGTCAATTCACCGCTCTCAGGTAGGATTTGAGTTTATTCCCGAAACTGTATATTATGTCAATAGCGAAGGAATGGAATATATCAAAACCGAGTATCAAACAGGACTTGAAGTAGCAGCTTTCGCTCAGGCAAATGACGGTATGCCGCTTTCAGATTATTACACTGCTTTTTCGCTTGCGCCGCAGGACTTGCCTAATGCCGACTCGCTCAAACGTGGTACAGAAATAATGGCAGCCACATTCTCAAAAATTTTGGATGCACCATTTCTTGAAGAGCCGTATTCCGGACCTGTAATATTTGAAGGTGCTGCCGCTGCAGAAGTCTGGGCACAGGTATTTATGCCTAATCTTGTGGCTCAACGCTCTCAGCTCAGCGAAGGTGGCATTCAGCAGCCTAACAGATTTCAGGCATTTCAAACAAAAATTGGCGGAAGAGTTCTACCCGAATTTATGTCCGTTGAAGCCAAACCAAATATTGAAAAACATGCTTCTACTAAATTAATCGGTACATATGACCTTGATGAATCAGGTATAAAACCACAGGATGTTAAACTTGTTGAAAATGGTTACCTCAGAAATTTACTTTCTGAAAGAGTACCCACAAGACGTGTTAAATCATCTAATGGTCACAGAAGAGGAGGCGGTGCTATGCTTAGCAATATGATAGTAACGACTGACAAAACAAATACTGCCGAATTAAAAGACTTAAAAAACCGTATGATGATGCTTTGCAAAGACAGAGAATTGCCTTTTGGTGTTATAGTAAGAAAGACTTCCAACCAGAATATGATTTTCACTACACTATTCAAATTATCAATGGGTGGGCTTGGATTTGCCAGAGGTGACGGAGCGATGAATCTGCTTAACGCATATAAAGTTTATCCCGATGGAAGTGAAGAACTTATTCGCGGAGCTGAAGTTGCAGGAATTTCACCACAGACTTTTAAGGATATAATAATGGCAAGCAACAGACAGTTTGTTTATAATTATCTATCTCCTTCGGTAATTTCGCCTTTTATGACGGGCGGTGACCAGTATGTCGGAGCTAGTATTGTAACACCTGACCTTCTTTTCGAAGATATGGAAATCAAAACTCCCGATGAAGATTTCAGAAAACCACCGGTATTGAGCAATCCTATATCTGCGAAGTAATTTATTTGTTTACAAAATTTTTCAAAGGGCTGAAGTTAATTCAGCCTTTTGCATATAATGATTTACTGAAATACAATACTTAGTATTGTGATAAGAGTTAATAAATAGAAATTATGTATTTTATAATTTTCTTAATTTTCGACTACTAAATAATAAACATCAGCATTTCAAATATAATTGACTTAATGACTGTTTCTTTGCCTTAATTCCGTCTGCAAATCCTTAAATTTTGCAAGATCGTGCGCTAAATCAATTAAATTCTTTACAGCTCCGCGTGTCAGAGCTAAATAAACATCTTCAAATCTTGATTTTAATTCAAAATCAGCAAATTCTGAAATTTCTCTCAGGAATTCTGACATTTCATTGCACAGTCGCTCGGTTTCCTTTTGAAGAAGCTCGATACCCTCAGCGTTTGGATTTACTTTTCTCATCTTAGAATATATATTCCACAGACTTTTTCCTGAGAAAACCAATCTGTTTAAAGTGTCAGCATTATCATAATTGGCACATATTTCCAATATTGATTCGAAATCATTTTTCTTTCTTAAATTTCCATTTGTATATTGATTTAAATAATCAACTACTGCTTTTGTATCTTCTGAAATTATCATAAATAAATGAATTAATACTAAAAATTTAGAGACGCAAAAGTCGTTATTTATAATATAAATTTAAAATATAATAATAATTAATTTTTATACATAATTGCAATTTAAGGTGTTTGAAATTAATATAATTAGAAAAAAATGCAACTTTTTAACATAGATTTTCGTATTTTTGTATTTTGTAGAAGTATCATCTGAAATATCGAATATAAATTTAAATTAGATATATGGAAAAACAACGCACAATTGCACGAGCCGTATCATTTTCGGGTACAGGTTTACATACGGGCAACCCTTCAACTATAACATTCAATCCGGCTCCGGCTAATTATGGTTATGTTTTTATCAGAACAGACATTGAACCTAATTTTGAAGTACCAGCGTTAATAGAAAATGTTGTTGACCTCTCAAGAGGAACAACACTCGGTATAGGTGATATTCACGTTCATACTGTAGAGCATGTATTAGCTGCACTGGTCGGGCTTAAAATTGACAATTGCAGAATTGAGTTATCCGCAAATGAGCCTCCGGTAGTTGATGGAAGCTCAATGCCCTATGTAAATGCTTTGATTTCAGCGGGCGTACATGATCAGGATGCTGAAAGAGAGTATTTCATTGTAGATGAAACTCTTCGATATACAAATGAAGATAAGCATGTTGATATTGTAGCACTCCCAAATCCTGAGTACAGAATTACAGTGATGATTGACTATTTCAATCCTGCCTTAGGAAGTCAACATACAGGAATGTTTGACCTTGAGAAAGAATTTGTTACAGAATTTGCTCCGGCAAGAACATTTTGCTTTTTGACTGAGGTTATGGAGCTTCATAAGCAAGGACTTATTAAGGGTGGTAGCCTTGATAGTGCAATTGTTATAAATGATGCACAAATTTCTGATGAGCAGCTCTTAGAACTTAAGGAAGTCTTCAAACTTAATAAACCGCCAATAAGAGGTAATAACGGCATACTGAACGGCGAAGAACTCAGGTTTAAAAATGAACCTGCAAGGCACAAACTGCTGGATATGATTGGTGATTTGGCTCTTGTCGGTGTTCCGATTAAAGCACAGATTTTAGCTGCCAGACCGGGACATGCAAGTAATATTGAATTTGGTAAAAAAATAAGAAAATTATATCTTGAGAAGAAAAAAATTCAAAGAGTATTGCCTTCCAAAAACCAAACTACCCTGATGGATATTCATCAGATACTTGATATAATGCCTCACAGATACCCATTTTTGTTAATTGACAGAGTTACTTCATTCGATGAAGAAAATGAAATACTCATTGCCTATAAAAATGTTTCTATCAATGAGCCATATTTTAACGGTCATTTTCCCGGCAAACCAGTTATGCCCGGCGTTCTGATTCTTGAAGCTCTTGCTCAGACAGGTGGCTTACTGCTTTTCAAAAGATTCCCTGAAGTTTATGGCAAACTTGCATTCTTTATGGGAATTAAAAATGCGAAGTTTCGCAAACCGGTATTTCCGGGTGACCAACTTATCATGGAAGTTAAGCTGGTTTCAAAAAGATTCAATACTTATTTATTTGACAGCAAGGCTTATGTTGATGGTTCTTTAGTTACTGAATCCGAATTTCAAGCCGCAATTGTGGAAAGATAATATGCTAGGTTTAATTCATAGCACCGCTATTGTATCCGAGAAAGCTAAAATCGGAGCAAATGTAAAGATTGGTGCTTTTACAATTATTGAAGATGATGTTGAAATTGGCGATAACTGCGAGATTCGCTCAAGTGTTATAATCGCTGATGGTGCCAGAATTGGCAATAACTGCAAAATATATGCCGGCGCTATTTTAAGTACAGAGCCTCAGGATCTGAAATTCGATGGTGAGCCTACTTATGTTCGAATTGGCGATAACACAGTAGTTCGTGAGTTTGCTACTATTAATCGTGGAACCAATGAGACCGGCGAAACTGTAATTGGCTCTAACTGCCTGATTATGGCTTACTGCCACGTAGCTCATGACTGCCATATAGGTAATAATGTCATTATTTCAAATATTACTCAACTTGCAGGACACGTAAATATAGAAGATTGGGTAGTTTTAGGTGGTGCAGCCAAGATACATCAATTCTGCACAGTTGGTAAACATTCTATGGTTGGTGCTGACTGCAAGGTTGTTAAAGATGTGCCTCCGTTTACTTTGGTTGACAGAAAACCAGCGCAGGTTGAGGGTGTTAATAAAGTAGGTTTGAGGCGACGTGGTTTTTCCAAAGAAACAATTCAGGAAATTGAACAATTCTATGATACAATACTTTTCTCGGGATTTAATAACCGCGACGGAATAGCTAAATTTAATGAGCGTAAGCAAATCTGTGATGATGTAAAGTATTGCATAGATTTTATAGAAAATTCTGTCAGAGGAATTCACCGGTAATCACCAACATTATTCCGAAATTATGAAGTATTTAATTTTATTTATATCATTCGCCGTAATTGCTAATGCAAATGACGGTGTATTGATGTTCAAACCGTTTACCGCATCAGTATTCGAACCGAGAATTGGAAGTATAATAAATACTACTGATGAAAATCTGCGACTTGATATCGGCGCTTCATTCGATTTATACCGTTTTGAAATCAACTCAGATTTTAAGATGAGCATGGGTACTGATTTCTTTACATTCACCAGATTACGCTCAGAAGAAAATTTTAAATTTCCCGTCGAAACCTCTGACTATTTCTTCGGAATTAATTCTGCTGCTGTGTTTAAAGCATTTAATCAGAATTTTACTTCCAGATTTCGCCTTGCACATATTTCTTCGCATTTAGTTGACGGTTATTCAAAGGATGGGATATTTTTTAGTGAGCCATTTGTTTACAGCCGGGAATTTACAGATTTGTCAATCGCTTTGAATAAAAAATCAGGATTCATTGATTACAGAATTTATTCAGGTTTTATGTATATTTTTTCAACTACCCCTGATGATGTTAACAATATTACGTATTACATAGGTGCTGACTTTACCAAACTATTATCTAAAAATATTGCACTGGTAGGTGGTCTTGACATACGAAATGGTGAAGTCTCCAGAACAAATATCGCAGGTCAGTTGGGTCTCAATTTCAAATTTTTTAAAGATTTTGGTATATTTATCGGATATTATAAATATCACGGTAGCAGTATGCACGGAATGTTTTATAAAGATTTTGATAATTATGATGGAATTGGATTCCAAATTATATATTTTTGATTGAAAAATCAAAATATTTCATTATTTTACTTTTTTTTGAATGCAAATTTTGGAGATATTATGGCGATTAGTGTAAATAAGGTAATTTTAGTCGGCAATCTGGGTAAAGACCCCGAATTGCGTTCAACACCTCAGGGCAAATCTGTATGTACATTTAGTATTGCAACTTCTGAAAGATACCTTGATAAAGCATCAAACGAATGGAAAGATGCCACTGAATGGCACAATGTAGTTCTTTGGGAAAGACTTGCCGAATATTGGGCTCAACGGCTTAAAAAAGGAAGCAAAGCTTATATTGAAGGCTCGCTGAGACATAGAAGCTACGAAAAAGATGGCGTAACAAGATATACTACCGAAGTTCTTGGAAGAGAAGTTGTCAGTATGGAGAAAGTTGAAGGTGGCAGCTCTTACTCAGGAGGCAGCAGTAGTGGTGGTTATAGTGGAGGTTATGGTGGCTCAGCAAATGTAACAAGTTCATCTCCTGCTCCAACTAAATCTTACGACCCACCTTCGCCTGATTACGATTCTGAAGTATCAGATGATGATGAAGTGCCGTTTTAAGAATTGATTAAGCCATTACTTCATTACAGAGCGAGTTTTTTAAACTCGCTCTGTAAGTATCGTAAAGTGATCAAATTGTCAATATATATATGGTTATCTTATAAATCTTGAAAAATAATCATCAATTTCATCTCGTAACTCCAAGCCTATTCTTTCGAATATGTCGAGTAAATCTGTATATGCACCTTCACCACCGAGGAAATCCCAGAATTCAGCACCGACTTTCAATTCTTTATCCAAATCCAACATTCCTCTCATTGTCCATCGGTTATATGGTTGTGGCTCATAAGGGTTATAGGGAATCGCAATTAAAGTTTCAACTTTAGCTTCAGGATTAATTGCAAGTGTAGAAGCTGCCCATTCCAACAATGTTCTTTTGAATTCTTTAAAACCCCCAGCATTAGGTTTAGCGGTTTTAATATCAATCAGATAAATTGTATTTTCATGATTAATCAATTTTAAATCAACTCTAGTCGGTTTAACTGTTCGCATTTCACCACTTTGACAAACTTCTCTTATTGCTTCAATTTCGTCAGCTTTATTTGGAGTTCTAACCGCGATTGAGAGACCATCCATTATATTTTGAATCACATGATGTGCTTCAGTAGAAATCTTTACGCCAGCAATTTGTTGTGATGAAGCTTCGGCGAAACTTGTTGAAGCCAAAACCAATGCAACCGGTTCAAATATAGTAGTACCAAAATTTGTATTCAATGAATGAATAAAAGCATACAGAGCTAATCTGTCTTTTCCTAATAATCTGGTATGAAAAGGCATTACCGCAGGTTCTGGATTATATGTCTGAAACCTGCGTCTTAAACTGTTTTTAAGAACAGTTTCAATATTTTCTGTTTGTGTATTAGTAAGGGGCATTTATTTCTTTTTTAGCTTTGAATAATTTCTTTAATTGTTTTTTGGAATTTTTCATCAAAATTACCAAAGACCTTTTCGCCTTGTTGAATACTATCTACTGTTTTGTATAGAATTTTTTCTTTATCTTTCGTAAGATTTGCAGTAAGAATAGGATAGTCATTATTTAAAACATCAATTATGTAATTTACTGACTTTTGAAAAATTTCTTTGTCATTGATAACCCAAAATATATTTGAATAGATAGAATTAATCAACTTATCCTGTTCTAAAATTTCTTCATCTGAAAAATTTTCTGAATCTGGTTTTCTTTTGTTCGTATTTTGGAATTCAAAATCTACGTCAGAAAAATATTTTTCAATAAAATCTTCGATTTTTTTATTAATTCTATCCATTTTTTACTTCCTTTTTAAGTGAAAAATTATTTCTGAATAAGCACCTTTATCTTTTTCGGTGCGGTTTAGTACTGGTCTTTTAAACTGATTTACTATCTGCATACCTGCTTTTTCTGCGATTGTAGGGTACATATTATATTTGTCATTTGCAACAAGAAAAACATCAAAATCATCAATCATATATTTTCTGCTGTTCAACAATACATCTGAAATACCATTTATATAAGATTCTTTTGCTTCTCTTCCCTGACCTTTGAACAAAGGACCGATTTCAAGATTATCATTTCGTTCAAATCCAAATAAATCATAAGCATAAGCATGCTGTTCGTGATAATCTATCAATCCAACATAAGGGGGACTTGAGAAAATACCTTTAATTTTTTGATTTTTTAATACTTTAGCAAAATCAGGCTTTTTAGTTTCAAGTATTTCAAAAATATTAACATTTCTACTGTCTCCAGTTATGCAATATTGATAAGTATTTGTTCTTATCTTTTGAAACTGGTTAAGTCTATTGATTGTATCTTTACTGTAACTCTCCCACCATTTCAGTATTGAAAAAAGTGGTTTGCAAACTTTACCATGCTTGGCACAATAATAAGTAGTAACAACTGGTTCTTTTAAAGTAGCCAAATCTGCATGAGTTGTTGCTCTGCATGACCTAATTGTACGACTTAATATTACACTCATTAAACTTTTTGTTCTTAAATTTTGAATCTCTTTAATTTGTGAGAACACAAAATCAATTTCATTCCTGACATGTCGGCTGAACCATTTTTCTAAAAATGATGATGAACTGGATTGCAATAATTCAATTCCGAACTGCTTAACTAAATTCATATAAATTGGTAAAAATTCAATTTCTTTTTCTTTTCCAAATTTATCACCATCAATAATTTTTCTCTGAACATTATATTTATATTCAGGTATAGGAAAATATTTATTATTGAATTTAGCTAATTCAGATAAAAGTGTTTCTTCAAATTGTGTAGTATTGCTAAGTTTTAAAAATTCTTTTAGATTATTGGTTATTTTGTTAATTTCGGTTTGAAGATTTAAAATATCATACCGTTTTACTTTGCAATTTGAAATCAAAGCATTAAATGCAGAGACATCTACACCAATTGCGTGAATTCCAAGTTCATTTGCCTGTACCATTGTTGTTCCACTTCCGTTGAAAGGGTCTAATACTATATCATTTGGCTTAAAATAGACTTCCTTTTTAAATTTATCAGTATGACTATCTAAGAAATATTCAACTAACTGTGGTATAAATTTACCCTTGTATGGATGCAGTCTGTGAACATGTTTTGTTGTTTCTGCCTCTTTATATCCATCAAATGATAAAGTCCAGTTGAGGTCTTCACCTAATTGGCGTCTCCAGTTATCTTCCTTATTACCGTGAAGATTTTCGTAATATTCAATTAACTCTTTCAAATCAATAACAGTTGAACCGTTATCACCTATTTTTCTGATTTTTCCATATTGTATTAAATACGATATATTCGAGGTAGTAACATATTTTCCTAAGTAATCGGTTGCCCAATTACTTGCTTCCTTAATCGTTAGTAATTTGTTAGATTCTTCAATTATCATTAGTATTACCAATTTAAAATAGTTAAAAAGTTTATATTAATATATTATTTTATTAAAAAATATTTATAACTTTTTTATTGACATTTTGATATTATTTTCATAGTTTAAGAATCTCACTCTTCTCTTTATTAATTTTAAGGGCTGTCCGAAATGCCGGTCAGCCCTTATTTAATTTAATTAAATAAAAATGATAGTATAATTACATTTTAATAAATTTCTTGACAAGTCTGTCAGAATCAGTTTTGATTATCAGCATATAAGCCCCGGAAGTCAGATTCGTAAGGTCAATTACGCTTTCATAATTGTTTGAATAACCATTTTCACCGATATAAACAGTATTGCCAAGCAAATCGGTAACTACTACAGAGTATTGTGTTTCGGAAGCAAATTCAGCACTGATATTCATATAATCATTGACTACTGAAGGATATGAAATCATTGAAGCAAAACCATTTATGCTTTCTGTGATGTCAATATTGTCTTTTCTGAATGAACCAACAACAGTAACACGACGTGTATGTTCCGAAACACATCCGTGGCTGTTAGCTGCAACAACATAGAGATATGTCATTCCGGTTGGAACTTTCCAGTTTTCTGCTTCTTCAGTATCAAGTGGTTCAGAGCTGTTTCCGACATACCAGTAATAAGTATTATCACTTGAATAATTTGTAATATAATTATTAATATTCACATAAGTACCTGCTTTGATTCTTACTAAAGTAATAATACCGACATTCGGAGGTTGAACAACGCTTACATTAGTTATCGTCTCAGCGGAGTGGTCAAAATACTGGTCAGTTACAGTTAATTTGAAAGTAGTATTATTCGGCAAGTTAGCAACAGTTGGATTGGCAGTATTTGAATTTTCCAAATATTGACTGTTAGTCCAGCTGAAATTATAATTACCTGAGCCACCTGTTACTGATTTATTCAAATATGAATCAGTTTTACAATCGTAAGTTAGTCCCGGATGAATTTCAACTTCGCCATTCTTGCAAATTGATAAGTGAGATGGCAAATTAATTTGAATAGGTCTTAGTAAGCCCATAAAATCAATAATATTATCAAGTAGTGTCGAGCGGGTTGAAGGACAGTCGCCATCCTGAAGCTGACCGAGAGCAAATGACATAAGCACTACTCTCTGTCCCATTAAGCCTGCCGTCTGAATACCGACAGTACCGTAGTTTGCTTCATTAAGCATTGCTTTGCCGCCATAGTTAGCCGATGGTGTATATCGTTCAGTTAAATATGTTCCCGGCTGATTTGTGCCTGTGAAGAGCATACCTTCTGCAGCAGAGTTTGCTTGTCCGGCAACAGAACCGAAAGCAGGATTGGTTGGATTGCCATAATTTGCGGCACTGATACCGAAAAGTATCTGTAAGTCAAAATTTGAAATATTTGGAACAACCTGGCCGGCAAACAAAGATGAGCCGTCATAATATAACTTCCCGCCGGACTGTAAATAGGAACCTATTTTATCAAAATCAGAGTTAGAGAGTTGATAAATCGGAGACTGTGAATAATTACCAAACGACATAAAAACAGCATCAAATCCATAAAAACTTCCAGGCATTTTATTTGTATAGACTACATCAAATCCTTTACTCTCAAGTTCATCTTTTATGAATGTACCTGATTGATACTGGCTTTGCATAATATGTTCGAATACAAGCACACCACCTGATATATTAAATTGTGCAGGGAACTGCATCAGGAATGTACCGTCTAATTTTTCAACTAAAATATCAATTTCAACAATTGCCGGTTTAGCATTATCTGATACTTTTAAAGCAATACCTTCGACTGTGGTCATATCGTCTGCTTTGACATAATGCACAATATTTTGACCATAAGGAGTTATCAACGGATTGCTTGAAACAGGTTTGAAAACAAGAGCACCGGCATCATGAAACATATTGAAATTACGCATAAGCGCATCAATATAAACAATATCGCCGGGATTTATTGATTGCGAGCCATCTTGGTTGTAATAATCAACATCTAAAAGTGCAAGTCTTGGCTCAGTCGAAACAGTTACATTCGTTTCCGTTAGAGAGCGATAGGCGTTAATCCTTCCGGCGCCAAGTTTCCCTGTCAAAGATGGATTCACGGGATAAATATCATCGGCAGTTCCAGCAATCTGCTTGCGAATCTGAAGCGGAGTCCAGTTTGGTTTGTAAGATTTAATAAGACCTGCAAGTCCTGCTACAAGCGGTCCTGCCATTGATGTACCCTGAAGTTTCCTATAAGTATTTAGTGGGTATGTACTGTTAATACCACCATCTACATAAGCATCTCCGCCCGGGGATGAAACATCAACCTGAATGCCGTAAGTTGAATAGTATGCTCTTGCATCACTTGATGCTACTGAAGCAATACTCATAACTTTTGGATATGAATTTGGATATAGAATTTCGTCGCGGTTGCTGTTTCCGGCTGATGAAATAAGAGTTACACCAATGTCATCGAGATAATGGAACAGTTCAGCCATCATAAATGAAAATCCACCACCGCCCCAGCTCATATTGACAACATCCACTCCTGCTGCAGCCATATACCATAACCCCTGGTCAACAGCATATAAGTATTGAGCACCGCTAAGTGCACTATGACGTGTAGCAATAAATTTAACATTATAGCTGATTGCAGCAATACCTACATCATTGTTGGTGACCCCCGCAGCTATACCTGCAACATGTGTTCCATGAGTATTTGAAGTCGAGCCGTATGGGTCGTTACGTGGAGTTGTGTCATAAGGATAAAAATTGTATCCGATAACATCATCAATATAGCCGTTTCCGTCACTATCCTCGCCATTTACTGCAAGAGGATTAATTACAAGTCTGCTGCCTTGCTGAACGAAAAGCGGTTCATTTTGGTTAGTCCATTCATCGTAGTTAATATGAAGATTTGCAAATAAATCAGGGTGGTCCCACTGGCAACCTGTGTCGTGAATACCTATAATTACTTCCGGTCCGTTTTCTCCTTTGTGAATCTGCCACGCTTCTTCAGCTTTGATTTGGGGAAGATGTTGCAAAGTATTGTAAAGTGCGTCATTAGGAACATCGTATGGCTCGTAAACGTATGAATATTCGACCAATTCAACATTCGGGTCGCGTTTTAAACCGGCGATAATTTTTTCAATTGGAATTGACTGGTCAATCATTACCTTGTAATATCGCTCCAAGCTACGTGCTTGCTCAATTAATTTATTATTACCGGCAGCACGTTTAAATGTAACTTGTTCGGCATTTCTAAAGGATTTTTGAGTTGCATATCCACCATTTTGCTGTAAAGTGCGGTCGAGAGATGGAATACCGAAAAAGCTTCCGGGACTCGATGAGCGATTTACAGCATCAACATTATTAATATCAACATGGCTTGCAAGTTTGATTATTAATTCGCCTTTAACATATTCTATACCGTTGGCAGTCTTCCCAATTTCCGGTGTGTTGGAAAAAAGGGTAATGCTGAAAGAACAAATCAATAACATTGAAATTAGTGCAAATTGTCTGTACATAAATCCACCTAATATATTTTTAATACAAATAACATAATTAACAAAAATAAGGAAATTTTGTTAATAAAAAGATTATTTTTTGTTAATTTAGGTTTCTTTTTTTTATAAAATTGAAATTATAAAAAATATAATTTGGGCAAAGAAAAAATGATGAGCAGATTTAGGTAGCCTAATATCCAATACTTCAAATTTGTAGCCAATATATGCAAACATACTTCCAAAAACAAACCACGCCAAATAATTAACGGTCGGAACAATGCCAATCTGCCAGGTCCAGTAGCCAAGTTTGATTGCAGCCATTTCGAGTACATAATCGAATACTGTCATTAGAAAGCCGGCTATTAATGCTTTTTTTAAAGGTGAAAAAAGTCTCAAATTAATTTTTGTGAATTTTTGCATGATTCCAACGGAAACTATAAGCGTGCTGAACCATGCAAATCCAATAGCTGCAGGGACGCTTGAAATTTGTGGTTTCAGAACTTTGCCATATTCATAAGTGCCAAAAGGATAGCCGGTTTTAACACCAACAAATTCAAGTATCCAGCTTGCAATTACAACAAATATAAAAAAGAAAATAAGGTTCTTTTTATATTTTGATTCAGATTTTTCCATTAAGTTTTCAGCTGCTGAGAATTTCTTATTCTGCATTTCATAAAGCAGAATAAGAGATATAATTATTATCAGAGGTCCCGCAAGAGTCTGCATAACATTCTGAAAATATCCGAGATAATTCCATAATCCTCCAAATCCGAGGAGTACATATATCAATACAATTTTAATATTACTAAGATTATTTAATAATTTTTCTATCATTACTGAAGTTTATTTAGTTTCATTGCCACAAAAATAGCGAGAGTCTCCATTTTGGAATTATGAAGTTCCAGAGTGTCTCCTGTTAAAATATATTTTTCTGCGTTTGAAAAAACATTTAAAAAAAATTGCTCAATTTCCATTTCTTCGCACATCATTTTCGTAGATGCCATTGCATTAAAATGAATTCTGCTGTCTTCACTTATTTCATATCCACCGGAAAAATTATTACAGCCGGCATTTCCGTAAGCTCTATTTTCATTGCCATCGAAAATAATATGCGGCTCCTTACCGGGAGTGGTATAATCTTCAATATCTTTGCCGTTTAATACCACTAATTTCCAATATTTTCCTGAAATAGTATCTGTGTTAGCGACTTTTGTCGAGTTGCATGAAAATGCAAAACAAGTCAACAATACTATAACAACATAACCTGATAATAATTTCATATAAAATTACCTGACAATATTGAACTGTTTAACTGAGTAGCTGTCTTTACCTGAAACTCTCAACATATAAACTCCTGAAGGTAAGTTTGAAATATTGACTTTCTCAAAGCATTTACCTAATGAAGAATGTTTATAAAACTTTAGAAATGATTTACCTGAATTATCATAAATTTCAATAATCAAATCATCAGAGCGTAATGATGAAAATTCCAAATTCAGGAAATCGTTAGCAGGATTTGGTGACAAATTATCAATTTTCACAGCCTCACTAATAGGAGTTATCTCGCTTACTTTTACTGAAACTGTAGGGTCAAGCGAAACTTTTGCCATATATATATTGACATTTCCGTTATTAGTTCTGCCATCTCCCCAAACAGGATAAGCGTAATCATCTGTCATCATTATTGCATTATATTCTCCAATTCCAAAACCATCATTGATATTGCCAATTGTTCTGAAATTTGATGGAGTACTGCTTATCTTGATATTTGAGAAAGACTTGCCGCCATCGTGAGAAAATCCAATATAATAATCTGTAAGTGATTGGTTTGACGAAGCAATATGCTCGCGGTTATCGTACCAACTGACAGCTATCACACCTTTTGAATTTATACCTATTGAAGGATAAAAATTATGAATGCCGTTTAGATTGTCATTATTGACCAGTCCTGGAGATGCCCATGTTTTTCCGCCGTCGGTTGAACTAGAAAAATAGACATCCATCCCCTTGGCAAGAGGTGCATTTATTCCTGTAGCTGACCAAGTAATATAGATGTTGCCGTCATTAACTCCACCACTTTTGTCAACAACCATATATGGAGATGGGTACATTCTTTCCGTAGAAATACCGGGTACATTAGTAACATTCTGCGTTTGTCTCATGGAGCCGACAAGATTGCTGATTAAAACAGGATTTGAAAAAGTTTTGCCACCATCATTAGAAGAAGTGTAATATAATGACTGTGTTACAAGATTTGAACCGTAGAAAGTCAAATGAACGGTACCTTTACTATCAACATCAATACTGCCATATTGGACAATAAACAACTGACCGGTATTGATTACAGCCGGTATTCTGTCAAATACATCATCATCAGGACCTTTTCTGTAAACGTTCATATTTATTTCAGGAAAGAAACCGCTATTTACGAGCGACAACGCTGAGGTATAAACACTGTTGCGATATTGTGAATTTGAATAATCAGCCGCCATCCATTGCTTGTCAAGCATTCCGGGTATATCTACTTGTTGAGTATAAACATTACTGAATATTCTATTACCAAAATAATAGTCATTCTCGAATTCAAATGTTTCTCCTCCGTCGTAAGATCTTGCCCAGAATAAAGCCACATGAATTGAATCAGGATTGCCGCCTTTTGTTGTTAAATACAGATTTATCCATGAAAAATAAAGCACTCCTTCGGCATCAAATACAAATACAGGGTCACCTCCGCCTACAAGTAAAACATTATCAATTTTTGGTTTTGATATAAATGAACTCTGTGACCAGTTTTTCCCGCCATCTTTGCTGAAATATACAGGACAAGTGACAGTCATCGAGGGGTTTGAGACATTTTGAAGTATTGGCGATACTACCATAATGTCAGGATTGATAGGGCTTATTGCCGCATGAACTTCTGACTCGGGTAGGTTTTTCCCTGAGATAAGCAGCTCGGATTCCGATGCCTGAAAATTCGGACTTGTTTCTGTAAATTGCTTTTCATTTTCGTACTTTTCAGGGTGCATATATCTGTCGACAATTTCTCTGACATTTACTCTGAATTTTTCTTTGTTGATAAATCCAATTACAGGATGATTACTTTTATTTGGAATATTATCTTCCGCTATCAGTGGAAGTGATATTACGAAAATGAAGACTGCCGCTAAAATATTTCTAAGCATTGTGTTGGCTCCGGAAGAAAAATAAATAATCATTTAAGTCAATTTAGAGTTAAAAATATTGTATTGATAATAGTTATAATTATAAACCTAATCAATGATTATAACTCTCCATCGAACTGCAAACTGAGATATCTTGTACGAGCAAGATTTCCAACCATTTCTGTATAATAATAATCAAACAAATTGTTTGCATTCAGAGTAAATCTGAAAGGCAGGTCCGCAAGTTTTTTCATATCAAAAATGAGTCTGACATCAACTACATTCATATCAACCCTTGCTTCTGTGTCGCGAACAATTAATCCGAGCTGAGCATCAATATTTTGAACTCTTGATTTATAGCGGTAGTCTATCTGGAATTCAAAATATTTAAGTGGAAGCAATACTCTGGAATACCATAATACTTCAGATCTGTAATTCAGTATCCTGTCTGTTGATAAATCACGCGGGTTCATCAGAGTTAGTGATGTTTCAAGTCCAACAGCTCCAAAAAGTAATGTGCGCAATCCGGTTTCGACCCCTTGAATTCTAGCTTTGACAACATTTCTGAACTGAATATTTGCAGCTCCGTCAGTAACAAAAGTCGGCTCAATCAAATTTTCGAGATCATTATTAAATACTACAAAATCAATTTCAAACGGTGTGTTTCCAAGCAATGTCTGCCAAGAGCCACCTGCTTCGTAAGACCAGCTGGTTTCGGGTTTCAAGTCCGGATTTGGCAATACTTCAAATCCCTGAAGCAATATTGCTGAATATCTTTCGGCAACAGCAGCAACACGAAATCCGCGACCGGCTGAAGCCCTGAGATTAAGACCTTGAGCCACAGGAACGTTGATTCCAACCTTTGGAGAAAACTCTAAATCGCTTTCGATTCCTTCGGTTAGCTCTTTGTCAAGTCTACCCCCAAATGTCAAAGTAAAAACATCAGGAAGTGAATATTCTGCCTGAGCATATCCTGAAACAATATGCTGATAGCGGTCACCATAAGTAAACGATTTCACATCGGTATAAACTTGTGATGCTCCGTAAGTCAGGTTTATGCCTCTACCTAAAATACCGAAATTACTTACCCCCTGAAGTTCTGCAAAATAGGCAGTTGCATCTGATTGGCGGTATTCGGGATTATCAAGAGGATATGAATTATTATACTGAGTTTGATTAATTCCTAATTTGACTAAACCAAAATGATTCTGATTAAATGAATGAGAAAGCTCGGAAAATGCAGAATATTTGTAGGAATCAATTCTTATATCACGATTAGCAGAAGTTGGAGGTCTTGTAGCAGAATCGAGAGAATTCCAGTAAACCCAGTCTGCCCTGTCTTCAAGTGCCCCGTTCAGTATGACTTTTAGCTTAGTATCGGCAGAAAATTCATAGCCAACTTTCGAGAAAAGGTTCCAGCGGAAATTATCGTCAAAATCGCGGTATCCTTGATCGCCGTATAAACTGCCTGATGTAACAAGCGATAATTTATTAAATTTTTGGGAATATGACAAATTTAAACCGCTACTGAGGTTCGCTCCGTCTGTGAATCTCCATTGCTCGTATCTCGGCTGAGTATACAGCCCTGAAAATGCGCGATACTTGATATTTGCCTTCTCATTTGGCTCTTCAATCATCAAATTAATAACACCGCCAATTGCACCTGTACCCCATAGAGCAGAGCCGGCACCCTTGACAACTTCAATTCTGTCAATATTAAAAATTGGCAAAGCGTCAAATTTAATATCTCCGTTATCACCAGCCATCATTGGAAAGCCATCAATTAACAGAGTAACTCTTGAACCGACTCCAAAAGAGAATCCCGCAGAGCCGCGAATGCTGACATCATCCTGATTTACTTCTATTCCGGGAACATATTCAAGAGCGTCATCAAGGCGGTTAATGCCTCTATCTATAAGTACTCTTTTATCAATTACCGATACAGAAATCGGTACATCTTGAATTGCCTGAACTTTTTTATTTGCCGATACAATTACTTCGCCTGTTTGGAGCGGTTGAACTTTGAGATAATAGACAGCGGCATTATCAGAATCAAAATCAACCCTTTTTTTGATTGATTCATAACCGATCATTGATATAATTAATGTACCATTCTTAAAATTTTGAGGAAGGTTCTTAATTGTAAATATGCCTTTTGAATTTACATTAGCACCGTATTGAGTATTTTCAATTCTTACACTTGCACCCGGTAAAGACTGCTCCGTTCCCTGCTCAAAAACTTTTCCGGTGAAGTCCTTTCGTGAATAAGCTGAAGATAAAATCAATAAAAATAAGATCGGTATATATAATTTCATGTTTTTGTCTCAGTATGTTACTATTTTATATTTTTAGAATTGAGTTCAAAAAAATAAAATGACGAAAATGTCAATGCAAACATTGGGAAATATTTTTATAAATTCATGAACAATAAATCAATTCAACAGTCAATTAACTTATCAAAATTCAATTCACATGTTCTTCGCTTTGTTAAATAAATTATACTTAAATCTATTCATCAAATAATAATTTGTTGGTGATTTGCAATTAACATTAATTTTCAATTAAAGAAAAAATATAACGTCTATAAATGTTCGAATTATTTTGAATTTACAATTATGAAAAAAGTAGCATTACATACATTGGGTTGCAAGGTGAATTTTGCCGAAACAGCCCAGATTAAAGATAAATTTGAACAGATGGGCTATCAGGTTGGTGCAAATGGAAGCTTAGCTGATATTGTTTTGATTAATACTTGCTCTGTAACAAATAATGCCGATGTCGAAGCGCGCAAACTTATCAGACGCCTGAAGAGGGAGTCACCCAAAGCATTTTTAGGTGTGATGGGTTGCTATGCTCAGTTGAAACCTGAAGAAGTAGCATCAATCGAAGGGGTGGATGCAGTATTTGGTCAAAGAGAGAAGTTCAGAATTCCAACTCTGATTAATGATATATTAGGCGGTGAAAAAACTCAGGTAAATGTTTCCTGTATTGACGATTTGCCTTTTGACGGTGCTGTTACTACAGATAATGAACTCCGCACAAGAGCATTTTTCAAGATGCAGGACGGTTGCAATTATTTTTGCACCTTTTGTACGATTCCTTATGCAAGAGGAAACAGCCGTAGTATGGAAATCGAACGTATTCCTCAACATATTTATAAGATTGTAGAATCAGGATATAAGGAAGTAGTAATATCAGGAATTAATCTTGGCGATTATCAGGCTCCGGGTGGTGAGAAATTCAAGGATGTGGTTTCTTTGATTGATAAAATGGATATTGACCTTCGTGTCAGAATTTCATCAATCGAACCAAATTTGCTGAATGATGATATTCTTAGTACAGTAGCGGGTTCGAATATATTCTGTCCTCATTTTCATATACCTCTGCAAAGTGGTTCACCTGAAATTCTCAGAAAAATGAAACGTCGCTACAAAGCTGAATATTACAGAAATCTGATATACAAAATCAAAGTACAAATTCCAAATTGCGGAATTGGTGTAGATGTAATTGTAGGTTTTCCGGGCGAAACAGATGAGCATTTTATGCAGACTTATGATTTACTGAATGAGCTTCCGGTTTCATATCTTCATGTATTTACATATTCTGAGAGAGATAATACACCTGCTGCAAGTTTTGAAGGCAAAGTACCTGTCAATATCCGAAAGGAGAGAACACGGAAACTACGTGAACTTTCTATCGAAAAGCAGAGAAAGTTTTATCTTGAGCAGGTCGGAAAAATTCTAACTGTGATTCCTGAAACTTATTTACCTGTTGAAAATATGTGGAAATCATGGTCTGAAAATTATGTGAGAGTTAAGTTCGAAGCTCCACGCGAAATAAATAAAGATTTTTACAAAGTAAAAATTAATTCAGCTGCCGGTGAATACGCTTATGGGGAATTAATTTAAATTATTATAAATATGAATAAAGAAGAATTAAAAAGAAATATTCAATTGCGAGACAGAACTGTCAGAGTACTCTCAAATGACGGATTTTTCAGAGCTGTTTGTGTAAAAAATTCTACATCAGCGAAAACTGCACAGGAAAATCATAAACTCGATTCAATTTCAGCAACAATGCTTGCAAGAGCTTTGTCTGGTGCTTCTCTTGCCGCTGCTTTACTAAATGGCGAAGAAAGAGTATCAATTGAAGCAAATGGCGACGGCGATATAAGCAAAGTTTTTGCTGAAGCAATTCAGTTGGGAGAGGTTAGGGGATTTGTCGAATTTAAGGATGCCGGTCGTAGTATAAATTTCACCGGAATGGATAAGTTATTAGGTGAAGGTTTGCTTAGGGTTACCCGTGTTCTTTACAATCGTTCTGAACCGGTGCAGGGAATAGTCCCAATCCAGAAGGGCGATATATCAACTGATTTGGCTTATTTTTATTCTCAATCGGAACAAATACCCTCTGCTGTAATACTTGACTCCAAGCCCGACAGCAATGGTATGATTATTCAATCAGGTGGGTTGCTTGTTCAAGCAATGCCGGGCTTCAGCGAAATTGAACTTATTAAACTATTTACGCATTTATCTCAGCTCGATCCACTAACAGATTATTTCGAGAAGGATTTGAATCCACTGCAAGTTTTGAAAGAAGTTTTGCCATTTGAGTTTGAAGTACTGAGCAGTTCGGCTGTTGATTTCTTTTGCAGGTGCTCAAAGGACAATTTCATCAGCAAATTGATGACACTAGGCAAGCAAGAAATAATAGATATGCAGAAAACCGGTCAGAATGAGCTTGTTTGCAAGTATTGCAATAAGCATTATTATCTCACTGAAGAAGATTTCATGACTTTAACAACTGATTTGACAGCTAAGAATAATTAAATATGTATGAATAATAACGTAATTGTTATCACAGGACCTACAGCTTCAGGCAAGACAGATTTTGCACTTAAAATTGCTGAATATACCGATATCGAAGTTATCTCAGCAGACTCAAGGCAGGTTTATAGATATATGGATATTGGCACAGCCAAGCCAAGTGCTGTAGAGCTTGCAGGTGTTAAACACCATTTAATAGATATTCTTAATCCTGATGAGGAATTTAGTGCCGGACGATTTGCAGAAGTTTCAATCAGCATCATTAATGATATTAAGAATCGTGGAAAAATACCGGTTTTGGTCGGCGGTACAGGTTTTTATATTAAAGCACTTTTTGAGGGGTTGTCGGATATTGAAGATGATGAAAGTGAAGCAAGACTAAAAATACGCGAAGAATTAAATCTCGAATTTGAAAAATTCGGAAAAGATTATCTTTACGGAATTTTATCAGCTGACGACCCAATCGCTGCCAATAAATATTCTGATAAAAATCCTCGGCGAGTAATTAGAGCACTTGAGTATTTCAGGCTTACAGGGAATAAATTTTCCGATACATTTGGTATGGAAACAGGCTCGGGGTATAATCCTCAGTATTATGTTTTGAAGCCAAACAGAGAAGACCTCTACAACAGAATAAATAAACGCTCTGAAATGATGTTCGAAAAAGGGCTCATTCGAGAAGTTGCTCAAATTCTTGAGATGGGTTATCCTCCAATGCTAAATAGCCTGAATACAGTAGGATACAAGGAATGTATCAGTATGATTTATGGTGAAATTCCGCTTGAAAGAGCCATCGAACTTACTAAACAAAATACAAGAAGATATGCCAAAAGGCAATATACATGGCTGAACCAAATCAAATCTTATGATGTTATCAGCAACACCACACCGGGCAAAATTAAAAGTATGATTGAAAAATATTCGATATGAAAATTTTCTAATTATGACGACCTCAATATTAGAGCAGCTTCAATTCTTTCGGTAAAACAACTGACATTGTCCATCTGAATGAAACGAAGACTACGAAGCAGCAGCACAGCCTATCCGGTGGTTTTATGTTGATTATTTTTTTTGGGTTTCGTTTTTCTATTACAAAACGAGATATAACTTATCTATTGAATTAATTGGAATTAATATGAAACAATTCTATCAATATATTCAGCAATAGCAATGCAAGAAGTAAGTCCGGGAGATTCGATTCCAATCAAATTAATCATGCCCGGAAGACCTTTATCAGTTTCTTCATTTATTATAAAATCTCGAGGCTGTTGACCGGGTTTTTGCAGTTTTGGACGTATTCCCGATTGGTCAGGTGTCAGGTCTTCGAACTTCAGCTCAGGAATAAATCTTTTTGCTGAACGGAAAAAAATTTCAGTGTATTCTTCAGGAACTGAATAATCTGCAACCCTTTCATTTAAATAATTTACATCAGGACCTAATTTCAATCCACCCGCTAAATCAATTGTTACATGAACTCCCAATCCGGTAAAATTGGCTGGCGGAAGTGGATATATGAGATTCTTTGCAATATGTGAAAGAGTCGGAGCAATTCTGAAATAGTGCCCTTTCACATAATTTATCCTGTAGTTATGTTCGTCAATATCAATACCGCTTGCTTCTGCCAACAGGTCTGCACCAAGCCCGCAGGAATTGATGAAATACTTAGTACTGACCTGAAATTCTTCACCATTATTTGTTCTGACTGTGCAATTCAAGGTGCTATTACTAAATTCTACTTTAATTGCTTCATGATTATAAACAATATCGCAATTTTTCATAGAAAAAATAAAACTTTCCATTAATTTATGGGAATCCAAGATGCCTGAACCCGGAGAATATAAAGCCGAAACACATTCTATACCCGGATTATTATAAGTAACCCTATCGCCGGAAACGATTTCAAGCCCTTCGACGCCATTTTGAATGCCATTATTTTTTAGCCTCTCAAGTCCGGACAATTCATCATCATTGACTGCAATAATGTATTTACCTGTAATTTTGTGAGGAACATTATGATTTTTGCACCAACTATACAACAATTCTCTCCCGCTGACGCATAAATTTGCTTTTAGAGAGTTTTGCTCATAATATATTCCTGAATGAATTACTTCGCTATTGCGTGAGCTGATTTCATTTCCAAAAGAAGAGTTTTTTTCTAATATCAGAATATTTCTTTTCTTGACTGATAATTTTGCAGCAATTGCAAGCCCGACAGCACCTGCCCCTGCGATAATAATGTCATAATCCGCCATTAATTTCAGAACCTTTTGACATAAATATTGCCAAGAATCGGGTCAGTAGTATTATGCATTATAATTTTTTTGATAATATTTTGTGATAATGTTGCACCAGCCGGCAATAATTTCAAACCTTTTTCAGTATAAACATCTCGTGTGATTTTCATTAAATCATTGAGTTCGGTAAGCTGAACAGCAATTTCGTTTTCAATTTTCTCGCTTGCTTCAAAAGACTTTATATAATGCTCCATCAATACTGTAACGCGCTGGTCGTAAAGTCTGGAAGCCTCAGTTTTGATGATTTCTATAGCTTGCTTCGGTGTCTTTTGGTACATACTTTTTATTTCCTGATAATCAAGCGCAACTCTGATTATACGGGATTCAAACGGAATTTGCCATGATTTCATTCTGTCGGGTATGCCGCTTCCATCGAAATTTTCGTAGATATGGTATACAATTTTTGATACATCATCAAATCTTCTTACGCTTGATAAAATATCCCGACCAAGCTTCGGAACCTGGAACATATATTCATTTGAAGGTCTTCCGCTTGCCATCACAGGAACTTTCAGCAAACTGTCATTAAGGAATATCCTGCCTGCTTGTGAAAGGTAAGCCGCAATTTCAATATCGCGGATTTGTTCAGATGTAAAATCGCCATAAGATTTGGCTATCCAAACTGATGCCTCAGCTACTTTTTTCAGATTATCAACTGATGCAGGAATTCTTGCCTCAAGAAATTTAACTGCGAGTTTAATCATATCCTGAACTTCAGTTTCAAGCTGGTCGGCAAGCTGGATGAGGAGTTTGTTTTCCTCAAGCATCTGGCTTTGCAATTCAACCAGACGTTTAGCTGCTTTTATTCTGACGATGATTTTTTCAGGCACTACAGGTTTTGTGATAAAATCATCAGGTGCAGCTTCCATATTCATCATATTTCTTATCTCTTCGTCATGGGCTGTCATAATGACAAAATAAATATCTTTGAATTTATTGTCATTTCTGACTATATTGAGAAGCTCAATTCCGTTATATCCGGGCATTGAAATATCGGAAAGTACGATTTGTGGATGAAAATTTTTGATAGCAGACCAGCCATCATTACCATTTCTTGCTGTTTGAAGTTTGATTTCAGGAAATGCTTTTTCAATAATTTTACTTAATGAAATCAGTACAGCAGGCTCATCATCTACAATCAACATTTTTATATCAGTCATTTGCTTTCTCCTGCGACTGTGGTAAAAATTGATTAACAGAAATATGTTTAACCAAAATGCTCACCCTTCTGTTAGTCATATCGAACGGGTTGTCGGGAGTTCGAAGTTGCTGGTCTGCAAAACCGGTAACTTTAGTCAATTGTCCTTCCCACAAACCATAAATTTGCAATACTTTTCTAGCTGAATTAGCCCTGTCGGTTGACAAATCCCAGTTTGTATAACCTGTACTGCTTTTGTAAGCGCGTGCATCGGTATGACCTTCAAGCTCGACAAAGTTAGGCAGCTTTCCGATTTCCTCACCAAGAATACGCAAAATTTCCTCAGCCTGCTTACTTAATCTTGCGCTACCGATTTCAAAAAAACAATTCTCAGAAGATTCTAAGAGTTCGATTCTAAGTCCTTCTTTAGTCATTTCAATTTTTATATTTTCCAGTACAGTAGTTAAATCAGGTTTTTCCGCCCTTAGTCTCTGCATCATTCCAGCTATTTCCTGACTCACCTTTGATACTCTTTGTGCTGCCTGAACACTGTCCTGAGAGGCTCGTTGCATAATTCTGTTGAATAGCGTATCAGTTGTTTCCTTGTCAAATTTCATTACATTATCTGATTTACCGTCTTCCTTTCTTCCTGTTTTAGGGTCAGCAAGGTCAAGTTCAACCGGTATAGAGCCTGTTTTGCGCTCGCCTGTAAATATACTGTATTCCATAGGGTTATTAAAGTAATCGGATACTTGTTGCTTGACCTCTTCGCTTGATGCAAGAATCCACATCACTATGAAGAAAGCCATCATTGCAGTCACGAAATCGGCATAAGCCACTTTCCAGGCACCGCCGTGATGTCCGTGTCCTCCTCCTTTCTTAACCTTCTTGATTATTATAGGTTGTTCTTTTTGATGTTTATCTTCAGCCATAATAAATCATATCTTAATTATTTTTAATAGCTTCTTCTGTTTCTGCGAAGCTTGGTCTGTTATGAGGGTCAATTGAACGTCTGCCATATTCAACTGCAACTGTAGGAGGCATACTTTTACTGAATGCAAGCAAAGCCGCCTTAATTACTTCAAGATACTTTCCTTCTGCATGGGCAAGTCCTTCCATATTTCGTGAGAGCGGACCGACAAATCCATAAGCTAAAAGTACACCCATAAATGTTCCAACCAACGCACCACCTACCTTAGCACCCACAGTTGCAGCACCTTCGGTAATTACAAGCATTGTAATGATAATTCCAAGTACTGCGGCTACGATACCAAGTCCGGGAAGGGCATCGGATACTGTATTTAGTGCTGCAGGAGCATGATGAGCTTCAGCTTTAATATTCTCAAGGTCAATATCCATAAGTTCTTCAAGCTCGTGAGCGGGCACACCGCCGGAAAGCACTACTTTCAGTGTGTCACATAGGAACTCAACAGCGTGTGGATTATCAAGAAAGCTTTGATACTTGGATAGAATTGAGCTATCCTTGGGATTTTCGATATGCTGCTCAAGAGCAATCAGTCCTTCACGCTTAGCAAACTGGAATAGCTCATATAGCATTTTCAGCAGGTCAACATAAGCCGCTTTTGTTATCTTGCTTCCTTTCAAAGTCCCTAAGATACCCTTAATTATTTGCTGATTAAGGTGCATCGGATTTGAAATCAGCATCGAACCTATTGCTGCGCCTCCTATGATTATATATTCATAAGGATGGAGAAAGAAGCCCACAGCATCCATATTGAATCCGGAAGCCCAGAAAAAACCACCGAATACGCAAACAAATACAACAATAAAACCAACAATTACAAACATAAAAACAAACTCCTATCAAAGAGATATTTTAATTGGTCAACTCATTTATCTTGCTGATTACTTCTTTTGAATCACTATCTAATTCAAGTGATTTATTGTAAGCCTCCAAAGCAAGTTCTTTTTTATTCATTTTAATATATATATCGCCCAAATGTTCAAAAACTTCAGCAGAAACATCACCTGTATCTATAGCTTTTTTAATATATTCAAGCGCTGTGTCATAATTTCCTATCTGATAATGTATCCAGCCATAAGTATCCAAATATGCGGCATTGTCAGGCTCAAGCTCAAGCGAAAGCTGAGAATACTTCAATGCCCGATTAAGTTTTATTCCCCGAACAGCAAGAGAATAAGCGTAATTATTATTAGTATTGGCATCTCCGGGGTCTATACCAAGTGACTTTTCGTAAAGTCTGTCCGATTCTTCATATTCTCCTAATTCCTGTAGAATTGAAGCATAAATTGAGATAAATATAACGTTAGAGCTATCTGATTCGTAAGCTTTCTTACCATAGTTTCTTGCTGTTTCATATTCTTTTTCTATCATATAAGTATTGCTGAGATAGAAAATAAATCTTACATCATCAGGAAATTTTTCTATGCCTTTTTTCAAAAGTTCTATTGATTTTTTATTATTTTTTAGTATTGAGTATGAAATTGCGGCATCTAATTGCAGAAATGCATTAGTATCATTTAGCGTTAGTGCTCTGCTGTAGAATTTATCAGATGCGATTGAATCTTGTATGTTAGCAGACAACTTACCGGCAACAGATTGCGTAACCCAATCAAAATAAAACCGCTCATCAATATTGCTGATATATTTTTTGATTGTTGATGATTGCTCTTCAGCATCTAATGAAAGAAGATTGATACCAATATTGTTATAAATCTGAACAATTTCAGATGGAGAAAAGAACTTTTCGGACTCACCCAAAATTCTGAACGAGTTTTCTAAATCACCTTTATCGCTGTAGTATTCTATTAGACCTGAGGCAAGTTCGAAATTAGACGGCTGGTCTTTGTGAAGCCGTTCAAGAAGAACCGCCATTTTGTCAAATTCCTGATTTTGCTCATAAGCAGAGGATAAAATGAGCATTAATTCTGTATCGCTGCTATCGCGAAGAAGATTTTCGAGCATTTTAGTGGATTCTGAAGGACTTTCGACTGCTTTCATTATAGCAAATCGGATTTGATTTTCTCTTGAAGGGTCAAATTTTAAGATTTGTTCTGTTACGATGTAGGCTTCTTTGCTCATTCGCATTGAAGAATAAATGTTGAAAAGAAGCTCATAAACAGGCAGAAAAGTAGAGTCCATTTCTATTGATTTGTAACAATTCTCAACTGCTGAGAAAGGCTTGTCAAGTGCCCAATAGGATTCGGCTATCGCAAAATATATTGAAGCCATTTTGTCCCATCGAATTGCTTCCTGATACTCAATGATGGCATCGGAATAACGTCCCTGTTGCTTGTATTTGGAGGCATCGGTCATGTGTCTGCGGGCAAAATCCTGCCTTTTTTTTGCATCATATTCGTTTATGTCGAATCCTGTATTTGACAATTGTCTGAATGACTCCGTTTTTACCTCTTTGGGACCTGAGCTGCAACCTGATGTAATTAATATTACAAACGCCGGCAACATTATCAAAAGAAGATAATCTCTGTTGCTAAATCTACTTATTTTATATTTATTTAATAAATTCATTTTTACGATTAACTGTTTAAATTTTGCTAATTTATTATTTATAATTAATAGTGTTACATTTGATATTTTATTCTGATAATTCAATATCAACTAATTAGCAAAATTACTGAAAATATTTTTATTAACCACATTAGAAGGGAATTATTTTGTATTTATTTTAAAAAACATAGGATTTTTTTTTATTTTGTTGTCAGGGAGGTTTTTTTCATAGTCATAATAGAATGGAATTGGTATTAGGTTATGATTATAAAAAGTTCTCCCGGGAAACATATCTTTCGGCGATATGCTTATGGATTCCTTGATAAAATTGCCAATATTTGATCTTACAGCTTTTTGAGAAAGTCGGGCTACACCGGTTAGAAGTGTTTGCGTAGAAAATTCCGAATTATCTGTCTGGGCAACGAATCTTTTGGGCTCGAGGATATTATTATAGCCAATATCGTCTTCATCAATATACTTTGGCAGGTAAGGCATTACTTTTTCAAGATAAATATCTCCCGATTTCTTACTTCTGATATTATTAGTTAAAATTCTATTAAAAATATTGTTGTCTGAAAGTAAAATATCTATAAAATCAAAATCAGGCTTCGGAGGGCTTATATCATAAATGTTGTCTGCTTGCGGCTCCAAATAAGGAAGTTTTAATTCTAAAATTTTATTCAATACAATATTGATTACAGCATTATCCGGTATGTCGCTAAGTGATAAATATCCCTTTATAATTTCAAACTCATTACCTTTTGGCGCCATCAATATTTGTTCAGGTGCAATTCGTGTATTTGAAAGCAAAAGCATTGTATCACAAAGCTCGTAAGGTAGTTCGGGAATCAGTATCAGTCCGGTATTATTATTTTGACCTGACAATATACTGCTCAAATCAACCGGAGTGATTAAGTTCTCGCCCAACTTTGGAACTTCATGATTTATATAAGGTTTCAAAGAAAAATTTTGAAAGTTATTTATATTATAATTTAGTTCATTTTGAATCTGCAGGTAAGGATTTGCTTCCTGCATTAAATTTGTAAATCTGTTATAAAATGGATTAATTTCCGGCATCAGCACATTTTCCGGAATAGCAAAGAATTTTTTCTGTTTATCTGATTTAGTATTAATATTTTCAAATCGCTTTAGTGCACTTATTTCGTGGAAATTTTTACTGTTCAAGTAGTTTTTTATTTCAG
Source organism: Ignavibacteriota bacterium (assembly GCA_019637995.1). NCBI lineage: Bacteria > Pseudomonadati > Ignavibacteriota > Ignavibacteriota bacterium. Next base: position 644,062 of record JAHBUQ010000002.1, read on the forward strand.
GGTCATAGAAGTTGCGACCATCAAAAAATAGTGAAAGTTGTTTTATATAAATCATATTGTTATAGATAATCAGACTCGATTCTTCAGCTGATTCCATGATATTTCCCAATAGATTCAGATATTTCCACAAATTAATAATTTTTCCGGAATTATCTATACCGATAAAAGAATTTCCGGATTTGGATATCGTCTGATAATCCAACGAGCCTGTTTGAACTTTGTAATTATATAGCAGATCGACGCCACCGTATTTTATATAATCAATATATTCAGTAACATCGCCTTTGGAATTTATACATGCCGTAATATATGGAAATTTAATGGGCTGCCTTGCTGATGCCGGCATATAATACGAAGTGTCATTTTTAGCGATAATTCCAATTAAAGTATTGGCATCCGAATACAAAAGACGGGTTGTATCGCTTTGATTATATATTATACTCGTAAGAATGTTATCATGATTAAACCTGAATTCAGTACTATTGTCATCATTATATTTTTTGATTATATTTCCGCGAAGGTCATTTTCTAATTCATACCCACTACTGCTGATGAGCAAATTATGCTCGTCATATTGCATTACATCAATATTATTTGAATTTGTTATTCTCGATATTCTGCCATCAGGATAATACTCAATTTGCTTAAGCGGTGTTGTATTAGTTTCAAATGAAAGTGGTCTTCCATAGTTGTCGTATTTTAAATTTAAATGCCCGGTGTCCTTGCTGGTTAATATATTGAGGAATCCAAATGAATTATTCGTTATTCCATAAGAGCTTAAAATATTGCCTGTAGCATTCCGAATATAAATAGAATCACGATAATACATTTTGTCGTACAAAATTTTGCTCTTCTTTGCAATGATATTTATACCGTTATGAAGTTCAATCAGATTCGAAACATAGCTGCCATTTAGCTTTAGTCGTTTATCGCCGGCAATCACAAATTCAGCATCACGGTTTTCGGAAACAATTTCCTGTAAAGTAAAATTATCCAAAACTTTTTTGTTTAATTCGCTTCTGTAATTCTTAGAAAATTTATTGAAAAAATTGACAGTAAAATCTTCATTTCCGTTGAAACCATCGGAGTTAATGGTTACATTCGCTGAAGTAATCCTTGTAGTGCGGAATAAAGTAGTTTTGAATAATTCATTATAGCTGAAAAATGATTTAGTAAGGTCAGAAAATTCTGATTCAACCGGTAAATTTTTTTGATACTTGATTCCTGTTTCATCAAGTGATTCATTCTTTTTGATTATAATATTTGAATAATTATCATATAAATATTCGAGTTTTTTTCCGTCATTTTTTCCAATTGTTCGCAAATTTCTTTTTGTATCATAGCTTAGGGTAAACCAATTTCCAAAATTATCAAATGCCGTTGATATATCCCCGGAATTATTATAATTTATGATTACCTGATACTCCTGATTTTTATTTATTGAAGTTAATTGATTTGATGAATTATAAGCAAAATTATGCCATATAACTTTGCCGTCACTATAATAATTAATATTATAATACCTTAGTGAATTAATATCTCCATTAGTATTATATATAATTCCCATTTCGCTAACTCCGTTAAAACGTGTATCTCTAAGAAGTAATTTGTCTGTAAAAAATAAATTATTCTGTCCTGCTGTTCCTTGCAAATACTCAGGAACGAAATTCTTTGGTTCATTGTAAACAAATTGCAAAGTATCGCCATTAAGTACTGTACTTTTAATTTTGAAATGCTTGTAAAATAACAATTCATCATAATCTTTTTGAATTGTATTAAAAATATTATACTTGTTAAGTTTTAAACCGGAATGATTATAGCCGATTTTACCAAAATTCGGTGAATTAATGCCTGAAAACCGTAAATTCCGGTCAAAAATGAGAGGAATAGTGTCACCGGGTTTAATTTGTATACTTATAATATTATTATTATTGATTATTCCATTATATTTAATTAATTTTGTACCGCTTTCAAAAAGGTTGAAACTATTAAGTCTGCCACCTGAAAGCCATTCAAAATTAGTTTTGACATAGTTCGGTTCGGTAATTTGAGTAATCAATCCATCGCGGTTATAATTAATACTAATTGAATCAATTCTCGACCATTTGACTTGAGAAAGAAGGTTTTGGTAATTATACTTATATTCATAAACTAAACCGTCTTTGGTTGTAAAACTTTTCGGGTTACTTTTTGTATCATAAGCGAACTGTTCACGTATGTTTTCAGGGTATCTGATTAAAATAGGTCTTCCAAGAATATCGTATGAAAACTGGTGTAGTAAGCTTCCTGCAGTATTCGTTTGGATTATGTTGCCAAGCAGATTATATGATATTGTCAAATTTGTATCAATTGAATTTATGCTTGTTACAGCTCCATTGGGATTATAAGTAAATTCAGCTAAATTTATTTCATCAAGTTTTATATTTTTAATATTCCCTAAATCGTCTCTTGAAAAAGTAAGTATGTTGCCGTCAGAAGTCAGTATTCTATTAATCAAATTTCCCGATTGGTAGCTGTAATTATAAATTAATCCGCTCTCTGAGATTTTCCTTTCAAGCCTGCCGGCTAAGTCATAGAAAAATAAAATTGAATCGCCCGCAATAGATTTGATTTTTGAAATTTTGTCATATTCATAATAATATGATAAAAGATTATTATCAAGATATGCATACGAATGTAATAAATTATTCTCATTATAATTATACTGTAATCTGAAATTATCCGATTGGACAACTGATAATTTTTTATTCAGGTAGCTCAAATTATATATATTGCCTGAATAATCAATCAATCTTGTAATATTGCTTAATGCGTCATAAGCAAATGTCTTATTAAAATTTTCGGGATTTTTAATATTAATTACTCTTCCCAAAAAATCATAAGTAAACTCATGACTTTGACCTTCGGAATTAAAAATTGAAGAAGGTAATCCGTCCGAAAAATATGCTACAGTAATTTGTTCGGCATAATCATTTGTACTGCGCGAAAAATTACCGTTATAATCATAATTAAAGCGGATATTTACATTATCACTGTTTTCAACTGAGGTTAATAATTTATTATTGATAAATCCGGCATAGCGATATTTCGCAATCAAATTATCGTTGAATAATAAACTGAATTCATTTACATTATAATCAAAAGTATATCGGTTTCCAGTTTTGTTTACAAATTTAGTAAGGTTATTGTAGATGTCCCATGAATATATATTCTTTGGTGAAGATTGATAGCCAGAACTCACTAATCTGCCTGCTTCATCATAAGTAAGATTTATTCGATAGCCGACATTATCGGATATTTCTTTTATAATATTCTCATTCAGATACTTAAAATTCATTTTGTACGAATTTGGAAATAAAATTTCTGAGAGGTTATGAGATAAATCATAGCGAAACTCTGTTACGAATATATCATTTAAAATTTCCTCTTTCTTATTGCCAAACGAGTCGTATCTATAATTAAATTTGCTGCCATTTTCTGTTCTTTCTTCGATTATTCTGCCATAAATGTCGTATTTTCTATTTATAGATTTTAAATTATCAAAATTTACAGACTGACTGAATTTATCTGTATAGCTGTAATTAATGTTTATGCTGCCAAGTGTTTTTCTTGTTATTCTGCCGTGAATGTCAAAATATATAAGTGTTGTTTTGCCGGTTTCATTGCTGAAAGTGTTTACCTGTCCTCCTGCATCATAATCATATCTGACACTTTGTCCACCCGGGAATATTATTTCAGATATCTTGTTAACTAAATTATAACTAAATTTATGTCTGATTTGATTATGATTAATTTCCTGCACTAAGTGGTTGTCGTTATATAATATATTAAGATTTCTTCCATCGGGCATAAGTAATAGTTGGGGATTTTTGCAGTCAAGTAATTCAATCGAATATGGATTAACATTAAATCTGAAATCAATTGTTTTAAAGTCCGGGTAGTCAAAATCAAACATCCTGCCAATTTTATCTTTGACTGAAATTACTCTGCCTGTTTTGTCATAGAAAAACTCACTTACGGAACTATTGCGATGCGAAACAATCGTGTGCCCCTGATTATCAAAATAAAAAACGCCGTAATTATCACCATTCGGATAATCAATATTAATTAATCGTTTTTGAGGGTCATGATAATAACTTGTACGTTTTTTGTTGAAATCAGTAATTGAGGATAAGTTATCCTCGGCATCATAATCAATATCAAGATGCTCTTCATTATTTATAATAATATGTCTGATTCTCGATAGATTATCCCGCAAAAAACGAACATTAATATCATCATCTATTATTATATCCGATATGCTGCCATTAAAAAATCTTGATATTGTCGAAGTCTCAATTAATGAATTTGTAAGCGAACTTAGATTACCGTTTTTGTCTAACTTGTAAATACTTGATGCACCTGATTTACTGCGATATTCTACAGTATTTAAATTATTGCTGTAATTCAATCTCTCGGAAGTATTGTCCGGAAAATTTACAGTTGACAATCTACCCTTATCATCATAGATATAATTTGTATTATTACCATAGCTGTCACTTTTTTGAATTATTTGATTACCGGAATTGTATGCTTTCCTGCTTCTAAAATTCAAGAAGCGGTATTCAGTCGAACGTTCCAAACTGTCATACATAAATATTTTCTCACTTCCATCTGGCATATACACTGTAGTTTTCTTTTGCAGAGTATCATATTCGATTCTGTAAACTAAATCATCATAATGGTTTATAAATCCACTGACTCTGTTCATATCATCATAAGAAAAAGTAAGTTCATTATGAGCTGTGCTTATTTTAATCAAATTGCTGCAACTGTCATATTTGTAAAGGTAATATTTATCAGAGGGCAGAATAGCACTGATTAGATTACCTTTCACATCATAAAAATAAGTAGTTTCCAAGCCACCCGGGAGAATTATTCTTTTAAGGAAAGAATTTTCATATTCAAGTGTAATGCTCTTGCCACTTGGATAGACAACTGTTTTCAGATTGTAATCTTCATTATAGCTGAGACTTATGTTATTGCCGTATTCATCACTTATTAATTCAACCAGATGTGTGCTGTCATTTGGGAAATGTGCTGTAATTTTCTTCTTTTCACCTGTTAAAATCTCGTCAGTAAATCGGAATTTGATTTTCCCTTGCTCATCCTGAGTAAGAGAATCGAATGAAAATCTATAAGGCAGGTAGGATTTTAATTCTTTATTGAAAATATATAATTCAGTACGGTCATCAGGATAGACAATGATTATATGATTGTTAAAATTATTCGAGACATATCTTATATTGAGCAGGAACTGCCAAAAATTACCAAAGCTGCCACGAAATGAACTTCCTGAATTATAAAAAAAGTCAATTTTGAGAGGAATACCAATATCAGGGCTGAAAAAATCAGAGCGTCTGTGATAGAGATTACCATTTACAGTATTTATAAGCAGCTGAATCTCTTCATTATTACCTATTAAATTAATATAGTCCTGCGTTTTACTAAAACCTCGATTACTGAAATCAACATAATCATCGGAAATATTAGCTTTCCCATGATAAATACTAAATTCCCCTTCATCAGCTAATAATAAAAACCCTGATAAAAAAGCAGTCAATATAGTAAAAACAGCTATCTTCAAATTTAAATAAATATTATTTTACATTTTCACTAAATATTAACAACAAATTTAAATAAAAGTTGCTAAAAATTTGCATTAATAATTGAAAAAATAAATATTTACTGTAAAAAAACTATGTTTTTGTTAAAATTCTATTGTGATAGTCTGATAAACCATTTTGATTTAGCAATTAAAATTACCGGTAATTTTAAAGCCATATCTGAAATGCTTAATTTGTAAATAATAATATTGATTAATTATTCATTATTTTACTTTCCAAGCATGCGAACAATCTCTCTGACTGCTACTTCCGGTTTTGTGGGTGTGAAATTGAATTGTTTTTGAAATTTTTGACTGTTGAAAATATAATCATTTTCCATTTGGTACATCATTTCTTTTACTTCAGACAATATTGGAATAAATATTCCCAAAATGCCAAGCATCCAGGCAGGAGTTGTAGAAAATTTCGGTTCAACATTTATTTCATTAGCAAAAAGTTCTATCCAACCCTTACCGGTGAGATTGCCGTTACAGGTTGGAAGATGCCACACCTGATTATAAGCATCGGGCGAGTTTCCAAGGATTGCAGTAGCTTTGGCAGCATCTGGAACATAAATAAAATCGTGGATTTTGACTGCATCTCCCAGCCATCTGGCTTTTTTACCGTTACTCAAATTATTATAAACTGTTTCGATTAAAATACTGTTTCTTGCTGCAATAAAATCCGGTGCTCTTGCTATTAATGCTGTCAGTTTGCCGGTTTCGATATTATTCAAAATATAATCAGCGACTTGCATCCTTATAAGCCCTTTGCGGCTTGAAGGATTAATCGGGGAATTTTCGTTTATATCAGACAAATAATTTTTGTCATACATATAGATGTTGTCAAAAAATACAAGTTTTGCATTATGCTTAATGCATGAATCAACTACTGACTTGATAAAAGGCAGCCATTTCTCGTTCCATACTTTATATTTATATTCAAAGGCGATAGTAACATATACTACTTCGCTACAGGCTACTGCTTTGTCAACTTCAGTTGCAGAGCTTAAATCCGCTTTGATAAGTTCTTCTTTGCCGTTAACTTTTATTGGATTTCTGCTTACAAGTCGAACTTTATCGGTATAATTTGCTAATTCTTTTGCAAGCAAAGTGCCTACACTGCCACTTGCTCCTAAAATTGTCTGCATTATTTTCTCACTAATTTTATTTTCGATTAAGTTACATTAAAATTTACGGAAATTATTCATAATTGTTTCAGCTACCAGAATTTACTGAGATAAAACTTGATTTCATATCATCAATTCCAAAACACATTTGTAAATACCAATTCAAAGGGGTAGCTATCAAAAATATTTTAAAAATTAAAAAAATCGTAATAAAATTGATTTCACGAAAATATGATGAAAGTTTAGTTTATTTAGTTCTGTAAAAAAAAAATTTTCCACAAAATTGTTGATAAATATTATTTAGAATTTCAATTTTATTCCAAAAAATAGTTGCATATTTACATCCCTATAATTTGTAAATTGGAAAAAAGTTTTAATAAATATGGCAAAGAAAAATACTTCAGACAATGTGAATCAAAATGTAAATACAGCCAATCATGGCAGAGTACCTCCACACAGCGATGATGCTGAAGTCGCAGTACTTGGTGCAATGATGATAGACAGAATTGCAGTTTCAAAATCAGTCGAAATATTGCAGGAAGATGCTTTTTATCATGAGAAGCACAGGCTGATTTTCAGGGCTATAGTTCGACTTTTCGAGCGAGGTGGTACTCCTGATTTTATTTCTGTCGGTGAGGAATTAAAAGCTATTGATGACAATAAAATCGTAGATACTATTTTTCTGTCAAATATAACACTTGCAACTCCAACAAGCGCAAATGTCGAGCAGCATGCAAGAATTGTTCAGGAGAGATATTTGAAACGTCTTCTTATAAGTACAGCCGGTCAGATTATAATGAATGCTTATGATGATTCAACTGACGCTCTTGAAGAAATTGATATTGCCGAAAAGCACATTTTTGAAATTGCGGAGAAACGGTTAAGAAAGAGCTATGTGGGAATTAACCGGCTTACACGAGACGCATACGAAATGATTCTCAAACTTTCTCAAAGAGACCAGCAAGGACTTACAGGTGTGCCTACCGGTTTTAAAGAATTAGACCATTTGCTTGGTGGCTTTCAGAAGTCTGACCTTATTATCATTGCTGCACGTCCGTCAATGGGTAAGACTGCTTTAGCACTATCTATAGCAAGAAGTGCAGCCGTAGTAAGCGGAATTCCTGTGGCTGTTTTCTCCATAGAGATGTCGGCGATGCAGCTTGTTATCAGATTGCTAAGTTCAGAAGCAAGAATAGACCAGCAAAAACTAAGAACCGGCAGGATAAATCAAGAGGAAGACCGCTGGATTGTGTCCGGCTTAAGCAGATTATCAAATGCACCGATTTATATTGATGATAGTCCAATGTTGACTATTATGGAACTTCGAGCAAAATGTCGCCGGCTTAAAGCAGAGCATCAGGTTCAGTTGATTATTGTGGATTATCTTCAGCTGATTACTGCACCAAAATCTGACAGCCGTGAGCGTGAAATTTCGCTTATTTCTGCATCATTAAAACAAATTGCCAAAGAATTGGATGTTCCTGTTCTGGCACTTGCTCAGCTTAATCGCTCAGTGGAAAGCCGTACAGACAAGAGACCAATGCTTTCGGACTTAAGAGAATCAGGTTCGATTGAGCAGGATGCCGATGTTGTTATGTTTGTAAATCGCCCCGAAGTTTATAAGCAGATGTTTTATGATGATGAGCATAAAACTCCAACAGAAGGGACTGCAGAGCTGATTGTCGGAAAACAAAGGAATGGTCCTACAGGAACTTGTCGCGTAGCATTTCAAAAAAATTATGCAAGGTTCGAGAATCTTGCTTATCATTATGAGGATAACCCCGCTGACAAAGGAGTAGTTCCACCTCCTGAACATCTTCCTCAATACGATAATTATAACGATGACGATGATGCTTTCTAATTTCTGAAAATAATATTTATAGGCTGCTTTCCGTCCATAAATTATACATGATTATATTTCAAATGCTATTGTTTTGAAAAATTAATAAGTTGATAGATTTAAAAATATTGAAAATGAAAATATCATATTTATCTTTTGTAGTTTCTCTTATGCTGCTTTCCTGCTCTAAGGATTATCCTTATGACGAGAAAGATTTTAATATTTACGGTGGAATCGGAAGAACAAATGCTTATGAACAATTTGGCAGTTTCCCGTTGCAGCTGATTACTGATGAGCCACTAGTTTCTGAAGATTCATCAGGAGTGGTGCAAACTCCTCTACGTCTCAAAAGTCCGTATTTTGCTCTTGCGACAAGCAATGGTAATATTTTAAAAATAAACAATTCCACATTTGAAAAGTCATTCAATCTTGGAGAAAAGATTATACCTGCAGCCGGAATGGCGGTTGATAAAAATTCGAATATTTACATAATTGCTTCAGATGATAAATTGTACTCAATAAATAATGATTTTGAGCTTAATTGGATAAAAGAATTACCTGTTAAGTCAAGCAGAGCATTGTCATATTCAGACTTGCTCGCTACAGTAGATGGTTTATATATAGGTACTAATGCAGGAGATATTATTAAATTCGATTTTGACGGAAATATTGACTGGCACTATAAAAGCAGTCTTGCTGTTAATAAAACTTTTGCCGCCGATTCGCTCGGAAATATTTACTTTCCTATGACAAATAATACTTTTGGTGAAACCGACTCACTGCTTTGTCTTGATAAATCGGGCAAAGAGAAATGGAGCCATGGGCTTGAGAATGTAAGAATTCTTACTTCGACTGCTTTCAAAAATTCACGTGTTTTTGTTGGTGGCTCTGTTGACAAAGATGATGAACGCTATGGTAAACTATTCTGTTTCGATTTAAGTGGTAATCTGATTTGGGCAAGCGAGACAACACTACCGGTACGGAATATATCTTTGGATTATGATGGCAATTCTTATATTACAAGTATAAGCTCAGGTGTTGGCGAAATTCAAACCGGTACTTTGTCTTTTGATTTTGACGGTAAAGAACGCTGGAGGATTTATCATGGCGCAGCGGCTGTTTCACCACTAATGATAAGCGATAAATATCTTGCTATGTCTGTTATTACAGGAGCCGGTGCGGCTGTCTTTTATCAACGAAAATCTGACGGATTATTCATTCTGAATCATTCCCTTGCAAATTATCCGCCCATGTACTTAAGTCCTATGGTTTATGATGATGCAACTATCCGCCTTTACGGCTCTCATAAATTATCGCAAATTAAATTAACTCAGACATCATTAAACAAATTAATTCCCTAAAAATATTATTATGAAATTTGAATCCGGAAATAATGCAAGTATAATTACGCATCACGGTGTAACTCCAACAATACATCCTTCAGCATTTCTTTGCGAAGGTGTGAAAATAATTGGTGATGTTGAAATAGGTGAAAATGTTTCTGTTTGGTATAATACTGTTATCCGTGGAGATGTACATTATATTCGAATAGGAGAAAACTCCAACATTCAGGACATGTGCATGCTTCATGTAACAAATGGCGTCTGGCCCCTGATAATGGAGAAAAATGTTTCACTCGCTCATTCAGTCAGTGTTCACGGCTGCATTCTGCGTGAAGGATGTTTAATTGGCATAGGTGCTGCTGTTCTCGATGGTGCTGAAGTGGGAGAATATGCTCTTGTAGGTGCCGGTGCTGTAGTACGTGAAGGCTTTAAAGTGCCGCCAAGAACTCTTGTTGCCGGTGTGCCTGCCAAAGTAATTCGCGAGCTTTCAGACAAAGAGCTTGAGAGAGTTTCACAAACTCCATATAATTATATAAAATATGTCAAAGAATACCGCGAAGAGTACAAACGGAATCACCCGCAGTAAATCGTTGTCCGAAAATAATACAATAAAGCATAATCAAATACGAATACTTCTTATTTAATTAAAATCTTCAACTGATGAGCAAAGACACAAATAAAATTAAGTATTTCTATATTTCAGCTGCTTTGTTGATATTTTTTGACCAGGCAACGAAATTATATTTCAAGGGATTTAATTTTTTGGGAATTACACACGAGGGCTACAGATACGGTGAACAAGTACCCGTAATCGGCGATATATTACTTTGGACTTATATAGAAAATCCGGGAATGGCTTTTGGTATTGAATTTGGCTGGGGAAAAATATTTCTGAGTTTATTTTCCGTCATCGCAGGTATTGCTCTTGGCTTTTTGATTTACAAAATCCGCAATAATGACAAATTTGTATTATCAGGTTTTACTTTGATATTTGCCGGGGCTGTGGGTAATCTCATTGACCGCGTATTCTACGGCGTGATATTTGGCGAAGCTCCGCTTTTTTATGGCAAGGTTGTTGATTTTATACAGGTTGATATACCTGATATAGCTTTTTTAGGCTGGACGCATTTTCCGGTATTTAATATCGCTGATTCATGCGTGACAGTTGGTGTTTCACTGCTCATAATATTTCATAACAGATTGCCCGAATGGCACGACATATTTCCAAAGAATACCGATAACGAACATGCTGTAATTTCCGATGATGAAATTATCAGCAACACGGAGAAAAAAAGTGAATGACATCGAAGAAAGAAATAATTACCCTGAGTATGTCGAAAAAGAATTTAGATTCAAGGTAGCTAAAGGTCAGTCCCCTGAAAGAATTGACACTTATTTGACAAAATATATTTATAATGCTACACGCAACCGCGTCCAGCAGGCAATTGACGATGGCAATGTTACTATAAACGGGTATGTGGTGAAATCAAGTCGCAAAGTCCAGCCGAATGATGAAATTCTTTGTAAAATAATGAAAGCGCCGCCTATTGAACTCCTGCCTGAAAATATTCCTCTTGACATAAAATTCGAGGATGACTATTTGCTTGTTGTCAATAAACCTGCCGGAATGGTTACTCACCCGGGATTCGGTCACCGTTACGGCACTTTGGTTAATGCTGTATTGTATCACTTTGGACTACGCCAGCCGATAGAAATTGAAACAGCTGAAGACGATGATGATGAAGCAGATTTAGAGGAGTTTGAGGATAAAATAAGCGAGCCGACTGAAGGTGAAATTTATGCTTCAGAATCTATCAGACCAGGAATAGTACATAGGTTGGATAAGGATACTTCCGGACTTCTGGTAATAGCAAAAAATCCTGCTGTTCATGCAAATCTTGCAGCTCAGTTTGCAGCTCGGACGACCGAAAGAGAGTATAACGCCATTGTTTGGGGAAAAATTAATGAAGACGAAGGCTCGATTGAAGGTGATATCGGAAGGTCAACGAGAAACCGCAAAAATTTTGCGGTAGTAAAGAAAGGCGGTAAGTATGCAAAGACTGATTTCAAAGTAATTGATAGATTTCGATTTGCAACTCTTGTAAAACTCAAACTTCATACAGGCAGAACTCATCAAATTCGCGTGCATTTAAATCATATCAACAATACAGTTTTTGGTGATCCGGCTTATGGTGGCGATAAAAATTTGTATGGCGGAACACCCGAAATTAATAAAATTGCAAATAAATGTTTGAAGATGGTAAATCGTCAATTACTTCATGCCAGAACTCTTGGATTTACACATCCTGTTACAAAAGAGTTTATGAGTTTTGATTGTGAATTGCCGGCGGATTTTGTTCAGGTTATTGAATTTATTAAATACAATTTACCGGAATGATAATGAAATAAGATAGAAAAGTTTGATTCATGAGAATTTGGTATTGCAGATTAAATTTAAGGTTGGAAATATGATAACGAAATTAGCTTTAACAGAAGAACCTATTCATGATTTGATTTCACGCAGATGGTCGTTGAGAGCTTTTGATATAAATAAACCGGTCGCCCGTGAGCAGATTATATCAATTTGTGAAGCAGGCAGATGGGCACCATCCTGCTTTGGAGATGAACCCTGGAGATTTATGGTTTGGGATATTTACCATGACGAAAATGCATATATGCGTGCTTTTAATTGTATTGGAGAGTGGAATCAAAGATGGGTTAAGACGGCACCTGTAATAATTACATCTTTTGCTGATGACAGGTTTCGTTTGAACGGAGAACCAAATCGTTGGGCTCAGCACGATACAGGGCTTGCCACTCAAAATATACTTCTTCAGGCATTTGCACTTGGACTTGCAGCTCATCCGTTGGGAGGGTTTGATGGAGATAAAATCAAGAAAGAATTTAGTATTGACGAAAGATTCACAGCAATGGCTTGCATAGCAATCGGATATCAGGCAGGCAGCGATGTTTTGGATGATGATCATGCAAAAGATGAGTTGAAACCAAGATTAAGGCGGCAACTTGGTACGACTTTCTTCGATAGTTATTGGGAAAATGGTATTATCAATGCAAATGAAGAGAATAAATAAGGATGATAGTATTATTAATAATTATGCTTATGTTGATAAATATTTCTTCAAATGAATACCTGATTGATTTTGGCACCGAAAAGTCCGGTAGTGATTGGTATATCATCAATGACGGTGTAATGGGCGGGCTGTCTTTAGGTAATTTCAAGCTCGCAGAAAATTCCATGGTTTTCAGTGGAAATATATCACTTGATAATAATGGTGGATTTTCTGCTTTACGCTCCCCATTTGGAAAATATGACTTATCAAAATTTGATTACTTAGAGATAAAATCCCGCTCAAAAGGGCAAATTATCGCTTTTACTCTTGAGACTGACAATCGCTTTTTTATGCCATATTATAAATTTATTGTTTCAAGTGGCACAGATGAGTTTGTAATTACGAAGATTAAATTAAGTGACTTCAAAGCATATCGACTCGCACGGGAAACAGGTGATTATTTGTCTGAAAATGAACTTCAGAAAATAATCCGTATGGGTTTTATCACTTCCGACAAAAAGGCAAGCGATTTTGAATTTGAAGTTGAGTATATTAAATTTTACTGATATTTAAGTCTTTTTATCAAAAATTATTTTCATATATAGAAAAAAAGTCATAATTTAGCATTTTTAAAATTCAATCTAAGGAAAAAAGATGAATCTTAGGATCGAAAAACAGGATAATATAACAATAGTAAATCTTAATGAAGATAAATTTACTAATATGCTCTCTGCAAATTTCACAGACAAAATGCAGAATCTGATTGACGAAGGCAATTTCAATATTTTAATTAATCTTGAAAAAGTAAATTATATGGATAGCTCTGCACTTGGTTCAATTATAACAACTTACAACAGTATCAACGAAGCCGCAAAATCGAATGACACAAAGGGCTCTGTTTCCATTTGCTCATTAAACAAAAGTGTTGATTTTCTGTTTTCTATGCTTCGCATAAATGGAATTATCAATATCTATCAATCTAAAGAAATTGCGATAGAATCTCTGAGCCAATAAGTGCATGAATTATCATCAATTAGTAGTATTGAGCAAGTTCAAAAATTCTTCTTCGTTCAGGATTTTTGTACCAAGCTTGAGTGCTTTATCGTACTTGCTACCCGGTGAAGTACCTACAACTACATAATCAGTATTTTTAGAAACTGATTTAACCTCTTTGCCGCCAAATTCCTCTACCCTCTTTGCGGCTTCACCTCTTGACATTGACTCAAGTTCACCTGTGAAGACAAAGGTTTTTCCGGTTATATTAATATTTTGATTAACTTCCGAAGCCGGCACTGATTCCATATTCAGTCCATAAGAAATTAATCTGTCTATAATTTCAATGTTTTTAGAGTCAGCAAAATATGAAACCACTGAATCAGCCATTTTTTCGCCAACTTCGTGAATTTCTTCCAGCTTCTCCTTAGTAGCAGAACGCAATTGCTCAATATTTTTGAAATTGCGGGCAAGAAGTTTAGCACCGCCCTGTCCGATAAATCTTATTCCAAGCCCATAAAGTACTCTTTCAAATGGGCGTATCTTGGAATTTTCAATTGCTTCCAGCAGATTACTTACAGACTTATCGCCCCATCGGTCGAGTGCCAATATTTCATCTTTGTACTCATGAAGTTTATAAATATCAGCAATATTCCTGATATATCCTAGCTCTACGAACTGCTCGACAACTTTCTCGCCGAATCCTTCAATATCCATAGCATCTCGTGAAGCAAAATGCTCTATTGAGCGTCTTATTTGCCATGGACATTCGGGATGAATGCAGTAGTAATTTGCTTCACCTTCTATTCTTACAAGCGTGCTTTCAAGAGAGCAGCTGCATTTGTCCGGAAAAATATAAGGGCTTGAATTATGTAGTCTTAAATTCGGTATATAAGAAACGACTTTTGGAATTACTTCGCCCCCTTTTTCTATGATGACCGTATCGCCTATACGAATATCTTTTTCCTTAATAAAATCATAATTGTGAAGTGTTGCACGGCTAATGGTCGAGCCGGCAAGAAGTACAGGTTCGAGCTCTGCAACCGGTGTTACAGCTCCGGTTCTTCCAACCTGCAAAGTGATGTTTTTAAGTAGTGTTTCAGCAGATTCCGTTTCATATTTATAAGCAATCGCCCATTTGGGTGAGCGGGCAACTGTTCCAAGCTCTTCCTGCATTCTGAACGAATTTACTTTAATTACAATACCGTCAGTTTGAAATGGCAGATTATGCCTCTCTGTCTCCCAATGATTAATAAATTCGAAAATTTCATCAATATTTTTAGCTGTTTGATATGCCGGATTCACTTGAAACCCGATATCTTTGAGAATATCCAGGCTCTGGGAATGTTTTGAAATCTGAACATCATTTGTTCTGAGATAATATGTAAAGATATTGATTTTTCGATTAGAAACAATTTGCGGGTCGAGAAGTTTCAGCGAGCCGGCTGTCGTATTCCTTGGATTTGCATATAATTTCTCACCTGCTTCCAGTCTCTCCTTATTAATTTCATCAAAATCAGAGACATTCATATATGCTTCGCCACGAACTTCAAAATCAGTAAGATTATACGAATTTCCTTTGACAGAAATCGGAACTGAGCGAACAGTCTTAATATTTTGAGTGATATTATCTCCGGTATATCCATCTCCACGTGTAGCACCTGTTTTCAAAATGCCACTTTCGTAAGTTATGCTGACAGCAACACCGTCAATTTTTAATTCACAACAAAATTCAATATCTGATGAGCCGATTTCTTTTGAAATTCGTTTATGAAAATCCTCTACTTCCTGGCGATTGTATGTGTTCTGAAGTGAAAGCATAGGTACCTGATGAGTAACAGACTCAAATTTTCCAAGTGCTTTACCGCCAACCCTTTGTGTTGGAGAATCCGGAGATTTATACTGCGGGTTTTCCTGTTCAAGAGCGACCAGTTCCGCAAATAGTAAATCATACTCCCTATCGGGAATAAGTGATTCGGCATCTTGATAATATGCTTTGTCATATTGACTGATTAAGCCTCTTAGCTCGTCAATCCTGCCCTTAATCTCACTGAATAAATCCATAAGTTCGCCCTGGTATTTTTTCAAAATTGAAATGATGAATTAAAGCAAATTTTATTACTTTTTTTTGTTTATAGAACTTAAATGTAATTAACGGATAGCAAATAAAGGCGTAGTAAAAATATGGCTTATGCGTGAATCAGACTTCTTGAAGTTCCTGTATTATTGGGCATAAACTCCTGTGCTGATTTGAGTAAGTGCATATATACTAAACACATCAAATAACAGTTGATTGATAAGAAATAAAACTACTAAAACTTTTATCATTGTAGTATATAAAAATATAAGCCGAAACTTATACAAGTATTCTTCGAATATGACTCATAGCCCCAATAAATTGGTTTGAGACCGAAAATTATAAAAAAATTGCTATCGGAGCAGGGAAATCTGCTTATCTGAAATTAATATTTATACCGCCTGTAATTCCAAGCTTGCCTGTATTATAAATATTGCCACCAACATTATAAAATAACCAACTGTACTCACCGCCTACAAATATACTGACAGGACTACTTACATTAAATGTCATACCCACCTGTGTTCTCGAGAGTGGTCCTACTTTAGTCCAGGCAATTGTTTGTGTAAAGTAAGGATTCAGAGTATATGGAATCAGCATTTCATTTGGGTTGTATCTCGCTGAAATACCTGCCCAGTAAAGCATTGGTGCCTGAGAATAATTCAAATTATTCAAAGTAAATTCCTGTGAAAACATCTCCTGGCCGCCTTCCAATCCTATAGAAACTTCTTCCATAAAATGATACCACACTCCTAAAGAATTATCTGTAAATAAGTTGCTCTCGCCTGAAACTACTACCGGTGGATAGCTGTTTTGAGAACTGACTCTCCTAAATTGAACGCTCAACTTAGGCAGATTAATCATTCCCAAAACGCCGGCATTATAAATGAAATTATCATTGCCATAATTCCCAAATGCTGGATTATGTGACATTTTTGATTTCATTTCATTAATGCTTGATTTTGCATTATTACTTAATGTAGAGGAAAATGAACCATCAAGCCTTATCGGATAATAAAATGTTAATAACTCACCAAAATACGCATCAGAATCAGATGTCTTTAATGCAGCTTCAGGTTTATCTGCACTTCCGGATTGAGCAGTTTTTTGAGAGCCGGCATTTCCTGAATTATCTCTGCCAACAGAAGCTGAGGAAGTACTACCGCCATCTGATGATTGAGCTGCAATGGATTCCGAATTTGCCATATTCCCGATATTTTCTGCTTGATTATTGCCTGAATCGTATGACTCAATCATCGGTACGGATTGCTTTTTGCTAATAGCAGAGCCGAGAATACCTTTAAGGGAATTATTCTCATTGAGTAAATATATTGATGTACCTGCTGTAAAAAGGAACAAAAGTAGCAGTAGCAAACCTGAATACCTGCGGAAAAAGCTTCCTGATTCAGTAGCCGCTAAAACTGCACCTCCGGAAGCAGCCATACCGAGCTGAGCAAACACAGAATCGGTGATATCAGGCGGTACAGTAATACGATTCATATCCATCATCGCAAGATTATTGATTTTTACTTGCGAATTGAATTCATTTCTGAGCTCGGAGCTACCTGAAAGTGAAGCGAATAAAGCTTCTTCACCTGTGCCATCAAGCTCTCCGTCCAGATAATCGTGTATCAATCTCTTATAATTCATTGATAACTCTAAGTTTATATTTAATAATAATTTTCGTCATTCCAACTCCTCCAGATAAGGCTGAAGGATCTCTTTAATTTTTTCTTTAGCTCTGACTACTCTGTTTCGTATAGTTGAAACATTCTGTCCTAAAATTTCTCCAATTTCCTGATATGACATACCTTCGTAATTTCTTAGAACAAAAGCTTCGCGATGCTCGAAATCAAGCATCTTTACAGCTTTGGCAATCAGATCTACAAGCTCATCATCGTCAAAACTTTTATCATAAACCGGCATTTTCATTTCATCAAATTCTATGCTGTATTTAGAATCTCTTTTGTAGTTAAGGCATAAATTTCTTGCAATTCTAATCAGCATACCTCTGATATTGCTGACATTTAGATTTTGTTTATAAGTTTCAAAGAACTTAACAAATGTATCCTGATAAATATCATTGGATTCCTCAGAATAGTCCAAAACTCTGTGGCAGTAAGCATAAATTCTCTGAGAGTAGCGAGCATAAATCTCTCTGAATGCCGCTTCTGACTCAGACTTTCTGCCGGCAAGCATCTTCATTAATTCGTTATCAGGCATCTCGGCAAGAGACATCATAGCACCGCCTTACGATAACTCCAGAATCCTTTAAATGCATTGCTGCTTAGTATATATGAACGTTTGATACTTGCAAGTGCAAGTTCGTAATTTATCTCCGAACAAATCAATGTCGAGTAAATATCTGAATCAAGTAATGTTGTGCTGTTATAAAGAACTTTGCTTCCATCCCATGACCATTTTGGGCTGTGGTATCTTTCAAATCCGTCTGTTCTTGTGATGTTTGAGTATCTTAAATCATTAGTTGCTGTGAAAATAAGCCATATATTACCATCGCGACCACTTACTGCAAGAAAATCATTTTTTGGTGAAAGTGAGGCATCTTTGCCTCCTATATTTTCATTGGGAATTGAAACAATTCTCTCGGTTCCGGAATTTATATCTATCAGATAAATATCATCATTCGAGCCATTTTTTACACTAAATATAATTTGTTGGGAGTCATCCGACCAATTTACTTTTAAATCGCTCTCGCCGGCAAAATCAATATTTCCTATTGATTTGCTGTATTTTGTTATTAAATTGTCACTTCCGGCTGATTGTGCTACTTTTACTGTATAAGCAGTGGCAGAGCCATCGCCTTCGATATAAGCGAAATATTGTGAATTGTTTGAGAATGATGCAAATGAACCTTGAGCAAGTCTTCCTGTTATTTGATTAAATGTTGGTGAGCCAGACTCTACATCATAAACAAATAGTCTTGAATTTCCGGCATTAAATGCAATATATCTACCATTTGATGAAATCACCGGAAAAGATACACTGAAAATATCGTTATCTGATACAATTAAATTTTGATTACTTCCATCAATATTCGATATAAACAAGCTACTATTACCATTTTCAATATCTTTTCGGATATATGTAATTTTGCCATTATCAGAGGGAGCCGAGAAGGTGATCCCATTAATCAATAAATTATCTATAAAACTTCCTTCACCATCTGTTTGGTAAACATTCGGAAGACTGCTGTTTACAGGTGCCGCTGAGAAATATACAAGCTCCTCAGGAGTGTTGCCATTACCACTGGTTTCTATGCAGGTATCGCAACGACTGAAAAGAATCAAGGCAAAGAAACCAATGGTATATGAAAATATCCTGCTGCCTATAGTAAGGCATTTTCCTGAAATTTTGGCAATATTTATATATTTTTCTGACATTGTACTATCTTCTACTTACAATAACACATTAACTTGAAAAAAATCTCATAAAAAAATTCAATTTTCAAAAAAAAGTTTATTTTTTTGTAAAAATAATCATATTTTGAAGTTATTTCATTTTATCAGTGAATTTTTTTTGAAACTGACAGGGATTTTCTGCGTATTTTTAACTATGTTACAACTTGCAATTTATCAGGAGGATAAACTAAATGAAAAAAAATAACCAAAAAAAAATTGAAAATATAATCAACTCAATTGTAGATTATAAAAATTACCATGGTTGTGCCATTCATATTGAGTCCCTTGATAATGATATTAAGTTTAATTATAGTGCCGGCAATCTTGAGGAATCAAAACAATTTTATATAGCAAGTATTAACAAAATAATGCTTTCTGCAATCGCTTTGAAGATGTCTTTGGGTAATTTAATCAATTTAGATGATAAAATCATAAAATATTTGCCAAATGATTTAACAAATAATTTGTTGGTTATTGATGGTAAAAATTATACTGATGAAATTACAGTCAGGCATCTTATGTCGCATACTTCAGGCTTGCCCTGCTATTTGATTGATAAGCCCAAGGGGCAAAGTTCGGTAATGGAGTCTCTACTATCAGGAAATGATGAAGAATGGAGCATAGATAGAGTCGTTGATTACGCAAAACGAATTCCTCCAAAATTTGTTCCGGGCGCACCCCAAAAAGCATCATATTCGGATACTAATTTTCGACTTTTAGGAGCAATCCTGGAAAAAGCAAGCTCTAAATCCACAGAAGAACTGCTTGGCGAGCTGTTTAAGTTGTGTAATATGGATGATACTTATGTGATTACTGAATCAACAGCCAATGATTTTGCACCGATCTATGTTGGGAATAATAATATTAGTGTGATGAATTATTTAATTTCGACCGGTCAGGATATTGTTTCGACAGCAGAGGATTTAGCAAAATTCACCCGCAAATTCTTCGATGGAAGTATATATCCTGAATCAAAACTAAATGAGTTACAAAATTGGAACAATATTTTCTTTCCGTTTAAGTATGGAACCGGTATCCAAAAGTTCTATGTGCCATTAATACTCTCCCTTTTCAACAAAGTTCCTGATATGCTTGGGCATAGTGGCTCGACAGGAACAGCTGCTTTTTTTGTGCCTGAGAGGAATTTAATAATAACAGGTTGCACAAATCAAGCTAAATCTCCGAGTAAATTATTCCAAATGATGATAAAAATTATGAATTCTATTAAATAGCCGGAAATTGTAAATATACAGCAAACTCAATTTCATATTCTTTTAAATCAATTGGCTCTCTTGCCGGGATAAATAATATGCCTCTAATCAGAAGTCCGCGAAGCTGACCTTCGATTATTGTACGATTTGTTATAACTACTTCTCCAACAATTGCTTGTTCGGTTACTCTTCTTGTACTTCCGTTCCGTCCGGCAAGTAATATATCGGCTGAAAACTGTCTGTTTGAAATTAGTTCACGATAATTAACAGGGTTATCATGAAGGACAGATAATTTATTAAAAACCAATTTCATGGATTTAATGATTTCATTTCTTTCCTTAAATGAATTTGGTTCAACACTTAATGAATTATCAATATTCAATTGAAGACTTGCCACTGGTGTAAGTGGGTTGTAGTCAAGTATTCCGTTGATTTCAATTTTTGCTTTTTCCGGAATTCGCTCTTGTTTAATCTGGCTGTTATTATTTATAAATTGTTCAATTAACTGAAAATTATATCCATTGCTGTAAATAGGGTCATAAGTTTTGTTTACAGGTATATATTCAATTATAGTATCTGTCTTCGTAATGATTGTCTCGATAATTACTTTTTTGAAATCAATCATAGTATCACGCCGAATAATTTCATCATTGAGCTGAGATTTTGTGTAATCAGCGCCATTAATTCCGAGTGAATCCGAACAACCTGATAATATGTAAATTAATGTCAGAAATGCTATGCTGATAATAATTATTTTTCTCATTTTTTCTCCCTTAAAATTTTATTCCTGCACCAAAATGCACGCCGAATTTAGGTGAGATGAAATATGCCCCGTTTTGAGTAAAGAATAGTATATTATAATCAGCACCAAATGTAAAATATAAATTGTTTGAAAAATCAATATCTGTTCCAAGCATTAATCGTCCTACTGTTCCTGCCGAGTTTAGTCCGAAACCGGTATTGATAAATGGCTTAAAATTAGAAAATCTAATAAATTCAGGGCTGAATTTACCTACAAAACTAATTGTCTGGAAATTTGGCTCCTGACGATAAACGAAATAATTATTCTGCTCTTTTCCGGTGAATTCCTGAGCAAAAGTTTCTCTGCGATAATCAATACCAAAACTGAGCTCGTCGTCGTACTTATAAAGGAATGTAGCTCCGGTATTCAGAAGACCAAGATTATCCATTGTAATTATTCCCGGAATATTATTATTAAAATATTCCGAGCCCCGAAATTCAAAAGCAAAATTATTAATTGCGTCATCATCATCATAAATGTTGAAATGTTGATAGGGCAAATTGAGAGATATCTGATTTTGATTCACTCTTGAAAATGCATCAGAAATTACTAAATTAATATTATCAAACTCAATCTCACTTAAAATACTTGATGAATACAATTCTGCATTATTATTATTTTTGTTGTCAGCAAGCAATTCATCCTGACTGTTAGATTGAGGAGATATATTCTCAGATTTATTCAAATAAACATACTTATAAACAACTTTTTCTTGCACTTGTTTATCATCAGATACCGCATTTGATTCCATCACCGGAATAATATGATTATCATTCGGAGAAATCTTGTAATAATATGAGTCAGCGAGATAGTTTACGTTTTTAGGACCGAAATCAAAGAGTAATAACATCACAACAACTGCAGCTGCCGCCGAAAGCAGACCTGTCAGCATATAAGCGTAATTGGTTTTAATAAAGCTGCCGATACCTGCCGAAGATACACTTGCAGCGGTGCCTGCAGGCAGTGCCGCAAGAGGCAAAGCCAGACCTAATTTGTCAAAAATTTGCAGGGTCGAATCTGCTTTAGGTACAAAAGCTTTCACGTCAGCCCTTACTGCCATTTTAACAGCAAGCTGATGCTTAAGCTCATTCCGAAGTTCACCCTCGCTTGCAAGGAGAGAAAATAATTTCTCCTCATCGGCTCCTGCGAGAGTGCCGTCCAGAAAATCATGAACTAATAATTCGTTTTCCATCTCTGATACTCAATTATATTACTGACTCAATTCTTTTAAATACGGTTCTAATATTTTCTTTATTTTTTGCTTGGCTCTGAATACACGTGACTTGGCATTGCTTACTGATGTTTTGCATAATTCAGCTATCTCGCTATACTCAAGACCACTGTACTCACGAAGAACAAAAGCTTCGCGGTGCTCTTCATCAAGAAGTTCAATTGTGCGGTTAATCAGCCCTAAAAGTTCTTTCTGCTCGTATGACTGCTCTTCTGAATATAATACATCGAGATAATCATCTGAAACAGTTTCTTTTTTATCACGCTTTACGTTGAGGCATAAATTACGTGCGATTGTCAACAAATACCCTTGTATATTGAATCTGTCAGACTCCCTGCTGTAATTGTTAAAAAACTTAATGAAAGTCTCCTGAAAAACATCTTCTGCTGTTTCCTCATAACCAAGAACTTTGATACAATACGAATGAACTACCGGCGAATACCTGTCGTATATCGCCTTGAAGGCTTCTGATGCAGTTTCCCTGTCTTCTCCAAGCAAAGATACAAGTTCGGAATCAGAATATTTATCGTAGTTCACTTTCATCAATTTCAATTTAGTTATTTATCATAATCAATGACTAATTAATATACACATCATTTTGTATTTGGTTGCAATTAAATGAATATATTAGAATATAAGTAATTGAGTAAATCAAAATTATCCAAATTTATTTATGATAGTTCTATTGAAAACTCTAATATTTTTATTCTTGTTAACCACCAATGAGAACAACGAAACGAAAATTTTAGTATTTTTGATTCTTTATCAATGAAGAAAAATGAAATACTTTAAATTCATAGATACATCTTTTCAGCCAAAACTGCTGACTACGCTAAAAACATACACAAAAAATGATTTTTATTCTGACTTATCGGCAGGGGTGATAGTAGGCGTGGTTGCACTTCCTCTGGCAAGAGCATGATGGCTTTGCAAAAACAATAAAACTATGCAAATCGGCATTAAAAGAAGTCTGTATTTCATTGATAATACTATCATTAGGACTGTACTTTTCAATTTCCATATATATCTAGGTAAATCCGGGTGTCTTTGATAAATTCTGCAAAGTCATTTGCTCTGCATTAATATTAGTGGCGTTTTCAGAGCATCCGAAAATGATAGCTGCAAATAATGCCAAATATATTATATTTCTTAAATGATTCATAATTAATTCTCCAAAATTCTTTAATGAATGTAAAAAATATCAAAATACATAAACTAATTAAGTTTTAAAGTATTTTATGGATTATTTAATTTTATTATTGAAAATCCTCATTTGCCTGAAATTTTAAATTTCTTAACTCCGTACATCAGATTGAAAAAGAATCTTAATTAATAAAGGGCTTAGCTACCATAAATTCATTAATTCTTCATCTACCTCACCACAACAAATTTTTCCGTATAATTACCTATTTGAATGAAATACAAACCGACGGACAGATTGGAAACATTAATTTCCATTTATATAATTTATTAGCAGAACGAAGGGTTAAATCTCGTTTTGTAAAATTGATATTCTAGCCAATTTTTCCCTGTATTTTTCCTCCAATACACTCGTAAAAGCAACTTTGTCATTACGCAATAATTCCATTTGTTCTCCATTGAAAATAGATGGATGAAGTTCCCTCAAGTATTTATCGCCCCAAGAAGCAAGCTCTACAATTATTGAAACTAAAGCTAATCCTTTATCTGTTAATAGGTAAAGATTCGCTTATTATTTTCGCCTGCCGCCTGACTACTGCCGGCAAGATGAGCGAAGCGAATCTTGCTGAACGTTTTTCAGCTATACGCAGGCAGGGATTTTTACCACTGAACTTCCTACGAAGAACTGAACTTCAATTATACCACTTTCCTGCCCTACGAAGCACGAAACCCCTGCTTGCGTATAGGTGATGTTATGCCTT
Organism: Ignavibacteriota bacterium; assembly: GCA_019637995.1. NCBI lineage: Bacteria > Pseudomonadati > Ignavibacteriota > Ignavibacteriota bacterium. The sequence goes on from JAHBUQ010000002.1 coordinate 668,724, forward strand.
CGCCCTTCTATTTCTGTCGTTTTTTTCATCTTTATGTCATGTTTGTTTTTTCTTACGTTGCTTATTCAGTCTTTATAAATCGTCCCTGTTGATTTTCTGTCTTAAGAATATAAAGTCCAGTTGGCAAGTCTGAAATATTTATTTGGGTTGTTGCTTGGCTACTCTGTTTAACCAATTGTCCTGTTGAACTATAAATTTGAAAGCCTTTTTTGCAGTCAACATTTATAATAGTATTAGATGGATTCGGATGAATCGCAATTGTTGTACTACTATTTATAATATCGTTTATACTTGTTGTTAATGAAGATTTAATTTTTGAAATATAACTATCTACACCACCTAAAGAAGTAATTGAATTTAATCCATCTGTAAAAGAGCCTGAATATGTGCCAACTGTGCATACATCTTCGTTGTACATATTTAAACCGATAGCATAATTTACATCATCCATAGCACTTCCCGCAGTCTTTGCCCATATAATATTACCACTACTATCTATTTTTGCAATGAAAACGTCTCTCATGCCTAATGCTGTATAATTGTTAGATCCCAGAATGATAGTTTGTGAAAAGCCTCCAGTTATAAAGATATCCCCTGAAGGTAATGCTTCTATTTCGCATCCTTCTTCTGCACCTAAATTACCAATTTGTTTTATCCAAATAATATTACCGTTAGAATCTAATTTCATTAAAAAAATATCGGATGATCCGTTCGCTGCTAATGTAATACCATCAAAATTAACCGAATTAGAAAAAACACCTGACACATAGATATTGCCATTCGCATCGGCATCAATTCCTCTTGCATAATCATCTCCCGTGCCGCCAAATTGCTTTGCCCAAATTAAAGTTCCGGTAGGAGAAAACTTAGAAATATAAATGTCGTTATTGGGGACAGTAGTGGAATTGAAAATTACTGTATCAATATAAATATTTCCTGCAAAGGATCCAGCTATGATAGTGTTTTCAAAATCATCGGTACTTATTGCCCTTCCTCCCGCATTACCAAGACCTGGCAATCCTTTACACCATATTTCATTGCCATTTGAATCATATTTTACCAGAAATAAATCGGTGCTATCCATATGAAATAAGGTGTCTGTTGTAAAGACAATAGTACCTTGAGTATTACCTATCACAGCCACATTACCATTTGCTGTTGTAACAATTTCATTTCCATATTCTGATGAATAACCAGTAGCAGATTTTGCCCAAATACAATTTCCAAGGGTATCAAATTTTGCTGTAAATAAATCCATTTCCCCCGAACTTATTAAAGATATACTTGGTGAGAAATTTAATGTTTGACGAAATCCACCTGTAATATAAAAGTTTCCATTCGGTTCACAGTCAATATCGAAAGCGTAATCAAAACTAACTGAGCCTAATGATTTTGCCCATAACAAATTACCGATTGAATCGAACTTATTTACTATAATATCAGTAGCACCGTTTGAAACAAAATTTTGATTTGCAATGCTTGTTGTACCTATAAACGAACCTGTGGCATAAATATTCCCTGAACTATCAATGCACACACCTCTTAGTACATCGTTATTGGGACCGCCTAAAGATTTAAGCCAATCAAAACTTACATTTTGTGCATTTATGGTGCTAAAACACATTACGAATACTATCCACAAGTATTTTCTTATTGTTATTAGATTTAAAATTGGATTCATACTTATTCTGTCTTTATAAATCGCCCCACTTGATTTTCTGTCTTAAGAATGTAAAGCCCAGTTGGCAAGTCCGAAATATTGACTTGGGTTGTTGGTTGGCTGCTCTGCTTTACCAATAGTCCTGTCGTACTATAAATTTGAAAGCCTTTTTTACAGTCAAAATTGATGATTGTATTTGCAGGATTAGGAAAAATTGAAACCGTACCTTGATTTGGATGTTCAGTTACACTCAAGACTATATGGTTGAAATCATCAGAAAAAATCTCACAGCCTTCTTCAGATGTATATTTAACCGAATAATTGCCGCTTTGGGTAGGTGTGATAAATTGACTTGTTTCACCTAACATTAAGGTGTCATTCAAATACCATTGATTACCTTTTTGATAACTTGATTGCAATTGGTTGCCGTTAAGGGATATTGTCGGCTGCTGTAATTTTATTGGTATAATTTGCTCCACGAGATTTCTTAATTCAGTATGGGTTGGTTGAATAATTCCTAATGTTCTTCGTACAAAAAATATACAGGCAATATTTCTGCAACGGTCAATCCAAGGCGTAAAACCAAAAGCACCTTGACTACCGTATTGTGTTGTTTCACCATTGGTTTCTTGTTCAACCCAAACGCCATAGCCATATCTTAAATTTTCTCTTAATGGGTCGCCTGAATAAGGAGTGCCAATTAAAGGAACACCATTAGTTTGGTCGCTCTGCATCATTTTCACGGTTAATGAGTCAATAACTTGAGCGTTGTTGAACTCGCCATAGTTAAGAAGCATAGTTAGTAGTTTAGAAAAGTCTGGCATAGTTGTACCCATTCCACCGGCTATACGATAGTTCGTTGTTGCACCTAAAGCTACATAGTCTGTATTTGTCATTCCCAGAGGAATTGCAATTTTTTGCTGAAAAAGGCTATCCCAACTCATTCCTGTAGCAATTTCAGCCATTCTTCCTGCTACGTGCATACTTACACCACCGTATCGAAATTCTGTGCCTGGTGTATATGACATGGGCGTATTCAACCCAATATTGTCTACTGCTTGTTGCAAAGTAATACTGTTGTCAGAGATAAAAGGCGATTGTCCCGGGAGTCCGGAAGTATGATTCATCAACTGGTGAAGCCTAATGACTGGCTTGCCGCTGAAGCTTGGAAGAAAATTTTGAACTGTATCGTTTGGAGATAAATATCCTTCGTCAATTAATCTCATAATCAATGCCATTGATGGCATTTTTGAGCCTGAGGCAATCGCTTGATACGTATTATTGTTCCAAGTTCCCCAGTACTGCTCGTAGATTACACTATCGCCTTGCACTACCATAAATCCACAATTCTGTCCAGCTTGACCAATGACACCAATACTGTCTGTGAGGAGTTGTGTAATAGGTGTAAAATTGAATTGAGCATTTACATTTGTCGTAAAAGCTACTACTGCTATAAATGTTATTATTTTTTTCATATTCTGCTTCCTGTTTTCCTTTTGACCATTAATATTGTTCAACGTTTAAAATCTGTTCGTCATTTGTTCTTGGCTCGTTGTGTCGTTTTTTAGGGTGAGGCATAATAGTCAGGCGGTAGGCGAAGTCCACCGGATTTCTGCATACCGACATGTTCGGCGACGGTTCGATTCGCTTTTTATTTTCGCCTGCCGCCTGACTATTCAGCAAGATGAGCGAAGCGAATCTTGCTGAACGTTTTCGGGCTTTGCGTTCGGGCGGGTTTCGGAGCACAAAACTGTCAACCAGCACTGCACTTGATACGAAGCACAAAGCTCCAAGTTTGCACTTCACCCCGCCTGACGCAAAACCCGTGTTATAAGCCGTTTTTCTATCTCCACGTTTTAGAAAGTCCGTCACCAAATTCCAAATATCGTTTGTTTGCATTTATAACTATTAAATTTTGTCTTGTCCTTGTCATTGCTGTATAAACGATTTTGTCGTAAACATCGTCACCACCATAGTAATTTTCAGGGATGTATAAGATAACGTTTAAAACCTCCCAACCTTTGAAACTATGTATTGTAGATATTTTCAGTCTGCTGTCACCCATCCAAAATGCTTTTTTGTGTTTATGATAGCGTTTCTCTTCTTCATTTTCAAAAACGTGATTTACTTTCATATTCTTAGTTGTCTCAAAATGCTTAACACATTCAAGTCCAAAGTTTTTGTCAGGCAATAAAATAACCGTGTCAGAGCCGTGTGTAGAAGTGCCTTTTTCTTTTATGATTTCAAAACCTTCGTTTACTTTATTTAACCAGTCTTTTTCCTCAATATTCCACCAAACTGAATGCTCTTCGTATTGATTAAAAAGGTCTGGTCGTTCTACCTTGTCAACTCTAACGTCTTGATTGAGATTAAATTTTTCACTGAAAACTCTTGTTATACCTGCAATTTTTTCGGGCAATCTGACAATGGTTTTTAATTCTATCCATTCGCCAAATTTTTCAACTCCTCCACGTCTTTTATCAAGCCATTCCATTTCTCGGCTATAAATATTTTGCTTCTTGTCACAGACAACAACAACTTCATCACGATTGGTTAGGAAATGACAAAGCATATGATACCATTCAATGTAATAATCTTGACCTTCGTCTATAAATATTGCATCATACTTTTCATAATCTCCTTTCTTAATTACTTCAAGAACTTTGTTTGGAACTATTTCTCTAAAAGTAGCTTCATCATCACCGCTTTCACTTGGCCACTTTTCGCCAAACTCATTTAAAATATCCTTGCAAAAACCGTGAAAGTGTCCGAATGTAAACTTGTCCCAGCTGAAACCAAAAGGACTTCTTGCAATCATATCTCTAATGTAATGCCACAAAGTAATGTTGAAGGAAAGTATTAAAACACGGTAACCTTGCGAAGCAAGGTTACCTGCTCTGTAAGCTAATACTTGTGTTTTTCCGCTACCAGCAACTCCTCTCACTCTGTGATGACCTTTTTGAGGTTCTGCAAATTTCTTTTGATAAGTATTTAAAGTCAGTTTAGTTCCTTGTTCAATTGAGTGAAAAGGAGGATTAAGCCAAAAAAGAATTTCTTTATTCCAGTCTCTTGTCCAGTAATAGCTTTGAGGTAAATAACTGTCTGGAACAATTTGTCTCAAGTTGGAAGCGGTCAAGGAGTTTTTTCCGAATACTGGAAAATGAGTATAGTTTTTTACCTGATGCTTGAAAAGTTCTTGTGCGTCTTCTGTTGTTGCTTTATGGAAATAAATTGAAGTTTTGATAAGTCCATAGCGTTGAACATTTTTATCAATTTCTTCGCCTATCTGCGGAATGAGTTGTCCTGTTAATTTCTCCTTGTAATACTCAACTTGTTTAACTGGTGATTTTATTGGATAACTTCCCTTACTGTCCGTAACGTAAAAGTCCCATTTTCCCATACTGTTTTTTTCAAATGAATAGTTGTTCAAATTCCAGTCTTTAACTTCAATAATTTGAACACCTACGTTTGGATTGAAAATAATAATGTCTGGTCGGCTACCATTTAGAAAAGGTTGAACGAAAATTAACCAACCATTGTATTTTGCTTTGTCGTCACCCTCTTTAAATGTTTCATCTTTCTTAAGTGTGTCGTCCAAAAATTTCAATAGATATATTTCTCCGTCAGTCAACGGTTGCTTAAAGTTTTTAATCTGTTCCCACGATGGTATTAGTCTGCTGAACATTTTCGTTGTCGTCTTTTAAAATGGCTTATAATAGTCAGGCGGTAGGCGAAGTCCACCGGATTTCTGCTTACCGACATGTTCGGCGACGGTTCGATTCGCTTTTTATTTTCGCCTGCCGCCTGACTATTCAGCAAGATGAGCGAAGCGAATCTTGCTGAACATTTGTATATACGCAACTATAGCTTTTTAATTATTTTATTGCGTATATCCATCCAATATTATACGCTTTTACGAAATAAAATATGCTATTGCGTATATCCAAACTTAAACCGTTAATATCACTTATCTACGTACTCTCAATAAGTGATTTACAAAAATAGTAAAAAATATAATAATTACATACCCTTTATATTAATTTTACTAAAACAATTCTAATCCTTTTCAAAAATTTTAACACAGGGAAGGTCTTTCTTGTCAATTCTCAATTTTCAATTGTAAATTATTTCCGAGCCTCCCAGCCCCAAATTCCATTCTCCCTTCCATTAATGGTAAGCTACTTCGCAGCTTAATCAATTGTACAAAAAAACTTCCGAAGTCTTGAAGACTTCGGAAGTTGAACGTTTTTATTGAGATATTTAATTCTAATATCTGTTTCTCTTTGTATAATGCGTATGTAGCAGTTTATGTGATTTATAGCCGAGCGGACCATCAACCAGGAACTCTTCATATATTTGCTTTATTTCAGGGTTTTCGTGAGATTTCCTGATTGGTTTTCCGGCATCTTCTTCATAAATCGCTTTAATTCTTTGCTTACGAACAGCGTCATTTGTAGGTATCGGCTGACCGCCACCACCTATGCAACCACCCGGACAAGCCATAATTTCGATAAAGTGATACGGAGATTCACCTGCAGAAATCTGGTCCATAATTACTCTTGCATTTTTTAGTCCGTGAGCCACTGCAATTTTGAAATCCACGCCTTCGAGGAAGCTCCATTCGGGCAGACATCCTTCAATTCTGATAGTTGCTTCTTTGATACCTTCAAGACCACGAACCGGAGTAATATCGAGATGTTCAAATGGTACCTCCCGACCTGTTATGATTTCATAAGCTGTACGAAGAGCGGCTTCCATTACACCACCTGTAGCACCGAAAATAACAGCGGCGCCTGTTGACTCACCCATAAATGTATCAAAATCACATTCTTCAAGCTCTGTAAAATCAATACCTGCCTGCTTAATCATGTGTCCGATTTCACGGGTTGTAAGTCCGGCATCTATATCCTGAAACTCACTTGACTTCATTTCAGGTCGGTTTGCTTCGTATTTCTTAGCGGCACAAGGCATAGCAGCCACACTGACAATATTTTCGGGTTCGAAACCCATTTTTTCAGCAAGATATGTCTTAGCTAATGCTCCAAACATCTGCTGAGGAGATTTACACGACGAAAGATGTTCTAATTTATCCGGATACATGTGCTCGATGAACTTGACCCAACCCGGCGAGCAGGATGTAATCATTGGCAGTGCTACTTCTTCTTTATCAACAAGTGCCTTTTTTAAGCGTTGAAGTAGTTCGTGCCCTTCTTCGATGATAGTTAAATCTGCTGTAAAATCAGTATCAAGTACTAAATCGAAGCCGATTTTTTTAAGTGCGGCAACCATTTTACCGGTTACAATTTTACCCGGAGCAAATCCAAGTGTTTCGCCAAGAGCAACTCTGACTGATGGAGCAGTATTAATGATAACCTTTTTATTATCATCACCCAAGGCATTCCAAATGTCATCGTAGTAGCGACGTTCAGTAAGAGCACCAGTAGGACAATGGATAACACATTGCCCGCAATTAACACATACAACTTCATTCATAGGCAAATCCATGAAAGTCGAAATTTTCATTTCATTACCCTTATGTGAAACTGTAATAGCATTCACATGTTGCAGTTCAGAGCATGTCCGCACGCATCTCTGGCAGCGAACACATTTGCTGTCATCTTTTTCAATTGACCAGGATGAGCGGTCAATTTTCATACTCTCCGGTTTGAGAATACTCATATATATATCGTTATCAATATTATATTCAGATGATAATGACTGTAATTCACAATTTGTACTTCTGTAGCATGTTGTACACTGAGTATTATGCTCGGAAACAAGCAGGGCAATAATATCTTTTCTTGCGGCACGAACTTTTGGAGTGCTTGTTTTGATTTTCATTCCCTGCTCGCACGGTACGGCACAGGATGCCAAAAGAGTGCGGTATCCTTCTGCTTCGACAACACAAACGCGGCAATTTCCAGCTACACACAAATCTTCGTGGTAGCATAAAGTCGGAATTCTGATATTAACTTTTTTAGCGGCTTCAAGAATTGAAGTACCTTTTGTTACGCTAACATCAATTCCGTTTATCGTTAAGCTGATTATACTTTCCATAATTTTATTTTCTTTTAAATTTTTTGAACAAATTAATAAATCATCTCTTCACGGAAATTCTCAACAATAGATGAGAATGAGTTAGCGACCGACTGACCAAGTCCACATTTAGCGGTAATCTTCATAGTTTCGGTAAGTTGGAGTAGTTGTTCCAAATACTCAGGAGTTTTAATTCCGCGTTTGACGGCATCAATACCTTTTTTGAGTTGCTGACATCCTACTCTGCAAGGTGTACATTGTCCGCATGATTCTTCTTCAAAAAATTCGAGATAATTTTCCAGTACATGATACATTGAGCGTGAAGAATTGAATATCATCATCGAACCGCCGGTTGGTAGATTATCTCCGTCAAGTCCGGCTTTGAATCCAATTGTTGTTTTGCTGAATTTCTTACGTGGTACGCAGAATCCTGAAGCACCTCCCACCTGAACTGCTTTTGTATCGCCATCGCCAAATTCTCGAACAAATTCTTCCAATGACAATCCAAATTCAAGGTCATATATGCCCGGGCGTGGTGTATCACCTGATACGGAGAAAAGTTTAGAACCGTGGGAATCAAGAATACCGAGTTTCTTAAACTGGTCTGGTCCGATTTTGCAAACCATCATCGCAGAGACTAAAGTCTCAACATTATTTACAACAGTTGGTTTTCCGAAAAGTCCATGATTAGTTGGAAACGGAGGTTTATTTCTCGGTTCTCCGCGTCGCCCTTCAATAGAGTTCAGAAGTGCAGTTTCTTCACCACAAACATAAGCACCGCTTCCGAGGAAAATTTCAATACGAAAATCAAGACCTAATTTATCGCAATGCTCGTGAAACTCTTCAATCTCCACATTCAGTTGTGGAACTAGAAACTTATATTCTCCGCGAAGGTAAATATAACCTTTTTTAGCACCAATAACCTTAGCGCAAATTCCCATACCTGACAGTACTTTTCTTGGTACTTTGGTTAGAATTTCTCTGTCCTTGAATGTGCCCGGTTCGCCTTCATCCGCGTTACAAATGACATATTTTTCTTCACTTTCTGCCTGTGCAGCAAACTTCCACTTCAGCCCTGTAAGGAAGCCCGCTCCACCTCGTCCTTTAAGTCCTGAATCTATCAAATCTTTGATTAATTCGGCATTTGGACGGTCCATAACACTGCCAAGAATTTTATACTTTTCGGGGTGATAATTGCCCAGAATTACATCTACTCTTTTTAATCTTTCTGACATATCTCACCTCTTTAATTTTTATTTTTATAAAATGTGATAATATCCCTGACACGATCCGGAGTCAGGTCTGTATATACATCATCATTGATGAGCATAGCAGGTCCCATGTGACACCAGCCAAGGCAATTGGTATAAAGCAAAGAAAACTTTCTGTTTAAAGTCGTTTCACCGACTTTGATTTTCAAAAGATTTTCCAGAGTTTCAATTATTTGCGATTTGTTGTGCATATCACAGACAATCGTTTTGCATACTCTTATAACAAACTTACCGCGAGGTACAGTATCAATAAAAGTATAGAAAGTGGCTTTCCCATATACATCCGCGGTGGATACATCCAACTGCGTAGCAATTTCGACCATTGCATCATCCGAAATATAGTGCTCGTGGCGTTGAACATCCTGCAATATTGGCAGGAGTGATTCACGTCCCGAACCGTGGGTAGCGACTAATCTTTCGACTAATTCTTTAGTATGTGGCATTAAGTAACTCCTTTTAGGAATTTGGCTAATATATTATTTAGGAATACCTGATATTACTTTTTAATTAAATCGCATTTTTTTCACAACTAATTTAATAATATGTTACGAATTATCCAAATAAAATATGAAAAATAGCATAAATATATTATAATTATCATTATAATGTGATTTTATTAGCATAACAAGTGTAACTTTCTAAATAAAAATGCTTTATTTAGAAAATGAAAGGAATTCTGAAATATTATAAAATCTGTTTTTTTCATGAACTTGCAATTTCTTAAAAAATTGCTAATTTATAAATTCTATTGCAATATTGCTTTACTTCAAAATTATCAATATTAAAGAATAAAAAATTCACAGCGGTTTAAATACTTAGAAATTAGCTATCGAAAAACAAGTTTCAAGTAGTAGGCGTATCTATTTAAATATCAGAAATTTGCATATCTTGAAAAAAATTCGTATTTTTGTAACCAAATGTTCTTTTAATTTAAAATAAGTGGGTCAATATGGCAGTATCTACTACCAGAAAAAGATCACGTAGAGCTAAGTATATAACACTCTACTCACCGTTTCTTATGAAAGAAACAAAACATGAACTTATTGGCGAGCCAATCGAAACCGAAACAGGCAGACACCAATGGGCTAGATGTACTAAAAGCCGCCACTCGCAACTTGTAAATTTAGATGCAATTGAAGTGGATACAGATAAATCTAAAGCGGTCGTACATATTTCGAGAGAAGATGCCCGTAAATATTCTCCTAAGGAAGAATACAGCATTGGTGATGTCATTTATCATTCTGTATGGGATGATGTCGGTATCGTCAGGTCTAAAGAGGTTACAAGTAACGGGGGCAATGCTATTATCGTTCAGTTCGAGAACCTTAGCGAAAAGAAATTGATTGAAAATTTATCAAACTGATTTTTTAAATTTTATTTAGCCATTTGAAAGGTAGGTGAATTAATAGTGATAGGCGTAACTATTCAAGGCAATGAAAATATTGACAGAGCTTTGAAACGTTTCAAGAAAAAATACGAACGCTCCGGCGTTCTCCGCGAGTTTAAAAAACGTACTGCGTTCATGAAACCTTCTGTCGAGAAACGTATGGCGAGAATTAAAGCTGCTCGCAGGCAACACCGCTTTTCTATGGATGCTGATTAATACTATATTCAGTATTCAGATAATTGTGCCTCTTGCTTAATAAAAGCAAGAGGCTTTTTTATTCTAAGAAATATACTTCTCAATTTTGCTTCGCCTGTTTCTGAAATATTAAGTAGAAATTTATTAAATTCGTCCTCAAATCTTGGTTTGTGAAATAATAAAATACTTTTTTTTAAATAATTCTTGAATTCCTTTTATTAAACAGAAATTACCAAGATGAATAAATAGTTAATATAAACCGTAATTCAAATAAAATTTTGAAATAGAATACTTAATTTCCAGCTAATGCGATGGTTGCTGCACCAACTTTTTCTGCACCTGACTCAAGGAGTACTTTAGCAGTGGAATTTATTGTCGAGCCGGTTGTCAGCACATCGTCAATAATTAAGAATGATTTGCCGGCAGTATCGCTTACATCGGTAACTTCAAATACATTTTCCATATTCTTTTGTCTTCCGCTTTTATCCAACAAAGTTTGGGTAACAGTATATTTATGCCTTTTTACAAAATTATCAGCAACCGGAATTCCAATTTCTTTTTCAACAGCTTTGCAAATCAAGTCTGATTGGTTAAAACCTCTTTCCCGTTTCTTTGCTTTATGAATAGGAATAGGAATAATAAAATCGTAATCAGTCATTTCGTCAATTAAAATTCTACGACTCAGTAGCTTTCCAAATTCGCCTGCGACAGATTGAAACTTTAAATACTTCAAGGCATGAATTATCTCAAGATAATTATTATCAGCTTTAACTTCAAAAAGAGACGTAGCTTCGGTTATATGTGTATTCTCCGGGAAATTTGAGTGAAATCTGTTCAGAATTAGCTTTTTATCAGGTGCAAAAGGTAAATTGTCATGGCATTTATCGCAAACAAATTTAGAATATTTTGCCGAATGTCCGGTATATTCAGAGCAAACGACACAATGCCTTGGTGCCAGAAAATCGCTAATTGAATCAGCTATTATTCTCAGGATATTGGCTGCGGGATTTGCACTATTCTGTGAATGACTCAAGCGAAAATCTTTTGTTTGGGAATAAAAATATGTATAGTGAAAGTGTAAATAAGCCGACATTTTCTAATAATTTTGGCAGCCCGACTTTCTGAGGGTTTGTACTGGAGCATCCGCAGTTTATATCAAGACCCATTGCCATTGCCCATGCTACAGAAAATACAAATAAAATCATTAGCCCTCCGGTAATAATAGAACTTGATTTTAACCTTATACCAAAGAGAATAAACACACCAGCCAAAAACTCCACCCAAGGGAGAATTAATGCCAATATATTCAGTGTAAATTCAGGAACTAAAGCAAAATTAGCAATTTCGCTAGCAAATTTTTCAGGATTGCTAATTTTACCAGCACCATAAGTTATGAATATATATCCAAGAATTATTCTTGCAATTAAAATTATGTATGGATTATCTAATATTTTTTTCATTTGTCAAAGTAAAAATTATTTAAAATCATTAATAATATTAACTAATAAGCATAATTATTATTTTAAAAAATTGAATATATAAATCATTATGTAGAATATCACAATTTTAAAAAAGTATTTTTAGTCAAACGTAATAATATTATTAAAGTATCATAAGTGCCTTTTTTCACTAAATCATTAAAAATCAATCATTATTGAGTGCAAAAATACTGATATTTCTTTTTTATTTGAAAAAAAAATCGTAATTTGTATTGTTATAAAATGTATTTAAAAAAAACTTTTTATGACATTTGTTTGACATAAAGTAATTAAAAATTGTAAGTTTTCAAAATCCTTTATAAAAAGAGGTAAAAAATGGCTAAAGTTTTAGGTGAAATAATAATTGACATAGAGAGATGCAAAGGTTGCGAGCTATGCGTAGAAGCATGCCCGGAGGAAGTAATTGCTATCTCTGATACGATAAATGCAAAGGGTTATCAGTATGCAATAACTGTAAATCATGATTGTACAGGCTGTATGAATTGTGCTTTAGTGTGCCCGGATGCTGTTATCAAAGTATATCGTAAGGTTCTCCGCGAGCCCAAAAAAGCGGCAACAATTGTAGAAGTAGCAAACTAATAACAAAGGATTAAAAATGGGTGACCTTAAATTAATGAAGGGCAATGAAGCCCTTGCAGAAGCAATGATAAGAGCCGGATGTGACGCATATTTCGGCTATCCGATTACTCCCCAGTCAGAAGTACTCGAATATCTGGCGAGGGAAGCTGAAAAAAGAACAGGTATGCTTGCTTTCCAAGCTGAAAGTGAAGTTGCCGCAATTAACATGATTTACGGTGCTGCGGGATGTGGAAGGCGCGTGATGACCACATCATCAAGTCCGGGTATGTCGCTTATGCAGGAAGGACTTTCTTATATTGCAAGTGCCGAACTTCCCTGCTTACTTGCTAACGTAGTCAGAGGCGGACCGGGTCTCGGAACGATTCAGCCATCACAGGCGGATTATTTCCAATCAGTGAAAGGTGGCGGTCATGGCGATTATAAATTAGTCGTACTTGCACCTTCGACTGTTCAGGAAATGGTTGACTTTGTTAAGCTCGGTTTTGAACTTGGTGAAAAATACAGAAATCCTGTTATGATTCTTACCGATGGTGCCGTAGGTCAAATGATGGAACCGGTCGAATTGTTCGACCAGGTGCCACGCAGAACTGAATTCCCTGATTGGGCAACAACCGGTAAGAAGCCGGGTAAAGAAAGAAATTATATAACTTCGCTTCATATTCAGTCTGAAAAAATGGAAGAAATTAATCGCAGACTTCAGGCAAAATATCGCAAGATGGAAGAAGAAGAAGTTCGCTACATTGAAATGGAAACTGAAGATGCAGAGTATATTTTTACTGGATTCGGTCTTGGTGCAAGAATCTGTATGAAAGCTATGCAAATGGCTCGCGAAGATGGTTACAAAGTAGGGCTTATAAGACCGATTACTTTATTCCCTTTCCCAACTAAGGTTTATCACGAACTTGGCGGAAGAGTAAAAGGCATACTTGATGTAGAAATGAATGCAGGTCAGATGGTTGAAGATGTTCGCTTGTCAGTAAATGGTCAGACAAGAGTTGAGTTTTATGGAAGAATGGGCGGCGTTATTCCTTCACCGGAGGAAATTTACGAGCATTTTATAAAAACCTTTATTGAAGGAGGAAAATAATGAGCGAAAAGACATTCGTTGATATAGAATCCGAACTCGAAGAAACAGTAGTCAGAGAAACTATTTGTTTAGAAGAAAATTTAATATATGAAAAACCTCTTGATACTTTGATAGATACACCTATGCACTATTGTCCGGGTTGCGGGCATAGCACTGCTCACAAAATCTTCATGGAAGTTGTAGCCGAAATGGGCATTCAGGAGGAAATTATCGGTGTTGCTCCTGTTGGATGTTCAGTATTTGCATACCATTATATGAATGTGGATATGCAGGAAGCTGCTCATGGTCGTGCTTGTGCGGTGGGAACTGCTATTAAGCGTGTTATGCCGGACAAATATGTATTCACATATCAGGGTGATGGCGACTTGGCTGCAATCGGCACTGCTGAAACTGTTCACGCTGCAAACCGCGGTGAAAATATGCTTGTTATTTTCATTAATAACGGTATTTACGGTATGACATCCGGACAGATGGCTCCTACTTCTTTGCAAGGTATGGTAACAACAACATCACCTTATGGACGCGATACAGCTCATCAGGGTTATCCTCTGAAAATCAGTGAAATGCTGGCTCCGCTTCCGGGTGTGGCTTATGTAACACGCCAGTCAGTTCACAAACCAAATAACGTGAAACGTGCTAAAAAAGCTTTACAAAAAGCATTGGAATATCAGAAACAGGGCTTAGGATTCTGTATAGTTGAGATTGTATCCAACTGCCCGTCGAATATGAAGATGACTCCTTTACAATCTAATAAATTCGTGGAAGAAAAGATGATTCCTTTCTATCCGCTTGGTGATATAAAAGTTCCGGAGGGCAAATAATATGTTACAAGAAGCAATTTTCGCAGGATTTGGCGGTCAGGGCGTACTATCTATGGGTATGATACTTGCTTATGCCGGAATGATTGAAAAGAAAAAGGTTTGCTGGATGCCTTCTTATGGTCCTGAAATGCGTGGCGGTACTGCTAATGCGGTTACAATAGTATCAGACACAATGATAAGCTCGCCGATTATTTCAAGATATGATACTGTGGTTGCACTAAATCAGCCATCAGTTGAAAAATTTGAATCACGCGTAAAGCCGGGTGGAAACATCATTTTTGACAGCACTAATATTCTTGTTCCTCCTACTCGCACAGATATAAATATCTTTGCCGTTCCGGGTAGCGAAGAAGCCGTTAAGTTAAAAAATATCAAGGTATTAAATCTGATTATGCTTGGTGCGATGATTAAAGCAACCGGCACAGTAAATACAGAAACAGTACCAAAAGCATTAGAGCAGGTATTACCCGAACGCTACCACAAATTGATTCCGCTTAATATGGAAGCATTCAAAGTCGGTATGAGTTTTGTGAAATAATTAATTAATTGATGATAATATTTTTAAAAGGGAGCAGGAATGCTCCCTTTTGTGCTTTTTAAAAAAATTTAAGTGACAGCGTGTATGTGGGTACATTATCAGGATTATTTTAAGCCGCTTTCTACTTTCTTTGAGGAGAAGGAGTAGGAAACATTTTTTAATTATACGAATAAATCAATCATAAATTCGTTCATAATTTGTTATAAAATCAATCAATAATTATAAACTTCCCAGATATTACTCTGTCAAAGAAAAGCAAATTCACAATATAAACTCCATTCGATAATGAATTGTCAAATTTTATTTCAATAGTATCTGAATTTGCAGAAAATAATTTAGAATCAATTTTTTTGACAATGTTCCCAAGTAAATCAAAAATAATAATCTGATAATTGTTGTCTTTGATATTACTGTGTTTGATGTACATATTATTCTTAGTTGCATTTAATATCAACTGATTAGATTTATTAGTTATTTCCTCAATACTCGATGGTACTAAGACATTAATATATGCTTCTTTGAAAAGTGTAACCCAGTTATCAGTTTTATCACGAACTTCAAATCTGATAGAATATGTCCCGGGAAATGTAAATGAATAAGACGAGTGTTCTTGTTCTGAAAATGTACGATGTTGGTTTAAACTGTCAACATACACAATCCAACGATATTGTAAAATCTCACCACTGGTACTACTTGTAAAATTAACATTTAGAGGTGAATAACCAAAAGTAACATCTGCTGAAAAATTAATCTTGGTAGAATCGTATATAGAAACGCAACCCAATTTTTCGATTAACAAGGTATCTGAATTATTGAATACTTTAAGGGAAATATCATAATTTCCTTTCTCATTAAATGATTTCACCGGGTTTTTAAAGTCTGAAAATGTACCATCTCCAAAATGCCATAAAAATTTAGAATTATCAAGGGTTGAAACTGCCTTGAATTCAATATTCTGATTAACGTAACCATTCTTACAAATAAAATCTGCTTTCTCTTTAAGATTATAATCCAACCTGAATCTAAAAATTTTACCTGCATTATTTGTTAACAGTAAAGTATTTTCCGAAACGGAAAAATCGTAATTATATAAAAAGTGATTTTCCAAACCAAATTTTAAAACTGATTTACCAAATATGATGTTGTATATATTTAAACTCCCTGCATTACCTTCATTAATGAACATATCATATATTCTATCTTTGTAAAAAACAAAATCATCGTTATATAAAAATTCTGCATTTATAAATTCTTTACCTTGAAATTTATTCTTCATATTTATTTCTTTATTTGAATTGATTTCAATGATATCAGAACCCAGATTAGTTATTAATGCCGACTTATCTTGATTATATTTCAAGGTTGTACCTGCAATCACATTTGTATCAAGTAACAAAGAATATTCAGACTTTTGCATATTATATTCAAATATTTTTGAATACCATCTGAATTCTGTTTCGCCTGCACCACCATTAGGTTGGTAGTAGTCATAATCAAAATCATGATTAGTATAAAATATCCTGTTTGTCTCATAATCAACCATGAAATCAGCGGTAAAAGAATTGCTAATCTTATTAACGTATGTTTCATTCGGCTTAATTTTTACATGATAAAAGCCCCCAAAACCTTTATTTCCACCAGCATTAGAATGTCCTCCACTTTCATCAATCCTAAAACTTATGAAAAAATCTTCTTTTTCAGGATAATATACAGCTTTTGGATTGGGAATAAAGTAATATACATTATAAACCCCGGAACCAACAGGAAAGTTCCTTGGAGTTTCTGAATTGTCAATTTCAAATTCTCGTATTAGAGAGTCATTGCTCAAATTATAAAGTTCAATATGATAATATTTAACATTTTTAGCTAATCTTAAATAAAAATAATATTTCCAGTCGTTTGTAAAATATATCTTCTTGCTGATTAAATCATCTTCAAAAACTTTGTTCTTAATTGGCAATAGTTTCTTAGCTATTGGCATACCACTTTCATAATTCCACCGGCAATAATAATTGTTGGGGTGAAATGTATAAAACTCATTATTTTCCAAATTTTCCTTAATTTTCATCAACTGATATATTTCACGAAAGTCCAACCTTTCAAAAATTCCATCTTTTACCCATGGATTAATATTGTCAGATTGAATACTCAATGAATTAAAGGTCTGAAAATGTTTTTGTTTGGATGGGAAGCTATGATACATTACATCATTACAAATGTAGTTTGCATAATTTTTGGGAAGATAAATCCACTCAAAATTAATTTCGTCGAAAATGAAGGACTCATAGTAATTATTGTCAGTATGTATCAGCTGAACATATCCGTGTGCAAACTCCTTCAAACTATACTTATTCAATGCAGAGGCACTTCCCCGTGGGATATTAAATGAATGAAAATTGAATTCGTTTTCATTTGGATTTTTTATGAAAACTCCCATTTTATCCATTGTTGCATAAAGTTTGCCGGATGTTGACTGAAAAATTTGTGATGGTCTGAAAATCTCAATATTGTTTACTTTGGCTTCTTCAAATTTGATAAAATCATCCGAAAAATACAATTTATCATTTGTTAACAGCCATGATGTTCCCTGGCTATCAACAACTAAATCAAGTATATTGAAATCAGAAGGTAAGGTCAAAAAATCAACATTTAAGTTCTGTGAATTAATTATAAATAGCTTATTTGAAGAATATGCATAAAATAAGCCGTTTTTATCAGTAGAAATTTTTGAAAATTTTAAGGTTTCAGCAAATAAATAATTTATTTTTTTGACTGAATCTTTTGAAAAAATGAAAATTTCATTATTGTTCATTTGAATTAAAAAATCATGAAAGATATTCATTTGCAAAGTCGAAATTTTCAATCCCAAATCATCTTTTTTTATTCTGACCTGCAAAATCTCATCATGGTTTGAATCTTTTTGATACAAAAAGTTGCCATCAAATAGCAAATACTCATTATCATTCAAAGCCCAAATCTTACTGAATTGATTATTAGTATCAAGAATTGTCAAATTATCAAATTGAAAATCTGTTTTTGAGTTTAGATTTACAAACCCGCAAATAAAGATAATTAATGCAGTAAGTACTTTACAATTAATATTATATTTTTTCATAACATAATCTCAAAACGATATTTCTAATTAATCAAAAATAAAGTATTATAACAATATATCCAAAAAATAAATTGCATTTACATATACTTTTATTAGTAATTTAAATTATTATTTATCAATCAATTACGGGAACTATGGCCAGCTCAGCTTATTAAGATTTGTTCGATAAGAATTTTAAATATGTAATTGATTTCTTCTAAAAATTGGACTCGTCACGCCATTGAGAAATTTTCCAAACTGTTTCGGTATTGGGGCGGGTAATGCGGAGGTTTACTCTGCCGAAGACGGTAATTACATCGGTCGGGCTAAATACTACAGTAAGATTAAAACCACGCGAAATATCCTGAAGAACAGTATCTCCAACGGAATTTATTACGTCATTCCAGTTCAGGTCAAGTGTCTGGGTTGCCTGAAAAAGTCGAAATGTTGTTCTCATATCTTCATCTCTGCCCCAAGATTCGTCAATTCCTTTGTCAAAATCACGGAAAATAAATCTGAAATCATCAGCCAGTAGAAATCCATAAACGAGTGTATCTTTAAACATATATGAATATCTGAAGTTTTGAAAAAGACCTTCGACAGTCCTTTGGTCACCAATTATATCATCAGTTCCGTCATATTCTGCAAGACCGGGAGCAAATGGGTTAACGCAGCTCTGTAGAATTATAATTGAAAATATGAATAGAATAGAAAAAGGAAGAAATAATTTTCTAATTATTGGTATAATTTTAAGGGGCAATATTTTTTCAGAAATCTGCATAAACTAATTATAATAAACACCCTTAAGTACGCTCCATGTATTGGAAACAGTATCGTTAACAGCAGCATTAAAATCCAGCCAGCGAGAAATATACCATAGACCGTTATCACGAAAAGTTAATGTAAATTGTAGCCTGCCGGCATATTCATTTGGTATTGAATTGTCATTATTCTGAGCTCTGAGATAATAGTCCGAAGTAAAGATTGCAGAATCGGCAGTTTCCTGAAGAGGCTTGCGGTTCAGCCAGTTTATTACAGGATAAGTTCCCTCTCCGAGTGCAGAGACTATTGAATTGAACGAGCGACGTTCCTCATTTATTCTCCAATCAGAAAATATAGAAGGAAATTGAGTAGTAGCTTCTGCAGATGCTGAAAATCTGAAATTGTTTCGCGTATCATCTGTGAAGCTATGAAAGCAATTCATATAATTTTCAATATTTTTTTCACTTAGAGCTTTCTCAAGATTAAGAATAACAATTCCAGGCTCAGTTGGTGGCAGAAAGCTTGTATTCCCGATATCGGGTTTTTCAGGTGTTCTTGTTGTGAACATTTCACAGGAATTCAGCAAAACAGAAAATGATAAAAACATCAAAGCAAAAACTATTTGAATAGCTTTTGAAAATAAACTGAATTCTAATATTTTATAATTAAACTGCAATTCTGCTCACCAAAGCTCTTGAAATTGTTGCTTCATCGGTAAATTCTAAAGCAGAGCCCATCGGAACTCCGCTTGCGATACGTGTAACTTTTTTATCAAGATGTTTTAAAATTTTTGCTATGTAATGTGTTGTCAGCTCACCTTCGACAGTCGGATTAAGAGCAAGTATGACTTCCTCAATCCCATCCATTCTTGCAATAAGCTCTTTAATTTTTATTTCCTCCTGAGTAATTCCTTCCAAAGGATTCATTACACCGTGCAAGACGTGATATAAGCCAAAAAAGTCGTGAGTCTTTTCTATTACTACGACATCATTAGGTTCTTCCACAACACAAATCACAGATCTGTCCCTCTTGTGAGAGCTGCAAATTGTACACGGGTCACTTTCAGTGTAGTTGAAACATTCGGAACAGAATCTTACATTTCGCTTCAAATCAATTAAAGAATTTGAAAATAATTCAACAAATTCATCAGGCTGTCTTAACAAGTGAAAAGTTAGTCTTTGAGCAGTCTTTCTACCTATTGAAGGCAGTGAAGCAAAAATCTCGGTTACTTTTTCTATAGATTGTGATGTATATATCATTAGAAAAATCAGCCTAAGTTAAGTCCGGGAATACTTGGAATCATATTTTTTACTCTGTTCATATCCTGATTTGCCAAATCACCGGCTTTGTCAATTGCCTTATTTACAGCAGCTACTATTAAGTCTTCCATCATAGCAACATCATTCTGAACCAGAAGTTCGGGTGCTATTTTTATAGAAACAAGTTTGTTAGCTCCTGTCATTGTAGCTGTTACAAAGCCTCCGCCTGATTCGGCTGATACAGTTTTGTTTGCAAGTTCCCTTTTGATATTTTCAACTTCTTCCTGCATTTTCTTAGCTTGTTGCATAACATTCTGAATATCGAATTTCATAATTTGTTCTTACCTTATTGTTCCATGAAATTTAATTAAAATATAAACGTTTAAGAAAGCGATTTACTTTCAAAATAATTGATTATTTTTTAGAAAATTAAATAATTGTCTTAATATTTTAAAAATTTACAGGAGCTGATATGGGATTATTTAGCAGAATCGCTGATGTATTCAAAGCTAATGTCAATGATGTACTTGACAAAGTTGAAGACCCCGAAAAAATGCTGAAACAAATGGTGATTGAGATGGAAGAGTCTGTTAACAAGACAACTCTTGCCGTTGCTCAAGCCATTGCTAATGAAAAAGGACTCGAACGCAAGATTGAAAAAGCACGCAAGGACAAGGATGACTGGGAGCAAAAAGCTATGCAGGCACTTCAAGCCGGACGGGAAGACCTTGCCAAAGCTGCTCTTGAAAAGAAAGCAATTTCTGAAAGAAACTATAACGACCTTGTTCCAATTCACGTTCAAGCTCGGGAAACATCCAACAAACTACGTCAGCAACTTGATTCACTCAAATCTAAACTCGATGAAGCACGCAGCCGTCAGAGCACACTTATTGCTCGTTCGCAGGCAGCTAAAGCTCAGAAACAAATTGCTCAATCTGTTGGTGGTGTAGGCTCGGATGCATTCAGTAAATTCGATAAATTCGAAGGTAAAATCGAGAAACTCGAAGCAGAAGCTACAGCTTTTGAAGAACTTGCAGGAAGTTCGACAAGCCTTGACGACGAATTCAAGAAACTTTCCTCAGGTGCTACAGTTGACAACGACCTTGAAGCATTAAAAGCCAAAATGGGACTTCTTAACTCATCAAGTAATGAAAATAATTAAGACGGAGTTAGTATTATGGAAAATAAAGAAGTATATCTAAACGAAGGAGAAAATAATATGATTGAAACTCCGCAAGAGTTAATTAATTCGACAATCGAAAGAGTTGAAAATATTCTGAAAGATAAATTTGAAGATTATCTTGCTTTTGGTAATGGTACTTTCACAATTTCACGTGGTGCATCTCAAGTTATGATAATCGTAAGACCATTTACTGAATCAGAAACAGTTATTGAGTGTATGGCAAATGTTGTCTCTGGTGCTGTAATATCTAATGATTTAATGCAATTTTTATTGCGAAAAAATGCTGAATTGCACTTTGGTGCTTTTGGCTTATTATTTGACAATTCAATAATCTTCCAGCATTCAATAGCAGGAACTAATGTTGATGCAAATGAGCTTGCTATTTCAGTAAATGCTGTTGCGATAATTGCTGACCACTATGTTGATGAAATTATTTCTATGGCAGGCGGCTCACGCAGCGCCGAATCAAGTGAAGAATAATTTTTTTTAAATGATGAACCCTTCGGCTTTTTTCAAAAGAAAATGCAGTCGAAGGGTTTATTTTTTAATACATGCAACTAAGAGCTGAACTGATGTTTGCACAAGTTGAATTAAATACCTACTTAATTTCGAATTTGACTACACTATTTCTTACAGGTTCAAGACTCATCAAATAGTCATATATAGCACCCAAATCTTCTTCATCCATTTTTGAGTATGCCGTCCAGGGCATCCATGTATTAAACTGATTTTCAGCTACTTTATGTGGTACATAATTACTGTCAGCATAAAGTTTAAACCTTAAAATAAACTGTTCTTTAGTCCAGCTCCCAATACCTGTTGATTTATCCGGAGTAATATTGGCAGAATTTACCTCGCCACCAGTCGGAACAATAAACTTAAATCCACCCGCAAAATCCATCCCCGGTATAGGTTCTCCCTTTTCTGCAGGAGTATGGCAATCACCGCATGCAGAAGCCATCGTCATATATCTGCCGTATTCGACAGAGTTGGATTTGTCCGGAATTTTCGAAAATTCAGCAGGCTTTGGAATTGTTTTAATAATAAAATTAAGCGGAAATTTTGGCACTGATTCAGGAGTTTCACTTTCGATTGGTTTTAATGTACGCATATATGCAATAATCGAGTAAATATCTTCTCTATCCATTTTACCATAATTAAGATAGGGCATAACCGGAAATAATGCTCTTCCATCTTTATTAACACCGGTTGTAATCGCTCTGAGAATTTCTCCGTCTGTCCATTCAGCAAGGTTAGCGGGTGTAAGATTAGACGCATAATAATTGCCGGGGAATCCCATTTCTTCGACAAACTCATCGAAATTACCACTTGCAAGCATTTCAATCTTTGGTGGAGCTGAAAATGTTGTCCAGTCCCTTGTAGTGTGGCAGTCGCCGCACATTGTAACATGGTGGAACAAATATTCACCTCTTTCAAGCCGTGCCGGAGTAATCTCGATTGTGATATCCTCAGGCTCACCTACCGAGGGTAGAGCGAGTGAAAAATAGCCGAGAAATGCTATAATTAATAAGGCGATAAGAATCGCAGCATATATTAGAATTCGTAAAAGCAGTTTCATTAAGAATACCTTATTGTAATGTTACACAAACTATAAATTAAATTATAATATTAAAAATTATAATTTCGGATATAGTAAAATTAATAAAAAAATATCAAAAAATAGAATTAAAATAAAGAAAAAGTAAAAAAAACTTTATTTAATGCCAATAATTTCTTAATTTTGAATAGCTAAAGAGGTTTCATTTGAGTATTTTAAACAAAATCAGACAATTTATTATTTCGCTTGAGCTATCCGAGCTTTTAATTGAGTTTGTTCGGATATACAGGTGGATTATATTTATTGTTATTTTTGTTGCTTCATTGTGGGTTTTACTATTGGTTACAAATGTTCGTAATATTAATTCCTTGCTGTCAGACATCAGGCAACTTGAGAAGGAATCCGGACGTCTTGAAAATTTGAATGAAAGATATTTATACGAAATTGTCAAATTGCAGTCTGCCGATAGAATCATACATCTGGCAGAAGAACAATTAAATATGGAGCAATCGCAAAAAGCTCCTGATATATTGAAATAACACCGAGCCATCAAAAAAATTATGGATAATGATAATAATACAAATATTGATTTAGAGGAAATCCGCAAGAAGAAATTCTGGAAATTCTGGCTTGTAATGCTATTACTCAATATAGGTTTGTTTGCAGTAATTTACAGAATGATTAATGTTCAGATAATTCATGCAGATAAGTACAAACAAATGGCAAAGCGCCAGCATGAGTCCAAAATCAACTTGTCTGCACAGCGTGGTAAAATTTTTGACAGATACGGAAGGCTGATTGCTTCAAATCTCGAATCAGTTTCAATTGCAGTTGATCCTAATTTACTGAAAAATAAAGGTAAGCTTGCCGATATACTTTTTGAGGATGTGAACATTCCGCGAGAGAAGACAATTAATAAAATCAATTCTGCTAAAGGTTCATTTGTATGGCTGGCGAGAGGTTTGTTTCCGGAAAAGTTGAAACGTGTCGAGGAAATGAACGAAAAAGGAGTGATACTAATTAAAGAGCCGCGCAGGATATATCACTATGGACTTGTGTGCTCTCAGGTTGTCGGCTTTACTGATATTGATAATAATGGTCTGTCAGGTGTCGAACTTCTTCATGATAGTCTTTTGAAAGGTACAAACGGCTATATGTTGATGTATCGTGACGGTCGTCAAAGGCTTCGACCTGCGGCGGATCTTCCTGTTTATCTGCCGATTGACGGATATTCACTTCAACTTACTATTGATATTGAATTTCAAAGAATTGTTGAATATGAGCTAATGAAAGGTGTTCAAAAAGCTGATGCTGAAGCAGGAACTGTAATTGCTATTGAGCCATCAACCGGCGAAATACTGGCAATGGCAACATATCCGACTTATGACCCGCATAATCCCCAAAGCAATAATATCGGAAGTATGAGGATGCGTGCAATTACGGACACTTACGAACCCGGCTCTACATTCAAAATTATAACTGCTGCGGCAGCTTTGGAGGAGAATCTTGTTCATGAAGAAGACAAGTTCAATGGTTATGGCGGAGCTATGCAATTCAGGAGCTTCGTTATAAGGGATGTTCACGGAGTTGGGACTGTTACATTTCAGGAAGCTATGCAGCATTCAAGTAATATTATAATGTCGAATGTCGCCAATATGATTCCTGATAATACTTTTTACAAATATATACGAGATTTCGGTTATGGAATAAAATCAGGTATAGATTTCCCCGGTGAAGCACCCGGCAAACTTGCAAAACCTGAAGAATATAATGCCGCATCTAAAAGATATATGGGATTTGGCTATGGATTATCTGCTACTCCGCTTCAGATAACAAACTCTTACGCTACAATAGCCAACAAGGGGCAAATGATGAAGCCCTATTTGATTAAATCAATAAACGACCTTTCCGGCAATAGTGTTTATAAAGCTAATCCCGAAATAATCAGACGAGTTATTTCAGAAAATACTGCCTTAAGACTTAATGAAATGCTCAAAGGAGTTGTTAACAAAGGAACAGGAAAAGGTGTACGAGTGGATAATCTTCAGGTATGCGGAAAAACTGGTACAGCTCAGCAAATTGAAAATGGTTCATATTCCAAATCAAATTATACAGCATCATTTGCAGGATTTTTCCCTGCCGAAAACCCGAAAGTTGCGATGATTGTCATCCTCGATAAGCCTCGTTCTTCAATTTACGGGGGAGCAGTTTCAGGTCCGATATTTAAGAATATCGCTCTCAGATGGGCTTCTGTTTCAGATGAAATTAAAAGCGGTAACCTTCTCGAATTTGCAAAGATTGATACTCTTGAAGTTGAGTTGCCTGATGAGTTCACTGTTCCGAATTTAGTCGGAAAATCTAAGGAAGAAGCCCTTAAAATTGCAACACTCACTGGTTTTAAGTTGACTATGAACGATACAAAAGGCAATAAAATTGCATCTCAGAATCCACAATATGGCAGCAAATTAACTAAAGAACAGGCTATTGACGTGCTTTTTGATGCTGAAATAGTCGCAAGTGACTCTGCTAAAGCAAAACCTGACTTGATAGGGCTACCATTGAGATATGCACTTTCACTTCTTAATTCCCAATCCGTTAAATCCAAAGTATTTGGAAGCGGTACGGTACGAAAGCAGATCTGGGAAAATATCGGAAAAGAAAATGAAATATGTATCCTGCACTGCAATTAAGGTATGACGAAATGGATGATATATTAGAAAATCTAAAAATCAGAAAATTAAATTTATCTGAAGTCCGAAGACTTGTTTACTGGGCTGAGTTAGAGGGTTGGAATCCATCAGATGAAGATGCGGAAGCATTTTATGAGACAGACCCTGAAGGATTCGTAGGTTATTTCTTTGATAATGAAATGATTGCCGGTGGCTCGATTGTTTCTTATAATGACGATTTTGGTTTTATGGGTTTTTTTATAGTCAAACCGGAATATCGCTCTAAGGGTATTGGCAGAAAGCTATGGTATGAAAGGCGCAATATGCTTATTAGCAGACTCAAGCCGGGAGCAACCATAGGTATGGATGGAGTTGTTGCAATGCAGCCATTCTATGCAAAAGGCGGGTTTGAACTTGCTTTTCGGGATGAAAGATTCGAAAGAATTGGTGGAGGTTACAATTATGACAATCGAATTATAGAATTTTCTGCAGATGATTTAGAAATAATTCTCGAGTATGACAAAAAATGCTTCGGATATGAACGCAGAAAGTTCATGAACAGATGGATCAATCTTAACGAAAGCAAACGCTTTATGTTCATAGATGATGGTCAATTACGTGGTTTTGCCATTACTCGTCGGGTAAAAAAGGGCTTTAAGATTTGTCCGCTTTTTGCAGATGATTCATTCATAGCTGATGAGCTTTACAAAGCCTGTTTGAATTCAGCGCCGAATCTGCCTGTATATTTGGATATACCGGTTATAAATCCTGCAGCGGTTGAATTAGTTAAAAAGTACAACGCCACTTACGTCTTTGAGTGTGCAAGAATGTATTATGGTAGCAAACCTGAAATTGACATCAACAGCATTTATGGCATTACAACTTATGAATTAGGATAATACAAATAAATTATGGTCTTTATAAACAAAACATCGAATCCAAATTACTAAAACTTTTTTGGCAAGTCATAAGATTCATTTGCGATTATAAAGTTTCAAAATTTTCGGTTATCAGGCTTTTTTTACAGTAATCGTCATTGATTTAACAGCTATTGCTGTCACTTTTTCGTTGACCTGTATTGTATCCTCCGATATTGCCTGCCACAGCTCTCCCTGAATCAGAACTTTACCTCTTAGTCCGGGTTCTATCAGGGTTTTTGCTACTCCGACATCACCAATAATTGTATGTTCGCCTGTAACTTTTCTTTCCTTTTGTGCTTTTACCGCAAAGATAACAATTACTGCAAAGAGTGCAGTAGTTATAACGACCGCTGTAATAATAAGTCCCATAGATATTCTCATAAATTCAAAAGGTGAGTCAATAAGCATAATTGAACCAATCGTAAAGGAAATAATGCCTCCGATTGTCAAAACGCCATAACTTGTAACAAATATTTCTATTATGAATAATACAATTCCAAGCACCATAAGTGCGAGCCCGACATAATTTATCGGCATCATTTGCAGAGAATAGGCCGCAAGAAGTATAGATATACCGCCAACAGTTCCGGGCACTATCGTTCCCGGGCTTTTTATTTCAAAGAATAAACCGTAAACTCCAACAAGAATCAAAATGTACGCTATATTGGGATTGCTGATAAATGCAAGCAGCGATTCTTTCCAGTTCATATCGCGGTAAATTATTTCAGCATCTTTGATGTCCAGTAAAAATTCCTTATCGTCAATATTTATCGGATGTGAATCGCAAAGCCGAACTAAATCATTTATATCTTTAGCAATATAATCAATTACGCCTTCTTCAAAAGCTTCGTTTTCAGTGGATGAGATACTTTCTCTTACGGCACGCTCAGCCCAATCAGCATTTTTATTTCGCTTCTGAGCAATAGTCCGCACAAAAGCTGCAGCGTCATTTTCCACTTTTTGACCCATTACCGTACTGTCACTTGTACCGCCAAGTCCTACCGGATGTGCCGCACCAATATTTGTTCCGGGAGCCATCACGGCAATATGACCTGCAAGGGTAATGAATACACCGGCAGAGCCTGCTCTGGCACCACCGGGAGCGACATATACAATCACGGGAATTTCGGAATCAAGTAAGTAGCTTGCTATATCACGGGTTGACTCAAGAAGTCCGCCGGGAGTATTGAGTTTGATGATAAGGGCATTGCTTTTGATGTCTATTGCTTCATCCAAGCCATTGCGTATGTACATTGCAGTTGCAGGACCGATGCCGCTATTTATTGTAATGACAGTAACGGTATTGCTTTCGGCAATAATGCTCATACAGAAGAAAATCAGTATATATTTTAATGCTCTCATCCTAAATTTGCTTTGTATTTGGAATATTTATATTAGACAACATCTATATATTAATATTGTGAAAAATTTAAGATTTTTAAATTATATATTACTCTTTGTTTATCTAAAGTCATTGATTATGCAAATGGATAAATTTATGTGTAAAAAATATATAATTATTTGGTTGTTATAAATTAATGTGTTAAATTGCATATTAAAATATTTAACATTTATATTTTTTGGAGGATTTTATGAATAGAATTAATATACTTAATATCGCAAGTAGTTTTGCCCCCCCAATGCGTCATAATAACGCTGTTTTTCTGCTTTAGTATCTTTGATGTTAGTATGACCTATGCCCAACCTGTCATTATCGAAACACCTGAGCCGTGTGTCAATATTAATTACGCCAGTACTCCTGTAGATTGGGGAGAAAAAAAAGAAAAGCGTATATGTACTGACGATTTGTACAATTGGGGTGTTGATGATGGTTATGAAAAGTGTTGTTATACTATTGTGTATTACGAAGCTGTATTACATGGCGAACAGACGACCCAATTTTTAAGTAACATAACCGCAATAATCTACGAAGGTGAAGACTGCAAATTAAGAACTAAAGGGGAAATTATACATAAGTTTCATGAATGGCTCTATAAATCAAAGCCATACGGTTTTTTTAGTTATGAAACACACCCGTATGGAATAATAATCAATGGTTCATCAACAATGGATATGTATATTACTTCAGGAGGTTGTTTTCAAAAGAATGGGAATGGTGATATTGAATATACAAATGGAATTCCTAATTCCTGCAATTCTAGTGTATATTGTTGCAGATATAGCAAACAAATTGATATTGAGAACGGAGTTGTACAAAGTGTAGATAGTTTGCTTCCGGGGAATCTAAACCCACAAATACTAGTTTATGATAATACTCCTAACCAAATTAGTTGCCCAAGTAGCTGCAAACATACATGTGATAATGTAATGATGGAAGAAGCGATATTTTTATGTAATCCACCTTGCAATACAGGTTTCTGGAGTGCAGAAAAAACAAAAAAAATTGAAATTCCCGGATGTCCTAGCTGTACTGTTACAGTGGCATTTAGAACACGGACTACTTCTCCATGCCCGGAATTTGAATCAGAATCTTTTAATGATATTTACTTGGATAGAATAGAATTTTATGATTCATATATGGATCCATGCTATCATTGTCAGATGCCCGACCAATACATCCATTCTACCGTGATGGACCACCTTATTAATAATGAATTTTCTCAATCACCAGGTCCAAATGAATGTGATGAATATTACAGGGTAATCCAATCAGCCTGTTGGCATGAACATTATCAGGATGGCGATCCATCAATTGATTTACCTCCAAAGAGGATTCTTCTTAAATGTGGTGATGACAATTGTTGTGTTCATCGTTACAAGCTGTGTAGAAATATTGAAGGTGACTTACTTCCTCCCGAATTATTAAGTTCTACTTCTACTTCACAAGGATGTCATTTTTACCCTTATCCTTGCATTTTTGTTTGCGAACCGTCAGAATAATTTTTTCAATCTGGGCTGTCTTATTGGTTATTTATTATTTTTACGGATGAGACAGTCCTTATTAATAGGATAAATGAAATGAAAAATTTAATAATATTATTGATCTTAATCTCAGTTAATATCGGTTATAGTCAAATAGTTCCGGGAAAGTGGGAGATAGTTTTCAAACTTGATATAAGAGTAGGCAATTATGGAACTTCATGCTACTTTTTAGGCTTAGACAGCCCTAATAAAAAAGACATAATTGCATTTGCCAATATAAATTGGGAAGCCCCCCATATAATAACAAGTCATGATAGCGGAAAAACCTGGCAAATAACTCTTAGAGAAACAGTT
Source organism: Ignavibacteriota bacterium (assembly GCA_019637995.1). Taxonomy (NCBI): domain Bacteria; kingdom Pseudomonadati; phylum Ignavibacteriota; species Ignavibacteriota bacterium. The sequence goes on from JAHBUQ010000002.1 coordinate 698,479, forward strand.
GATGCCTCCTGGGCATTCAAAATTAATGATTTTGCAGTTCCGGATACTAACCTTGCAATCGCGGTTTGCGATTCAGGGTCATACTGGCGTTCAACTGATAATGGGAGAACCTGGAATCAACACTTTATAGAAAATAGAAACAGAATTTATTTAGTTGATTTTTGGGATAATAAAAATGGCATCATATTTCAAAGTAATTATAGTGATTCAACTATTGTTTTGAAAACTGAAGATGGTGGATTGAATTGGAAACTTATATCAGAACCTAAACCTGTTAATAATATTGTTGCAACAAGTTATCTATATACTTTGGGCAAAGGTATAATATACTCAATTGAAGTTGACAATAAGGTTGACTCTGTTTACTATTTTCATAAATCCACAGACTACGGAGAAACTTGGGAAGAACCTTATAAGGGTCCCAAAAACCCTCCGTCTGGAAATTTCTATTTTTATGATGAGAATTTAGGTTTTGCTTTTGGCGATTACGGTTTAAAAATTGCACGGGAAGGGAAACTGATAAGAAGGACGAGTGATGGTGGTAGAACATGGGAGGAGGTGCTTAGAGCCGGAATGAATAACAACTCAATTTCCGGAATTCATTTTTCAGATTCTTTAAATGGGATAGCAGCTTCAATAACTAATATTTTTCGCACAAGCGACGGCGGAAAATCCTGGATTGAAGATACAACATACGATTACAGTCGCGACCCAAGAATATCACCAATATTTTTGATTGATAAAAATAACGCTATTGGTTTATCAACTAATTCAGACCACAAAGTTATTCGTTTTAAGGCTGATAATTCCACATACATTGTTGATAATCATTATGTTACAAATATTACTACCTTCCCAAATCCTGCCGTAAATGTATTAAATATATCGGCGCCTGATATTCTGCCCCAAAAGTTGGACTACAGTATTTACACTGCAGGTGGTCAGGAGGTAAAATATGGCATTTTTTCCGGCGAGGAGCTCGATGTTTCGGCATTAGTTCCGGGAGTATATTTTCTGCTCTTTAGTTCAGGAGATAAAATCTGGTATTCGAAATTTGTTAAAGAGTGAGTGTAACATATCTTGAGAAAAATGAAGAGGGTTGAGTAAAGTTAAATTTTTCCCAAACTTCATTGATAAATTCAGAAATTCTAATTCGATGTAAAAATTAATTTCGCAATTTTTATGTAAGAAAAATATATTCAATGACATGATTTGTCAGATTGAGCGAAGTCGAAATGTACTCTTTAGTCTTCGACTACGCTCAGACTGACAAAAAATATCATAACAACAACCAAGTGTCACACTGAGCGAAGTTGTGTCACATTGATCGAAGTTGAAATGTACTCTTTAGTCTTCGACTCCGCTCAGACTGACAAAACAAAAACTATGCGAATGTATATTTTGAGATAAAATTCTTGCAACTTCTTTATTTTGATACATCGTATCAGGAGTTCCAAATTTGTTAAGGAATAGTGGAATTTATATATAAATTAGAATAAATTTTGCCGATTTTAAAATAATTTCTAAGGGTAATGCATTATTTGTGCAGATTACGAATTTTTAGTATTTCTTTGAACATCCTGATAGAATCTTTTATCGGGTCAACTTTGCTGCGCTCGTCATTGTACCATTCTACAGGGATTTCCTCAATACTGAATCCGAATTTTTTTGCAAGATAAATCGCTTCGACATCGAAACTAAATCCGTCAATTTTTGTATTTGAAAATATCTTTTCTGCGGCTTGGGCACTGAAACCCTTGAATCCGCATTGAGTGTCTTTAATCCCTTTAACAACAAGTAACTGAACAATTTTATTAAAGGTTTTGCCCATAAATTCACGATAGAAAGGTTGATGTACTTTTATCATTTTTGAATTTAAAGCCCTGCTTCCGACACATACATCAATTCCTCGCAAAAGAGGATTGAGAAGTTTAGGCAGTTCGTAAATTGGAGTGGATAAATCAGCATCGGAAAAAAACCTGTAATCACAGTTTGCGGCGAGCATTCCTGCCCTAACAGCCGCACCCTTGCCCATATTCTTTGGCAGTGTGATAACAGTAACCTCGCTGAAGCTGCCTGCAACTTCGGAAGTTTTATCGGATGAGCCGTCATCAACTACTATTATCTGAACATCAAGGCTCTGTTCTGATACATATTGAAGTACGCTCTTCAATGTATCTGCAAGTCTTTGTTCTTCGTTATAAGCCGGTATTACTAATGATATGTTATAACTCATTATATTGAGTTTTTGATAGTAAGAAAATCACTTTTTTTGTTTTAATTATTGTAATAATTACGCTTTAATAAAAATTTGTCATATAGAGCGAAGCCGAAGCAATATTTTTAAAATCTTCAGCCCCGCTCAAATTGACAATTGTATCAATGATACACATCAAAAAAACAAGTAAGAATTCAAGTTAATGAAGATCTAATTCGACATATACTCTTCCAAAAATGCAGTCGGAATATTAGCAACATCACCTTGAGTCATCTCTGTAATTCTCATTCTGAGAGCATTAAGAATTCGGTCTTTGTAAGGAAGATTAGAATTTTCGTAAACTTTCATAAAATCCAAAGCTTGCTTTAATGCAGCTTCTTTTCCGTCTTTGAGCTCGGTTTCAGTGATTTTATAGTCCAAAATCAAACCTTCGATATCACCCAATCTGGTATTTAAAGCTTGACCTTCCTGAGTATTAGCTTGAGTCATTGAAAGAATCTGCAAAGAGTAATTTTTCAGTTTTTCAAGGACATCAATAGCGCCCTTGTAATCTTCTTTGATTTCATAAAGGTAGGCTGCAATTGTATAAGGACCGATTCTACGTCCGATAGCTTCGTAATAGCCGTATTCGGGAGCAATATTATTATTGCTTATTAACTCCTCGCATGTTTTGATACCCATCGAAGCATATAATTGGGCTTTTTCTTTGTCGCCGGCTTCATTATAGAGTTGAGCAATTCGGTATTCCCAGTCAAAAGACAGCGGGAATTGTGAATAAGAAATATACTCGCCCATTTTGTCCAACACTTCGACAGCTTTTTGTTTATCCTGCTTATTTCGAATTAAGTGATTTGCATACATCATATATAAACTTCTGTACGAACTCATAAGTCTTCTGCCAACTTCATCATAGTAAACGTCAGGATTATTCAGATTTCTGAATTTGAAGCCGTATCTTGGAGTAGTGCTGTAATAATCAGTATTATCAACATCTGTCATCAGACATTTTTCCATAATTTCTTCATCTACGACTTCGACGCGATTACCGATTTGCTGAACAGGACAAATTCTCATAGCCATACCCTCATATCTGAAGAATGATTCAAGTCCGGCATAGGCATCAGGACCTACTGTATTTGAGAAATAAACAGGTCTTTCAAATCTAATTTGTTTTAGTATATCCAGAACTAATTTATCCTGAACTCTAATCAAATAAATCGGTTTATTTTCTTGTTTTGTGTATTCTTTTCCCGTGAAAGTAAATCTCATATTTCCATCAGCAAGAATTTGCGGGTCATCAGTGTATTTTTCAAGGATTTCTCTTCTAACCGGAATGACAACATTCTGTGCTTCGCCGAAATCGTAAGTAAGTGACCTTTCGTCACTTTCGTCAAATTTCTGAAGACTATCATCAGAGAATGAAAGTGGAAGCTTTTCAGCGCCCCAAGGTTGGCGGTTCTTAAGCTGGTCAACATACCATAAAGTATTACCCAAACTTAAGTTAGCGACTCTGACATCACGTCTTACACCGGCAACATCCTGTATCCACCAGAGTGGGAATGTATCATTATCTCCGTTGGTAAAAATGATAGCATTTTCTTCACAGCTTTGCAAAATATTGTAAGCGTAGTCAAATGGCAGATAATTTCCTGCACGGCTGTGAATTTTCCAGCCTCCGATTGCCATATTAAGCGGAACAAGTAAAAATGAGCCTGCAAATACACCCATTGCCAAGGCTGAACTTATTTTCTTTTTACCAAACCATTCAACAAGACTAAATGAGCCAAGTCCAATCCAAATCGCCCAAACCATAAAAGAACCGGCATAGAAATAATCACGCTCTCTTGGCTGAGGGTCCTGCTGATTCTGCTGAATTGCCGCCAGAACACCCATAACAAGGAACATAGCAAGATATGCAAGAGCCATTTTCGGGTCACGGTAGAAATGAAATACAAATCCAAACAAACCGAAAAGCAATGGCAATGCGAAAAATCGAACAGGGAACTGGTCAGCATAGCCGGATTTGTAATTCAGAACTTCATTGTCAGGTGGAACTGAAAACCATGCAACACCTGCATCCTGTACATCGCTAGTCCTTCCGATGAAATTCCAGCCGAAATATCTGAAATACATGTGATTTATCTGATATTTCATAAGGTAATTTATCTCACCCGATGAATTTATTTTGGTGAATTCCTGAGCCCCGACATAAGTGCCATCCTTGCGGCGGACTTCTGTGCGTGTAGGCGGATACCATTCACCGTATATATAATTTCCGTTTTGATCTTTGGATACATAATTTTGTATAAAATAATCTTCTGTTTGATATCTGCGGGGCCAGGTCGGAGCATTTCCATATTGTTCACGACCAAGATATGAAGCCAATTTGGAGAAATTCTTAGGCTCGTTTTCATTCATTGGTGGATTTGCATTTGAGCGAAGAAGTATCTGAGTATAAGTTGTATAACCCAGAATAACCAGAATAAATGCTCCTGTTGCTAAACTAAGTATATTTCTCTTCTTTTGGATTCCGTACCAAAAGCCAAAGGCAGATAACAATATAGAGCCAATTGCTATAATTTGAAGGAAGGAAGAATTCTCAACTGCGTACTCTCTTGTCATAGCATGTCTATCAGCAGTATGTCCTGCCAGGAATGCAGGTATCCATTTTACTACTACAGGATATATGAAAAAGAATATAAATATTGCAATTATGCCCATAATAATAAATGAGCGCCACGAAAATTCATATTTTCTAAAATAAACTACAAGAACTATAGAAAAAACAGTCAAAATTGAAAGCAAATGAACACCTGTTGAAAGACCGATTAAATAAGCAATCAATAAAAGGTATCTTTCGTGACCGGGCAGGTCTGCTTTTTCATTCCATTTCATCATAAGCCAGACAATCAGAGCTACGAATGTAAGCGAAGTAGCATAAACTTCTGACTCAACACTATTGAACCACATTGTATCGCTGAAAGTAAGTGCTGCAGCAGCAATAAATCCGGAAGTATAAATGCTGAGTGCCTCTCCCGTATTTTTTGGCAAACCTCTGAAGTTTTCAAGGACTTTCACTGTGATAAGATATGCAAACAGGACACTGAATGCACCCGAGAATGCAGCTGCAAGGTTGACCCTCCAACCTAAATCTCCAAACGGTATAATAATCTGAAACACCTTACCAATCATAAGGAAAAGCGGGGCGCCAGGAGGATGAGGCACCTGCTGCCAGGTTGCTGCTGAAGTAAATTCACCACAATCCCAAAATGGAACCGAGGGCTGTACTGTCATTATATAAACAACTGCCGCTAAAAGGAATGACAGAGTACCGAATACTCTATGCAAGGTTTTGTTATCCATAAATAATTCCGAAATTTATCAATTAAAATTTATTTTCTGTTTTTGTAATAAAATAATCTGTTAAAATAAGAATATTTTAGCAAATAATAAAGAAATAACGACTATTTGATAAATGAATTGGAACTGTAGTATGGTTTTTTAGTTATTTCCAGTTTAGCTTTGTTTAATACTTCTTTTGATTTTCAGGAATATCTGCAAATAAACATAATAATGTTAATCAAATCAACATAAACAGTTTATTTTTCATATTACTTTTGTTTATAAACTAAAAAACAGTTATTTTTGTAATTCAGTTTTTTGAAAAAAGAAAATAATATGCCGGAAAAAGACAAAGATAATGACAAAAGGCATAGTTTAATCAGAGAAGGCGCTCAGTATTTATCAATAGGTACAGAAACTTTTCTTCCGATTTTACTTGGCGCATTAGCCGGTTATTATCTGCTTGACAAGCGACTTGATACAAGTCCTACATGGACAGTAATACTTACACTTGCAGGATTTGTGATTGGTATGTACAGCCTTTTTAGAACAGTATTGAAAGTAAATAAGAAGAAATAATTTGGAAATTCCTTCGATACTCACGGCATTATTGATGAATTTGTTAAATCTCGCTTTTTCATTATTTTACATCAAGCGAATTTTTAACAAAAATTGGCAGGATTTTGTTAAGCGCTTTTATTCAATGATGATTATAAGATTTGTGATAGTGCTTTTAATGTTCTTTTTATTGCTAAAATATGCGAATTTTAGTGAATTATATTTATCACTTACTTTTTTTCTTTCATATTTTGCAGTACTGATTTTTGAAATAATATACTTAAACAAACGTTATAGCAATTTAATTTTTAAGCAACCTAAGAAATAAAATTATCAAGGAAAGCAAATGGCTTCTAATGACTCTATTGAAAGTCAATTGATAGCGAAAGCAGACGGTTACCAAAATATTGACAAGTCAGACTTACAGGCTCCGGCAGCCACTGACCACTCAGCACACACCGACGGTGGGGACCGTGGTGAAATTTTTATGCAGTTACTTGGAAAATTATCCGATCATGATGCATTTTATTTTGGTGCTTACAAAGTTTTCGATCTCCCCAAAATTTACTATGATGAAGGCTTGGATGTTTATCTTAATACAAATGCAGCTGTTGCTTCAGGTAAATATACCGTTACAGAGCATCACGGGCACAAGCAAATAGTAAAATCTGCGACAGGGCAGCCTCCTGCAATGGATTTTTCTATTACAAATTTTGTATTGTTCCAGTGGTTTGCAATTTTTATCTGTGCCTTTATATTCAAAATTGTATCTAACAAATACAAGAAGAATCCAGGCAAAGCACCTAAAGGTTTTCAAAATGCTATTGAAACAATGGTATTATATGTTCGCGATGAAATTGTACGACCTAATATTCCTTCAAGGAAAGCGGCTGACTTTCTTCTTCCTTACTTTTTGTCGCTTTTCTTTTTCATACTAACTATGAACTTAGTCGGATTGATTCCGGGCGCTCACACTCCTACGGGAGCAATAGCAGTAACTGCAACACTTGCACTAACAGCATTCATAGTTATAAATATTACAGCTATGAGAGTATCCGGTGTAGGTGCATGGTTTCATCATTTACTTGGCGGAGCTCCATGGTGGCTTGCATTTATAATGGTGCCGATTGAAATTATTGGTCTTTTAGTTAAGCCTTTTGCACTCACGATTCGTCTTTTTGCGAATATGACCGCAGGGCACGTCATACTTTTATCATTGCTCGGCGTACTCTTTTTCTTTAATTCCGTAGCATTATCACCTGCAATAACAGCCTTCTCTCTCTTTATATACGCTTTAGAGCTTTTGGTTGCATTTATTCAGGCATATTTATTTACGATTTTGACAGCAATATTCGTAGGTCTTGCAATTGGTTCGCATGGCGACCATGAACATGCCCACGAACACGCACATTAATGATTTTGCAATTTAATAATTCAGATATTTTTAACTTTATTTTCGTATTAATTGGAGTATTTAATAATGGACGCAACTGCATTAGCATTCTTAGCCGCCGGTTTAGGTGCCGGTTTTACAGTATTTGGAGCCGGTATGGGTATCGGCAGATTAGCATCAGCTGCTCTTGAAGCAAGTGGCCGTCAGCCGGAAGCTGCAGGCGATATTAGAACAACTATGATTATCGCAGCCGCCCTCATCGAAGGTGTAGCGATGTTTGCCGCAGTTATCTGCTTGTTATTGGCTATTAAGTAATTTTTGGATAAAGGGGACTGAAAAAGTTTTTCGGAACGGACATATTTATATGTCCTAAATCTTCGCAGTAATTTATTAGTTCTATTCGGTCCCTTATTTTTAAACAAGTATTATAATTTAGGAAGCAAATGGATTCGATTCTGAATATACCTCATGGGTTAATGTTCTGGACGATTATCAATTTTGGTGTATTTCTTTTTCTTGTTGTGAAGTTTGGCGGTAAAGCAATTGTCAAGGCAATCAATCAGAGAGAAGAAAGTATCCAGAATTCAATTGATGCCGCCAGAGAAGCAGAGAAATCTGCGCGTGAGCTTTTTGCTCAAAGTCAGGCACAATTCGATAATGCTCAGCAACAAATCAATGAAATGCTCATTAAGGGGCGCGAGCAGTCTGAAATGCAATTAAGACGTGCCGCTGAAGAAGCTGAAAAAGTTAAAAAGGCAAAAGTTGAAGATGCTCTCAAAGAAATCGAAAGAAGTAAAGAACAGGCTCTTAAGCAATTAAGAACTGAAGTTGCTGATATGGTGATTATTGCTACTGAAAAAATTCTCAGCGACAAACTTGATAAAGATAAAGATTTTCAATTAGTAGAAAATTATATTTCGCAGTTAAATAAAAACTAAGTATATTCATGACTGAGCAACGCGTTTCACTTAGATATGCCAAAGCCGTTTACGAAACAGCTCTGGCAGCAGGTACTCTTGATACTGTATATAATGATTTTATTGCCATTGGGAAGGTTTTAAATCAATCCCAACTGCTTCGGACTATGCTAAAAAGTCCGGTAATCAAGACCTGGAAGAAAAAAAATGTATTTAAGGAATTGTTCAGTAATATGATTAGTGAACTGTCCTTTAATTTCATTCAATTAATTGCTGATAAAGAAAGAGAGTTTTTATTAAAGGATATAATAGCCTCTTTTGATAAGCTTTATCTGGCAAAGATGAACATAATCAAAGCTGATATTGTTACTTCAAGAGAAGTTGACGAAACCTTGAGAACAAAAATACTGACTGAATTAAGTCGCAGACTTGAAAAAACTGTGATTCCGACATTCAAGGTTGACGAAAGTATCATAGGTGGCATAATGATTAGAGTTGAAGATTGGGTTTATGATGCATCGGTGCAGAACCAACTTGCAAAACTAAGAAATCAGCTAATTGAAGGTAAATTAATTTAAATTATTTAGATAATTAAAAAACAAAAATTATATAAGGTAGTTAATAATGGCAGATGTACGTCCGGAAGAAATATCAGCGATTCTTCGCCGCCAGCTTACAGGCTTCGAGAATGAAGCTGACATATATGAGGTAGGAACCGTACTACAGATTGGTGACGGTGTTGCCCGTGTATATGGCTTGACTAAAGTAATGGCATCGGAACTTGTAGAGTTTCAAAATGGTGTTTTCGGGATGGTTTTGAACCTTGAAGAAGACAATGTTGGTGTTATTCTTTTTGGAGATGACAGCCTTGTTAAAGAAGGCGATATTGTTAGAAGAACTAATCGTGTAGCATCAGTTCCGGTTGGCAAGGAATTGCTTGGCAGAGTTGTAAATCCGCTTGGTATTCCGATTGACGGAAAAGGTGCTATTGATACCCAACAATTTTTACCAATTGAGCGCAAAGCACCCGGCGTAATTTTCCGTCAGCCGGTAAAGGAACCACTTCAGACCGGTATCAAGGCAATTGATGCTTTGATTCCTATTGGTCGCGGTCAGCGAGAGCTTATAATTGGTGACAGACAGACAGGCAAGACTGTAGTTGCTCTTGATACAATTATCAATCAGAAATATACTCATACTGAAGAAGCAAAAGCAAGAGGGATTAATCCCGTTTATTGTATTTACGTAGCAGTTGGACAAAAAGGCTCAACCGTTGCTAACGTAGTATCATATCTCGAAGAATTTGGAGCTATGGATTATACAATAATTGTTGCTGCTAACGCTTCAGACCCTGCGCCACTTCAATTTATTGCTCCATATTGCGGTGCCTCGATGGGAGAATATTTCCGTGATAACGGTATGCACTCATTAATTGTATATGATGACTTGTCAAAGCAAGCTGCAGCATATCGTCAGGTTTCACTATTGCTTAGAAGACCGCCCGGACGCGAAGCTTATCCCGGCGATATTTTCTATTTGCACTCAAGACTTCTCGAAAGAGCAGCTAAATATTCAGATGATAAGGGAGGCGGCTCAATGACTGCACTTCCTGTTATCGAAACACAAGCCGGTGACGTATCTGCATACATCCCAACAAACGTAATTTCTATTACTGACGGGCAGATATATCTTGAGCCAAACCTCTTTAATGCTGGCGTTCGTCCGGCATTGAACGTTGGTATTTCGGTATCTCGTGTGGGTGGCTCGGCACAGATTAAAGCTATGAAGAAAATTGCCGGTCCGCTTAAACTCGAACTTGCTATGTTCCGTGAGCTTGAAGCGTTTTCAAAGTTCGGCTCTGATTTGGATAAATCTACACAGGCTAAACTGAAACGCGGTGCTTTACTTACTGAAATTCTTAAGCAACAGCAGTTTTCACCAATACCTGTTGATAAACAGATTGTGCTTATTTATGCTGCTACAAATGGTTTTCTTGATGAAATTCCATTGGATGACATTCACAGATTTGAAAAAGAATATTTCGAATTTCTTGATAATTTACATTCAGATGTTCTTAATGATATTAAGGATAAAAAGGAAATTACTAAAGAAAACAATACAAAGCTTACAGAAGCAATAACAAGTTTTGTTGCAAATTTCAAAAAATCAATAGCTTAATTATGATTGTTCTGACTGGTGGTGCCGGTTTTATAGGCTCATGTTTTCTAAAAACTCTTAACGACAAGGGCATCTCAGATGTCCTTGTCGTTGACCGTTTAGGTAATGGTACAAAGTGGAAAAATCTGACAGGCAAAAAGTTTGAGCGGTTTGAAAATAAAGTTGTTTTTAGAGAAAATCTCAAAAATGGAAAATACGACGGTCAGATTACTGCTGTTTTTCATTTTGGAGCTTGTTCATCTACTACTGAAACTGATAATGACTATCTGATTGATAATAATTATCAGTATTCAATTGATTTAGCGGAATTTTGCCTTAGAAATAGTGTTAAGTTTATTTATGCAAGTTCTGCTGCTACTTATGGCAATGGTGATAATGGTTACAGTGATGAAACTTATGACGAGCTTAAACCATTGAATGGCTATGGCTTCTCCAAGCAGCTCTTTGATTTGTGGGTTATTCAAAATGGTTACGATAAAATATTTACAGGTCTTAAATTCTTTAATGTTTTTGGCCCGAATGAATACCACAAAGGTGATATGGCGAGTATGATTTATAAATCATACAATCAGATTAAATCCATAGGTATGGTCAGACTGTTTAAATCCAACACTTCTGAATATTCTGATGGAAGCCAAATGCGTGATTTTATTTATGTAAAAGATGCCTGTGAAGTGATCTGGCAACTTTACACTAAAGGTATTCAGGGCGGTATTTTGAATCTCGGCACCGGCAAATCAAGGTCTTGGAATGATTTGGCTAATGCTGTTTTCATGGCTTTAAATCTAAATTCTAACATTGAGTACATTAATATGCCTGAAAATTTGACAAATCAGTATCAGAATTTTACTGAAGCAGAAATGAAAAAATTGAAAGTTTTGGGTTTGGATTTCAATTTTGCAAGTCTTGAAGACTCTGTAAATGATTACGTTACTAACTATTTATCAAAAAATTATTTAGTTTATTAGTTCTTCGGAAAATTAAAATGGCTACTTTAAGAGATATAAGAAACAGAATTAAAGGCGTAAAAAATACTGCTAAGATTACATCTGCGATGAAGATGGTATCAACAGCTAAACTTAAACGTGCACAAAATGCTATCGAATCAGCACGCCCTTATTTCGAGAAACTTGATATGATACTATCAAATGTTTCCTCCACATTGGGAAGTGATTATACAAATCCTCTTCTCAGACAATCTGATGATGTAAAAAATATTCTCCTTATTGTGGTGACATCCGATAGAGGTCTTTGCGGCTCTTTCAATACGAATTTGCTGAAAGAAGCAGTCCATTTACTTAATAACCAGTTCCCAAAGGATTATCCAAGTTCGCAAACAAAAGTGATTGCAATTGGAAAAAAGGCTGTGTCATTCTTTAAAAAAAGGCACTATTTCGTAGCAGCGGAATTTCAGGGAATTTTCTCAGAGCTGAATTTTACTATTGCACAAGAAATTGTAAATGCTTATGAATCTGATTTTATTGAAGCAAAATATGATAAAATTATGATCCTCGGAAATGAATTTATTACTGTCATGAAGCAAGAGCCAAGATTACGTAATATTCTGCCTATAGTTTCAGGTGAATCTATAACAATTGGTAAGCAAAAGAAAGAAGAAAAAACGACGGCTGATTATATTTTTGAGCCTGATAAAAAAGCTATATTAGATGACTTACTCCCAAAACTTGTAAATATCAAAATATGGCGGTCAATTCTCGAATCCAATGCAGCTGAACAGGCAGCAAGACGATTTGCTATGGATAACGCCACTAGAAATGCAAAAGAGCTTATTTCTATGCTTGAATTACAGTACAATAAAGCCCGTCAGGCTTCTATTACTACCGAAATGCTCGAAATCGTCGGCGGTGCTGAAGCTCTCAGAGCTCACTGATGATACGGATAAGTGACGGCAATGCAGGATTATTTTAATGAAAAAAAAGGTAAAATTATATTTTACTGATTTTTGGGCTACTTTTGATATTTATGATAATTACTTTGTCAATATATTGAAAGACCATTTCGATGTTGATATTGATGCCCAAAATCCTGATTTCCTCTTTTATTCAAATTTTGGTATAGAATATCAAAATTATAATTGTATTAGAATATATTTCACAGGTGAAAACTGCCGTCCAGATTTTAATCATTGCGACTGGGCTTTTTCATTTGATTATTCAGACGACAACCGCAATTACCGACTTCCGCTTTATGCACTTTTTGCAGATATGAATGAGCTTTTAAAACCAAAAGAAACCTATAAAATCCTGAATGAAAAATCAGAATTTTGTAACTTCATTTATTCTAATCCGGGTCCCGAAAAGCGAAAACTAATTTTTGATAAGCTTTCAAATTATAAAAAAATTCATTCTGCAGGCAGGTATCTAAATAATATCGGTGGACCTATTGGTGGATTTGAAAAGGAAAAACGTGAGTATATCCGAAAATTCAAATTTACTTTTGCTTTCGAGAATAGCTCATATCCCGGATATACAACAGAAAAAATCCTCGACCCGCTGCTTTGTGGAAGCATACCAATATATTGGGGAAATCCATTAGTAGCTAAGGATTTCAACCCGAAAAGTTTTATAAATTATCATGATTATAACAGCGACGAGGAATTTATAGAGGCAATAATTAAGTATGATAATGATGATGATTTATACCGCCAAATGATTTCCGAGCCACCTTTTGAAAATAATCTTATAAATAAATTTGTTGATAAGCAAAATGTTTCTAATAGATTAAAATATATTCTTGAGCAGAATATTGTGCCAGTTTCATCAAAATCTTCAGCTTTTTCAAAAAATATTCTTATATCTTCTGCATGGAGGTTGTCATCTAATATTCGCTACAGAGCCGGCAAGCTTACCAACAAGATTAAAATATTCTCTCTTGACCGTCTAAAAGTGAAATGGCTTAAGTTTAGAGAAAATTCAAAGTTTTAGAGCGCAGGATAAATCAAGTTGCAATCCAAAAATAAAAGTATATTAAAAAACCACACCTAAAAGGATGTGGTTTTTAAAATTTCTGCTGAGTTGTATGGACAAATCTCTTAATTCTCAACTATCAAATATTTTCAGAAACTACCTTATTAATTGAAATCAATAAGCAGTGAGAACCTCATGGTATTGGCAAGCGGGTGATTTTCTTCAATTGTGTTAATGAAGCTGAAATCAAGACTGAAAATATCATACCTTACGCCTGCACCGAAATTCCAGTAATGACGGTTGCCAAGTACAGCCGGCTCAGTAAAATATCCAGCTCTTAGAGCTACAACCCTTTCGTACCAGTATTCTAAACCAAATGACCATTCTGCGCCGGGATTTTCCCATGCTGTTACAAGTGAAAGTGGCAAAGCGTCTGAGCCTAATGAGTCACGCTTAACAAGTAATTTGCCAAAGTCAACTGCCATCTTCAAATCATTAAACTCATCTTTGTACAAATTGAATGCTGTTCCAAGTCTGAGTGTGGTCGGCAGTGGGTCAGACTCGCGAATATATGTCACCTTTGGACCTACATTTTTAAGATTCAATCCTAATGATAATCTGTCCTTAATTCCTAGGAATTCAATATCTGTTGGTTTCCACAAAACACCAAGGTCAAATGAAGCACTTATACCTGTACCGGCTTCGCCACCTGTTTGAGCAGATGTCGGAGTTAAATTTGAATGGATATATCTGAGTTGAAATCCTACACCTAAGTCAGGTGCTACAATAGTTCCATAGGATAGACCCACAGAAAATTCATTTGAAATAAATTTTCCAAGAACCTGTCCGTTATCAGCTGTACGGGTAAATTCGCCCAAGTTCATGAAAATAAAGTTAAAAGCGACTGTACCGTCCAATTCTTCAAAAAATCTTCCTACAGTAGCGTAGCTGTAATATAGATCTGCATTAAACTGTGGTAACCAAGGAGAGAAAGCAAGAGCTACCTGAGTATAAGGCTGCTCTTCACGAGTTGCTGTTGCAGGGAAATAGTCCAAAAAGGCAAGACCGCCTGTATTCCAATAAATCGCATTAATATCATCGGCAACTGCAGTCCCGGTTTCTCCCATTCCGCTTGCCCTCGCATCAGGCGATATGAGCAAAAACGGCACAGCTGAACCGCCGGCTTGTGCGTGCATTGCTGCCGGTAAAAAGAATCCTGTTGCTACTATAGCTGTCATTATTGCCGCTTTAAGATATAACTTCATTATGTTAAAACCTCCAGATCATCAATATTGGTTTATAATTTTATATTTTACTTTTTAATTAGCTATTTTAATTAGTTTGCCACGCCCGAGAGTTAAACCGGAATCATGGATAATTCTGACGTTTACAAGATAAATACCATCGGCAATTCTATTGCCGCCACTATCTTTTCCATCCCAGAATATTTCTGATGTATGCAAACTGTTTAAAGTATTTTCTATATTTCGTATTAAGACGCCATTAATTGTATAAATCTCTAAATTTACATCATAAGGCGCCACTGCGTTATGTCTGAATACAATATTCGTGCCATCAGTGAAAGGATTTGGATAATTATATATGTTTTCTACCAAACCACCGTTATTTTCAGGTATTACAAAGAAAACTTCAGCTATAGAAAAGTTATTAAACACATCCCAGGCGCGAACACGAATTTTATGTTTTCCGGGACTTAATCCAAACAAAATATCTTCAACTGTTCCTCTTCGTGAATCTGTAAGAGAAGAACTGAATTTATCGGTAAGGTCAATAGATACAGGTGAGTCATCAATCCATGCCTCTATTCTGTGTCCAATACCAAGTCCTGTTGTATTTATACCGGACTCATCGAACAAATCTACAATCAATCGCGGATTGACTGTTACAACATCGCCTGATTTGAATTTTCTTCCATCAAGGTATATCGAAATATCAGGAGGAATTGTATCTAAAATATCAACATCCGAAAATCCGTTTATCATAATATTATGATAACTTCCGCTCGCATATCTGCCATCATTTGAGGCGGAATACATAAAAAGTCTTCCTAATGAATCGCTAAAACTAATATCTTTAGGGATGATAAATTCAGCTTCAAACTCTCCATTTTGAACAATATAAGAGCTACGGTTAAGACTACCACCGAGTTTTCTGTAAACAAACATTGAACGAGGTACACCTTGATGATATTCCTGAACCCGCATCACAACATCTCCGTCACGAAGAGTCACAACCACAGTACCATTATATGAATTATCAATTTCATTTGTTCCAGGCTTGCTTACATATCCTTTAACTGTTACTTTTGACAAGGCTTCAAGGTTTAATATTTGCCCACCCAATTCTTGCTGATTAACTGAAGATATATTCACTTTGTATTCAGGCATAAGAAGAGTCATTGTAGGGTCGCCTAAAAGGAAGAATTTTCTGTCATTTGTGAAATAGAAAGTCTGCTTAACAGCATTTATAACTTCTCCGAGTGTAGGGAATTTTCCTGTTTCAGGATTACGACTCATCAATCTGTTATAGAATGCATAAGTAAGTCTTGCATTGTCATCACTGTAAACAATTCGTGAAGCCGAAAAAACACCAATTGCAGCACCATTCCGGCTAATAAACATCTCTTCTGCACCGCTTCGAACATTTGGGTCGTCAAATCTAGCATAATCGCAAGTTGCGGCTGTAAGGAAAAAGAGTTTATCAATGTTTCGCATTTGAGGTATTGTTATATCGCGGTCTAAGATTCTCTCATGAGCCCATACTCTCGGATTTCCATGACCAATCCAGTTTAATATCAGACCGCCGGTTGTATTGATTCTTGTGAGCATCTCTTCAGTAACAGCAGGTTTTGCGCGTCCGCTTCCGACATAAATTGTCGGATATTCTACAAGATAGATTTTTTCGAATTGCAAATCGGGGTTGTTCCTGCTTACAAAATTTGTCTGTAAATTCTCAGACTGACCACTGTGTGTTGAACCATCATATTTTGTCCCTTCCGATGGTCCGTCGTCAGCTATATAAATCATATTTGTACGCCAGATATCATCAGATTGAGATGTTTCATAATGAATGATTTTGTCTGCTACCCAATTGCCTGTTTCAGGATTGTCAATTGTTACACGCCCGAAATTAATATCTACCAGCAAATCATCGCCATCAATCAAAGCATAAAAATCATCTGTGGCATAGCCCTCATGAATGTCATTGAATTCACTTATATCATTTCTGTATGTTTGATAGGCAGGTATATAGTTAACCTGATTTGTAGCAATATTTCTGAAGTCATAATGACCATCACCCCAAATAACAAGGTATTTCGGCTTGGTTTCCCAGCGATTATAAATATTTATCAGGAAATCACGTAAAGCTGTAGGGTCAGGAATAGAGGATGAAAATTCATTATATATATGATCCGTTCGATATACTTCAACTTTCTTACCGCTTTGATTAGCCCTGTAATTCTTGAATTTAATTGCAGATTCCAAGAGTAGCGGATGTGTGATAACAACAATTTCTGCGTTGTCATTATTATCTCTGAGATTTGCAATTTCAATAGTTTCTACAGCAGGTTTTCTTAAGTTGGATGAGATAAAAAATCTGCTGAATTTTATCATACTCAAATTGTAACAGAATGAGTAAATACTACCTGTTACAGATTTATTTGTAAGTAGTTTAGGATTTTTTTCATCAGAAACATCAAATCCGAATATTTCGCCGGAAAATCCGTTAATGTTAAATTCTGCAATTCCGTGCATATCAGGATCAGGAATAAACCTGATTTGGTTATTAACGGCAAAAAATCTTCTTGGATAGGACATTTCGTAATAATCGAAATAACCAACTGCTGTTACCTGTGAATTTTGATATTGAAATCGTATTATGCTTCTATTGTCACCGGCAATCTGGCTTGCTGGAATTTTAACATTCAAGAAATTACGAACAGATGATACATATGGGTCGCTACGGTCACTATTCAATGAAAGTATTCCTATTTGCTGATTATTCTCAAAAATCGTGAAAGAACCTACGCTGCTTGCTCTGTGCGCCATTGCAAACTTGTATGAAATTTCTCCGCCCCTTTCGAGGTCGTGAAGCATTACAGGTGACATTGGTGAAGAAAAGAAACTCCTTCCGAACCAGTCTCTGCCTCCACCAAGATTGTGTGCATTTACGATGTCTTCATCTACAAATACTCTCTCGATGTAGTTAGTAGGTTTAAATAAAATTTCTCCATCAGGATTTGGGATTCCTTCTGCACGCTTGCCATTTGTGCCACCCCAGGTAATGAGATAGTAATTTTTATCGCTGTAGAAATTTTTGTAATGGCTGAATTCCCCATTTCTTCTTTCGAATCCATTTGTGCTATTCGCATAGAAAATTACGGACTCAAGCGAACCATCATTTCGAGTTCTGACAATTATCTCCTGCTCATCCATTTGATTATTCAAGCCGGCACTGACTAATTCACTTAGTGGCTTTCCACCTTTTCCAAATATCTTGATTGTTCTTGCGGCTTCTGCTGTTGCCGGTATTCCGATTGATTGTAAATCAGAAGCATCAAGCCTGTAAACACCTTCATCTGCAATAGTAATTCTGCCCCACTTACCGTTTGATAGTTCAGAAATTGCGATTTGTTTATCACTAAGAAATTCATAAGTATCTAATCTTTTTCTGTCTTTATCAGCTGACCAGAATTTTCCCTGAGCATAATTAATAGTTGACAATGCAGAAAAATCATTATAATTATTGATTATGTTAGCTTGAGATATATCAAAGTCAATTTTAATTACTATTGTATCAATAATTTTCAGGCTTTTTTCAGCTTTATTATATTTTACAGGATGGATTGTAAGACCTGAAATATGCTGACCTCTTGATATACCTGCATAATCAAGATTGACCTCATTAGTTGCCATGATCTGAAATTCATCAAAAAGTTCAGACAGGTTTCGGTTATTATCTACTAAATATTTGGGTAGAGGTGATAACCTGATATTTTGGAATTCTCTTTCAATCTTATGAATAATGCTGTAGGAATATGCATTGGGAGCAGGTACAATCAAATTTACAGGTGATAAAAATACAGGAAAATAATTGCCGGGTTCAAATTGCATCCGAGAGTTTTCAATTTCAGGTGCGTGAAATTCATTCCCATCAATATCGGTAATAATTCCAAAATCGGTAAAATTTGAAATGAATTGGATTGTAATTGAGTTGTTTGTTTGCTGCAATACTTCGAATCCGTTGAAAGATTCTGAATATATCAGTCGGGGGTTAAGAATAAACCCCGAAAGTAATATCAACAATAAAATTATATATCGCATAATTCACCAATTTTGATAAAAATTATTCTTATATAACAAATAAGAATGTAAAAAGTTACTAATATTTTTGCCAAAACAAACAAAAAAGTAAATTAATTGCGATATAAATATGTCCTTATTAATTATTTGAATACTACTTCAAAGTAAATAAACGTATCAAATGAAATATATTATTTATTATTGCAAAAAATTTTAAATTAATTTTTTATTTATATTAGCAATAATTTTGTCGAATTGTTTTTTCTTTTCAGGGTATTTTTTGGATAGCTCCTTATAAGCAACTTTAGCTTCTTCGTAAGCACCTTGTTTAACAAGTATATCCGCAATAGTTTCGGTTACAATTACAGATGTTTTTTTTCTGTCGCCTTTATGGTGACTATCCGGTTTGATAGGATTAGCGTGGCTTAAACTTGAAATAAGCGATATATACTGAGATTGCTTACTGATAATTTTATAAATGTCGGCGTTAATTCTTTTTTTTCTATTTGTGAAAAGTGATTGAAGCCTTGAGTTTTGGAATCTGTGAAGTCCGGGAATCAAGTCAATATTAGAAGCAGAAATGGTTGATTTACTATTTAATCCGGCAAATTTTTCAGGCTGATAGTCCAAGTCTGAATCAGCAATGTTTATTGTTTCATCACTTGCAATCTCAAAATTTGAAGAATCTAAAATCGTATCATCATTATTTGCCACAGAATCGAAATTATCAGATAATTCAACTTCAATATTATCTTCCAAATTTAAAATGTCCTCTGAATCAAACGAATATTTTTCATCATCATCTTCTGGTGAATCTGAAAGCACATAGTCTTTTTGAATATCAGCAACATCACTATTCAAAATAACCGCAGGATTAACAAATTCGGAGTTAGATGTAAAATTATCCTCAATAAAAACATCTTCAAGTTTTGCATCCTCTTCGACAGATTTATGGATTATCTCATAGCTTGGCGCAAGAATTTGATATTGTGAATCATCAATGATTTGAAGGGCAATATTTTTTTCGCCTAAAGCTTTATGAGCTTTTGCCAATACAGACAAAGCTGCTGCATAGCCCGGATATATTTCAAGTCCTTTGTTGCAGAGTTCTATAGCATCCTCAGGTAAATCGGCAAGAAGCAGCTGTTCAGCTTCCACGGCAAACATAAGGGAAATATCACTCATATCAACTATCTCGGGTTAGGACAAACTCCGTAAATCTTAAAAGTGATTCTTTTGCGGGGCTTTCAGGAAAAACACCTAATGCGTTCTGTGCCTTACTGATATATTCTTTAGCGATTTTCTCGGCATATTCGATGCCTTTTTTCTCGTGAACGAAATCAATTATTAAATTTACTTCGGCTTTTTTTAATTTTCCGCGTTTAATCAACTTCAGTATTGAATTCTTTTCTTTATCAATAGAATTACCAAGGGCATGAATTAATGGTAGGGTAATTTTCTTCTCTTTTAGATCATTTCCGACTGGTTTTCCAATCAAAGAGCTTCTTGAAGTGTAATCAAATATGTCATCTCGAATTTGAAAAGCTATTCCGATAGACTCACCATATTCTCTCATCGCTTCGCGATATTCAATGTTATTTGAGGCGCTAAGTGCACCGATTTCACAGCAGGTTGATAGAAGGGATGCAGTTTTATCAGAAATTATTCTAAAATATGTATCTTCATCAAATGAAATGCTTCGAGATTTGTCTATTGACATTAATTCGCCTTCACTCATTCTTTTAACAGCTTTGGATGTTACTGATAAAAATTCTGTTTCGCCTGCATCAATAGCAGAAATCAGACCCTTAGAAAGCAAGTAATCGCCAACAAGTACAGCAATTTTATTATTCCATTTAGCATTTATTGAAGCAAGACCCCTGCGTTCGGATGCTTCGTCAACAACATCGTCATGTATTAAAGTAGCAGTATGCAAAAGCTCAACAAGAGCTGCGCCGTTATATGTTCTTTGAGATATACCACCGGAAGCTTGAGCAGAGAGGAAAACTAAAACAGGTCTTAACTGCTTGCCTTTTTTTGAAGTTACATATTTTAAAATCAAATTTAGAAGCGACACTTTTGTTTGTAAAAGCGCTTTAAAGTAGGTATTGAATTTCTCCAAATGACCTAGAACAGGATCTGTAATTTCACTTAAAATCATTATCTATGCCTACAAATCTTTCAGTTTTTTTGTAAAATTTATACTGTTAAACACGAAAATTTCAATTTATATTATTAAGATTTGCAAAATAATCAATAAACTTCACATAAACTAAAAGAAAACTGAAAATTTCAAAATTTGATTAATATTTGTATGAATATTTTTGTGTTCATAAATATTTAACAAACACTCAACAGACTGACATTTGCAAGTATTTATACAATTTAGTCAATTAAAAATGCATCATAAGCTGTTTTTTCAAGTTGAAATTGTTGCCTATGATGCAAAAATATTTTTAAATAGTTAATAAATGGAATCAACTACATCCATACCGCATTTGATACCGTCTGCAGCAGAGCTGACAATACCACCTGCTAAACCAGAGCCTTCTCCGGCAAAATATAGATTATCGAATCCTGCACACAGCATACCGTCTCTGACGAGCTGGATTGGAGAACTTGTACGGCTTTCGAGTCCCATCATAGTCCCGTCTTCAAAGCCCCAGATTTTGTGCATAAAATCTCTTAATGCCGCTGCCATAGAATCTGTAATTTTTGCAGGGAAAAGCTCTCTGAAATCAGCAGGAACCAAATCAAACGGATACGAATGTTTGCCGAACTCTCCGGTAGTACGTCCTTTCAAAAAGTCTTTTACTTTCACAGCAGGGGCATTATAGCTATTTGAATAATCATAAAACTTACGTTCAAGAGTAAGCAACCATTCAAGTGACTCAAGCGGATCCATTTCCTTACCTGTAAGCTCGCTGAGTCTTATTCCAACAACTATAGCGGAATTTGCAAACGGATAATTTCTCTTATAATAACTCATCCCATTAACAATATTAAGACCTGCAATTGGTGGTGCCGGAACGACTTTACCACCCGGACACATACAGAAGGAATATACTGAAGTAATATCGTCATAACTGTAAGTAAGTGAATAATCGGCAGCCTTTACACCCGGAAGTGATGGAGTTCTCCATTTTGCACGGTTAATTATTTCCTGATAATGCTCTACTCTGGTTCCAATTGCAAAATTCTTGGTTACAAATTGCACTCCCTTACTCATCATCATACGATAAGTATCATAAGAGCTGTGTCCAACTGCGACTATAAAATAATCTGCGTCAATGACACCTTGCTCCGTTTCAGCTGATACGACTTTGCCATCCTTGACTTTTAAATCAATCAGTTTATTATTGAAAATATAATTACCGCCTCGGTCTATAAAATCTTGTCTGAGATTTTTAACTACCTTAGTGAGTATATTACTTCCAAGGTGCGGTTTGGCAAGATAAAGGATTTCTTCAGGCGCCCCACCTTTGATATACTGCTCAAATATAAATCTTTTTTCTCTAAGGATTGATTTTGTTCTTGATGTTAGTTTGCCATCGGAAAACGTTCCGGCACCACCTTCACCATAAGCATAGTTACTACGTTCGTTTAAATTGCCTGTCTTTTCGAAATCTCTCAAATCACGAGTTCTTTGATATACATCAGGACCCATTTCGACAAGAGTAACATCCAAACCACCCATCAAACATACATAAGCGGCAAAAAAGCCCGCAGGACCGGATCCCACAACTAAGACCTTTTTATCTGTGCGTTTGAATGGCACTTTAAGTGTAAGATTATCAGGAGGAGCACCACCTTGTATCTCAGGTGATGATACAACTACTCTAACAAGCCAGTGTATCTCCATCGGATTTCTGCCATCCAGACTTTGCTTGTCAATTGTATAAGTAAAATCACGCACTCTGCAGATTTTACGAATTACATTTTTTAGGTCGTCAGGACCGAAATCGGTTTTCATTTTAAGTTCTAGTGTTCTGAATCCCATAACATAGCTCGCATTAATTATTACTTAACATCAATTAAATTTATAATTTAAATTTTTAGTTATAAAAAAACTATAAACTATTTTAATAAATAATTATTTTAATAATTTAACATTTCTTAACAAATAATACATTTAATTTCTGATTTTCTGGATTTCTTTGACTAAATCCGATTCTTTTTGACTAATATTGTCAGGTAGTTGAATTAAGACTTTCAGATATAAGTCTCCTTTTAGATTAATAGATTTATAATCCGGAAGTCCCATTCCTTTAAGCTTTAATACTTTACCACTTCTCGAGCCCGGTGCAATATTGACCATCAATTTGCCGTAGAGTGTTTCAACTTTAACCTGTCCACCAAGCACTGCTGTGGTGTAATCAACTTCAATGTTCTTGTAGAGGTCGTTTCCTGTTCTTTGATAAATAGTATCTTCAGAAACTTTAACAGATATGATTAAATCACCCTTATCACCTCCACCATCAGCAGGAAGTCCCTTGCCGGAAATTTTTAACTTTTGACCATCTGAAAGCCCCGGTTTAAAAGTTACATCAAATTTTTCCCCATTGACCTGAAGCTGCCTTTTTGCTCCTTTAGCAACTTCTTCAATTGTTATAGTTATTTCCGTTTTATAATTATCACCTTTAGCGTAAGCCGGTTTTGACTTGGTTGATGTTCTTTGTCCGCTCTGAGAAAATCCGCCGGAAAAAAATCTCTCAAAGAAATCTGACAAACCGGAATCTCCAAACATATCGCCGACCTTTTGTCTTGCATTTGATGAACGCTGTCTGGCTTGCTGGGAAATATAGTCGCTCCAGTTGAAGTTATCAGAACTGCCGCCGGTCTGGCGATGACGATTCCAATCAGAGCCCAGAAGGTCATATTTTTTACGTTTTTCTGGGTCGCTGAGTACAGCATAAGCTTCGCTGATTTCCTTAAACCTCTTTTCAGCATCTGAATCTTTATTAGAGTCAGGATGATATTTCTTTGCTAAATTCCTGTAGGCTTTTTTGATTTCGTCTGCTGATGCAGTTTTGGTCAATCCAAGTATTTGGTAGTAATCTTTAAAATCCAATTTATCACCAAAAAAATATAAGATATTATTTCAACAATTTATAGACGAATAGTTTATATTTATAATTTCAAATCTTAATAATCCATATAAAAATATTCAAATGAACACTTCGTCATATATTCATATATTTGAAACCATTTTCAAATTACAATAATTTGCAAAAAAAAAAGTATTGAAATAAAATTATTGACCAAAAACTAAATAAAATTAGGAGTTATTAAAATGTCAACTCATTACAGAGTTATAGTAATCGGAACAGGTCCTGCTGGCTTCACAGCAGCACTTTATGCCAGTAGAGCAAATCTTGAAGTCGCAATATTTGAAGGTCAACAGCCGGGCGGACAGCTTACAATCACAACAGAAGT